>JBNATU010000017.1:0-61500 GCA_049701195.1 Neomoorellaceae bacterium
TTTGGGCATCATGGCTCTTGACAAGTTTATATTTTCTTTATGCAACACTAGTGAAAAAATATAATAGTTCCTTTTAAAATCGCTGCGTATTAAAATTAATCTCCTCCAAAAACAGATAGGGGAGCAGGTACTTTACAGCCTATTTATAGTTTGTTATATCCCCTGAGGATAAGACCTTCTTGACGCTCTTTTCCAACTTAGGTCGGGGTATGAGTACGAGGCGACCGCAGCCCAGGCACCGCAGCCGAAAATCCATTCCCGTACGCAGGATCTCCCAACGGTTACTACCACAAGGGTGGATCTTTCGCATCTCTATGATGTCTCCCAGATGAAGTTCTACCAAAGGCCTCCCCCCCTGATCAGGGCTATTGCTTAAATTCCTATAACCGGCTACGAGCAATAAAGGGTAGCCCGTACCGAGATTACGCCCAACGTTCCAGGGCGGCACGGGCAGCCAGCCGTACTTCCCAGGCGGGATCCCGGAGGGCTTTTTCCAGAGCCGGATACGCCTCTGAGTAGCGCAGGCGGCCCAGAGAGGTGACGGCTGCGGCTCGCACCTGGGGTTCAGCATCATCTAAGGCCGACAAGAGGTGCTTACCGGCTTCCTGCAAACCGGTATCACCCAAAGCGCCCGCCGCAGCCGCCCGTACCGCGGGTGACGGCGACTGCAGACAGGGTGATAGGTGGGGTAAAACGTCAGGGTGAGCTATAAGCCCTAGAATTTCTATTACCCTTATAGCTACCTCTTCCGGGCCGGTCTCCAGGGCTCGAACTAAATAAGGTATACTTTCCGCTCCGAAGGCCGCAAGGATGTGGGCCACTCTTGCCGGCGGAATGCGCCGGGGTTCAGCCAGTGCCGTAACTAAAGGCGGTAGGCACCGGGCATCCTGCAGAAAAGCCAGGGCCGAGGCCGCCGCCATCTGCACCGCTGCCTCCCGGTCCGCCAGGGCTTCCAACAGGTAGCCCGTAACCCGGCCCTCCCCTAAAAAACCCAAGATTTCGGCAGCTACCACCCGTTCCGACGGAGAGCCCTCTTTCAGAAGGGCCAACCAGTGGTCTATCAGCCCTTCCTCCCGAGCTATCGCTTTTACTTCCTGCCGCAGGTCCGGGCTCAAATCCGCCCAGCACTGGAGAATGACCTCGGCCGATTCCTCGGCCGCCATGTGGCGCAAAAGTCTCCTTAAAGCCCTCGGAAGTCTTCCCCGGCAGCGCTTTAGTCGCTCTGCCAGTTGCTCTTTAGGATCTTGCGACCTTCTTGCTTGCCGCTTTCTTAGCCAGCCCCCGAACAAAACCGGGAACCCCCTAAAGAGTAATTACTTTTTCCGCGGCCATAAGGTGTTCCACTATAGTGTACATATTGGTGACCGAACCCACACAAAGCTTCTCCTTGAGCTGATAATAATCCAGGCAGGTGCCGCAGGCCAATATTTCTACTCCTCTCTGTTCTAAATCCAGGAGGCTGGCCAGAGCCGGCGAGCCCTCACAACATAGCTTAACCCCGCTGTTTATGAAAAGCAGCCGCCGCGGCATTACCTCCCCTTCGGTCAAAGTGTAAAGGAAGTTGCGCATGAGCACTTCCCCTAGCTCTTGCGAGCCGTGGCCCAAGGAATCCGAGGTTATCATAACTATCTGCCCCGGAACCACACAGACCTGAGTGGCAGGCAGCCCTTCTTTGCGTATGTGAATGTAATAGTCCGCGCCCCGCTGCTCCACCTCCACTATACAATCCAGGCTACGCGCCAGTTTAATTACATTGTCCCGTGCCACTTCATTATCTACTATAGTAATTACTTCGCCGGTATCCTTCAAAGTTTCTAAAGCCTTCTTGGTGTGAATAACCGGCTGGGGGCAAGGCAAGCCGCGAGCATCTACGGTGGTTTCCAAGGTCATCCCGCCTTTCGGTTATTCTTTACTTTACCGGTGCTCATAGCACCTATAACTTATAACACCTATAAATACTTCGACACTTCAAGATTTATACCTGCTGTTCCCCCTAAAGCCTAGAGATGCTTCCGAAACAAAATTCGGCCACTACTTACGGGCTAAAGCCCGTAGCCCAAAAGTGCTTGAGAGACAAAGCTTTAATCACCGGAAGAACATACTTGTTTCGAAAGCACCGCCTAACTCAGCAAGAAAGACCGGTAAGCGCGGTAAGCCATATATACATCCACCTTGCTGCTTATCTCCAAAGGAGCGTGCATAGAAAGGAGCGCAGGACCGCAGTCGGCTACCTCCAGACCGAAATAAGCTAAGTACTTGGCTATGGTACCACCGCCTCCCTGGTCCACCTTACCCAGTTCTCCGCTTTGCCATATTACCCCGGTATTATTAAAGAGAGCCCGGAGCTCGGCCATAAACTCAGCGCTGGCATCATTAGCCTCATACTTGCCCCGGGAACCGGAATACTTATTAAGTACCACCCCGCGCCCCAGCACCGAAGCGTTATGCTTGTCAAAGACGCTCTCATAAGTGGGATCCAAGGCCGCCGTCACATCAGCAGAGATAGCTTTGGAACCGGCCAAAATCCGCCCTACGCTTAAGTAATCTCTGTATCCTGCCCGGGCCGCCAGTTCGGCCACCACCTGTTCCAGCAAGCGCGACTGGGCGCCGGTATTTCCGGTACTGCCGATCTCCTCCTTATCCACCAGGACTACCAGAGCCGTATGCTGAGGAACGTCGAGCTCCAGAACCGCTTGAAGAGCCGTATAAGCGCACACCCGGTCGTCCTGCCCATACCCCCCGATCATGCTCCTATCCAGCCCTACATCCCGGGCCGGACCGGCGGGCACCAGCTCCAGTTCGGCTACAATAAGGTCTTCCTCTACCAGGCCATAGCGCTCATTCAAAAGTTGCAAAGTAGCCAGCCGAACCTTTTCTTTGACCTCCTCCCCGGCGTAAGGTATATTTCCCACCACCAGGTTCAGATCTTCACCGTCAATGGCTTCTTCCATATTTTTCTTCATCTGCTGCTTGGCCAGATGAGGTAAAAGGTCGCTGATGCTAAAAACGGGATCCGCAGGATCCTCCCCTATGACAATCTCTTTTCTACTCCCATCCCGTAAAATAACTATACCGTGCAGGGCCAGCGGCAGGGCCGTCCACTGGTATTTCTTTATACCCCCGTAGTAGTGAGTCTTGAACATGGCCAGACCCGCCTGCTCGTAAAGGGGCATGGGCTTAAGATCTAAACGCGGCGCATCAATATGAGCGCCCACCAAGCGCAGCCCCCGGTCCAGGGGAGCCTGACCCACCACCCCCAGTATGGCCACCTTATGGCGCCATTCCATAAAGAACTTGGTCCCGGGCACTAAGCTTTGGCCTGTAGGAAGGCCGGCCAGGGAAACAAACCCCTTTTCCCGCGCCGCCTGCACCGCCAGACGGGCTGCTTCCCTTTCCGTCTTAGCCCGGCTCAAGAAAACTTTATAACCTTCGCAGAAACTAAACACCGCCTCTTTTTCCCCGGGGGTTAGCCTTTCCCAGGCACTCTTTTCCGGCAAGGTCAATTTGGCCTGTAACTTTTTCGCTTCTTCATTCACGGTATTCGCCTCCTAAAACAGTCTGTCTAGCAAACCTTCCAGCCAAAAGAAAAGGTCTAACAAAGGCGGGGCCAACTGAGAACCCGTAAGCTGCCGGGCCGCCCACTCCAAAAAAGGAAACTGCACTATCAGCCCCTTTTTCAGCCCCAGGTCCACCAGGCCCAAAAACAGGGAAAGATACAAAGCCTGACTCCCCACGCCCAAGGCTAAGCCTAAAAGGCGATTTAAGCCCCAAGGAGTGAACCCCCAACCCCGGCTCGCCCAGTTGCCGCAGCGGCGCAACAGCCAAAGGCTGAAATAAAACAGAAAAAGCGCCGCCACTATTTTCAGCAGCCAAAAGACCAGCACTCCTCCCAGAGCCTCTCCCAAGGTCAAATCCTTTCCCCGGGCGTCGACCAAATAGGTGAGGAGGCCGGCTTTTAAGGAGCCGGGTAAGGGCCAGCCGGCCACCAGACTATCCATTTGCTTTATGGCCGGGATACTTAACTCCTGGTCCAATACTAACCGTGGCAGCGGTAAGTGAGCAGCCACCCACGCCCCTGCTCGGGCGGTAACCTTCCACTGCTCATCGAACAGACGGGCCAGAGGTCCCGCCCCATTGAGAGCCACCAGCAAACCTACTAAGTAACCCAACACTCCCGCTGCCAGGTTAATAAGGCCCCGGCGATACCCTCGCCAGGCGCCCCAGATCAGTCCTCCCAGCAAGAGCAGGTCCAGATAATTTATCAATAAGCATGTTCCTCCCCCGGGAAGGCTCCAGCGCGCACCTCTTCGCGGTATTGGCTCAGAGCGCGCACAATCTCCTCACCCAAACGGGCATACTGCTTGACAAATTTAGGCCGGAAGCGGTCAAACAGGCCCAACAGGTCGTGGTAAACCAACACCTGACCATCACAATGGGGCCCGGCGCCGATCCCGATAGTGGGTATGGCCAACCGGGAGGTAATATCTCGGGCCAGCTCGGCCGGTATACACTCCAACACCACGGAAAAGGCGCCTGCTTCCTGGAGAAGTTCAGCGTCCTCCCTTATACGCCGGGCCGTCTCCTCCTCCCGGCCCTGCACCCGGAAGCCTCCCAGTTGGGTGGCCGATTGGGGTGTAAGGCCCAGGTGCCCCATAACCGGAATACCCGCTTCTACGATGGCCTTTACTTTATCCACCACTGCCCGCCCACCTTCTAACTTAACGGCATCCGCTCCCCCTTCCTGAACCAGCCTGCCGGCATTGCGCACGGCTTCACTGACATTCACCTGGTAGGATAAAAAAGGCATATCCGCTACCACCAGGCAGGAGGGCTTGGCGCGCACTACAGCTCTAGTATGGTGCAGCATATCCTCCATAGTGACGGGGACGGTACTTTCATATCCCAGTACTACCATCCCCAGGGAATCTCCTACCAGAATCATCTCTATCTCCGCACGATCGGCCATTAGGGCTGAAGGATAGTCATAAGCGGTGACCATAGTGATTTTTTCTCCTCTGGCCTTCATTTCCTGCAACTGCGGTAAGGTTATTTTCCGGCGCACGATCGATTTTCCCCTTTCCTGGTTAGCTTACCATTATTATAACAAGAAAATCCCCTCGGTGGGGATTTTCTGCAGGCTCTTCTATCCGTTCGGGCAACTCCGGCGGTGAAGTTGCAGGATGGGGAGTGGCGGCGGGTTGAGGAGTTTCCTTGGTCCAATCCGGCAGGTCTATCCGGCTACACACTGGGTCCACCTCTTTGACTGACAAAAGTAATAGTTTGGTATTTAGGCTATCCTCAATTCCTACACATTATGCGCCTCACGTCATCGGCTTCATTTAAAGACGGCCACCAGTTGCACCAGCAGCGCGGCAATCCCCCCCGCCATCAGCGGGCCTACCGGAATACCGCCAAAAAAAGCCACACCAAGGATAGACCCCAAAATCATACCGATCATCATATGCGGGTACCGCTGGAGCAATTCCAAGCCCCGGTAGTTCAAATGGGTAGCAATTATACCGCTCACCACGGCGATAATACCGCGCCAACTTATGAAAGAACGTCCTATTTCGACCGGTGTTACCCGGCCGGAGCTAAAAGGTATGAGCACGGAAACCACCAGACAAATAAGGCCCACCTCCAGAGCCCGGCGCTCCAGTAGTGGGAAAAACCTCTGAAAGTCGGTAAACTGCAACAGCAGTAAAATAGCCGACGCTGCTGCTATCACGTTGGAACGGCCTAATATGCCTAAAATCATAATAAGCAGCAGTATTAAGGTTGACGCATTCATGAACTGTCTCCTCAAGCGAGTATGCTCCGGAATCCATTATATGCTTTCCTGCTGCCCTAATAGTCCGCAAATAATATACCCTACCCCGAAAACAGTCCTCGGCTATTTTCCTCCTTCTGCTGGTGCTGCCTTAGCAGCATGAGGGGCTACCCCGAAAATAGTCCTTAGCTATTTTCATCCTTCTGCTGGTGTCGCGGTAGCGGCATAGGCGTCTAATCTTACAAAGAATCTCCGCTACTTATCGACTTATTATCCATATCTCCTTATCAGCCCGCCGCTGTAATAAGGCACAGAAACCAGCACCCCTACCTGAGTGCTGTAATCCAAATCGGCTTCAAAACCTAGTTCCAACAACTGTCGCCCATGGAGGCTATTCTTTAAAGTCTGCGCCAAATTATCTTTATAAGTACGGTAAAGCTCGCGGGCGGCCCAGGCTCCGTCGCGCAAAACATAATCGCCGCGCTTTTCCAGCTCGCTGACCAAAAGTCCGGCGGTCAAAAAATCCTCCAGAGAAAAATGATCTCTAGTACCGGCACAAAGTATGGTCACGTCTCCCCCGGCTTCCACGGCTGCGGCCGCGGCGGCCGGGGCATTCACCAGGGCGGCCAAGAGCGGCAACCTGGCTCCAGCCGCCCTTTTGATGGCCCGAGTTCCGTTGGTAGTAGTGATGATTATTCTCCTCCCCTGTACCACTTCCGGCGTGTACTCCAGAGGAGAGTTACCTAAATCAAAGCCCGGAATCTTTACCGCTCCTCGCTCCCCGCCTAAAAGTACCCGCTCATCGCCCAACCGCTCTCGCATCTCAATGGCCTCTTCCGGAGTAAGCACCGGTATTATCTCCAGACAGCCTGCTTCCAGGGCAGTAGCAATGGTAGTAGTAGCCCGCAGAGTATCGACAATAATAACCGTTTTACCGTTCAGGCCGTCATCAGTAGCCCCGTTTATAGTGCAAAAAACTTCCAGTTCCAACTTAACCCCTCCACATTGGGCCACCCGTTTTAACCCGGAGCCCGCCACCCCGGGAAGCGAACCCCAGGATTAATTGTAATTCTCCGCGTCGCTAGTGGATTCCTGCTGCTGAGTCAAGAAATTGCAGCTTTTAAAGTAGCCCTTAGAGTGTCGCCCCGCAATCCCACCCTCAGGGCCTCTAAAGCCAGCACGTCTTGCGGTTGCACATTGCCCAGGTTGACATTCGGGCCGAAACGCAAAATCAACTCCTGCTGCTGTTGTTTGTGCGGTGCTTCCCAGATAATATCTTCCAGACGTTCAATGCCCGCTACCATAGCTTCCAACTCCTGCTTCTTCACGGCCCCGCTGTCATCGAAGATCACCACCCCTTTCCCCGACTCCCGTCCTTCCACAATCACCTTATAAGCGCCGTCCCGGAGGTCCTGGCGGATCTGCGCCAGGATAGCCGTTTCCTCCACTCGGTCACGGGCATCCTTTTTCCCCACCTCGCTGACCACACCCAGGCCCAGCTCGCGGGCCCGGTGGATGGCGTGGCGGCGTACCTCCTGGCTCATAGGTATAGTCCCGTCAGAAACTTCTACAAAAGTATAGCCCATTTCCTTGGCCGTCTGCAAATATAGCTCCAGCTTCCCCTGGAGCACAGCCACTTCTAGAAAAGTACCACCCGGGAAAATATCGATGCCATAGGAGCGCACCAGACGAATCTTCTCCCTGAGCAGGTCCACAGGATAGAATACCGAAGTACCAAAACCCAACTTTATGAAATCGATGTACGGTGCGGCCACCCCCAGCAGGTCATGGAGCTGGGTCAGGCCCATTCCCTTATCTATAACCATAGTAAGGCCCTTATGCCGGGGCTTCTGCTCTCGCCCCGGAAGCGGAAAATCTAAAAGATCCTGCCAACCCCTATTTTTAATATCCCCTTTTGGCATTTGGTCTCTCGCCTCCCTCTCTAGACTCTCCCTAAATTTTTTCTCCTGTTTACTTTATTCCCCAAAGGGGCAAAGGGGTACAAAAACCCCCAACTCCGCTGCCCGGCAAAACCCTGGAATTTTATCCCACAAATGTTCCTGCCCGGCGCGGGAAAAAATAGACTAGTAAAGAGGTGATTACCCTTGCAATCTTCTATGTGGCTCCCCTTTGCTATTTTGTGCGCCGTGCCCTTTATCATGGTGTTGGGTAATTCTATGCTGGTACCCCTGCTGCCCAAAATGAAAGAAGCTATGGACGTCACCCTGTTCCAAGTCAGCCTTTTTATCACCGCTTTTTCCCTGCCCGCAGGGATTACCATCCCCTTTGCCGGATTTCTGTCCGACCGCTTCGGCCGCAAGGCGATCATGTCTCCTGCCCTAATCCTTTACGGAAGCGGCGGCCTCTTGGCCGGAGCAGCGGGTTCCTTCCTCGCCCACCCTTATTATTTCATCCTCGGCAGCCGAATTCTTCAAGGGATAGGTGCCGGGGGGACTTACCAGCTCGCCATGGCTTTGGTAGGTGACATCTTTCAAAGCAAAGAGCGGGCCAAAGCCCTGGGCTTGTTGGAAGCCTCCAACGGCCTGGGAAAAGTAATAAGCCCCATCGCCGGCGCGCTCCTGGGACTTATTAGCTGGTATACTCCCTTCTATATTTACGGACTGCTAGCCATACCCGTAGGGCTGGCCGTGTGGCTGGCCGTAAACGAGCCCCCACGCGCCCGAGGCGAACAGAAAACCTCAAGCGCCTATTTCTCCAACTTAAGGGAGATCTTTCAGACCAAAGGCGGGAGTCTTCTAGCCTGCTTTCTGGCCGGTATGGTAGTCCTTTTTATTTTGTTCGGGGTTTTAAGTCTGGTGGCCGATTTTCTCGAAGCCGGTTACAGCATGAGCGGATTAAAAGTGGGCTTGATAATCGCCCTGCCGGTAGCCGCTATGGCCTTAACTTCCTACCTTTCCGGCAGTTACCTGCAAAAAAAGGCCGGTCATTTGCTCAAAATGAGCATAATTGCGGGTTTGGCTTTAACCGGCCTGGCTCTGGGAATCATGGGCTTGCGCCCTCCACTTTATATATCCTTCCTGGCACTGAACATCCTGGGAGTGGGCACAGGAGCCGTTCTGCCCGCGGTGAACACCCTTATTACCAGCGCTGCCGCCGCCTCGGAGCGCGGCGCCATCACCTGCTTATACGGTTCCCTACGCTTTTTGGGCGTAGCCCTCGGCCCTCCTGCCTTCGGCATGGCCCTAAACTACGGAACTTCTTTCCTTTTCGGCCTGGCCACGGCTCTGGTAGCAACCGTTGCTTTGCTGAACGCTTTTCTGGTGCAGGCCCACAAAATGCTCCCCCCTGAGCTTCTTGCCCGCCATTAAACTAAAAAGCGGGGCACCGCCCCGCTTCAATCATTCAATTCTTTCCTCTCGCCCGTTTCCAGATAAATAGCTTCTTCCGCAATATTGGTGGCATGGTCGGCAATGCGTTCCAGGTAACGGCTGACAAAGAGAAGGTAAGTGGCCTGGGTTATGGTCTTAGGATCTTCCATCATAAAGACCAGCAGCTCGCGAAAGATCTGATTATGCAAATGATCTACTTGGTCATCCGCTTTCGCCACCTCATAAGCCAGGCTCACATCTCCGTGAACATAAGCGTCTAGGGCCTGTTTCACCATATTTTGAGCCAGCTCCGCCATACGCGGAATATCGATCAGAGGCTTAATCAAGGGCTGACCGGTTGCAATAATTCGGTTGGCCACGCGAGCAATATCTACTGAATAATCTGCTATCCGTTCCAGATCGGTGATGATCTTAAAGCCGGCGGCAATCTTCCTCAGATCCTTGGCCATAGGCTGCTGAGTGGCGATAAGCCTTAAGCACTGGTTTTCAATCTGCAATTCCAGCTCATCCACAACTTTATCCCCATCTATTACTTCATTGGCTATTCTAGCATCCAGCTTGGCCAGGCTCTCTACCGCTTTAGCTATTACCTGTTCTACTATACTACCCATGCGCAGGATCTCCTGCTGTAAACTTTCTAGGGACTGGTGAAAACTGTGCCGGGTAAGACCTGCCATAACCCCTTCTCCCCTTGCGTTTTCCTCAATATTATTATAACCCATATTATATTTCACCTCGTCTGATATGTCACCGCGTATTTTTTATGAATATTGTATACTTTAATCCTGCCCTCGAACCTACCATGTCGCTTCTGCTATGTCGCTTCCCGACCGACCCCTGCTGTTCCCTTTAACCGAACCGTCCGGTAATGTAATCTTCGGTCCTCTGGTCCCGCGGTCTGGTAAAAATAACGTCCGTCTCATCGCACTCCACTATTTCGCCATTTAAGAAAAAGGCCGTAGTATCGGAAACCCGCGCTGCCTGCTGCATATTATGGGTTACGATAACTATGGTATACCTCTCTTTTAGCTCCAGAACCAGCTCTTCTATTTTGAGCGTGGAAGCGGGGTCCAAAGCCGAAGAAGGCTCATCCATGAGGATCACTTCCGGTTCCACCGCCAGGCAACGGGCGATGCAGAGCCGCTGCTGTTGCCCCCCGGAAAGGCTCAAGGCCGACTGCTTTAGTCTATCGGCCACCTCGTTCCACAGGGCAGCAGCCTTCAAGCTTCTCTCCACAATCTCGTCCAACTGCTTTTTCTTCTTTATACCATGAACCCGGGGACCATAGGCCACGTTATCATAGATGGACATGGGGAAGGGGTTAGGTTTTTGAAAAACCATACCTACTCGTTTGCGCAACAAAATGACATCCACGTCAGGGTCATAAATATTTTTATCATCCAGCAGGACCTCACCCGACAGATGGCTGTTCTCTATCAAATCATTTAACCGATTCAAGGTACGTAAAAAAGTGGACTTTCCACACCCCGAAGGCCCGATAAGAGCCGTAACATGATGTTCCTGGATGGTCAAACTAATATCCTTGAGCGCCCGGGTAGGGCCATAATAAAAGTTTAAATTCTTTACCTGAATTTTGGGTTTACCCATATCGCCTTTCTTCCCTTTTAGTCGGTTTTCGGGTACGCTTAGCTTTCGAATATTTGCCTACTAACCTTTCATACCGGCCACACCTGCCCGGCACACCCATGCATGAAAATAGTTCTATTTTCATACTAACCGGCCATGCCCGGGAGGCACAACAACGCATGAAAATAGGGTTTATTTTCGTACTAACCAACTATGTCCGGAGGTATAACCGCTTTATGGAAATATAACTAGAGGCTATTCCTGTAATAACCGGCCCTACTTAGAAAGCGCAACCTAAATATCTCGATTGGCCTGCTGAATTCGGTTAAAATCATCAGCGACAAGGAGAATGTTATCGCTCCTACTCGTTAATATAACTGTACACGGTTAAAAATACATTAGGAACCGGTTAATCTTAGGTTAAACAAGGAACGGTGGCAGGTACCTGCCCGGCCACCGCCCCCTCGAGCATTTTCCCTATCAGCTTCCCCGCGTGCCCAAGTGTATACCACCAGCAAACTACCTCTCGAGCACTTTGCTTGTCCGCCTTTGCTCGTCAGCCTTCCGGCCCGACATTCGTTCTGGCCTAGAACAGCCCCTTTACCACGCCGGTCTCCACATCCACATCGATCCTTCTGAAGGCCGGGTCAGAGGAAGTACCGGGAACCAATCTGATGTCTCCACATACGGGAACCAAGAACCTGGCACCGGCGAAGACCAGCACATCCCTCACCGTAAGCGTCCAACCCTTGGGCACCCCTTTGAGGTTCGGGTCGTCGCTCAAGCTCAAATGCGTCTTGGCCATCATAGTGTAGAAGTCGGGATACTTCTCCTGGAGCATCTTGGCCTTGGCCTGGGCCGCAGGCAACCAGTGAACGCCGTCGGCACCGTATACCTCCCGGGCAATCGTTTCTACACGCTCCATAAAGGGCATCTCCATAGGATAGAAGAACTTGAAGTCCACTTCTTCCCGGCAGGCGTCGATAACCGCGTCCGCCAGCTCTAGAGCTCCATCCCCGCCATACCGCCAGTGGTTGCTGACGGCGCAGCGCGCACCGGCCTGTTCCACATAGCGGCGCACCAGTTTATGCTCTTCTTCGGTATCGGTGGGGAAACTGTTGACGCACACTACCGGTTTGATGCCCGATTTCTTCACAATGCCTATGTGGTGCAGCAGGTTTTCCAGGCCTTTCTCCAGGAGGGCCAGATTCTCCTTGGTATAAGCTTCGTCCAGCGGCCGGCCGGGCACCACAGGCGGTCCGCCACCGTGCATCTTCATGCTTCTGACGGTAGTCACGATAACCGATACATTCGGCTTCAGGCCGCTGTGGCGGCACTTTACGTTAACGAATTTTTCAAAGCCGATATCGGCTCCGAAGCCGCTCTCCGTACAATGATAGTCGAACATCTTGAGCCCGATGCGGTCCCCGATGACCGACGACTGTCCGACCGCGATATTGGCAAAGGGACCTGCATGGACCATTACCGGCTGATACTCCGCCGTCCAGCAGAGGGTCGGATTCAAGGATTCGCGCATAATGGCGCACATGGCTCCGGCGACCTCGAGGTCCTCCGTGGTAATGGGGTTGTTCTGCCGGTCATAGGCCACAATAATCCGGCCCAAGCTCTCCCTGAGCTCCTTCAGATCGCGCACCATAGCCAGAATGGCCATAACCTCGGAGGCCACGCTCACCATGAAGCCCGACTGCATGGTAAAACCGTCCATCTCCGTGCCCAGCCCGATAACTATATTGCGCAGGGCTTGGGCTCCGAGATCCATCACCCATCTCTGTTCAATTTTCTTGGGGTGAATATTAAGGCGGCGTAAACCTCGCTTGGCCAGCTCCTCATCAGTATAATTGGCTTCATGCTGCATACGGGCCGTAAGGGCCACCATCATAAGGTTGTGAGCATTGGTTATGTTATTAATATCACCCGTAAGCCCTAACGAAAACTCGGTCATAGGTATTAAAAGAGCATTGCCGCCGCCAGCCGCCGTACCCTTAATATTGAAGGTGGGCGCGCTGGAAGGTTGGCGGATGCAGCCGCCCACATTTTTGCCGCGTTTGGCCAGACCTTCGATAAGCCCCAGGGTAGTAGTAGTCTTGCCTTCGCCCAAGGGGGTAGGTGTAACGGCCGTTATTTCGATGTATTTCCCGTCCGGTCTATCCTTAAGCCGTTCCAGGATCTTCATGTAGTCCAGGCGACAAAGTCTGCCGTAAGGAATAACCTCATCCTTCTTAAGCCCCAGTTTGTCCGGCACTTCTTCCGGCCTCGGCATGTTTTTTTCCGCTTCCAGGGAAATCTGCCAGTCGGCCAATTGCGTGGGGTCCCAAGACATCAATTATCAAGCCTCCTCTGCTTATTAAGTATAGATTTCTCTGGTCTGACCGAGTATATTATTTCGCCGTTTCTTCACCTGATCCTTCTTCGTTCCATATATCGGCACTAAATTAAACACCTTTCCTGTAAAGACCCCAACCTCCTACGGGCGCTCTCAGCATATATCGGCATTGCATATATCGGCATTAAATTAAGTTAACCACCCTTCCCCGCCATAAAGGCACCATAACAAATACAACTCCCACGTGGCTCACAGCAGCTCCAGGCTGAAATCCAGAGCCGGTGGACTATGGGTTAGCGCCCCGACGGAAATAAAATCCACACCGGTTGCCGCTACTTCTGCCACCCGCTCCAAAGTAATGCCGCCCGAAGCCTCTACCAGGGCCTTCCCGTCGATCAGGGCTACAGCCCGGCGCATGTCCGACAGAGACATATTGTCCAACATTATTATATCCACCTTCGCCTCCAGAGCTTCGGCTACTTGCTCCAGATTTTCCACTTCCACTTCTATCTTAGTGGTCAGAGGTATATGACGCCGCACTTTTTCTACCGCCGGAATAATGCCTCCGGCAGCCTTGAGGTGGTTGTCCTTAAGCAATACCGCGTCTCCCAAATTCCAGCGGTGATTCACACCGCCACCCAGGCGCACCGCGTACTTATCCAGCAGCCGCAAGCCCGGCGCAGTTTTACGGGTATCGCAGATTCTAGCCTTATAAGGCTTTACTCGTTCCACATAACGGGCCGTCAGAGTAGCAATGCCCGAGAGGCGTTGAAGAAAATTCAGCGCCACCCTTTCGCCCCCCAAAATGGCCAGCAACGGCCCCTCCACCCGGGCCACTGCCTGTCCCGCTTCGATGCGGCTTCCTTCCCTCGCCAAAGGTATAAGGGTGCAGCCGGGTGGAGCCAGCCTGAAAGTGAGCTCCACCGCCGGCAGCCCGGCCAAAATCCCTTCCTGGCGGGCCACAATTTCCGCCCGACCCCTGTCTTCCGGGCCGAACAAGTAAGCGCTGCTTATATCTCCGGCCCCCAGATCCTCCTCCAAGGCTCGCCGCACTATGTCGGCAACCTCCAGCATATTCAGCATAAGGCCACCCTCCACAAAAAAGTCGGCTCCAGGGCTCTATTCTGCCGGCACAGCTATCTCCCGCGGCTCTGCTCCTCGGACCAGAACCAGGCGCTTCCGAAAAGCGGGATCAGGCACAGGGTAATCCCGGCGATAATGCGCTCCCCTGCTCTCCCGCCGCCAAAGCGCTCCTTCCACCATAAGGCGCGCCACCAGCAACATATTGCCCGCCTCGGCCGCCCGGCGCTCGCGGACCGGCCCATACCACCCGAACCAAAAACGTTCCAGGGCTTCGGCCGCCTCCTTGAGACCCGCCCCTTCCCGTATCAAGCCTACACCCTTCTGCATGATCCGCTGTATAGACGCTATCACTTCGCCTGCCTTCCGCCCGGCGTCCTCGCCCAGCTCCTTGTAAACCAAACGAGGACGGGCAAACCCTCCCCAATCCCGGTCCATAATATCCCTGGCTATCCGCCCCCCAAAAACTATCCCTTCCAGCAAGGAATTGCTGGCCAAACGATTGGCTCCGTGGACGCCCGTGCAGGCCACTTCTCCGCCGGCATAGAGCCCTTCCAGGTTAGTACGACCGTCAAGGTCGGTGCGCACGCCGCCCATAAAATAATGGGCCGCCGGGGCTACCGGTACCCAGTCCCGACGGAGGTCCAGCCCCAGTTGGCCCAAAACCGAAACAATAGTGGGAAACCTCCGCCTCACCCGCTCGGCATCCAGGTGGGTGAAATCCAAAAAAACGCTTTCCGTACCCCAGGAGGCCATCTCCTGGGCTATAGCCCTGGCCACCACGTCCCTGGGTGCCAGCTCGGCCAGTGGGTGATACCGGAGCATGAATCTCTCCCCGGCCTTGTTGCGCAAGACAGCGCCTTCCCCGCGCGCAGCTTCGGTAATCAGAAACCCGCGGGCTGCCGGGTGAACCAGCGCCGTGGGGTGAAACTGATAGAATTCCAGATCCATAACTTCGGCCCCGGCCCGGTAAGCCATAGCCACACCATCACCCGTAGCCACTGCCGGGTTGGTGGTTACCGGATAAAGCTGCCCGGCACCGCCGCTGGCCAGCACCGTAGCCCGGGCCAGAATAGCGCCCAACGATTTATCCGGGCGCAGCACCAAAGCCCCTAAGCACCGCTCTTCTTCCACCAGGAGGTCCAAAGCCATGGTCCGGGGCAACAGACGAATATTGGCTTCAGCCGCCGCCCTGGCAGCCAAGCCCCGCCATATAACCGCTCCGGTAGCATCACCGCCGGCATGGAGTATACGTGCGCAGCTATGCGCTCCCTCCCGGCCCAAGGCCAGCCGGCCTTCCTCCCGGTCGAAGGCAATGCCCCACTCCATGAGCTCCCGCACGCGCCGGGGGCCCTCTTCGGCCAAAACCCTCACCGCTTCAGGATCGCTTAAGCCCGCCCCGGCCTCTAAAGTATCTCTCATGTGCAGTTCCACCGAATCCGCCTCACTTATCACGGCCGCAATACCCCCCTGGGCTAGATCCGTGGAACATTCCTCCGGGTCCTCCTTGGTCACCACGGTCACCCTATAGCGCTCCGCCACCTTCAGCGCCGTAAAAAGCCCGGCGATACCGCTCCCTATAACCAAAACGTCAGTCTCTTCCTGCGGCAAACGCCTTAAGTCGAAATTGACCAAATAGCGCGGCACAGGACCCATGTCTCATGCCACCTTCAACATACGCTCCAGGGCCTCATAGGCGCGCACACGAATCTCTTCCGGCACGCGGATCACGGGTCGCATATCTTTCAGACATTGAGCTATCTTGGCTAAAGTAGTGAGCTTCATATTAGGACATATTAATCCCGGCGACAGAAGGTAAAACTTCTTGCCCGGATTTTCCAACTCCAGCCGGTGGATTATCCCCATTTCCGTCCCTATCAAAAACTCTTCGGCCTCGCTTTCCCGGACGAATTTAAGGATAGCGCCCGTGCTGCCCACAAAATCCGCAGCCTCTACTACTTCCGGCCGGCATTCCGGATGAACCAAAACCCGGGCTTGAGGGTGAGCCGCTTTGGCCTCCTCCAGGTCCTCCAAAGTCACCCGGTAGTGAGTAAGGCATAGACCGTCCCAGGGGATAATCTCCTTATCCGTAAAGCGCGCCACAAAGCTGGCCAAATTGCGGTCGGGTACAAAAAGAACGCGGCGGTGGGGAAGGGATCGTACCACCTCTACCGCATTGCTAGAGGTGCAACAGATGTCGCTTTCCGCCTTGACGGAGGCGGGAGAATTGACGTAGCATACCACCGCGGCATCCGGATATCGGGCCTTTTCCCGGCGTAAAGCCTCTACCTCCACGCTGTCCGCCAGCGGGCACCCGGCAAAGGCATCCGGCAAAAGTACCGTCTTCCCCGGCGCCAAAATACTCGCACTTTCGGCCATAAACCGCACTCCGGCCAAAACTATAACCTCCGCCTCGCTCTCCGCCGCATAGCGGCTTAAAGCCAGGGAATCTCCTACAAAATCTGCAATATCCTGCACCGCACTCTGCTGGTAATTGTGCGCCAAGATAACCGCCCGTCGTTCCTTTTTAAGCGCCTCTATCTCTTTTATAAGCTCCTCCACCGTTCTTTCCCTCCCACCGGGTAAACAGTGCTTCCGAAGCAAAACTTGACAAGTGCTTGTGGGCTAAAGCCTGTAATCATTCTCGATTTTCCCCTCCCCTCCAGGCCAAGAAATCTTGAGGGGCAAAGCTTCAACCGCCGGAAAATCATACTTGTTTCGGAAGCACCGGGTAAACTCCGGAAAAAGTCATAACAGATGTCTTGACACCTTTAAGCCAATTATAAGGCTGCCCGCGCAGCCCGTCAACTTCTTCTCTGTTACTTGACACTTTTTCTCTGTACTTCAATTTTCTTACGATTTTCCTCCCGTATTTTATTCCAAAAGTATCCCCGCCTCCGCCAAAGCCTGCCCGATAACTTTCAAAACAGCTTCACTGGCCGCCGACACCGTATGGAGATGCACCCCGCTGCCCGTCAGCGTATACAGCGGTTTAGCCCCGCTCCGCTTAAGCTTATCGATAAATTCGTACACCTCCCGTCGGGAGGAGAGCATGAGATACCCCCGGAGTTCCCCGTAAAGGGGATGTTCCACCGCCACATCCAGCACTTTACCACCGTGATCCACAATCAAGAGAAGCTCTTTCTCCAGCCCCCGCAGATCGTGCCGACAAGCAAAGGTTCTTTTAAAGACCTCCTCGGAAGCCGGCAAAAGATATCCCTGGGGGGTAGCCAAAATACCGCTGCCCCCGGCCCGCAACAGAGCCACATCCTGCACTATCACCTGCCGGCTCACACCCAGCCGGCGGGCCAGCTCCGCGCCCGTGACCGGCTCCCCCCGGCGCAAAATATCCAGTATCTTCTCCCTTCTTTCCGTCGCTCTCAATTCCGCCCCTCCATAAAAATAGATTTCAGGTAAGCCCCTTATGCGCCTAGCGCAGCACCGCCAGAGAGCGAAATAGTCAGGACTATTTTCGGAGTAGAGCCTCAGGCCGCTACCCCGGCACCAATATAAAAGGACACCAGTAAAAGGAGGAAAAGGGCTAAAATTATTTTCGGAGTAGACCCCCATGCCGCCGCTGCGGCACCAGCAGAAAGATGAAAATAGCCAAGGACTATTTTCTGTGGTAGACACTCATGCCGCTGGTGCGGCATCAGCAGGAGGATGAAAATAACCGAGAGCTATTTTCGGGGTAGCTTTACCACTAGTGTAACAAACTCTCGAGCCTTTTTCTAGCACTCACCTTCTCCAATGGTCAGATACCCGTAACCCGGCCTTCTAAGCAGCGAAAGTCCAGCGGGCCTAGAAGGAAAACCGGGGATACATCAGGAGCTCCGCCCTCGGAGCAGGAAGGGCTCAAACTCGGGAGTGCCTCGACTGCTACCGCATCAGAAAAACCCCGCCTCTAAAGCGGGGCTCCTGCTAAGTTTTCCTCTACAACCTTAATCTGGCCGGTACCCGGCTCTCGGTTCTTGACGGGCCATAGAAGGCCTCACTGTTCATCCACCGCTATCAAATTGCTGCCTCCAAAATAGCGCACCTTAGCCCGGAGTTGTTCACTCACAAAACGCAAGGGCACCAAGGTTCGGCCTTCCTCCACCCGTACCGGAACATCTAGAGTAATCTGCTTGCCGTTCATCAGGGCTTCCCGTGTGTTGATTCTAAGCTTCAACTCTATACCCTCTCGCCGGATGGTAACTAGCCCCTCATCGTAGGAAACCGTCGCGTTAAGGCTTTCCGCCAGCTTCCTTATAGGCACCATCACCCGACCGCCTTCCACCCGCGGGGCCACATCAAAGACCAACGGTTGCCCTCGGAAAAACACTTTCACCTGCAAATCGCCGGCGGCCGCGAAAACTCTATCCAATTGTTCATAGGCCTCCTCATCTCCGCCCGTGGTACTCAAAATCCCTTCCAGCAGCTCCCGCGCCTTGTTAAGTTGGCCTGCCTCTACATACATCGCGGCCACCGGTTTCTTCAAAATAGCCCGGCTCAGCTCATCGAGCGATTTATCCTGGTCCACGGCTTCCTCCAGCTCCTGAGCCGCTCCGCCGATCTCCTCCGGTCCTTTCCCCAGAGGAAATTGCTGTTTGGCCTCATACACGGCTTCCGCTACGCTCTTCCCCTCCCGTACGGCCTCCAGAGCCGCCCTGGCCCAAGGGTTCTTCACATGCTGCAGAGCATTGTCTATCCCCTTATATACCTTTTCGGTAACACTGAAACGCTGTTCCTTATACTTCCAAAAATACCTGTAGGCCTTTTGCCCTTCCCGTTCGCGTTCCTGCTCTCGCTCTCGCTCCTGCTCTTGTTCTTGTCCCTGGACTTGCTCTTGCAACTGGGATTTGCCTTCCTGCTCTTGTTCCTGCTCTTGCTCCTGTTCCCGCACTTGTGCTTGCCACTGGGACTGTACCTGCTCCGCATACTGCTTTTTGTATTGCCCAAAGGCATTTCCCGGCGCAGCCCAGGCAGGCAACGCCAGCGACAAAATAAACACCAAAGCCAGCGCAACCGACCAGTATCTCCTGCTCCTTATCATTATTGTCCCCCTCCCATGTGCATGTTCTTCCATCATATTAACTCGTCACCAAGATAAAATCCTTGAAGATTTTACACCAGACAACATCTCTTTAAGGTTTCCCTCTCACCTCTCCTCTGAATAGATTTTTAACCGGCTTCCCTCCATTTAGGCCTATAAGTTATAATTATCTCCGGAGGTGGTATACCAAATGGCCCGCTGCCAAGCCTGCGTATTAACCTGTATGGACTTCCGCATCCAACGTCCAATAACCGCATGGCTTGAAGCCAAAGGGTTGCAAGGCAACTACGACTATATAGCTCTTCCCGGAGCCAGTCGTAACTTTGTACCGGAAGGTAAGCTCGATTTAGTAGAAAAGTCCATTAAGCTTCACCAAATTGAGGAGGTCTATCTCCTTCACCACGAAGACTGCGGCGCTTATGCTCTGGGAGAATTGCCCTCAGCCGAGCAGCTCAAACACCAATATCCGGATATGCGGCAAGCTGCCCGCATACTCCAAGAGCGCTACCCCAATCTAAAAATACATTTAGGTTTTTTATATCTGAACGGCCGTATGGTAGAATTGCCGGTAGAATGATAGAATTAATGATAGAATTAAAGTAGTTTACCGGCCGAAACAGAAGCAGGAGCCAACGCGTGTGGAACCCAGATTAACCTTAACCATAACCGGCTGCTCGCATCAGGGAGAAGGAATAGGTCGCACCAGCAGCGGACAGGTAGTGTTTGTACCTTACGCCCTCCCGGGAGAAGTAGTAGAATGCGTAGTAACCCAGACTAAGAAGGACTATGCCCGCGGCCGCCTGTTGGAAATTCACTTACCGGCAGCCGGCCGGGTCGAGCCCCCCTGTAAAGTATATTATACTTGCGGCGGCTGTCACCTGCAGCACGCTGCTTACCCTTTGCAGTTGGAGATTAAAACCCGGCAAGTAGCCGAGGCCCTCAGCAGGCTGGGGAAGATCCAAGATTTTCTCCTTCACCCCATTATAGCTATGGAGGAGCCGTGGCGCTACCGTCATAAAGTGCACCTCCATCCCGGCATAATAGAAGGAGCCGCCGCCCTGGGCCTCTACCGGGAAAAATCCCACCAACTACTAAGGATACCCGATTGCCTGCTCCTACCCCGTGACATGGTAGAGGTCTGGCATATACTGGAGAATCAACTGCCCTTGTCGTGGTTGAACTACCTCCAGGGCGTCGTGCTGAAAAAATCCCAGGCTACCGGAGACCAAATGGTGGCCTTTTGGACCCGCAGATGGGGGTACCCCGACCGCCGACTCATAGCTAAGCTTATACCTCACCGGGTTTCTACCGTGGTCCAAGTCAAATCCGGAAGGGAAAGCCGGGTTCTGGCGGGTACAGGGTATATCCAGGAACGGCTCGGCCCCCTGGTGTTTCGCCTTTCGGCCACCTCTTTCTTCCAGGTAAACCCTTCTCAGGCTATGAGGTTGTTTCAACGAGCCATCGCCTGGGCCGGGCTCGGCGGAAAGGAAACGGTAGTAGATGTTTACTCCGGTACAGGTACTATCGCCCTCTTCGCCGCCCGCCAGGCCCACAAAGTTTACGGCATAGAAGTCCTTGACGAAGCGGTGGAAGACGCCCGGATAAATGCCCAACATAACGGCCTCCAAAACGTGTTCTTCCTAAAGGGAAAAGCCGAAGAAGTCCTACCGAAGCTAATCGCTCAAGAAAAACAGATCCATGTAATCATCTTGGACCCTCCGCGACAAGGGTGCCAGGAAAAAGTGCTGGATGCGGTAGCAACCTGTCGGCCTCACCGGGTCGTATACGTCTCCTGCAACCCGGCCACCCTGGCCCGAGATGCGGCCCGCCTCCTGTTCCGGGGCTATCGGCTCGCAGAAGTACAGCCCATAGACCTATTCCCTCAAACCCACCATGTGGAGTGTGTGGCCCTCTTCCTGCCTCTGACGAAAGAATGATCCCGGAGGCGAGAGCCCGCGGAATCTGTCTCCAAGTCTTCCCGGAGCAGGCCCCGCCGCCAGCCCTTCCTCATACCTCTAATACAGTTACGTACTCCTCGGAAAGCACATCCACAATCTTAAGAGCCATCCTCTGACCGGGCTTTAACCCCTCAAGCCAGTACACCCCTTTGACCGTATCGGAACCGGCAGGCACATCCAGCAAAGCCGGCTGCAACACCACCCCATCATAGTCGGGGTCGATAAACACCGCCTCCACCACCTGACGCCAGTCGGCGGTCTCTACCGGGCCTGCTTCTCGTTTCAGCCTCTCCCAAACACGTGGAGAATAAAACCGCCGAATTTCCACCCTGACCCTCGACCCCTCACGCTTTAGCACAATATCGGCTTCCGCCTTCCCGGGGCCAACCGCGTCCCGGCCGTCCGGCAAAACCTTATAAGGGCCGATTTTATAAACACCAAAAGAAAGATAGCACCTTTGCTGCGACCCGGTTTCTCTCTGTTTGCCCACTATACCGGCCAGCCTTTTTACCGTGGTATGAATAGCTCCCAAGTTGCTATCGCTCCCGATCCAACGGCGTCCCAGCTTCTGCGCCACCGCCAGGGTAGTGCCCGACCCGGAGAACAGGTCGGCCACCAGCTCACCCGGTTCGGTCCCGGCCCGGATAATGCGCTCCAGCAAAGCTTCGCTCTTCTCCGTAGGATAACCGGTACTGTGAGCATAAGCGGGTATGTCCAGCCAGTTAGAATCACAGGGAACCTCCTTCTGGGGCTCTACCCAATACTCCGGCTTGCCCGTCCGCGGATTGGGCCGCAAGAACTCCAATTTCCGGCCCGTCCTCTCCCAGTATTCTTCCAAGCCCATCTCGTGAGCATAATGCTCCAGGTATTCCCGGTAATTGGCCGCCGCCCGGTAAGCCCTCTCCTTGCTCCATTTCCACTGTCCCCGAGAAGGGGTCTGGCCGAACAATTCGTAGCGCATGGTGGGCCTGTCTTCATCATTATAAAAGCTAGCCCATCTCCCCCGCCGCTGTCTGGCGCTAGCTGCTTTAAGCGGTGCCCGGTAACGGGCGCCGGGTGATTTGGAATACCAAAAAATACTATCCGTGGCCACATTAAGCATAGCTACTTCCTCAAACTGGCTCTGCAGATTCTTAGTAGCCCGCCGGACCACTATTTCATTACGAAAATTATGGGCCCCGAAAACTTCGTCCAGAATCACCTTAATATAATGACCACGCCGATAGTCTATATGCACATAAAGCGAACCCTCCGGGGAGAGAAGCTCTCGCATCAACTGTAACCGCTCATAGATAAACTGAAGATACTGGTCGTCGGCCCACATATCGCTGTATTGCTTCTCCTCGATCACCGAGGGAGACCCTCCTATCCTGGCGGCGCCTTTAAGCCTTATCTTTTTCCGGTATTCCGCCTTAGAATCAAAGGGAGGATCTATGTAAATCAGCTTAATCTTCCCTCGAAATTCTCTCAATAGGTGGCACATCACCTGCAAATTATCGCCCCAGTAAAGACGGTTTACCCACCCATCTTCGCCGGGCACTCCGTACCGCTCCTTAAGTCGGGCCTCGCAGTACTTTACCGTCCTCAAAGGCTGCTTGCCCGCCCAATAAAGCAAAGGCCGACCTGGCAAAACTTCCAGATCAAAGCTACCAGGCAAGGACTGGCCATCCACCCGGCTCTCCTCCTTCGTAGCTAAGGTCTAAAAATTGGGGGCTTTTTCCGGTAAGGTTCATTCGGGAGCACGCTCCCCCTCTATAGCCAGTGCCGCGTCAGAAAAACATTATAAAGTTCACACCATTTTATGGGCAACTAAATTTTGGAGCGGTACTAGCGCCGGACCAGAATTGCTCGCATATAAACTCGCATATAAATAAAGTACAAATGCCAGACCATCACCTTTTTCTCTGCCGTGGCAGGCACTAGGCTCCAAACGTCCTTCTAAGGCAAAATAAAAGTATGCCAGCTCGTGTACCGCCGGTATCCCCGGGTCCGCCCGCTCCGGAAGGCGAAAAATTATAATATGGCCGCGGTTCGCCGGCAGCAGTTTTCAGCCGGCCTATTCGGGCTGGAAGTCACCAAGCACTCGCGCCGCCGGTACCCGGCAGCTTTAGCCGCCTTCCCCAGGGACGACCGTTCACCCGAACCTCCCTCACTTCCCCGTCGTTCTTAAGTACCACCTCGAACTCCTTCTGCCCTTCCGGAAAACCGCCGTACACCTTTTCCCATTCCAGGATTAACCCTTCACCGGAAAGACTATACCTCAGCCTGTATAAATTGTAACGGCCCTTCCGGTAATCCAAAGAGCACCCGTCATCCTCATAAAACACATATTCCCCCTCGGAGCCCCCGGGAAAAAGATGAAACACCACTTCCCAAGGTCTCTCCTCCGCATAGCTCACGGGCCTGGACATCAAAGGCAAAATAGCCCCCGCCCTGACAAAAAGGGGCATCCTTTCCCAAGGCGCCTCCGCCAGATAATATTTTCCCCCCTCTAAAACTTCTCCCGACCACCAATCAATCCATTTCCCTTCCGGCAGATAAACCGCCCTTACGCTTCGCCCAGGCTCATATACGGGGGCCGCCAGAATACTCGAGCCCAACAAAAACTCATCAAAAATACCATGGCAATTCTCATCGCTTTCGTATTCGAACACCAGAGGCCGGAAGACCGGCGCTCCATTCTGGGAAGCCTCATAAAAGAGGTTGTAAATATACGGAAGCAAAGTGTACCGCAGCCGGATAAACCTGCGGCATATCTCCTCGCACCGCGCGCCAAAAGCCCAGGGTTCCTGATCGACCGTCCCTACCTCCGTATGATTCCGGCAAAAAGGATAAAATACCCCCAACTGGGTCCACCGTATCAATAACTCTTCATTAGCGTCCTCAGCGAAGCCGCCGATATCCGCGCCGCAGAAAGCCACTCCCGAAAGACCCATATTCAACAGCATGGGAATGGACATTTTCAAGTGTTCCCAGTAACTCCGATTGTCTCCCGTCCACATAGCTGCATACCTCTGAATACCGGCAAAGCCCGACCGCGTCAGTATGAAACACCTCTCCTGAGGCCGGTACTTGAGCCATCCCTCGCGGGTGGCCAGGGCCATATTTAAGGCGTAAATATTGCGAAATTCCTCATGAGCCACCCATCTTCCCCCCCTGTCATGGACCAAACCGGGAGGCAGGGTTCTGTCCGCAGTATCCAGCACCGTGGGCTCATTCATGTCGTTCCAGATGCCGGCAAGGCCCATCTCCAAAAATTCCCGGTGCAGCTCCGCCCACCAGGACCTAACCTCTGCGCGTGCAAAATCCGGAAAGCAGGTGCGGCCCGGCCAAACTTCCCCCGTATATACCAGACCGTTTTCGTCGGTAACAAAATATCCCTTGGCCAAGCCCTCGCGAAAAACCCGGTAATTCCCGTCCACCTTCACCCCGGGGTCCACAATAGCCACCGCCTTAAAGCCCATTTCTCCCAGTTGCCTTATCATACCGGAGGGATCCGGAAATCTTTTTCTATCAAAGGTGAATACCCGGAAGCCGTCCATATAATCAATATCCAAGTAGAGCGCATCGCACGGAATACCCCTTTTGCGGAACTCCCGCGCCACCTCCAAAATCCTCTCCTGGGAGGAATAGCTATACCGGCTCTGCTGGTAACCCAGAGACCACACCGGCGGCAGTTCCATTCGCCCCGTTATCTCCGTATACCCCTGTACCACTTCCTTTACGGAGGGGCCATAGATAAAAAAGAAATTTAAGGGGCCTTTCTCTGCTCCCCAAGTTACCAGGTGCTTCCTCGTCTTGCCCATATCAAAAAAAGTCGGGAAAGTATTGTCCAGATAAATGCCGTAACTTCCACCAGGGCCCACACCTATATAAAAAGGAATGCTGGCATACATGGCGTCGGCCCCTTCCGTATAGGCATCATAGCAGTCTTGATTACGCATAATATATCTCTTGCCTCGTTTATCCAGAAAACCGGTCTTTTCCCCTAAACCGTAAAAATGTTCTCCCTCCCGGATTTCCCAAGAGCAGGACCTCAGGTTTTCCTCCCAAACTATTTCCCGGCATTTAAGGCGAAATCCGCGCCCATCGTCAAATTCTAAAGAAAAGGGCGACTTGCCCAGCTTTATGCTCAGGCAAGGGGTAGAGACCAATATATATTCCTCTCCTTCTTCAGCCCTCCATTCTGCTCCCCTCGGTTTCAAGATCACCGCCTGGCTGAAAAATTTTTCCGGCCCCGGAGTCACATAAACATTGAGTATTCTCTCAGTAAAAACCTCCACCTCTACCTGCAAATGCTCACCTATAAATATTGCCTTATGGTCTTTCAGCTCCCATGCCCTGACTTCGCCTACCCTCATACTCGTTACCCTTAATCCTCCTCTGAGCCCCAGACTACCCGGTTATAAAACAGGGCAAAAATACGACTGCTTCTGCCCTTACAGGTACCCACAAAAGGCCCACCCAGCGCATCCGGAAACCTCCAAGAGCAGAAGCAGTAAATCCTGCCCACCAGGCCCTCTTTTCACCGGGGAAGCTTAGGAGAGCCCGTCTTAAGATCCTGGATGAACTTTTCCCTTTCGGCCGCTACCCCTTCGGTCCGTCGCAAGATATCACGCACAAACTCCTCCCGCTGCTCTTCTGTCTCCTCACCGAAGAGCTCGGCCTGCCGCCTCTGCTCATGAAACAGCTCTTTTTCGAGCACCTGGACCCCCCCTTTTCGCCAGACCATCTTCCTCAGCCTTGCCGGCACAAGCCCCCCTGCACTTCTCGGGTAGTAAATGGCCCGCCAAAAGTCCCCCGGCGCTATATTAGCTCCCCTATGGTGATAATTATTGTGCCTCCCCGAGCAGAAAAGATGCTTGCAGCCGATATCCAAGGCTACACCGAACTCACAATTATTATTCACCTGAGGCAGTCACATTATTTTAGCGCTTTGCCTAATCAGGCGGACATATTCCTGCCTTCGCCGGAGTAGGCGCTCATGCTGCTAAGGCAGCATCATCAGAAGGATGAAAATAGTCAAAGCGCATTTTCGGGGTAGCCTGCGCAAAATCCAAGCGAACGACTAGGCTTGAGCGACCAACCCGGTGATATGAGCCGGTTATAACTCGGCAACTAAATAAGCCGCCCGGCGGTCAACACCCATAGGGCGAGCCCACCGTATTAACCAGGCTACCCAGCTCCTCAATGCGTATCTCTATCCGGTCGCCCACCTGCATACTCCCTATCCCTTCCGGCGTACCGGTCAAAATAACGTCTCCGGGAAGCAGAGTCATAACTTGAGAGATAAAGCTCACCAAATAGGGTACGGAAAAGATCAGCTGCGAGGTTCTGCCATTCTGCCTTAACTCCCCGTTCAGATAGGCCTGGACGGCCAGGTCTGTCACCTCCACCCCCCGGACGATATACGGCCCCAAAGGGAGAAATGTATCGAAAGATTTGGCCCTGGTCCACTGCCCGTCCCTCTTTTGCAAATCCCGGGCCGTCACATCATTACCGATGGTATACCCGAATATGTAATCCGGCGCCTCCTTCTCACCGACGTTGCGGCAGGGCTTGCCGATGACCACCGCCAGTTCCGCCTCGTAATCCAGGCGGCCTACCATAGGCCAGAAAATTATTTCTTCTCCCGGACCTATTACACTGGTAGAGGGCTTAATAAAAATAACCGGTTCTTCAGGGATCTCCAACCTCATCTCTTGAGCGTGGCTTCTATAATTAAGCCCCACACAGACGGCCTTACTGGGCCGGCAGGGAGCCAGCAACTTCACTTCCTCCAGTCGGTAGACCTCCCCTTTTTCCCGGGGAGAGCCAAAAATATCTCCTTCTAAAACCGCGATCCTATCCTCCTCCAGCCGGCCGTAGAAGATCTCGCCGCGCGGGTCGGAAAAGCGCACAAATACCTCTTTTGCCGCCATATAGCAGCCTCCTTCTTGAGGAAAAATCCCTATGGAAGATTAGCAAGCATAACCTTATACTTAATACTTAATCACTAAAGCCTCTTCCACCTCATTCCCATAAACTTTCTTGGAGCCGATCTGGTAAACCTTCATGCCGCCATTGCGGCACCAGCAGAAGGATGAACACGGCAAAGAGCGCATTTTCGAGGCAGACGCTCATGCTCCTAAGGCAGCACCAGCAGAAGGATGAAAACAGCCAACGACTATTTTCGAGGTAGACCCTCATGCCGCCGGTGCGGCATCAGCAGAAGGATGAAAATGGCAAATAGCGTATTTTCTGGGTAGAAATGCAAGAATACCTTTCTGGAAGAATATCGAAGAATATCTTTCCAGAAAAAGATAACGAGCTCAAAGCCAGGATATCTCGATTCCAAACAGCTCGACGCAAAAAGGGATCGATTCCCCTAAAGAACCGACCCCCTAGGTACCATCTTGGTCTGGGTGTCGCCGGCAAACTCTGCCTCCTATTCTCCCGCCACTTCCTTCTTCTTGGAACCCTGCTTGCATAAGCCTGCGTCCTGTCGGTAACTTCTATTCTCCCCTGCTTCTTCCGGGGTACTTCCGAAGCAAGACTCGGCAACTGCTCGCAGGCTAAATCAAGCCTAAGAGCCCTTGAAGGGCAAAACTTCAACCGCCAAAAAATCATACTTGCTCCGGGAGCACCTCTTCCGTCCCGAAATATAAAGCGATCTCCCGCGCGGCGCTGGCCGGAGAGTCGGCACCGTGAATCACATTCTGTCCGGTTTCCAGAGCATAATCCCCGCGAATGGTACCCGGCGCCGCCTCTTGAGGATTGGTAGCGCCCATGAGCTTGCGCAAGCCCGCAATAACGTTAGGCCCTTCCAGCACCATGGCCACTACCGGCCCCGAGGTTATATGCTCGATAAGCTCCGGGAAAAAGGGCTTGCCCCGGTGTTCGGCATAATGCTCTTCCGCCATCTTTCGGGTGAGACGAAGCATCTTAAGGGCCACGATGCGGTAACCCTTGCGCTCAATACGGCTAATGATCTCTCCCACCAGCCCGCGGGCCACACCTTCAGGCTTTATCATACAAAAGGTGCGTTCCACTACCATACCCCTTTCAAGCAGAATAGCTGATACGTCAACTTAAGGAGAAGGTCTTTATTCTTTTCCGGGGTAGCGGCTTCCGCCCCCAGCACCGGGACGGCTCCTGTCGTAAGCTTACCCACCTCCCCGGCAGGGGATGCGCCGCGATTACGGTTATATTCCTCAATAATGGCGGTGAACTCCTCCGCCTCCAGAGTCTCCTTCTCCATCAAGGCTTTAGCCACCAGGTGAAGCTCCTCCATATGCTCCTTCAGCATATTCTGCGCCCGGTTATAGCATTCATCTATGATACGCCGCGCTTCCTTATCGATGGAGTAGGCCACGGCTTCGCTATAATTGCGGTCCCGCGCAATATCGCGGCCCAAGAACACCGTCTCCTGCTTGCGGCCGAAGGTCAAAGGCCCCAGCTCTTCCGACATGCCGAACTCCGTAATCATCTTGCGCACCAGCTCGGTAGCCCGCTCCAGATCGTTCTGAGCGCCCGTGCTGATCTCGCTCAGCACCAGCTCTTCCGCCACTCGCCCGCCCAAGAGCATGGTCACCTGATCGATTATCTGTGACTTGGTCATATAGCGCCGGTCTTCCTTAGGCAGAAGCAGAGTATAGCCCCCCGCCCTGCCCCGGGGGATAATGGAAACCTTATGCAAAGGATCGGTATGGGGCAGGTAATGTCCCAACAAAGCGTGACCGGCCTCATGATAAGCCACCAATCTTTTTTCAAATTCGCTGATGACCCGCGACTTCTTCTCCGGTCCGGCGATAACCCTTTCAATAGCCTCTTCCATTTCCTGCATAGCGATCTTCTTTTTACCCCGGCGCGCGGCCAGCAAGGCCGCCTCGTTCACCATATTGGCCAGGTCGGCGCCGGTAAAACCGGGAGTGCGCCGGGCCAGCACATCCAGGTCCACCCCGGCCTCCAGAGGCTTCCCTCGAACGTGTACCTTGAGTATCTCTTTCCTCCCGTTTATATCCGGCACATCCACCACAATCTGCCGGTCGAAGCGTCCGGGCCGGAGCAAAGCGGGGTCGAGAATATCCGGCCGGTTGGTAGCGGCAATTATGATAATACCCTCATTAGGATTAAAACCGTCCATTTCCACCAAAAGCTGATTTAAAGTTTGCTCCCGCTCGTCATGCCCGCCTCCCAGGCCGGCTCCCCGCTGCCGTCCCACGGCATCTATCTCGTCGATAAAAACAATACAAGGCGCGTTTTTCTTAGCCTGCTCGAACAGGTCCCGCACCCTGGAAGCACCTACACCCACAAACATCTCCACAAAATCAGAGCCGCTGATGCTGAAAAAAGGAACCCCGGCCTCGCCCGCCACTGCCCGGGCCAGTAGCGTCTTACCCGTACCCGGCGGTCCGTAAAGGAGTATGCCTTTCGGGATTCTGGCCCCCAGCTCATTAAATTTACGCGGGTTCTTGAGAAACTCCACTACTTCCTGCAGCTCTTCCTTGGCCTCGTCGGCTCCCGCTACATCGGCAAAGGTGACCTTGCGCTTATCATCCGGAGTATGCAAACGGGCCCGGCTCCTGCCGAACTGCATGACCCGCGATCCTCCGCCTTGGCTCTGCTGCATCATAAAGAAAACCAGACCCACCAACAACAAAATAGGGAGAAAAGTCCCCAAAAGATTGGTCCACCAGGGCGGCTCCGGTGCCGGCAAAGTCTTGGTGGGCACTCCTTTACTGGCTAAGCGGTCGATAAGGGTGGGAGAAGACGGGGCATTGACGGAAAACCTGGTACCGTTCTTCAGGGTCCCGGTAATCTTATAAATATCCTTCTCCGGAGTAATAGTCACTTCCTGCACCTGGCCCTGCTCCACCAGCTGATAAAAACGAGTGAAATCCAGCTCCTCCACTGCCTTGTCTACCGGCGAAGATATTCTAAAAACCGAAACGGCCAGCAATACTATCAACAGATAGACGGCCAGGTTTTTAAAAATACGGTTCAAAGAGAGCCCTCCTCTCGCCCTGCCCCTACATTCCATTTAGGTATATATTTTAACACAAGGTAATTATGATTGCAATTTTGTCACGGTTCCAGCGCTTCCAACACCAGATGCAGCGCCTCCCGGGTAGAAGGGGTTATCTTAAATTCCTCCGCCATGCGCACTCCCGCTACCCATACAATATTCTCCCCGCATAGCACCACGGGCAACCGACGCCTTTCCGCCGCAGGAATGCCCGCATCCACAAAAAGATCCTGTAGCTTTTTGGTCCCCTTCATACCTAAAGGCCGGAACCGGTCTCCCGGAAGCCAGTTCCTAACAACCAGCGCGCCTTGGAGCCGGTCCCGGTCCAGCCAGGCTTCATAGGGAGGACACACCGGATTCTCCGGTGGCGGAGCTAACTCCGCCCTGATGCGCCGGGAAATTTCCGGCAAAAGAGTTATGCCCGGCACTCTGAGGGGGTAAGAAAAAACAGGAGCCCAAGTTTCTTCCTCGCCCACCCGCGCGAATCTGGCCTCCTCTTCCTCCACCTGCACCTTTAGCCCCCCGGGCAAAGTCAGACTTCCGGCACCCGTACTAATCATTACCCGCAAGGTCTCAATATGTTCAAACCCGGCCCCGCCGCCCAGGCGCAGCACCACCTGCCGCAGGACGCGGCGCTGCACGGCGGCTCCTAAAGCCGAAAAACCTTTACCATCAATCTTAATAAAGCCCCTCCCCTGCTCCAACGTTATCTGAGCCAGGGCTTTTCCGGCGATTTCCTCCAGCAGTTCATTCTCTTCGGCCAAAATAGCGGCCGTTCTGGCCAGGGCGAGCACAATACCGGGATTATATTCCCGGGCCAGCAGGGGAAGGAGCTCATGGCGGATCTTATTGCGTCGGTAAGCGGTATCCAAATTGGACAGATCCCAACACGGCGTTAACCCTTTTTCCCGGCAATAGCTCTCAATTTCCGCCCGCGTGACGAACAACAAAGGCCTGATGATCCGGTCCCGCCGGGGCACCATGGCCTTTAAACCCGTGAGGCCGCTGCCCCGCAGCAAATTCAACAGCACCGTTTCCGCCTGGTCATCGGCCTGGTGGCCCACAGCAATTTTGCCGGCCCCTACCTTTTCGGCCACCTCATATAAGAAGCGGTAGCGCACTTCCCGCGCCGCTTCTTCTAGTGAAAGCTTTCGCTTTCTCTGATAAGCCCGCACGTCTCGCGCCGCCACGGTGACCGGCAACCCCCAACCGGCGGCCAGCTCGCGCACAAAAGCCGCCTCCCGGGCGGCCGCTTCTTCCCGCAAAAGGTGGTTAAGATGGGCTACGTGAAGGTCGACGCCATACTCCTCGCGCAAAAGCAGCAAGCAATGCAATAAAGCCAGGGAATCCGGCCCCCCGGATACCCCCACCACTACTGTATCACCCTTGGTCAGCAAACCGTATCGGTCTATGGTCTGCCGGACACGGTCCAAAACCGACTCCATTCGCCCGTCTTCCCAGCCTATCTGCTGCTACCACTTTATTTCGTCACCAGAAGTTTTTTCCCTGCTGCCTCTAAAATTTTTTTACGGGCTCACCCGGTTTAAAGCGCGCCACGGCCACCAGCATATCGTCCGCCGGAAGGCCGTCCGCCAGCGCCAAGGCCTGTTTAAGCAGGCGCTCGGCCAGCTTTTGAGGTTCAAACTCCGTAGTGCGCTTCAACGCCGCCGCCAGCCACCTGTCTTTTTCCGTCAGGTCCCGGTGGGCTTCCAGCACACCGTCGCTCACCATTACCAGTACGTCCCCCGGCCGGATCTCCTCCTGCACCACCTCCAGGGGAATATCCTCCAAAATACCCACCGGTAGGGACTGCGGACCGATGGTCAATAACCTGTTCTCCCTTAAAAGAAAGCTGGGGCAAGCGCCCAGCTTCGTAAACTCACCCCGTCCCTCCACCAGGTCCAGCACGGCCACATCCAGAGTGGCGAAATTATCCCGGGAAGAGCGCAGCAAAAGCACCAAATTTACCAGGCGTAAACTCATCTCGCGGGAGAAACCCGCAGAAAGCAACTCTTTTACCAGTTCCACGGCCGTCCGGCTCTCCATCCGGGCCTCCCGGCCCGCACCCATGCCATCGCTTAAGACCAGCAGGTGCCTGCCTCCTGGCAAAGGAGCGTCCAAAAAGGAATCTCCGCAGGTGAGGTCCTGCTGACGGGCACAACAAGCAAAACCTACCTCCACCCCCATACAGGTCTCCGGAGGATAAGCTTCCCCCGTAGCGGAAGTCTCGGAAGCGCATTCCTGCAGAAGACGGCCCAAGGCCCGGAATTGACCGGCCAATAGAGACGCCAAGCCGGGGACCGCCCTTTCCGGCTGCTGCTTTAAAGCCTGGGCCCCCAGGGCCGCCAGCAGCTCCCGCGACCGGCCGCACCGGCCCTGCAACCACTCCGGCAAATCAGCCGTTACCAGGCTGCCCCCTTCCTTCTTTATCAATAAATCCTTAAGGGCCGACGTCAGTTTATCTCCGTCGAGCTCCCAGCACACCTTATTAGCCGGGCATCCCTCGCAGACCAAACGGGCTACCTGGCGGACAGCCATGCCTGCTCCGCCGGCTCCGGCCTCCCCTGACTTTTCCAGGCTCTCGCCCACCCGCTGAAGAGCAACCGCCACCTGTTGCCACCGGGACCGGGCTACGTCGGCCTTCCCCTCCTCTATTTCTTTATGATAAAAGGCCGCCAGCAGCTTAAGCCCCCTGGCCGGCAAAAGCAGCCCCAGCAAAGCCACCACCGCGCTCTCCTTCAGGGCCAGATTAGCTCCTTCAGCTCCCAGGAAATAGCTGGAGAGCAACAGGTGGGCCAGCACAAACCCCCCTATCACACCGATCCTGCCCAAACTATAAAAGGCGCCGGCCGTCAGCCCTACCACAGCCATTAGGCCGGCCAAGGCCGGAGCGGTCAGCGTAGTCAAACTGGGCAGAAAGCCTAAAACGGCGCCCATGGCCGCTCCGGGGCCAGCGCCGCCGACCAGGGCCGCCAGCAATATGAAAAACCGGCCTACCAAGCTCTGAAGCGACATGCCCGCCAGGCGCCACCCTTCTAAACCCAACAAAAGCCCCAAAGCCAAAAGGCTTAATCCTAACCATTGCTCCTCCCGATGCCGGGTTACCTCCGCCTCCAGCCAAGCCAAGGCCATCCCCCCGGCCAGGACGGCTTCAAAAAGCAGAAGCACCCACCCGTAAAAGGAGGGGCCCAGGAAAGCCTGTCCCAACCCTCGGGTCAAAATAATTACCGCCGCGCCCAAGGCAGCCACACTTATATCCCTCTCCAGGCGGCGGGCCTGGTAAACCGAGAAGATCATCCCCAGCGCCAGGAAAACAACCACGCGGCTATAACCCGCCGGGCCCTTCCCGGCCCACAGGGTACTGGCCACGGCCGTCAAAACCGCCGGCCAGAGGAGGCGCGGCCTTCGTCCGGCTATGGCTATCACCGCTCCCGGCCCGAAAGGCCTTAATTCCCCCAACAAGGTCGCCCGTGTCAGGAGAAAAGTGGCCGCCATTAGCGCCAAACTTCCAGCCCACCCCGCTATCGCAACCCTCGACACACGCTGAGGATTAACTGCCAATATATACCACCACCTTCAGTATTCTGCTCAAAATTATATCTCAGGCGGTGGTGCAATTCGTGTCGCCTGGAGAAAGAGGAAAAAGACAACTTTTCGACACCAAAGATTAACCTCGCGCGGTTAACCCCGAGGCTAAAGTTAAGCTATACTTGACAGGGCTTCTCCACATCTTCTCCGCTTTTTCTCCGCTTCCACTCCGCTTTTTGAACACATGCCCAATAAAATCAAATTTAACCTTAGCTGTTTTCCTCCTTTGACGTCGCAGCGGCGACATAGGCGGCTACCTTGAAAATAAACTTCTGCTTTCATTTTTCTGCTTTCATTGTTCGTGGTGAGGGTGTTCTCCCTCATGGGCGGCTATCTTATCACCTATTTCATGGTTCGTGGAGAGGGCGCCTGTCCTCATGGAAGACTACCCTGAAAATAGCGCTACTGGCGGCATGGACATCTACCCAAAAGTCGGGAGGTAAATTTTTAGTTGCGCATCCTATCCCTTAGTGTTAGGATGCATAATAGGAGTGATTTAACATGGGTATGGAATTTTATGGAATTACTCCAGAGTTATATCGAGCTATCGTACAAATTGTAGATGAGCGCATAAAAGAAATAAGGATCACTCATGACGACTTTACCGCTTTAAAAAAGACGGTGGAGGAGTCGTCTAGCCTTGTTGACAAGCGCCTTGCCGAAGTAGCCACTATCCTAGCCGATCTGGCGAAGGCGCAAAAAGAGACGCGCGAGGAAACCGCGCGCCTGGATAAGGCCCTGGCCGAGCTCGCCAAGTCCCACGCCGAAGCCCGCGAGGAGGCCAAACGCCTGGACAGAGCCCTGGCCGAGCTCGCCGAGGCCCAAAAACGCACCGAGGAAAGCCTGACAGAGTGGCGAAAGGAGACCCGCGAGGAGACCGCGCGCCTGGACAAAGCCCTAACTAAGCTAGCTGAAGCTCAAGCAGAGCTAATGGCGGCCCAAAAATCCACCCAACGAGAGGTTGCTCGTCTTGCCGAGACCCTAGGGTTTAGTTTAGAAGATATCGCTCGGGTAGTTCTGCCCGGCTATTTAGAGCGGCACCTGGGGGCTAAGGTGGAAAAATTGAAACGCAAGCACTTTAACCTTGGAGGAAATGAATATGAAATAGACCTCTATGGAGAAGGCCAGCGAAACGGAGATAAGGTCATAGTGATAGGGGAGGTAAAGCATCGTATCTATGCCCGGGAAGTCCGCTCTTTTAATAAAACTTTGTCTCGGATAGTTCCCTTGATTAATAAAGACAGGAAGGTAATCAAAGTTATGTTTGGGTTTTTAGTGCATCCTTCCGCAGAAGAAATAGCTAGAAAAGAAGATATTCTGCTTGTAGCCTCCTATGAGCGTTAAGGTTTTTCGCCAAAAATTCTCCTATGTATTTAGCGGGTATTTATCGGGCCGTCTTATTCTCTAAGCTTTTTCTCCTTCAAAGCTTAAGGGACAAGGCGGCCCAAATATAATTTCTTTCAACCGATGCCTCTACTGCAGTCTCGCACCCGCATATATATGCTCCAAAATATGAGTTGTACGTAGCTATACTGCGGCACCTCGGACATAGCCGTATTTGTCAACGGACCTGTTGCCAAATACTTCCACCCGAAGGATTTTGCGGATGATGCAAATTTTTTCCTCCGTAAAAAACAAAAGAGGAAGTTGTTTATACCCTGGTCAACGGGGAAATACTGGAGGATTACCCTAACGACCCCCGTGGGCCGAACGCTCTTATTCTGGGCTATACTGAAGACAAAAGGCCATTGCACGCTGTCTGTGCCTTCGCCCCTTCGGGAACGCTGCTTATTATAACTGTCTACGATTATAACTGTCTACGAACCTCAGCCTCCGAAATGGATGGATGAGAAGACGAGGGGGTGAAAAACGACATGGTGACCCGTTGCTATCTTTGCGGGGGAAAAACGGTTCAGCGCTTGGTCACTGCCGAAAACTGGTGGGGCGACCAACTAACCTTAGTGGAAGGCGTACCGGCGTGGGTATGCGAAAACTGTGGTGAAAAATACTTCGAGGCCGAAGTCTGCCGCATCTTAGACGCTATGCGTGAGGACCCACCGGCAGAAGAGCGGGTAATGCACGTACCTGTTTACAGGTTCCCACCCGCTCGCCTAACAAATACCACCTTCTAAAAGCCTCTAGAAAGGGCGCAAAAAGGCCGGGCAGGTACCAACTGCCCGGCCTTTTTCATGGGCTTATAGCGCCTTCTAGAGGCCGCTTTGAGATTAGTGCCTAAAGCCTGCGGTTAGCCCTCTTGCCTAATTGCTGGAGTTTTGCCACCCTAATGTTCCGGTAGGCGGGCGAACATGGCTGGCTTAAGTGCTTCAGTGCGGCTTCTTTGATTTCTTCATAGGTGAAAAGCTTTGGGTAGGCGTTAAGGAATGTTCCCACATGGTAGCGGTAATCATCAATAGTCCGCTTGGCCGCACCACCGGCCTGTTTGAACAGGAGAAACCCATCTAACGCCTGGCTTAAGTTTACATTTCTGGTAACCATCCTTGCGATTTTTGCCATAAATGAAGCCTCCTTGGCGTCACCGGCTTCGCCAAGCAGGCTTCAGGCATTGAAAAACCTGGATTTTTTAAGGTTTGGTGACCCGTGGGGGATTCGAACCCCCGTTCCCGGCTTGAAAGACCGGTGTCTTAACCCCTTGACTAACGGGCCATGAGTCGCAAAAAATGGTAGCGGTGGTAGGACTCGAACCTACGACACAGCGGGTATGAACCGCTTGCTCTGGCCAACTGAGCTACACCGCCACCCGCGTCTATAATTATGCCCAAAACCCGCTCGCTTGTCAAGAGGCCCCACACCACGGTGCCCCAGAACTGACGCATGTACCTAAAAGTAAATAGTCAGCTTTGATGATGCTCGCACTCCCCGGGGAAAATTTGATAACTGCGTCAGTTATCCAGTACTTCAAGCGCCTAGGTATTTCTTTTTTGCACCATGCCCTGCCATTCAGCAGTAGTGAACCCCTTGGGGCTCTACCAGGGAAGTAACAAACCTATAAAAGAATTCTGCACGCGCCAATGGATCAGAAGGAGGATAATCGGAGATTATGATCACATCAATGTCGCTGTAGACATTATAATCTCCTCGCGCTACAGAGCCAATGACATAGGCTTCCGTAAGGAACCTGACTCAAGTTAATATTTAGCTTGGATTATAACATCTATTTTTCCAGCGCAATCTATTTTTCCCAGCGCAATAAAATTCGGTGCATAGAGAGAGCGTCCTCCCTCATGGAGGAATCCTCAGAGAAACCCAGGCAGCTCAGCCGGCGGCCTCCTAGTCGTAATTCCTTATGATCAACTCCGTTACCGGGCCGCGCCGGTCGGCCCGGCAGTTTATCGCCCTCCTGGCCTGCACTACGCGGATGTCGTAATCGGAATAGAGCGACCGGATGAAGGGTGTATCGGAATTGCTGAGCATCACCAGGCAATTTTTCCGGTCCAGCAGGCGAAAGACTTCGGCCAAACGTTTCTGATCCTCTTCTGTGAAAGCCTCAGAGGTATAACTGGTGAAGCACGCCGTGTCGGAAACCGGGTGATAAGGCGGGTCCAGGTACACGAAGTCACCGGCCTGAGCGTAGGACAAGACCCGACTGAAGTCGTCCAAGAGGATTTCGGCCCGCTGCAATACCCTGCTCGCCGCCCGGAGATTCTCGGCGTCCACAATCTTAGGGTTCTTATACCTCCCGTAGGGTACATTATACTTGCCCTGCCGGTTGACCCGCCACAAACCGTTATAGGCGGTCTTATTCAGATAAAGAAAACGCGAGGCCCGGCTCACCGGGTCCATTTTCTTCGGGTCTTGGGCCCGGAGAAAATAATAGTATTCTCTGGTATTACGGTGCCGGGACGACGCTATAATTAAGTCCTCCACGTTATCCCGCACCACCAGATAAAAGTTAATTAACTCCGGGTTATTATCGATAAGTACGGCCTTCTCCGGGAGCAGATGAAAAAATACCGCACCGCCCCCCACAAAGGGTTCCAGATAGAGAGCAAACTTCCGCGGGAAAAGGGGGACCATCTGAGGAAGAAGTTGTCCTTTACCACCAGCCCATTTGACAAGGGGCTTTACTTTCATCGCTACCACCCACGGTTACTGCTTCTACAGGAGTCTGGAGGTTGACCATTCCTTGCGGCAAACCAGCCCCCATCTACCCCTCGATACTGTCTACCCTACCTCTGGAGAGACCCCTAAGGATAGACCCCTAACGTATCCTCATATTACCCTCATTACGCGTAAACAAGCGAGCGCTTGCTCACCGTCAATTTTGCCCAAAACGCAGCTATCCCAGTGCCCCACACGTGGTCCATAGTGCGCCTGGCTAGATAAGCCTACTCTCCCCTCGCCACCCGGCGATTGACCTCCATCCGGCCTTATTCCCAGCGAGGCGGAGCCGCATGATCCTCGGGTAAAACCCACAGGCAATCCTTTTTCAGGGACACCTCCACCACGGCTCCCGCGCTCAACCCCATATCCCGGAAAACATAGCTGGGTATTTCCAGCTCCACCGTTTCCCCCGACCCTTCCAGGGTCAAGAATACCAGGTAGCTTCCATAGCTGTCCAGAACCCCGGTAATTTTTGCCGCAAAAACGTTGGCCTGAACTTTAGGCCGTAAGGGGCGCCCCTGGCGGATGATGACCACCTCCCGGGGGCTTATACCGAACACCACCTTCTGTCCCTGAAGCATCCCCTCCCGCCAGGGCAATTCGCACTCAAAGCCGCGGGAAGTCCGGGCGACCAGAGAGACGCCCGGCCGGCAATCTATTATGCGCCCGTCGAACAAATTCCGCCCCCCGAAAAGTCGGGCCACTCCCAAGGTAGCCGGGCGGTAATAAACCTCTTCCCGCGTTCCCACCTGTTGCAATTTCCCTTCCAGCATGACGCCGATAAAGTCGGCCAGCAGAAAAGCTTCTTGCAGGTCATGGGTGACGTGAATAACCGTAGCCTGCAAGGTAGTAAATACTTCTTTGAGGTAAAGCACCAACTTGCGGCGGATAAAGCTGTCCAGAGCAGAAAGGGGCTCATCCAGCAAAATTACCGAAGGCTCCACCAGCAAGGCCCGAGCGAGGGCCACCCTTTGTTTCTCTCCCCCGCTCAAGCTTACCGGGGACGGCCTGTCCAACAGATGCTCAATTTTGAGGAGCCGGGCCAATTCCCGGGCCTTAGCTTGCGCCTGCCGGAGGGGAAGGCGGCGCGCACGGGCCCCGAACAAAATATTATCCATTACGGACAAATGGGGGAAAAGGGCCAAATTTTGGGGTATATAACCGATCCTCCTTTGTTCGGGCAAGGCGCGGGTAATATCGCGGTTTTCCAGGAGGATGGAGCCCTTTCTTACCCGGTGGACACCGGCAATAGTATCCAGCAGGATGGTCTTCCCCGATCCGGAAGGGCCTAAGATCACCAGGCACTTCCCCTTATCCACTTGAAAAGATATATCCTGCAGGCGGAAACCCTTTACCTCTACCTCTACTCCCGACAGCCTCAACATCAAGCGTACGCTCCTTTTCCGCGGTTAAGATAGCGCACCAGGAATAATACCAGGCAAGATAGGAGCAAAAGCAGCCAGATCAGCACCACGGCCTTTTCTATCCTTACGCTGGCCAGATTCAAATATATGGCTACCGGCAAGGTCTCGGTCTTAAGTTTAGTGGCGCCGGCCAGAGTCACCGTAGCGCCGAATTCGCCCAGGGCCCGCGCCCAGGCCAGAATAAAGGCCGAAAGTATGCCGTACCGCGCCATAGGCAGAGTCACCCGCCAGAAAGCCCCCTGCCTGCTCTCCCCTAAGAGGCGCGCCGCCAATTCATAATGCGTATCGATACCGTCGAAGACCGTTTTTATCAGGCGTATGGCCAGGGCTAAAGTAATAGTGGTCTGCGCCACTACGATACCGGCCACGCTGAAGACAACAGGGATAAAGTATTTCTGGAGCCAAACCCCCAGGGGCAAATTGAAAAAAATGAGCAGTACGGCCCCCAGAGCTATTGGCGAGAGGGCCGTGGGCAAGTCCAGCAGAGTATCTATAATGGCCTTGCCCTTAAACTCGGTGCGTGATAGAAAATAGGCTATTGGGGTACCCAGGAATACGGCCAGGCCCGCCGAGATAAACGAAGTCTTAAGAGAAAGGGTAATGGCAAACAATATTTCCCTGTCCTGTAGGCTCTCCAGCAAAACTTCCAGTCGCAAATAGGGTATCTGGGCTGCGAAAAGCAGCAGAATATATACCACTACGATGCCCAAAACGCTTGCGGCGGCAATACTGAAGACATCCGGCTTTTTCATGAGTCGGCCTGGTCACCTTTCCCCCATCTCTTTTAAACGATACTTTAACAATACTTTCATCACTCAAACGCTATTTACGAGCCGCTTTTACCGCCTTGGCCAGATAATAGGCCCTGGATACCATTGCCGTTCGCTTTTTACCATGATGTCTGTAGGTGGTACTCTCCTCCTACAGGAGCCCGGGGAGCCAATTTGCGCGCTTCCTCTTCGGTGGTCAAATAGCCCCATTTTTTGAAGACGCTCTTACCTTCCTCGGAGGTCAAATAATCTATAAACTGCTGGGCCAGTTCCTTCTGCTTGGCGTAGTTAGACACGGCCACAGGAATATAACCGATGCGCGCCACCTGCTCCGGAGGCAGGTAGACGGTTTCAATTTTTTCCGGGTCCCAAGAAGCAAAAACTTCCCAGCCGAGCACCGCATCCACCTGCCGCAAGGCCACCAGGTTGGCCGTCTTCTCGCAGCTTTCGGCGTAAGTAACAATATTCTTCTTTACCCGATCGGCCAGTCCCGCCTTCTCCAGTATTTCCGCCCCGTAAAGGCCCACACACACCGTGTCCGGCCGTGCCAAGCCCACCTTTACCCCGGGCTTAGCCAAATCCTCCAGTTGCCGGATATTCTTGGGGTTGCCCTTGGGCACATTAATAGCCGGAACCAAGTATACTAAAATTTTTTCCGTCTCCGGGGCCACTACTCCTTCTCTCTTAGCCAGTTCCATAAAATCCGAAGAGCCCGGGAGATAAATGTCTCCTTGCTTACCCAGCTTCATCTGGCTTAAGACCGTGCCCGAACCGCCGAAAGTCAGGTTCACCTTCACTCCGGTCTTGGACTCGAACCGTGCCGCAATTTCCTCCAGAGGCGGTTTGCTGGCCGCGCCGGCAAACACCTCGATCTGGCGCGCCGCAGATGGGGGCGCCGCAGGTGAACCCTGGTCCCGCCCGGCCGCGCAACCTAGCAGCAACATCCCGACCCCCAAAAGCAATACCCATGCCCACGCCCTTTTTTTCATTTTCCCTGCCCCCTGTAAACTATGCTGCTAAAACAAAAACCCCGGCTCGCAAAGGATGCCGGGGTCTTGTCCGCCCACTTTAAGGGCTTTCTTCTTTCCGAGCAAAGGGAGGCATACCGGTTTCCCAGCATACCCCGTGGGCCCTATATACGGCCCAGGCCGAAAGACCGTAGACTGGTGCGGCTAACTCTTCCCAGTCCTTAGGTGCAACCGGCTCGGAGAAACTTTTCAATTTCGCCCTAAATTATATACTATTGCTGCTACCCCGTCAAGGGGCCGGGGACCTGGCGTATCCCCAGTTTTGATCCTAGGCCTGCTTGGCTTCCGCTCGCAAAGGCCTCCCTCGCAGGCCAAACTATCACTCAGCCTCAAGCTCCGGCGGACTTCCCGGCAAATTCGACATCCTGTCTCAGTTGCCGGCCTCGGCCATCCGTGGCCTCGTGTCCGCCTCCGCTTTCGGCTTCGTTAAGTTTGGCTACCGCTCGGGTTTAGTCGCTCACTTCCAAGCCGAAGCAGGCCTGCCCTATAAAAACTGGGGATACGCCAGGCCGGGGACTCTGACGCGGCCCGGCAGGAACTTTAATTGAGCATCAGCCGGGCGCCGGCCGCCAGCAGCACCAGCCCTGCCGCCTTCCACCAGGTAAAAGGGATCTTCTCCAAACCGAAGAACCCCCAGTGGTCGATAATCAGCGCCATGGTCACCTGACCCACTATGATGGCCGTGGTGGCCAGGGCGGCTCCCGCTTTGGGAATACTGGCCGCCACTCCGTAAGTGATGAGCACTCCTATGAGCCCTCCCAGGAACCAGTACCAGGGGGCACCGGTGATCTTGGTCAGGCTCCCCGGGCTCAAAGGGAGCAACAGCAGGAGGGCTACGGCCAGGGTGGCTGTAAGGTGCACTATCAAAGTGGCCTGAAGCAGTCCGGTGATCTTGGCCAGGGCGGAATTGAGGGCACCCTGGACGGCCATGGCCACCCCCGATACCAAGGCTAAGATGAGAGCAAAGAACATAGAGCCATCTCCTTAGGTCCCTTGAGAGTAACTTACAGTTCAATATAATAGCTTAGGGCAGAGCTTACCAGCTTAAAAAATATCACAGCTTGATCCTCGAAAGCCTTGGCTGGATACCACCGGCAAACCCTCCGTCTTGCTATGGACTGTCCGGTAATGCATGGCCGTAGAAAACTTACGGCCCGGATTGTCTCCCCGAGGGGCTCCTTTAGGTTTGGCCTTAATTTCGTCCTGCTCAAGTGCTCATCAGGCCGTGCCCCAAAATCAGGTTTACCCTCTGCTTTAGTATAACCCCGGTCGGCTCGTACCTTGCACGGTCATACATAGCCTCAACCTTAGGCAGGGCACAATATGGTGGGAAGTTACCCTATTTCCCGCCGGCTCCAGCATCCTGCCGAAATTACTAAGAAGGGTACAATGAGGTTGGAATGAGGTTATGGTTAGGAAGTTATAAAGCTTTTTACCCGGAAGGGAGAAGAAAGAATGCGCCTTTCCCGTCTTATGGGTTTTTCGTTTGTGCCGATCCTCCTGGTCATGCTTTTCCCCCAGCCCGCGGCCCTGGGCCATGGCCGCTGCGGCTGCGACGGGGAAAACCGCCCGCTTTTCTTAACCGACCCGCCTCTGGCCGGCCAGGATGTAACCGAGCTACAACTGCTGCTGGCCCAAATGGGCTATTATTTCGGTCCTCCCACCGGACTCTATGACCGGAATACCTGCCGCGCGGTCACCAATTTTCAGCGCAGCCATGGGCTGGCGCCCTCGGGGGAAGTCGACCTTACTACCTGGCAGGCCTTAGGGGCCCCGCTTAAACCCGCGGCCCAAAAGACCCCGCTAAAACTTCCTCCCGGCGGCAGTATAAAAATCCTGGTAGACACCGACCAACTGAGGCTCCAACTTCTGGTGGACGGCCGAGTGCTCCGCCAATATCCCATAGCCATCGGGAAATACACCACGCCCTCGCCGGTAGGAGAATGGAAAATAATAGATAAAGCTTATGAGAGCGGAGGGCCCTTCGGGACCCGGTGGATGGGCCTGAACGTGCCCTGGGGAAATTACGGCATCCACGGTACCAACCGCCCCTGGACCATCGGCTGGGCGGCCTCGGCGGGATGCTTCCGCATGTTCAACGAAGATATAGAAGAGCTCTTCCCCCTGGTGCCCCTTGGGACCCCCGTAATAGTTAAGGGCCCCAGGGTGGCGCCCCGGGAGCCCTTGCAGCCGGGCACTACCGCGCCCGAAGTAGTAACTCTACAGGCCCGCCTGCGCGAGCAAGGCTTTTATCTTTTCGGCCCCACGGATGGCTATTACGGCCAGATGACCTCTCTGGCCGTAAAGCAGTTCCAGCTCATGTGCGGCTTAAAGCCGACCGGCATAGCCGACCGCGAAACGCTAAAAGCCCTGGGCTTTTGAAAAACCTAAGCCTCATCAGGCGGACGCGCCCTGCCTCCCCTGCCGATCGCCCTTAAAAAGGTCCACCAGCCTCAGGTTGATCTCTTCATTGGCGGCCATCCTTTTAGCCTCCGCCGGCCCCGGCAAAACCGAGGCCGGACAAATCTCCCCGCATACATCCACTCCTATTACGCAAGCCTTTTGCCTCAAGGAAGCCAGCAGGGCCAGCACGGAATACCGGCTGAGCCGGCCCTGGTCCCAGTTGGTCCAGGCAAAGGGTGAAGCCAGTACATCCTTATCCAGAGAAATGTACACTGCCTGACCTGCCAGCTTCTCCGGCAGGGCTTCCGCTGCCGGTGCGAAGGCAAAATAGGGATATACTTCCAGCTTGCTCCCCGCTTCCGCCGGCAGGGTTTCCGGAATATTCGGCTTCACGCCTAAGACGTACACCGCCTTCACCCGGGACCAGGACAGTACGTCACGCAACCAAGAGCCACAACTGACCATGCCCGGAAGGGCCGGATACATATCCAGGTGCCAGTCCAGGACCACCAGATTAAACTGTACTTTTATACCTCGCAACAAAGCCAGAGTCAGGTGATGGTAGTCACCGCTACCTAAAAAGACCAGGCCTTGCCAGGCCTGCGACAGCTTTCAGCCTAATTTATCCAGGCGCTCCCGGGTAGTCATGAAGCGCAAATTCCTGACGGAATCTAAGTTCAGCAGCCCATCCCCCGCCCGGAGCAATCTTTTCTGGTACAGGAGCCAACCATCCGTATTGACCAGCCAAACCTTCATCCGGTTGCCCACTCCTCTCACCGATTGGTGCTCCCGAAGCAAAATTTGGCGAATGATTGCGGACTAAAGCCTGCAGTTAGACCAAGAGACCTTGAGGGGCAAAGCTTTAGCCGCCGGAAATTCATACTTGTTTCGGAAGCACCCACCGTTGCCCCCAAACACCTCACGCCTCTTGCTCCCCGGAAGGCCGAAAAAAGCTATTCGACCACTACGCTCACCAGGTGGAAATCTGTGACCTCCACCAGACCCCGGTTGGTCAAGCGCAGCTCGGGTATAACCGGCAAAGACAAAAACGCCATGGTCATAAAAGGGGAACTGAGCTTGCAGCCCAGTTGGCGGGACATTTGCAGCACTTCCTCCAATTGCCGGGTCACTACTTCCACCGGCCGGTCGGACATAAGCCCGGCAATAGGCAGAGGAAGAAGAGCTTTGACCTGACCGTCCCGCACTACCGCCATGCCCCCGCCGCATTCCGCCAGAGTATTGCCTGCCAGAGCCATATCCCCCTCGTCGGTGCCCACAATGACCAGATTGTGGCTGTCGTGGGCTACCGTGGAGGCCAGGGCCCCGGCCTGCAAGCCGAAGCCCCGGACGAAACCCAGACCCAAGGTTCCGCTGGCCCGGTGGCGTTCCACCACCGCCACTTTGGCTATATCGCGCTCCGGAAATGCCTTGAGCTGTCCGTCCTGGGCTTCCAGCTCAAGCGTAAGCTGCCGGGTCAGAATGCTTCCCTCCAGGGCCTCGATAACCCGCACTTTAACCCTCTCCTTGCCCGGCGGCGCCGCCAGGGCGAAATGGGCCGGTGTCAAGGGCTCCTTCAGGCGCACCGAACTCCGGGCCGCTCCGGGGTAGCCGACCGGAGGCAACTCTACCCTAAGTTTACCATTTTCCGCCACTATCTGTCCAGCCACCATGACCTTCTCCACCCTGACCGCGGCCAGGTCGGAAAGAAATACTATATCCGCCCACCGCCCGGGGGCAATGCTGCCCAACTCCTGAGATAATCCGAAGCACTCTGCGGTATTTATGGTCACCGCCTGAATGGCGGTTATAGGATTGAGCCCTTCACTTATGGCCCTCCGCAGCACATGATCCAGGTGGCCCAGGGATAGGAGAGTTTCCGGATGGGTATCGTCGGTGACCAGCACGGCCCTGCGGGCGTCCACCCGGTTTTCCGTCAGGCTTTTGACCGTCTCATGGAGGTCGCGGGCCGCCGAGCCTTCCCGCAACATAGCGTACATGCCCAACCTCATGCGGGCCAGGGCATCCACCGCCCGGGTGGACTCATGGCAGCAGCAAATGCCGGCCGCCGCATAGGCGGGCAGTCCCTTTTCCGTCTCCAGCAGGGCATAATGGCCGGTGACCGGCTTCCCGGCCTCCAAAGTGGCCCTGATTTCCCCGTGAACGGCTTCGTCCCCGTTAAGCACGCCCGGGAAGTTCATCATTTCCCCCAGTCCGACTATACGGTCCCACCGCATGGCTGCCGCCACTTCTTCCGGGCCAAAAGACGCGCCGGCATCTTCCAGGCCGGGAGCGGCCGGGACGCAAGAGGGCATGGTGGCATACACCCGCAAAGGGAGGTTCCGGCCCTCATCCAGCATCATCTTAACCCCTTCCAGCCCCAGGACATTGGCGATCTCGTGCGGGTCCATAAAGATACCGGTGGTGCCATGGGGCAGCACGGCCCGGGCGAACTGGGTCACGCTCACCATGCTGCTCTCCACATGCAGGTGCCCGTCCAGGAAACCGGGTACCAAAAAACACCCGCCGGCCTCGATCACTTCGGTTTCCGGGCCCAAACAATGGCTCACTTCGCCTACCGTAGCGATGCGGCCGTTTTTAACGGCGATGTCCCAGGGCAAAATTTCCCCGGTGAACACATTCACCACCCGGCCCCCGCGAATTACCACATCCGCCGGAATCCGACCGGTAGCCGTGGCCACCAATTCCCGAGTCATGGCTGCCAGAGGCCTGTTCAGCATAATCCCTCTCCTTTCTGTTGACCCCAGCTCGAACGGGATATTTAGTACTATTTAAAGCATAAGGCAATTTGTAAAGGCATGTCAACGCAAATTCTTGCAGGCGGGAAGCAGGAATTTAGGCTTAAATAGCAAATAATGTATATTAGTATAGGGTAACTTAAGCGCCATTGTTTTAACTCTACTTAAAGCGCTTGTTTTGCCCCTTAAAATAATTGTGTTAACCCTACTCGCAATAAGTTGCCCAATAAGTTGTTTCCTATCCGCGTCTTCGTATATCCCCAGTAATACGGTCTGGGGGTCTCTACCAGGCGACCGTAAATCGCCCGGCTACGAAGGCAGGCCTGAGAATGCAGGTCTTGCCGGCTAGCCGGGTTGATTTTTTAAGGAGCTGCTCCCTGAAAGGCAGGTGATAGGATATGATTGTGTGCTGCCATTGACCGGGAAATCCCGGTGCTCCTTCGGCCCGTCGCTTCTGACGAAGCAAGTAGGGGCGCACTTCTGGGTTTTAGCCGCAAGCAGTGGCCGAGTCTCGCCTCGGAAGTGCCGGGGAAAAGGCAAGGGTAGCTGCATAGGGTTGTGGGGTAATAGGAGAAACTTTCTTTGAGCTCCCCTCCGGAGCATGGGGACCTGAGCTCATTTAGCAAAGGAAAGCAATGGGGAATATTCAAGAGCAGGGGGTACCTAAGAGCCCGCCTGCTCAGAAAGAGCCTAAATAGCCGAAAAGGAAGGAGGCTTATCATGTCCGGGTATGAAGGATTCCTGGAGCGGACTTTTAAGCTGAAGGAAAACAACACCAGCGTCCGCACCGAGGTGCTGGCCGGGTTTACTACTTTCATGACCATGGCCTACATCATATTCGTAAATCCCACCATATTGAGCAGCACGGGTATGGATTTCGGCGCCGTGCTGGTGGCCACTATACTGGCCAGCGCGGTAGGCACGCTGATCATGGCTTTCTTGGCCAATTATCCCATCGCCATAGCTCCGGGAATGGGGTTGAACGCTTTCTTCGCCTTCACCATCGTAAAGCAAATGGGCTATCCCTGGGAAGCGGCTCTGGCTGCGGTGTTCATGAGCGGCGTCATCTTCATCATCTTGACTTTAACCAAGGCGCGCGAAGCCATCGTCAACTCTATTCCCCTCTCGCTCAAACTGGCCATCAGCGCCGGCATAGGCCTGTTCATAGCCCTTATCGGCCTGCAAGGCGCGGGCATAGTGGTGTCCAATCCCGATACCCTGGTCAAACTGGGGGACCTCCACCAGCCTTCGGTGTCGCTGGCCATCATCGGGCTGATCATTACCTCTGCCCTGGTAGCCCTGCGCGTTAAGGGGGCCCTCCTGCTGGGCATTCTCCTCACCACCCTGCTGGGCATACCCATGGGAGTCACCAAGGTTGAGGGTTTAAGGATCTTGAGCCTGCCGCCCAGCCTTTCTCCTACTTTCGGTGCTTTCAGCCGCGGCCTGGGCCACCTGGTAGCGGCAGGCATCATCCCGGTAATCTTCACCCTCACTTTCGTGGACCTCTTCGACACCCTGGGCACCCTGATAGGGGTGAGCAGCAAGGCGGGCCTGCTGGATGAAAAAGGCCACCTGCCTCGAGCCGGCCAAGCCCTGATGTCCGACGCCCTGGCTACTACGGTGGGGTCCATACTGGGGACCAGCACGTGCGTAGCCTATATCGAGAGCGCTTCAGGGGTAGCCGAAGGCGGCCGCACCGGTTTGACTGCCCTGGTGGTGGCCCTGCTGTTTCTGGCCTCCCTGTTCTTCTCTCCCCTGGTGGGCATGGTCCCGGGAGTGGCCACGGCACCGGTGCTGATTATCGTGGGCATCTTCATGATGGAGCCCATCATGAAAATCGACTTCAGTAATTTCCTGGAAGCCGCGCCGGCCTTTTTGACTATAGCCATCATGCCCTTCACCTACGACATCGCCGAAGGCATCGTCTGGGGCGTGCTGGCTTATGTATTCCTCCACCTGGTCACCGGCAACGCCAAGAAGATCAGCGTCACCATGTGGGTGCTGGCAGTGCTGTTCGTTATCCGCTTCTTTATATAGGCACCATATAGGCGCAGCAGGCGTAAAAACACAAACAGGCCTCCCCCACTTTTGCCTGGGAGGCCTGTTTACCTCTTTTAGCCTGCTCAAAAGCGCCCGGGCATATCTACCGACCTCACGCCCTCTTCCGCCGCTGCCAGTAAGAGGCCCCAAAGCAGGTCGGCCTCGCTTACGGTTAAGGCCTCGGCCCTTAAACCTTCCAGCACCGCTGCTATAATAGTAACCCCGGCCACAATGATATCGGCCCTTTCGGGTTGCAGCCCGGCCAGCCGGCGTCGTTTCTCCATGGGAAGAGCGGCCAAGTACTCCCGCCACCAGGCTATCCTGTCTCGTCTTAGGGTAAAGCCGTGCACCAGCTCGGACCGGTATTCCGTTAAACCTTGTTCCAGCGCCGCCAGGGTAGTGGCCGTTCCGCCGGTGGCTATGATCCGCCCGGGGGCCTGCCTTCTTATCTCCTCCAGCACCGGTTCCAGCCCGAGCTTTATTTCCGCGGCCGTCATGGCGGCTTCGGTACAGCGCACTGCGCCCAGGGGGACGCTGCGCAAGTTTAAGTTATCTCCCTCTTCCCAGCTAAACTCCGTGCTGCCGCCGCCCACATCCACTACCAGTATCTCCGCGGGACCGGCGTCCAGCCCGGCCCTGGCACCCCGATAGGTCAGGCAGGCCTCCTCTTCCCCGCTGATTATCTTTACCGGAATCCCGGCCAGCGTTTCCAGGCGCCGGAGGAACAGGTCGGCATTGCGGGCTTCTCGGGCGGCGCTGGTAGCCACCGCGGTCATACCCGCCAGGGGAAAAGTGCGGGCCAGCTCCACCAGCTCTTTAGCCCCCAGGCAGGTCCGCTCCAGGGCCTCACGCGCCAGTCGTCCCTCTCTGAACCCCGCCATAAGGCGCGTGCTTTTAAGCTTTTGCAGAAGCGGCCGCACCCGGCCTTTCTCTACCTCCCCGACCAGCAGCCTTACCGAATTGGAGCCTATATCTAGCGCCGCATAGACGGACATAGCGATTCTCCTTAGTTGGAATTATCCTTAGTGCGAAAATAGCTCTATTTTCATGCGCGGTTGTGCCGGGCAGGTGTGGCCGGCATGAAGGATTAGTGCAGAAATAGCCTTCAGTGTTTTCTATAAAATGGTTGTACCCCGGGCATGACCGGTTAGTACGAAAATAGCACCCTTTTCATAAGTGGTTGTGCCCGGCAGGCATGAGGGGTTAGGCTGAATCCTTCTCCGGTTGGAGTTTGATCGGCTGTGCCTTTCAGGCATGAAGCTTGCCACAGCCTTCTTCGCGGACAGGATTTTTGCCGGGCTTCCATAGTCTTCAATAGGCTTCAAAAGCGGCCCACCGCCCTAGGGAAATCGGGGGACGGCCCGGAGCGCCCCCCGGCGGCCCAGACAACAACGGGCACCCTGGGGGTGCCCGGCCTGGAGCGAAGTATAAGGTACAATTTTACTAATAATTGCGCGCGTTACGGCCTCTCCGCCTGCCCTCCGTTTGTCGCCGCAGGTCCTGCAGCCGCTCGTCGCTTTCCTTCATGAAGCGGGCTAGCTTCTCCTCGAAGGAGCCCTGGGCCCGGGGCCTTAAGGGTCGCCGGTGGCTTTCCTGATCGGAAGCCGCCCTCTTGATCGAGAGGCCTATTTTTCCCTCCTCATCAATGCGAATAACTTTTACCTTGACGCGGTCCTGTACCTTCACGTAATCTTTCACGTCTTTCACGTAGGTGTTGGCCACTTCGGAAATGTGGACCAATCCCGTAAGGCCGCCAGGCAGCTCCACAAAGGCACCGAACTTGGTGACCCCTGTGACCACCCCTTCTAGGATACTACCCACTTCAATGGTCATAAAAACAGACTTCCTCCTAAAATCTTAAGTGATGAGCTTGATCCCATTATATGAAACTGTTGTGAAAGTTGTCAATATCATATCTCTACCTCTCGGTAATATCCGCTCCCAGGGCCCGCAGCTTATCCACCAGGTTTTCATAGCCGCGGTGGATGTGGTGTACGCAGCTCACCTCCGTCTCTCCTTCGGCCAGAAGGCCCGCAATGACCAGGGCCGCTCCCGCACGCAGGTCCGTGGCCTTAACCGAGGCTCCTCCGAGCTTTTCCACGCCTTTGATCACGGCGCAGTGGCCTTCCACAAAAATCTGGGCGCCCATCCGCTTCAGCTCGTTTACGTGCATGAAGCGATTTTCGAAAACGGTCTCCGTAATCACACTGCTACCCCGGGCCACGGTCAAAAGGGCCATAAACTGGGCCTGCATGTCCGTGGGAAAGCCGGGGTAAGGCATGGTTTTTATATCCACCGCTTTCAAGGGCAGCTCCGCGCGGACGCGAATACCGCCGTTTTCTTCCTCCAGCACGGCTCCCGCTTCGGTCAATTTGGCCATTACGGCCTTCAGGTGGGTAGGTATCACGTTCTCCACCAGCACGTCTCCGCCGGTGGCCGCCGCCGCTACCATGAAGGTGCCGGCCTCTATGCGGTCGGGGATGACCGCATGGGTGGTACCGTGGAGCTCGGGCACGCCTTCTATCCGGATCACCCGGGTGCCGGCCCCGGTAACTTTCCCTCCCATAGCGTTGATGAAATTGGCCAGATCCACTATTTCCGGCTCGCCGGCGGCGTTTTCAATGACGGTGGTGCCTTCGGCCAGGGAGGCGGCCATGATGATATTCTCCGTAGCCCCGACGCTGGGAAAATCGAGATAAATAGAAGCGCCTTTAAGACGCCGGGCTCGCGCTTTGACCCACCCGTTCCGGACTTCAATTTCCGCCCCCAGAGCGGCCAGGCCCTTGAGGTGCAGGTCTATGGGGCGCGCGCCGATAGCGCAGCCTCCCGGAAGGGCTACTTTCACTTTGCCCGCCCGGGCCAGCAGGGGACCCAGTACCAAAAAGGAAGCCCTCATACGGCGTACATGCTCATAGGAAGGCTGTATACCGGTTATGCCCTCATTAAAAACGGTCAGGGTGTCGCCGCGGCGTTCCACGCGCAGGCCCAACTCGCCGACCACACCGCACATGGTATCTACGTCGGTAAGCTGCGGGACTTCCTCCAGCCGGCACTCGCCGTGAGGCAACAGACAGGCAGCGATAATAGGCAAGGCGGCATTCTTGGCTCCGCTGATGCTGACCCGGCCCTGCAGCCGGGCTCCTCCTCTCACCACGATAGCGTTCAATTTATCCTGGCTCCTTCTGCAGGTGAATTTGCGACCATTAATGATTATAACACAGGTCTTTTAGTATTCGCCACCTAAAAGGGGAGAACCTATATGCAGGTAAGTTATGTCATCCGTGCTGTGGTAGCGGAGGGCCACATTCAGGTTCACCTCACGCCCGGTTACCTCCACGTACTGGGGCAACAGCGGGGTATAGGCGCTCAGGCTCACCATCTCCGCGTCCTCCAGACCTTCTACCTGATCCGCCTCCAGGGCCGCCAGCACGGCTTCCGCCCGGCGGCGGCGCTCTTCCCGGGACAGGTAGCCCGGAATTTGGGCCGTCAGGCTGTAGGTGAGGCAGGGTTCGGTCCGGTACCGGTGAAAAACACCCGCGGCCAGCCCTTCCCACCGGCTCAGGCGGGTGATGATTTCTTCTTCTGATGCCCGGCTTTCCCAGTGGGTCAAGATGTAGGTTTCCCCTTCCTCCCCCGGCCCCCTCAGGCTTTGAACCGCCAGGTAGACAAAGGTCCCCGGCTCCACTTCTCCTTCCCAAAAATAACTCTGAAAATTAAAGCTCTGCTCCTTTTGCCAGGGCAGTCCGGGGTCCAGCCCCAGGGTCCGGGCAACCTCCCGGGCTATTTCCCCCACCTGCTCCGGAGGCAGGAACGCTTTCTTCACCCTTCCCCAGCTCTCCAGCCTGACGCTCTCGCTCCTGGCCCCCGCGGCTTCCAGAGCTTGGGACAGGAGCTCCGGCACACGACTTCCCTTCTCTTCCTGCGGTAACCGGTCCTGCACTCCCGGCAGGAGTGCCTTTAAGGTCAAAATGAGGAGGCCTATGACCAGGCTGGCTACGAGGAAACGGGCCTTAGCCAATCCGGAGAACCGCCAATGAGACAAGGTACGCTTTCCTCCTTAGAGAGTTAAAGGCTTCTTCACCCCGGCGTTATCCCCGGTTTGCGCCGGGGCGGCCCGGGCAGGATCCAGGCGCTCCGGGCGGTCCCCGAGCGGCCTGCCCGGGCTTCAAGCCCGGCGCCAAAGGGGGTCAACCCGAGACCGCGGGTAACCCCACGGCCGGCAACTTAAGACAGGAGGTTTAGCTGCTCAAACCGGGGATGCGCCGGCTCCTCACCTCCTAGTTTTGCCACTTAACCTGCGCGGTAATCACCGGTGAGGCCTCTCAGGGCAAAAAAAGCCAGCCGCACCTGGGGTTGGCCCCAAGGTGTTCTGAGGCTGGCCGGATGGAAGCGTTGGATGGAAAGCGTTCCTAAAATCTATTTCATAAGTTACCTATTCTGCTCTCCCGCCGCCTTCAGGCGGGCTATGGCGCGCCTTAAGGCTATCTCCGCCCGGGCTACATCCACGCCCGGCGGACGCTCCTTAAGCCGCCTTTCGGCCCTTTCTTTGGCGCGCCTGGCCCGCTCCACGTCTATTTCTTCGGCTTTTTCGGCAGTATCCGCCAGGAGTATCACCCGGTCGTCCGCCACCTCCAGGAAGCCGCCGCTGACCGCCAGTCTTTTTTCCTCCCCCTCTTCCCGGTAGGTCACTACCCCGGGCACCAGAGAGGTAACCAGGGGGGCGTGGCCCGGCAGGATGCCCAGGTAACCGAGGGCACCGGGTACTACCACGCTGGCGGCAGTAGCGGTCAGAACCACCCTTTCCGGAGTGATCACTTCCAGGCTGAGCCGGTCCCTGTCCGCCGCCTGTTCTTTTTCCGGCATTCCATATCCTACCTCCTGCTGAACTAGCGAAGCATCCGCAAATATGGGCTATAGCTCCTGGGCTTTCTTCACTGCCTCATCGATGGTGCCTACCATGTAGAAGGCCTGCTCCGGCAGGTTATCGTGGCGCCCTTCCAGGATCTCCCTGAAGCCGCGGATGGTCTCCTTCAGCGGCACGTAAACTCCCGGACGCCCGGTGAAGGCCTCGGCCACATGGAAGGGTTGGGACAGGAACCGCTGAATCTTGCGGGCCCGGGCCACGGTGAGTTTATCCTCTTCGGAAAGCTCATCCATACCCAATATGGCTATGATGTCCTGCAATTCTTTATACCGCTGCAAAACCTGCTGCACTCCCCGGGCCACCCGGTAATGCTCCTCGCCTACAATGCGGGGGTCCAGGATGCGCGAGGTGGAGTCCAGCGGGTCCACAGCCGGGTAAATACCCAGCTCGGCTATCTGCCGCGATAGCACGGTGGTGGCGTCCAGGTGGGCGAAGGTAGTGGCCGGCGCCGGATCGGTCAGGTCGTCGGCCGGGACGTAGATGGCCTGGACCGAGGTGATGGAGCCCTTCTTGGTGGAGGTAATGCGCTCCTGGAGGGCTCCCATTTCCGTGGCCAAAGTGGGCTGGTAGCCCACGGCCGAGGGCATGCGGCCCAGGAGGGCGGACACCTCGGAGCCGGCCTGCACGAAGCGGAAGATGTTATCGATAAAGAGGAGCACGTCCTGGCCTTCCTCATCGCGGAAGTATTCGGCCATGGTCAACCCCGTAAGCCCCACCCTGAGGCGTGCTCCGGGCGGCTCGTTCATCTGGCCGAAGACCAGCACGGTCTTGTCCAGCACGCCGGCTTCCTTCATGTCCAGCCACAGGTCGTTGCCCTCGCGGGTGCGTTCCCCTACTCCGGCGAAGACGGAGAAGCCGCCGTGCTCGTAAGCGATATTGCGGATGAGCTCCATGATGATGACCGTCTTACCTACGCCGGCTCCTCCGAAGAGGCCGATCTTGCCGCCTTTGGGATAGGGGACCAGCAGGTCCACCACCTTGATGCCCGTCTCCAGGATCTCGGTGGACGGCTCCTGCTCTTCAAAGGAGGGCGACGGCCGGTGGATGGGCAGCCGGGCTTCGGCCTCCACCGGACCGCGGTTGTCTATGGGTTCGCCCAGCACATTGAAAATGCGGCCCAGGGTGGCCCGGCCCACGGGAACGGTGATGGGCTGGCCGGTGTCTACGGCTTCCATTCCCCGCTGGAGCCCGTCGGTGGAGGACAGGGCCACGCAGCGCACCGTATTGTTTCCCAGGTGCTGCATAGCTTCCATGGTGAGGTTAATGCGGCCGTCCTCCGTACGTACCACTACGGCGTTCAACAGGTCGGGCAACCGGTGGGGAAACTCCACATCCACTACGGGCCCGATAACCTGCACTATTCTTCCTACGTTCAACGCTTTCACCTCGCTTATTAAAAACCCTGGCGGCCCACCCTACTGCAGAGCCTCCGCCCCGGCCACCACTTCCACGATCTCCCTGGTGATGGCCGCCTGGCGGACGCGGTTGAAGGAAAGGGTGAGCCTGTCGATCATCTCCGCGGCGTTTTCCGTGGCGTTGTCCATGGCGGTCATGCGGGCGCCGTGCTCGCTGGCCTTGGCTTCCAGCAGCGCCCGGTACACCTGGACCTCGCAGTACCGGGGCAAGAGCAGGCCCAGCACTTCCTTTTCCGCGGGCTCGTAAATAAATTCTCGCTCCTCCCGCCGGTCACCCTCCGGCGGGGCCACGGGCAGGAGCTTATCCACCTGGGGCACCTGCCGCAGGGCGGAATAGAAGCGGCTGTAAATGAGATAAATCTCGTCCAGGGAACCTTCCAGGAATAGCCCCATGAGGTCCTGGGATATTCTCCGGGCCAGGGCCATATCCGGCGCATCGCCTATCTGGAGGTATTCCCGCAGGATCTCCACCCCCCGGCGCAGGAAATAATCGCGCCCCTTGCGGCCTATGGCGATCAGGGCCGCGGGCCTCTCTTCCCGCTCCAGGCACTCCTGGGCCAGCCGGATGAGGTTGGCATTGTACCCGCCGGCCAGCCCGCGGTCGGCGGTAATGAGCACATAGCCGACTTTGCGCACTTCCCGCACCGCGGTAAGAGGCTGTTCCTGGGGATCGGCGGAAGCCGCCAGTTGCCTTATAACTTCGGCCAGCTTGCGGGCGTAAGGCCGCCCGGCCGTTACCCGGTCCTGTATTTTGCGCAGCTTGGCCGCCGCCACCATCTTCATGGCCCGGGTGATCTGCTGGGTGCTCTTAATGCTCCTGATGCGGCGCTTCAGATCCCGCATGGTGGGCATGAGGTCTCACCCCCTTCGGGTTAGGCCCTCTTTCCGGCCTCATGAGGCGGTAAAGAGATCTTTGCATTCTTTTATGGCCTCTTTCAGGCTGTTCTCCAGTTCCGGAGTCAGCTCTTTCTTCTCCCGTATGCCGGCCAGGATCTCGGGCCGCTGGGAGCGGAGATAGCGCAGGAATTCGGCCTCAAAGGGCCGCACCCTCTCCACCGGCAGGTCGTCCAGGTAGCCGTTCACCGCCGTATAAATTACGGCCACCTGCTCCTCCACCGGCATGGGCTGGTACTGGTCCTGTTTGAGGATCTCCACCATGCGCTCGCCCCGGGCCAGCCGGGCCTGGGTGGCTTTATCCAGGTCCGAACCGAACTGGGCGAAGGCCGCCAGCTCGCGGTACTGGGCCAGATCCAGGCGCAGCCGGCCGGCCACCTGCTTCATAGCCTTGATCTGCGCGGCGCCGCCCACCCGGGAGACCGAAAGCCCCACGTTGATGGCCGGCCGCACCCCGGCGTAGAACAGGTCGGACTCCAGATAAATCTGCCCGTCGGTTATGGAGATAACGTTGGTCGGTATATAGGCGGAAACGTCCCCGGCCTGGGTTTCGATAACGGGCAGGGCGGTAAGGGAGCCGCCGCCCATCTCGTCCGAGAGGCGGGCCGCCCTCTCCAGCAGCCGGGAGTGGAGGTAAAAGACGTCTCCCGGATAGGCTTCCCGGCCGGGAGGCCGGCGCAAGAGCAAGGAGAGCTCGCGGTAGGCAGCCGCGTGCTTGGAAAGATCGTCGTAAATGCAGAGCACGTCTCTATGTTGCTCGTACATGAAATACTCGCCCATGGCGCAGCCCGCATAGGGCGCAAGGTAGAGCAAAGGAGCGGGTTCGCTGGCCGTGGCCGACACTACTATGGTATAATCCATGGCGCCGGCTTCTTCCAGCCGCCGCACCACGCCGGCCACCGTAGAGGCCTTCTGGCCGATGGCCACGTAGATGCAGATCACGTTCTGGTCCTTCTGGTTGATGATGGTATCCACGGCTATGGCCGTCTTCCCCGTCTGCCGGTCGCCGATGATCAGCTCCCGCTGGCCGCGGCCGATGGGTATCATGGCGTCAATGGCCTTGATCCCCGTCTGGAGCGGGGTGTTCACCGGACGGCGGTATATGACGCCGGGCGCGGGGGACTCCACCGGGCGGAAGCGGTCCGTCTCGATAGGGCCTTTGCCGTCGATAGGCTGCCCCAGGGCGTTCACCACCCGGCCGATCAACGCCTCACCCACCGGCACTTCCGTGATGCGGCCGGTGCGCTTTACCCGGTCTCCCTCTTTGATGTGGGTGTACGGTCCCAGGATGACGCAGCCCACATTATCTTCTTCCAGATTTAAAACCATTCCGTAAATACCGCCGGGAAATTCCAAAAGCTCCCCGGCCATGGCCCGCTCCAGGCCGTAAATGCGGGCGATGCCGTCCCCCACCTGGGTAACAATACCTACTTCGGCTACCTCCACCTCGGTCTGGTACTGCTCGATCTGGTTTTTCAGTATAGTGGTAATCTCATCCGGTCGGATGCTCAAGGGCTCTTCACCTCTCTAACACTTAACCTCCGCGCGGCGCAAACGCTCTTTTAAGAGGTCCAGGCGCTTCCTGATGCTGGCATCCAGAACGCGGTCGCCCACCTGCACCACCAGGCCGCCGATAATATCCGGGCTCAGCCGGTTCTTAAGGCGCACCCGGCGGCCCGTCAGCCGGCTCAGGCGCTCCTCCAGGCTCCGGGAAACCTCGTCCGGCAAAGGCACCGTAGTTATCACCTCGGCCTCCAGGATGCCTTCCGCCTGGTTCACCATATCCTGCAATTGCCGGGCCATCTGGGGCAGCAGGCGCTCCCGCCTCTTGTCCAGCACCAGGTTAAGGAAATTGCGGGTTTCGCTCTTTAAATCCGGAAGAAGCTCCGCCAACAATTTCTTTTTTTCCTCCGCGGGTATCAACTGGTGGTAAAAAATACGCCGCAGCTTCTCGTCGGAGTCCAGCAGCGCGGCTAGCTGATTCAGCTCCCCGCTCACTTCGGAGAGCCCCCCCCGGTCCCTGGCCACCAGGAAGAGAGCCCGGGCATAGCGCCGGGCGACTTTCAGGCTCATTGCAACCTCTCCACTTCCGTAAGAGACTCTTCCAGGAGCCTCTTCTGGTCGTCGGCGGTCAGGGACTTGCGGATTATCTTCTGGGCCACCAGGATGGCCAGGTTAGCCGCTTCCTCCCGGATGGCCGCCAGCGCTTTGGCCTTCTCTCCGGCGATCTCCGCCCGGGCCTGTTCTAAGGTGCGGTTGGCCTCTTCGCGGGCGCGCTTTATCATCTCTTCGCGCATCTCTTCGCCCATCCTGCCGGCCCGCTCGATGATGGCCTGGGCCTCCCGCCGGGCGCCGGCCATCTGGGCTTCATACTCCTGCAAGAGCTTTTCCGCCTTCTCCTTGGCCGCCGCCGCATCCTGCAAGGAGCCCTCTATCTTGGCCTCCCGCTCGGCCAGGATCTTGCCCAGGGGCTTATAGAGGAGCACATAAAGGACCCCCATGACGATCAGGAGATCCAGGACTTGCCACAGGAAAGTCCAAATATTGAAATTCAGGGCTTTAAAGATGGCTTCCAAAAATAAGACCCCCTTCTCAAGGCGCCTGATGGGCGGGCGAACGAGAAAGCTCCAGGCCTTCCCGGTTCGCCCTCTGAGCTCGGCTTACAGCTTGGTCCACATCAGGATGGCGATAACAAAGGAGAAAAGCGTCAAGGCTTCCATGAAAGCCAGGGCCAGGAGCAGAGTAGTGCGGATGTTTCCCGAAGCCTCAGGCTGCCGGGCGATACCCTCCATGGCACGCGCGGAAGCGTTGCCTTGGCCCAGGGCGGACCCCAGAGCCGCCAGGCCGATGGCCAAACCAACCCCTATGAAGCCAAGAGCCGTCATGTTTTCCCTCCTTTTTACTCGTTATTCGGCCTTAAAATCTAATGGCCGTGAAGGAAGTTGGCGATGTAAGTAACGGTTAACAGGGTAAATACAAAGGCTTGAATAAGCCCCATAACCACTCCCAGGAGCATAATGGGAGTGGGCAGCAGGAACGGAACCAGAATAAGCAAGACGGTAGCTACCATCTCTTCTCCGAACATGTTCCCGAAAAGACGGAGGGAGAGAGAAACGGGCTTCACCAGCTCTTCGATAATGTTCAGAGGAAACATAAAGGGAGCGGGCGAGAAGAAATGTTTAATGTATCCTTTGAGCCCTTTTTTCCTGATGGCTATAAGCTGCACTATGATAATGGTGGTAACGCCGAAGGCCGCCGTGGTGCTCAGATCCATGGTGGGCGGCTTCATGCCCGGTATGAACCAAGAAAGATTCAAAGAGAGGATGAAAATAAACAGGGTGCCCACCAGAGGCAGATATTTCCGGCCTTCCTTGCCGATGGCTTCTTCCAAAAGGCCCAGGATAAACTCCAGCACCATCTCCAGCACGTGCTGCACGCCGCGGGGTATAAATCGCAGCCTGCGGGTGGCCAGGAATATTAATACAAAAAGGACGGCCATGACGATCCAGGTATTTACCACCGTGGAGTAAACCGGAATAGGCCCTAAGGAGAAAATCTCGTGGGGCCGTACGTGCTCCATAAGCGTGGCCAGTTGGTGCATCTTGGCTTCCATAGTCGAGCCCTCCTTACAGCGATGTATCCCCGCTTTGCTTCCAGGCCTGCTGCGCGTAAGCTCGCTCTATAAACCCTTGTAAACCCAACCAGTACTCGTTTCCAAGCTCCGACAGTCTTCCCCACCTGAAAGCAGAGATACGCCTCACTTTAAAACCTAGCCCTGCTTTTAAGCTCGGCGCCACAAAAGCAGCAGGGCTTCCAGCATATAGCTTAAGCATTGCAAGATCAGCCCGCTCAATACTCCTAAGAGAAAGGCCGGCCCGCCAAACCCGGCCAGAAAGAGCAGGATCAGGAACAGACCCATGCGTATAAAGGCGCGGCGCAAAAATACGCTTTGCGCTTTACCCGGCGGTACACCCGGGTCCCCCCTTACCGCCCGGGATAGCCAGCGGTAAAAACCCAGGCTCACGGGTAGCGCCGCCATCACCCCGGCGCTATATCCCGGCTGCCGCACGAGGAAGCCCGCCGCGGCCATCAGCAATCCCAGAAAAAGCATCCGGCGCAGCGTAGCCTTTTCTTCTCCGTCCTCCCGGGAGCCTGCCGGGTGCCTTCCGCTACTTGGACTTTCCCTGCCGGTCATCTTCTAAGGCGCCGATCTCCTTGAGCAGACTGTAAAAACCCACCCCGACTCCCAGCAAAATCCCCGCCAGCATCAGCCAGGGGTAGGTGCCCAACCGCCTGTCCAGCCAGTTCCCCAGCCAAAAGCCCAAAAATATGCTCGTTCCCAGGGTGACCGCCAGGGAAATGGCCAGATTGGCATACTTGGCGTAGTTCCACAGATCCTTGCGCATGGGTATTATTTCATAAGAATAGTATATTCGCTTTTGCCCTCCGAAATCCTCTTAAGTGTCGCTAAAATTAGCGGTTTTTCTCCCGTAACCGTAAATGCCTTGAGCATAAGAGCCGTGCCACAGGCATATTCTGAGAGGCTCCTCTTCGTTAAAGGTGCGACTCAAAAGCCCCAGCCCTTTTTTAACCTTCCACCGCGTTTGAGTTTGGCTAACCGCTCGGATTTAGTCGCTCGCTGGAAGCCTTAATAAGCCATCTCAACGAAAAATGGGGATACGACAGGGTAAATAAGGGTATGTGATTATAGGCTATTGACTAAATTGGAGCATAATCTATTTAGCCCCTCCTGTGTATTATATTATTTTTTGTTTTAGAAGGAAAAGGTGAATATCATATCGGAAACGAGTTGAGAAGTAGAATTTTAGCCGTGAATTCTGTTGGATATTGTTTTCTAATACTCATGTCGACGCTTGAAGCCCCCTTTCCCATGACTAAATTTCTGGGGTCATTATGGGTTGTCTCCCGTGTCTATCCCTCGAACTTCGCTGCCTCCTCATGAAGGTATAGGGCCAGCCCGTTAATCTGCTGCACTATCTCCGCAATCTTGCTTAAAGCCTGGGCCTGAGCAGAAGAGGCATCTCGGATTCTTTCCGCTCTCTCCTTAAGCGAGCTGATAGCCATTCTAAGTTCTTCAAGGGCTTTGCTAATGCGCTCACCTGCCTCCGAAGTGTTTTCCGCCATGCTGTGAACTTCGCGTGCTACTACTGCAAATCCTGCGCCCTCCTTACTAATGCGTGCTGCCTCAATCGAGGCGTTGAGACCAAGTATCTTAGACCGGTAAGCTATTTTACTTATAAATTCAACTATCTCCGATCCTACACTTGCCTTCTCAGTGGTAATGGCGGCAATTTCATGTAATGTCTTACCTATCTCGGCTAGGTTCTCAGCTTCTGCGTAAATCTCCTCTACAGCAGCGCTGGCTTCCTGAGCCATAAGGTTCAACCGTCCGGCCATTTGGGCAAAAGTCTCTTGCCGATCTATGTTCTCTAGAATAGAAACCGCACCCACAATTTCGCCGTCTTCTTCCACAGGTATGGCAATGCCCAGGTATGGAAAACCAAATATCTCTTTAGCTACTCTGCGTTTTACTAATCTACCTTTCTGCATAGCCTCCCATACAAGGCTCCCTTCTCGCACTGGATCGCCAGCTTTAACTCTGTGGTCTATTTCTTTACCGGGGACATACAAAAGATAACGCTGCCGGTCACATATAGTTACCGCCACATCTCCAGACAAGAGAGTATTTAAAAATGGTGCTATAGCTATGAACTGTTCCAGGAATCCCCTGCCAGTGGCTATTGAGGGCATGATTTTACTCCCCCTCATCTTTGACATTAGTTTCATGGAACGTGTTAGGACTAATTTAGAAGCGAGCTGGCCCTTCAAATCACTTTAAAACTTCACTTTTCTTATTTCCGTTTTCCGCACTAGTGTCGATAGCTCAAGATTCTTCTGTTATTCTTGCTCCTCATCCGCTTCCTCACATACAAAGTAATCTAGGCAGCCCCTAAAGGGGCTGCCGCCGACTAAAACTATCTGCA
>JBNATU010000018.1:0-60911 GCA_049701195.1 Neomoorellaceae bacterium
AATGCTCCAAGAAAAAATATTGGTAATTGTACCCAAGGGTGCGGAATGTAGGATATAAATATACCCGCCGGGGTTTCGGTCAGTTTCGGTGGAGAAATTGAAGAACAGCAGAAAGCATTTAAAGATCTTGGTCTGGTATTGGTCCTGGGAATTGTTCTTGTGTACATGATTATGGCCTCGCTGTACGGCAATTTCAGGGATCCCCTGATTGTAATGTTCTCCGTGCCTTTTGCCTTAACCGGGGCATTCTACGCATTTTACTTGACGGGTACGACTTTAAGCTTGGTTTCTTTCATGGGCATAATCATGCTGATAGGAATTGTGGTGAGAAACGCTATTGTCCTGCTGGACTACACCCACCTGTTGCAAAATAGGGGTCAGTCCTTACTGGAAGCGATAGTCAATGCCGGACGGAACAGGTTGCGACCGATTCTGATGACTACTGCCGCCATGTTTTTCGGCATGTTACCTCTGGCCGTTTCCCGAGGTGTGGGTGCGGAGATATGGAAGCCGCTGGGAATTACCATGATAGGAGGGCTGCTCGTCTCCACTTTAGTCACCCTGGTCCTGATTCCGACAGTTTACTGCTTGTTTGAGGAGAGAAGACTTCGCAGGATGTCCAGCATTCAAGAGCTAGACGCGAAGCTCTCTTGAAAAATTGCCCATGAGGCTCTGCGGCTTTGTGCCAAGTTCTGTTCTCCGGGGAGGGGTGGTAGGATGAAGCTTTGTTTAATTATTTACCACGGGGATTATGACGAGGACGTTATGGAGAGGCTTAATTCGTTGGGGGTTACCGGCTTTACCAAATGGGATAGAGTACTGGGCAAGGGGAAAAACAGTGAGCCCAGGCTGGACGATGCGGTATGGCCGGGGTTTAACTGTGCCATAGCCGCGGTAATCGGCGATGAGGAGCAAAAGCGTATCCTGCAAGAGCTTAAGAAATTCTCCTTCCAGCTTGACGGCAGGGGCTTTAAGGTGTTCGTGCTGCCGGTTCTAGCGGTTATTTAAAAATCGGGTTAAAAACCGGGGGAGAGCCAGGGAAATTACCGCCCTTCGCGCTCCCCCCTCTGCCTTTGCACTTCGCTTATCTGGTTTTGCAGGTCGCTTACTCGCCTCTGTATATCGCTTCAGACCTTCTATTATGCGCGTCTCCTTTTTCTCAAAATCTTCCCGGTCATTATTTTCAACCAGGGCAGCGAACTCTTCAAAAGACATCCCGTATTTCTTTTCAAAAAACGTGCACTCCGCCTTATAACGGCTTATTTTACTTAATTGTTTAATGCGCTATGCCGAGCAGAGCTCTCACGTCCCTTTCGTCGGACACCTCAAATATCTTCTCCGCCAGCTCGTCAAGCTCCTTTAAAGTGAGAGCCTTGATTTTCTCCTCTACCTCGGGAGAAATAAAACCTAAACGCTTCTTTAACTGCCTTAACAGAATTTCCCTCCGGCCCTCCTCCAGCCCCACTTTACGCCCTTGCTCCAACCCTTCTTGCCATCCCTTTATGTGCCATGAAGTCCTGAGTTCCATTACCTTCTTCACCTCCTCCGGGCTCAATTCCTTATGTAGCATCTCCTCCACTTCTCTCTCCTCTTCCGGGCTTAATCCCAGGTAAGTGTCAAATATGGCGGTTATGAGCCCCAGCTTGGCCGGGTCTAACTGCATCCTGGTCACCATGCGGGTAAACTCTACCTTTAACCGCCGCCTCTCCTTAGGGCTGTAGTCCATATTGCTAAGAAGCGCGGCCGCCACCGGATTGTCGCTCTTTAGGTACTCCCTCCAGGAGAGCTTCTTTAGCTGCACTTTGTAAAACTTGAACTCCAGTACCTTAAGAAAAGAGAAGGCTACTTCGTGTTTGTCCGGCTCTTCGGTTTTACTGTCGTAGGAGAAGACGGCTATGGGCAATATTTTCTTCTGGTGCTTTTCGTATAGCCGGCTAAAGTAGATAAACATGCGCCGGGCAAAGTCGGGTTCTTTGTAGGCCTGGGGCTCTACATGGATAAGCACATAGCCCTCTTCCCCTTTTATTTTAACACGGGCGAGAATATCTACATAGTGTTTTTCTCCGGCGGTGATGTCGGTGATGATCTCCTGGGTTAAGAAGGTGAGGTCGGAATAATCGATTAGGGCATGGGCTTGGGGGAAGAAGAGCTCCATGAATTCTTTAAAGAAGTTGGTGATGAGCTCTTTGAATATGGCGTCGTGGTCTACGGGCATTTCCGGTTTCTCCTGTTTTTTCTTTAGTTTACGTTATTTTACTTTTGGTGTAAAGTTAGGTGTAAAGAGGTGTAGAGCTTGAGTTATCCCCAAGCGATTTGGGAGATGGATTTTTCTTCCTTGAGAATTTCCAGTGCGATTTTAGCTTTAAGCTCGGCTGGATATTGTTTTCTAACACTCATTTTGCCCCTTAGGACCCCCATTTTCTGTGTGTAAATTTCTGGATCCATTATAAGGGCTAAGAAGCCACAGAAAAGGCGAGCCCTCCCTCTAAAGCCGCACCAGGGTAAAGGCTCGCCTGGTAATACCTATGGACTTCTGCCAACCCCTTGTGCGCGTCTTCTTGCCGCGTCTCCCTGCGTGCCCCGGCTTACTCTCTCCCTTTTACTCTATCCGCGAATTTTATCGCTCTTATACGATTATACGGCAGTCCATTTAAGTGCATTAAGCCCGTTTTGTCCGGGCTACCCAATACCGAATCTCTTTTTTATCACCGCTACGGAGGCGGCGAAGAAGACCAGGGCCGCGCCGGCCAGCACCAGGAGGTCGGGGAGGATCACCTGTAGCCCCGCGCTCATCAAGAAGATCTTGCGGACGTTGTCCGCGTAATAGGTAAGGGGCAGAAGCCAAGCGATGGCCCGGGCGAAGGTGGGCATGGCCATCAGGGGCCAGGTGTACCCGGAAAAGAGGAAGGAAGGCACGGCGACCAGCATGGCCACCTGCGTGGCTTCCAGCTCGTTCCGGCAGGCGGCGGAGAGCAGGAGGCCCAGGCTCAAGATACAGGCCAGGAAGCAGGCGGTGAGCAGCAGGAGGTAAAAGTAGTTCCCTTTAAAGGGAATCTGGAAGAGATAGACCCCTTCCGCCAGCAAAAGGTGGAGGGTTACCAGGTTGAACAAAAAGTAGGGCGCGATTTTCCCTGCGGCCACGGCCAAGGCGCTGGAGCAGCGCTCCTGTATTTCGGCCAGGGTGCCCTGCTCCTTTTCCCGGATGAGGGATACGGCCATATAGAGCAGGGCCACCTGCTGGATAACGGTGGCCATGAGGCCCAGGAGCAGGAAATTGGTATAGTTGAAGGTGGGATTGTACCACACGCGCAGCCGGAAGCTCACGGGCTGGACCAGCTTGGCGGCCTCCTGGGCCGGTAGGCCGGTGGCTTCCAGTTCTTTAAGCAGGGTGCCGGCGGAGAGGGTCTGCACTATCTCGCTGGCCGCGGTGGTAACCGTGTTGCCGATGATCATGTTGGCCCCGTTGACCACCACCATAACTTGACTGGCCTCTCCCCTCTTTATGTTCTTCGTAAAGTCGGGAGGGATGACCACGGCGGCCATTATTTTCCCTTTCCCCATGGCTTCTTCCAGGTCCTTCTGGCTATTTAGCCTCGCGGTGCAGCGGAAGCGCTCGGAGTCGGTAAAGGCGGTGATGACCGCCCGGCTTAAAGAAGTATTATCCATATCCAGCACGCCCAAACTGATGTTTTTGACCACATGCCGGCTGTAGAGAATCCCGAATAAAGTAATGTAAAGTAGGGGAACGCCGGCCAGGATGAAGAGCAGGCGCCTGTTTTTAAGTATATAGCGCCATTCGCGGGCGAAGATATAGCGGAACTGAGCCAGCATGTTACTTTTCCTCCTGCGGAGCCTGGAAATCTACGGTCGCCGACATCCCGGCCCGGAGTTCGGGGTTATCCACCCTTACCTTAACGTTGTAGGCCACGAGGTCCCGGTCGCCTCTCTCGTTGGTAGCCCGCTGCGCGGCGTAGTCCGGCTTCTGCCTGATGGATTCCACCCGGCCCTCAAAGGTGCGGCCCGGGAAATCGGGGCTGGTAACGGTTACCTTTTGGCCTTCCTTGATCCGGGCCACCTGCGTCTCTTTTACCTTTACACTTACCCAGTTTTTCTCCGGCTGCTGGAGGGTGAAGAGGGGCATACCGGCGGCTATAACCTCGCCCTCGTCCACGTACTTGGATACCACCACCCCGTCGCAGGGAGCCTTTATCACTGCCTCTTCCAGGCCGCTCCTCACCTCGGCCAGAGCCGCCTCGGCCTTTTTCAGGTCGGCCTCGGCCATCTGGACGGCGTTCCGGGCTACCAGATCTTGCATCTTGCCCGCCTCGGCCTTGAGCACGGCCGCCTGGGCCTGCTGCACGGCGGCCTCCGCCGCGCGGATGTCCTCGGCCTGAGAGCCTTCTTCCAAGAGGCTTAGGCTCTCTTCGGCCATGCGCAGGTCTTGCCGGGCCGCCGCATATTTGGCCTTTACCTCGTCCAGGGCTTGCTGGGACACTGCCCCAGACTCGAACAACTGCTTGGTGCGCTGGTAGGACTTTTCGGCCACCTCCAGGGCCGCCCTGGCCTGCTCCAGCTTGGCCCGGGCCTGTTCTATCTGCTGGGCCCGCGCACCCTTTTTCACCTTGTCGTACTGCGCCGCGGCCTGTTCCAGGGCTGCATGGGCCGCCTGGAGATCCGCTTCGCTCGCCCTTTCCTGAAGCAGGAGAGCATTTTGGGCCTTCTCGTACTGGGCCCGCGCCGCCTCCACGGCGGCCTGGGCCTGTTTTTCTTTTTCTTTCAGTTCCTTAACCTCTATGTAAGCCAGCACTTGGCCCGCCTTGACCGCCTCGCCCTCCTTCACCAGAATGGATTCCAGGCGGCCGGCGATCTTGGCCGCCACATCCACCTCCTCGGCCTCCACGAGCCCGTCTACTTTAAGGTCCGCCTGCCGGTCCCCATCCCCGCACCCCGCGAGCAGCACCGGGACGACCAGCAGCAGAGATACCAGGGGTTTGATTTTCCTGCTCAAAGGGAATCCCTCCCATCTCTTTGATCGCTCAAAGGTTAAAAGCACATAAACCGCCACATAGATATTACAGCCTAAATAAATAGTTCTATTTTCACTTGACAGCGCTATTCTTTTGCACCCCTTAAGGGGTTGACCGGGCTGCTTCCCCCGGGCCCTGTACCAGGATGGTTCTCATAATCATATCCAAAATGTGCTCCAGCCGCTTTTCCAGGTTCTCCGGCCGCGCAGGATCATCCCGCCAGAGGATGGCCAATATATCCTTCTGGGTAAAGCAGGAAAGGCACAGCGTATGTATGCTGGTGAGCACCTGCCTTACATCCAGATCCGGCCGGAAGACCCCCCGGCTGCGGCCCTCCTCCAGTATGGCCCGCAGCCGGGGAAAGCCCTGCTCCCATATCGGCGGCAGGACCTTCCGGGCGTACACGCCCCCCTCCAGCGTCTCCCAGGTCATCAGCCGGGCAAAACGCGGGTTTTCCTTAAGGAAATGAAAGTAGGCCTTTATGGCCTCTTCCAGCTCCTTGGCCGGATCGCTCCTCTCCCCGGAGGACCGGCCGGTGGCGGCCAGCACCTTTTCAAAATTGCTCTTTAGCACCGCCGCATACAGATCTTCCTTGCTCTGGAAGTAGTGGTAGAGCATCCGCTTGTTGGCCTGGGCGCGGGCGGCGATCTCGTCCACCCGGGCTCCCCGCAGCCCCTTAGCCGCAAAGACCTCTTCCGCCGCCTCCAGGATGCGTTCCCTCGTCTCCAGTGCCGAGCGGGTCATGAAAAACATCCTCTCTGCAAGGTAATCTCCAGCACTAGTAACTAACCGTTTAGTTACCAGGACGCAAAAAAATAATTATGCTCTTTCCCTGATAATTATACCTTACTACACCTTCACTTTCCCAAACCTCTCGTTATACCTACCTTTACTCTCCCTTATTCTCTCTGCCACCCGCAGACCCGGAGGAAAAAGGGAGACCCGCTGGGAGCCGCCTTGGCCCCCAGCCCCTCCCCGGCCGCTGCACCTCACCTCTAGCTTAACGAACCTTAGGAGGACGCGGCCCAAGGCTTCTCAAAGGCTAACTTCAGATAAGCGTGGTTCCTCACGAGCTGGTCTAATGTCTGTTGGGCCTGCATCACGGCCACTTCCGCGGCCACCACGTCCGCTCTTGTGGCCATCCCCACCTCGTACTGGACCCTGGCCACCCGCAGCTTCTCTTGGGCTGCCTTAAGGGCCTCCACCGCAGCGGCGTATCCTTCTTCCGCCTGCTTCGCCTGGTAGTAAATACTGCGGGTACCCTTAGCCATAAGGTCCTTCACCCGGGCGTAATCCAGTTCCGCCTCCTCCAGCTCCTTCTGGCGCGCATCGTACGGAGTGTACGAACCGCTGAAGTACATCATGCTGGCCGCCCATCGCTTGAGGTCGATGTTCTGCCGCGCCGACCACACAGTAGGAGCCTTTTCCAGAGCCCGCGACACCGCAGAATCCAGACTGTCCACCTCCAGCGGCTCGAATTTCACCTCATCGGTAAGCTCCGGCCTGGCCGCTGCATCCAGACCCAGGGCCTGGTTCAGAGCATTATAGGCATCGTCCAGCGCATGCTGGGCCTGCTCGTAGCTTTTCACCGCCTGCTCGTACTGCGCCTCGGCCTGGACTAACGTGGACGGCGCCACGGTCCCCGCCGCCACGCCCGCCCGGGCGTTCTGGAGGCTGATCAAAGCCTGCTCCTTCAGCTTCTCCTGCAAAGTAAGCTTGCGCGCCGCCACCTGCGTATCCCAATATTTCTTGCACACGTCCAGCACCAAGGCGTCCAATTTGGCCTCATAATCCTTCTTGCTCGCCCGCCAAGACAGGTCGGCGGACAGAAGGTTCTTCCAGCTGGCCTCTATCTCCGCTCCGTAGGTCGTCCCCTCGGCCGGGGTGAAATGCACGCTCTCCGCCGCTTCATCCCTCAACACCTTTGTCCGTTCTATTTCCAGTTCAGCCTTCTTGAGGCTTTTATCGTGCTCTAGTGCCAGCCTGACGGCTACATCCAAACTCAGGGTCTCCTGAGCGGCGGCTCCTGCGCACGGGGCCACAAAAGATAACGCCAAGGTTAGCGCCACGCCTAGCGCTGTTCCCCACCGTAAAAGATGCCTCAATTCCTCACCCCCCAAAGTAGAAGGACCCGGGCTTTTCCCGGGCCCGGGTCCCGTAAGTCCTCTCGGGCTTACAACTGCATAGTAACCGTCTGGGTCGCCTCATCCCAGTCTACCTGGGCACCGAAGGCCTGGGCCACCCACCGGAACGGCACCATCACACGGCCGTCCACTATCTCAGCCACCACATCCATGGTCACGGGCGCGCCGTTGATAGCCAGGACGTTGCTGCCAGGAGTAACCTGCACTACACGGTTCGACCCGATAAACGTAGCCTTCGTCCCATCCCACACAATGTTTTCTGCCGGGATGCCCAGAGCGTAGGCCACGTACCTCACAGGCAGGTAAGTGCGGCCGTCCTTAACGTACGGGGCAACATCCATTACAGCTTGCACTCCGTTCACGGTATAGGTAGTGCTGCCGATCTGGAAGCTGGCTTGTTGCTGGCCGCGCCCCGGTAAAGAACTTACCACGGTAGCGTTGACGACCTTAGCCACAGAATCGGCGCCCTCGAAGTCATCGATGGCATCTTCCCATGTGTTATTTGACGCATTCCAATAACCCTTGCCGTCCACGCCCAGCGCGGTGCAGTCAGCAGTGTTGATCAGCGCAGTTCCGCCGATCTTAACCTCTATATCACCAAGCGCAATGTCGCCGGAGACGTCATACCTAATGTTGGAAATCACTATAGTGCTCGCTTCGGTGCTCTCGGTCTTAAAGGTTATCTGGAGGGCGTCACAATCGTCATATTTGCCGTCGATGACTTTTACCTTGTCAACCTCGATGTCCCCCGCAGTCACCTTCACCGTGGGTGTGTCGCTGAACCGCACGTTCTTGGGCAGCTGGACTACAAGCTTGCCATCTGCGTCTATAGCCTCCGCCTTATACTCGCTTATAGTTATACTACCAGCCGCCTGATTGTTCTTGCCAGCGACGACATTAGCCTTTTCCGCCTTCACGCTGACGGGCGATACAACCTTAGCCAACGTTATGGTCCCGCTCAAGCCAGCAGTACCGCCAACTTCGACGTTAAGATCCCCTGTGACGCCAGCCTCCAACGCTACCTGTATATCTTCAATCTTCAGTTCGGCCGGATTGCTGGAGCTACCTTTTACTTTGAGCTTCAGGGTGCGTTTGTCGCTACCGCTCAACCCGGCATAGATGAGACTCACACCCTCATCACTATCTAATTGTGGTTCATCAGAAGGATCTAATTCCGACTTGTCCGTCTCCGGATTCACGTATTGGTCTCCCACTTTGATCCATCTGGCACTGGAGGGCAAGGTCAGAGTGATCGTTCTGCCATCCACAAGGCTACCCGCCTGGCCTTCCTTGATCACGATGTCGCTTACGTCCTGCTCATTACGGCCAGCGTAGGCTACTATGTCAGGATCAGCGGCACTGATGCTCACATCGTATTCCCCGTAGGAACCGACGATCAGCTCCGTGGGCGAAACGGTGTATCCACCGGATACCTGGACTACTATATCGCCTTCTTTCACCTTGCTCTCGTCCTCGACCGTTATGGCCGCCGTGAGATCAAAAGCAGTACGATCCGAGAGTTCCTTCCCGCTGTCTAGCTTAATGGATAACTCCCTTGTTCCCCAGCCATCAATCGCGAGCTTATCTTTAACATCTGAATCGCCCCACAAAGGCACAACATCAAAGTTACTATCTTTTAGCCATACCAGCCCCGCAGGCAATTTCAATTTGAGTTTATCGCTCGAGTTAAGGGACCCGCTGACATTTTCTTCTACTCGTATCGTCACTACACCATCCCGGTCGCTGGACACGGTATCATCTGTTACCACACTAAGTTCCAACTGGCCGCCAGTTATCGTCGAGATAACCACCGTGCCGCTCTTCAGCTGGCCACTTACCCCTTTTATAGTGACCTTCACATCTCCCGTCGCAGCTCCGTCCTTTACATATATGAAGTTCTGGCCGCTCGGGTTCTTAAACGGGATAAATACTTCTACCTTCCCAGAGCTAGTATTTCCATTTTTTAAGTAAAGCTTGAAGTTTTGCTTGTCAACCGCGGTTATAGTTGCATACACGCCAGAAGTAACCGAGAGCTGGTTCTGAAGGATCGAGGCGTACGATATAGTACTACTGCCTTGCTTTACATCTTGCAGTTCAATATCTTTAGGCAACGTAATCAGCGCTTCTGACTCGCTCCCTGCAGTCATCGGATCAATTTTAATATAAAGCGTCCCCAAGTCTCTGTACCCATTATCCTTCACGGACGGTACATCCAAGGCTTCATAGCTGGTACCAGCAAATGCCGGCGCTGCAAACGGTACCATCAGCCCTACCAGCATGGCCAGCGTGAGCAGGATGGACAGCCATCTCTTTCTCGTCTTTACCAACTTTCTCCCCTCCCAAAGAGTTTCGGTCTAACTTCCGGTTTTGCTGCGTCTACGCAGCGTTTCGTTTGGTGCTTACACACCGCTGTTTTGCTTCCCTGCCCTATCGCGCCCTCTCTTTCCCGCAGCGTTGCCCGCCCCCCCGCAGCCCAGGTCAACGGGTTCTACCGCTTCCCCGATATCACCCGGTTTGCGGTTTCCCCTACCCGGCGCCAAGGCAGCGCGCTCGCGGGACCGCATCCCCCCTTTTTTTTGTATGCACCACCGGCAAGGTGGTAAATTCCCGCCGGTGTTTTTATTGCCACCCCGCCGGCCCGGCGTGCGGGCTAGCGGAGTTTCAGCCACACGTTGACGACTTCTTTACCTGCCTCCAGGGTCTCCCGGTCCAGGTCTTCCAACTGCTGCTCCAGGGCCCGGGCGTAGGCCTGGCTTTGACCGTCGCTCTTGCCCGCGAGTTCCTGGTACTCGAGCAGTTTGCGGTCGAACTCGGCGGTGATGTCCGCCGTATCCTTCTCCAGGTCCAGCTTCTTGCCCACGAGGGCCACCTTTTCCAGGAATTGGGCCGCGCTACCCGTGGGCAACACCACTCTTAGGATGGCCTCTTCCTGCTGGTAGACCCAGACTTCCCGCGGCTTGTCGGCGCCGGCATTGGTTGCCAGGGCCGCCACCACTTCTTTGGCGTAGGCCAAGTTATCCACTTCCACCTTGATCATGGTGGTGCGCACGTGCCTGGTCTTGCTGAGGAAAACTTTGGGCTGCGCGACCGCCGCCTCGCCCGAGGCTACGCGCGTTGCGGCCGGGGGCTGCTGCTGTGGCCCCTGGTCGGGAGCTGTGCTCTGGGATTTCTTCTCTGTCGTAGCTCCCGTTGTTACCCCATGCCCGGTTTGGTCGCCCGCCTGCTTTTCCTGAGCGCCGGTTCGGTCACTGCCGGGCGCCGGCTCTACCGCATTGCCGCTTCCCGGCGTCCGGGCGGCCTCTTCGTTTTCCCCGCCGGCAACCTGCTCGCCCGCCGGGGCGGACTTATCGTTCTCCGCAATAACCGTCGTGCCCGGCACACCCGGCGCGCCGGCCACCGGCCCCCACAGGTAGGCTTTCGCGGCAGGCCCGTACTGGAGAGCCCCCAGCCCCACCGCCGCGGCAACAGCGGCGGCCAACGCCGCCCGGCGCCACCAGCCGGGGCGCACCGCCGGATTATAACCTAGAGGCAGGCTGCTCCGCTCCTCCTCCAGCTCGCGCACCCGCAGCATTATGCTGCTCACCAGAGCCGCGGGCGCTTCTACCTGCCGGTAGATTTCCTGCAGGCCCAAGGAGATCTTCTCCAGTTCCCCGAGCTCCAGCCGGCAGGCTGCGCAGGACTCGAGGTGCTCCTCCAGCGCCGCCCTTTCCAGGGCGCTCAGCTCATGATCTATATAGGGCGATAGCAGTTCTCTTGCCTGCCGGCACTTCATGGTTGGCGCACCTCTTCGGGGGTCCTACCCCGTTTTGCCTTTCATAAATATACACGATCAAAACGGCCGGAAGTTTCGCGGTGGGGCAAAATTTTTTTCGTTAAAAATCAAATCCCATGCGGCGCAACTTGTCTTTTAGCATCTGGCGGCTGCGGTTCAATTTGGACTTCACGGCGGCCTCGGTGTCTCCCGTGAGGGCGGCTATCTCTTTGTAAGATAGCTGATCTACCACTCTGAGCTTCAGCACTACCCGGTAGTTTTCGGGAAGCTCGCCCCAGGCGCTCCATATAGCCCGCCAGAACTCCTTCCGGTGTACCTGTTCAAAGTCCTCGCCGGAAGCCGCCGTCTCCTCGAAAGCACCCCCTTCTTCCTCTGCGGTAATATTTTCCAAGGAAAAGGCGGGGAATCTTTTGCGCTTCCTCACCCAGTCGATCCATAAGTTTACGGTCATCCTATGTACCAGAGCCTCGAAGTTGCCTTGCTTTTTGGCGTATTCCTGGAAGCCGAGGTAGATCTTGAGGAAGACTTCCTGGGTAAGGTCCTCGGCATCAGCCTGGTTTCCGGCCAGGGTGAGGGCCAGAGCATATACTTTGTTCCGGTAGACGGTAACCAGTTCTTCGAAGGCGGAGAGGTCTCCTTGCTGCATCCTGGCTACCAGGCTTTCAATTCCGCCCATTTGCTAGGCTCCTTTTTGCCGAACTTGCTTAAGACTCCCTCTGTAGAATCACGAATAAAACCGGAGAAGGTTTCGCGGAGGAAGGAAATAGCACCACCCTACAAAGGGCAGGCAGGGCAAGGCCTGAAACCGGTCCGGGCCGCTGTACCACCGGGCTTCTTAGGAAAATCTTAGTTTATTTTCAGGTCAATTTCAGGAAGTTCTGCCTGCATTCTGGTTACAATTATATCGGAAAGAGGCGCAGGAAGGAAAGCCCGAAAAAGGCAAAGCCGAAACCAAAATGGAAAAGGGCTGATGCAGAGGAAGGGGGTGATAACCACCCGCAGGGTTTAAAGGTTTAAAACACGGGGCAACCCGCAAAGCACCTGAGATTTCCCCAAAATCAACTTGAAGGAGGGCTGGAGAATATGAAAAAGAAGCTAATTACCGCGCTAGTGGTGGTCCTGGCCCTGGCGGCGCTGGTGGTGCCCGGCATAGCCCTGGCCCAGAACACGGCCACGGACCAAGCCCAGGGGAAAGAACAGCTTTTCCAGACCTTTGTGGAGAAACTGGCGGCCAACCTGGGGATAGACGCCGGTAATCTGCTGGACGCGATAAAGCAGACCGGGCTGCAGATGGTGGATGAGGCCGTACAGCAGGGCAAGCTGAGCTCCGATCAGGCGGAGAAGATGAAGGAAAGGATTCAGCAGGGCCGGTTCATCCCCTTCGGACCGTTCGGCCGGCCTGAAGGCGGGCCCATGGGCGGCAAGCACCTGGAAGATATGGCTCAAATTCTGGGCATGAGCGCCGATGAACTGAAGGCCCAACTGCAACAGGGGAAGAAAATCGAGGACCTGGCCCAGGAAAAGGGGCTGACGCTGGAGCAGTTGCACCAGAAGATGGTGGAGCTCAAGATCCAGGAGATCCAGCAGGCGGTGAAGGACGGCAAGATCTCGCAGGATAAGGCCGACAAGATGATCCAGCGGCTGCAAAATGCGCCGCAGGGCAAAGGTTTCGGGTTCGGCCATTTCGGCCCGCGCGGGGGCCAGTCTTCGGACAACAGCCAGGCCCAGTAAGCGGTTTTGACGGCAGCGCGCCCGTTTCGCCCATCTCCGTAAAAGCTTTGGCGGCCGGTCCCCCGCAAGGGGGCGGGCCGCTTTTTGTTTTTTTGGCTCAAGGGAGATTGGTAAAATTGTATTGTTTCCCGGCTTTGGTGTAAAATGAAAGCAAGAAGTTAAAAACCTTAATAAACCGAGGGGCAGGGTATGGAAAAGAACTTTAAGCCTGATCTGGGAGAAATCAAACGCACTGTTGAGGATATTGTTGATAAATTTCAACCCCAGCGGGTCATTTTATTCGGCTCCTATGCTTACGGGAAACCGCACCAGGATAGCGATGTGGACCTTCTGGTCATCATGGAAACCAGCTTGCGACCTGCGTTGCAGGCAGCACAGATCCACCTCGAAATGAAACACTCTATCCCATTAGATATAATCGTTTGCACGCCCCAGCAGGTAAAGGAGCGCCTTCGCCAAGGAGATTGCTTTTTGCACGAGGTCCTTAGCAAGGGTGTGACTCTATATGAAGCCGCTCAAACTCCAGCTTGACACCCAGCGGGTACAATGGTTAAATTTAAGTGTGCGGTGATGGAGTCCACCGGAAATACCCGTAAGGGTTGATGACTCCTACCAAGGGGAATCCCTGGTAGGAGTTTTTCTTTTGGGCTTTTGCCGGGAATTTCCAGAGGAACGAGGTGGTGGAGTGTTTATGCATCCAGCGGGGCATTCCGGCGCTGCCGGCCTGCCGGCTCTTCTGCAGCGGGGTTTGGATTGCCTGGCCGACCCCGATCTGGGGCTGGAGGAAGCCTGCCGCAAATTGGAGGCTTTAGAGGAGCGCTTGTGGCAGGAACGGTTTCACCTGGCGGTTTTGGGACAGTTTAAGCGCGGTAAGAGCACCTTGCTCAACGCTCTCCTGGGGGCGGAGCTTCTGCCGACCGCCGTTCTGCCTCTGACGGCCATCCCCACTTTTTTGCTCTGGGACAGTGAAGCCCGCGTCCGTGTGGTTTATCAGAAGGGGCACAGCGAAGAAATTTCTTTTTCGCGTCCGGAGGACTTAAGCTCTTTCATAGCCCGGCTGGTGACGGAAGAGGGCAACCCCAAAAATCTAAAAGGAATAGCGTCCGTAGAAGTGCACTTTCCTTCTCCGCTTCTCCGGGAAGGTGTAGTGTTAATAGATACGCCGGGTATCGGGTCCACTTTCCGCCATAACACGGAAGCCACCCTGAATTTTTTGCCCCAGTGTGACGCCGCCCTGTTTCTGGTCTCCGCGGACCCGCCGATTACAGAAACGGAAGTGGAATTTTTGCAGGCGGTACGCGCCCAAGTGGCCCACCTGTTTTTTGTGCTGAATAAGATTGATTACCTTAGCGAAAGGGAAACGGCGAGCCTTAAGGAATTTCTTAAGAAGGTGCTGCGGGAACAGGTGGGAATGGAGGAGGAGCCGGTCATCTTTTGCGTGTCGTCCCGGCAAGGGCTGGAAGCTAAAAAGGCCGGCGATCCACATCTCTGGGCTCTGAGCGGTATGCAGGAGGTAGAAAATCACCTGGTAGACTTCCTGGCCCGGGATAAGAAGAGGGTTCTCCAGGAAGCCTTAGCCCGCAAAGCTGCGGATGTGCTGGCCGAGGCCCTTATGCAACTGGAGCTTACGGTGCGTTCGCTGCAAATGCCTCTGGCCGAGCTGGAGGAACGCCTTAAGCTGTTTGAAGAAAAATTGCAGGAAGCCGAGAGGCAAAGGGTGCTGGTGGGAGACCTGCTGGCGGGCGATCGCAAGCGGCTGGTGGCCTTTCTGGAGGAACAGGCCGAAGCCCTGCGCGAGAATGCTCGAGCCTATTTTGAGGGTATCGTACAGGAATATATCACCCGGGCGGGAGATAGATTCCATGAAGAGGAAATCCGCCAAGCTCTGGCCGAAGCCATCCCCGGCTTTTTCGCCCGCGGGCTCCAGGAGATATCCTCTGTCGTAGAGCAAAGGCTGGCGGATGTTTTGCGGCCTTACCAGAAGAGGGCCGAGGAATTGGTAGAAGCCGTCCGCAAGGCGGCCGCCGAACTTTTCGCCATACCCTATCAAGCTCCCCTGGCTTCCGATACTTTTGAACGGAAGCGTCAGCCCTACTGGGTGACTCATAAGTGGGAATCCGGCCTTTCTCCCTTCGCGGAAGGTTTTCTCGTCAAGCTTTTGCCTCCGGGCCGGCGGCGGGCCAGGATGATCCACCACTTGAGGGAGCAAGTCGAGTCTCTGGTGCTCCATAATGTGGAAAATCTGCGCTGGGCGACCCTGCAAAATCTGGAGGCGGCTTTGCGCCATTTTGAGACCGCCCTGGACGAGCGCCTCCGGTCTACCATATCCTCCACCCACGGGGCCATCCAGGCGGCGCACGCCAAACGCTCGCAGCAGGCCCGGGAAGTGGACCGGCAGATCGCCGGGTTGCTCTCCAGGATAGAACAGCTCCGCGAGGTCCGCTCTCAGTTGACGGTAGCGGCAGGAAGAAGGAAAGGCGATAAAGGGAAAAGAGACCTCACCGCGGAAAATAGCAAAATATTGACCTTTTAGGGCAGCCGATATTAGCTTGCAGTACGGTTTGCCTATGGCCGATGCTATGGTTTATACGGTTATTCGGGAAGGCCCAGAATGGAAATCAGTTCTCGTCGAAAACTTTGATATTCCTGCCCTTCGTGTATAAGCAGGGTGCTGAGCGCGAAAAATCTATTAGTACTTGGAGAACGCATTCTTGCTGTTCGTTCGTCAATAGGAACACCTACAATAGTCCAGCGCAGGACGCCTTCTGCAGAAAGTTTTAAGTGGCTTTTTTCTGCTTCTCCCAATCTATTATGAATGTTAGAAGGATCCCCTCCACCCTTAACTTCGATGGCCAATAGTTGCCTAGAGGAATCCCCAGAATATTCGCTTGCCAGTATGTCGGGATCCGAACCAAAACGTATTCTTACCTGGCGACCAGCAGCATTGGTAAACTGTATTTCATTTTTCCTCTCTTGGAAGCCCACAGGATTTTTTGAGGTGACAATTTCCCGAATTATATGGCGCATAACATCTACTGCTTTTTTCCCAATGATCACCCGATAACTCCCATCTAATTGGGCACCAAAGGTTAACAACGCAAGTTCATGGAAAAAATCTTCGCTAATATTGTCTGCAATATCATTTTTGCTAACGATCAAATTCAACAACTGTTCGCCGGCCTTTATAAGTGTCATACAAAGTTCCCGTATTTCTGACGCTGAGACGGTAACGTTTTCTCCTTGTTCAATTCTAACCCACTTTCCCAAGCCCTTTCTGGCGTATTCTTTTTGCGAAATCCCTAAGACAAGGCGGTAATAACCGGAAACAGTCGGTTTTACCTTAATCAGACACGGGACCGGGAAAAGCATTTCTCCCCGTAAGCCAAATGAACCTAAGTGAGTAAGGGCATTATTATCAACTAATTCATGAAGCTCTTCATCTATGGCTTGGATACCAACTTTTTGTACGGCCTCTTTTAAAGCTTCCCGCAGTAATTTTCCACGTTCGGATCTTAATCGGTTAATAACCCACAGCTGTTTTGTCGGAATGAAGTCATTCACAGACATGACACCTCATTAGACTGATTAACTCTTTCAATTGTTGCATACGGAGACAATCTTTGAGCAGCCATCTCACAATATTCGGGCTTAAGCTCAATACCGATAAATGTCCTTGCATTTTGCAAAGCTACCAGCCCTGTTGTACCCGAACCCAAAAAGGGATCAAGTATAATATCTCCCGGCTTGGAGCCGGCCAGTACGCAAGGCGCTATAAGAGCTGGAGGAAAAGTTGCAAAATGAGCACCTAGATATGGTTCGGTATTTACAATCCACACTGAACGCTTATTCCGCTTTCCCTTGCCAGACGAGGCCGGTTCCATTATCGCCTGATAATCGTAATAGTACTTCTCGCTTTTACTCAGTAGAAATAAATACTCATGAGCAATAGTCGGTCTATCTTTAACGCTTTCTGGAAGAGCGTTCGGCTTATACCAAATAATATCCGCTCTCAAATACCAGCCATCTTCCTGAAGGAGAAACGCTAATCGCCAAGGTAATCCCAAAAGATCCTTGGGCTTTAAACCAGAAGGTGTGGGGGGACGAAAAGGCAACCCTCGTACTATATATCCGCTATCTGTTTTTTTGTCCGGGGCACGATAGGTTCTTCCACCACTGGTATAACCATCGCCAATGTTTAGCCATAAAGTACCTTCTGGCTTCAAGACCCTTTTTACTTCTCTAAATACCTCCACCAGTTTGCTTAAATACTCAGCTACATCCGTTTCTACCCCAATTTGATCTGGGACTCCATAATCGCGCAATCCCCAATAAGGCGGCGATGTAATGCAGGTTTGGACAACTTCATCTGGTAATTGTTTTAGTGCTGTGAGGGCATTCCCCTCTATTATGTAGGAAGTACCCCTGCTCAAGTGGGAGAGTAAAGATGGTGGCCCGAGCATAATTATAGGCTTTAGGCTAGGATCAACATATTGCGAACTATTATATTTGAAGGGGTCGAATAAAGTTGGTTGCCTAAATTCCATCTGCGCGACCCTCCTCTTTTTCAGGCCCTCTCGTATAAATTCTTGCTCAATACTGCTGGTCACTAGAAGGGTTTAAGGTCATCTCTAAGCTTAATTTTATTAGAATACAAGCGGGGAAACAATCAAAATTTGGGTGAGGCGCCGTATAATATTGCCTACCCCATCCTTGCGTCGGCGCCGCCAGGGCGGCATACACGTCTACCCCGCAGACCTTGTGCCCGGCGCTCCGTGCTCCTGCAATCCGGCCGCAATCTCTGCCAGCGCGGTCACCAGAGCCTCCACATCCTCGGGGGTGTTGAAATAGCCCAGGCTGGCCCTGACCGTTCCCCGGTGTAAAGTGCCTATAGTGCGGTGGGCGCAAGGAGCGCAGTGCAAGCCGGACCTCACCATGATGCCGTAAACCTGGTCCAGGACGTAGGCTATTTCCCCCGGGCTCACCGAAGGCAGGTTAAAGGATACTACGCCGACCTGGGAAACCGTATCCTGCGGACCGTAAAGTTCCAAGCCGGGCACGCTTTTTAGGCCTTCCTTGAGGTACCGGAGAAGTTGCGCTTCTTTTTTACGTATGTTCTCCACCCCGGTATCCAGAATGAATTCCAGGGCGGCCTTTAGGCCGGCCAGGCCGACCACATTTTGGGTGCCCGCCTCGTAGCGGTCGGGGAGGACCCGGGGCTGCTCTTCCAGGGCGGATTCGCCCCCCGTCCCGCCCTCGATAAGGGGGGCCGGTTCAAATCCTTCGCGAATGTATAAACCGCCCGTCCCCTGGGGCCCCATCAGGCCCTTATGCCCGGTGAAGGCTAAAAGGTCTATGTTCATAGCCTCTACATCGATAGGATAGGCCCCTGCCGTCTGGGCGGCATCCACCAGGAAAGCTATTCCCCGCTTCCGGGCGATTTCCCCGGCTTCTTCTACCGGCATGAGGGCGCCGGTGACGTTGGAGGCATGGAGCATGACGATCATCCTGGTTTCCGGGCGGATGGCCTCTTTTAAGTCGCGCAGGCTGAAAGGGCCGCCGCCGGGGCAGGGAAGGGCGGTGATTTGCACGCCTCTTTCCCGCTCCAACCTTTTTAAGGGCCGCCAGACGGCGTTATGTTCCAGCGAGGTGGTTATGACATGATCTCCTTCTTTAAGCCATCCTTTTAAGGCCAGGTTTAGTGCTTCGGTTACGTTAAAGGTAAAGACTATGCGGCTTACATCTTTTATGTTGAACAGGCGGCCCAAAAGCGCTCGCGTATCGTACACTACCCGGTCGGCTTCCAGCGCCAGGCTGTAAGCTCCCCTGCCGGCGCTTACCCCTATGCGCTGCAAATAATCGGACATGGCCTCCGGTACGCTCCGGGGCTTGGGAAAGGAGGTGGCGGCATTGTCCAGGTATACGGCCATAGCTCTCACCTTCTTGTGAAAAGAACGGCGGGTACCGGGGGAGACCCGCGCTTATCTCCTACCAACCTCTATCTTGCGAGGAGGCGCTCCTAAAAGCTAGCTCCCTCTACACGAACCTTGAAAGTAAAACAGTTACTTTTCGAGGAGCTTGATCTAAACATAGCAGAGTTATCCCCGGGAGTCAAACGCGACCGGGTTAAATCCGGGCTTGCATCTGGCCATTCACTCAGGCCCGGCTTGGGCCGGGGCCGATCTTTAATCCTTTGACCGCACTTGAGTTTGACCGGCGCCTGGGTTTACGCCTGAGTTTTGAGCGTTTGCCTTTCCGGCCGGGCAGGCCTGGTGGGCGCTGTGCCTCTCGGCTTGGCCGGCATAAGGGGTTACTAAGAAAAAAGCCGGCCGGAAAGCCGGCGCGGCCCGCTCAAATCGGGTGCAAAAATCGGGTATCTTTCAACGGGTATTTTTTAAAAATTGAAGGGGCTTTCCCGGGGTTCTTTCTCCGGGCCCGGGGTTCAGAGCCGGTTGGAGGAAAGCCCGGAACCGGGCACATGATAAAGAAACCGGAGGGGGTCATACCCGAAGGCCCCGGCACAAGATTTCGTCTACCTCAATAAACGTAAAGGGTTTACGGCCTTGTCATCCTCCCAGATTTCAAAATGCAGGTGGGGGCCGGTGGCATTGCCTGTTGAGCCCACCAGAGCGATTACATCACCTGCCCGGACATATTCACCGGTGGAAACCAGGTTTTTTTCGTTATGGGCGTAGACGGTGCGGTAGCCTTCGCCGTGGTTAAGTATAACCGTACGGCCGTAGATGCCGTTGCGCCAGCCGGAAAACTCCACCGTGCCGGCCCGGGCGGCGCGGACTGCCGTTCCGGCCTCTGCCCCGATGTCGATGCCGTGGTGGAACTCCCGGTTACGCCAGCCGAAGCCGGAAGTAATGGCCCCTATCAGGGGCCAGATGAAGGCGGCGAGGCCGCCGCGCGCCGCCGGATGCATTACGGCGCTCTCTCCCATCTTCCTGCGCTCGGAAGGTATGGTGAGCAGAGTACCCACCTGCAAAGTCCGGGGATCGGTAAGGCCGTTGGCCGCCATAATTTCCTCCACGGTGGAGCCGAAGGTTCGGGCGATGCCCCAAACGGTATCCCCTTCCGCTACTTCGTAGGTTCTCTCCGGCTCATAGGGCAAAACCAGAAATTGGCCGGGAGCGAGGGGGGCCTGTACTTCCAGATCGTTCATGGCCGCCAGGAGCTCGCTATTTATTCGGAAGCGCCGGGCTATGCGGCTTATGGTGTCCCCTTCCTCCACCCGGTAAAGGCGCGTCAAGCTGTTCACCCGGGACGCCAGTTGCGCGTATTCCGCCGGCGCCACCGCGGCCGCTACCTGCTGCAGGTCCTCTACGACGGCTGCCTGGGCGCTTGCGCCTGTCGTTGCGGCTATAAGGGCAGCCAGCAACAGCGCGCTAACGCGCCATACCGCCGTCCGACGGAGGAACATATCGCAAAATCACCCCTTAAACTTTGGGATAACTGGTACGGGTTTCCTCCCCAGTTTTTTATAGTTTAACCTGTAGCAGGCAGGAATATACACCGGTGGTTTTCCATGCCGGGCTTCAATACCGGGCGCGTTCGATTTCGCGAGGGAACAGGGCGGGCAGGGCGCGCAGGAGATCTTTGTTGCTCTTGGTCTTTTTCATGGCGTCTATGAGCATTTCGGCAACTTCTACGGTGCTGAGGTTGGCCGTTTGCCGCCGGAAGTGCCAAACCAGCTCCAGCTCTTCGGGCGAAAGGAGAAGCTCTTCGCGGCGCGTGCCGGAACGTTTAACGTCGATGGCCGGGAAAAGGCGGCGCTCCGCCAGTTTGCGGTCTAGAATGAGTTCCATGTTGCCGGTGCCCTTGAATTCTTCAAAGATCACTTCGTCCATGCGGCTGCCGGTTTCGATGAGGGCCGTGGCCACTATGGTGAGGCTCCCCCCCTCTTCCACCTTGCGGGCGGCCCCGAAAAAGCGCTTGGGCTTGTAGAGGGCCGTGGGGTCCACGCCGCCCGAGAGGGTACGTCCGCTGGGCGGTACTACCAGATTGTGAGCGCGGGCCAGCCGGGTGATGCTATCTAAGAGGACTACTACATCCTTTTTGTGCTCCACCAGGCGCTTGGCCCTCTCCAGGACCATGTCGGCCACCTTGACGTGATTATCCGGCAGTTCGTCAAAGGTGGAGCTTACCACCTCGCCCTTTACGGACCGCTCGATGTCCGTCACTTCCTCGGGCCTCTCGTCTATTAAAAGGATGATCAGTTCGATTTCGGGATAATTGGCGCTTATGCTGTTGGCGATCTTCTTCAGGAGCACCGTCTTACCGGCTTTGGGGGGAGAGACGATGAGGGCGCGCTGCCCTTTGCCCAGGGGGGCGATGAGATCGATGATGCGCGTGGAAGGGTCGCCGTCCGAAGTCTCCAGCGTCAGTCTCTCCTGGGGGTATATGGGAGTGAGGGCGTCGAAATGCACTCTTTCCAGGCAGGTTTCCGGATTCTTGCCGTTGACCTCCTCCACCCGCAGGAGGGCGAAAAAGCGCTCGTTATCTTTGGGCGGCCTTACCAGCCCTTTGACTTTATCCCCGGTCCTCAAATCAAAACGGCGGATCTGGGAGGGGGATACGTAGATGTCGTCTTCACTGGGCAGATAGCCGAAGGGCCTCAAGAAACCGTAACCGTCGGGCAGGATCTCCAGTATTCCCTGGGCTTGAAGTTGTTCCTCCTGTTCTTCGGCCTGCTGCGGCGGCGGTGGCTGTTTCTGGGCCAGGGCCTTGGCGATCTCAAAGACCAGCTCTTTCTTGCGCAGGCGGGAATAACCCGTAAGCCCTATCTCCCGGGCAATCCGGTAAAGCTCTAATACCGTCTTGCTTTCTAATTCTGCAATATCCAAGGAAAAAACAACCCCCAAATTTTATTTGTTTTGGAGTTTCTCCCAATCGGCCAGGAATCTGGCCAATCCTATGTCGGTCAAGGGATGCTTGATCATCTGCATGAGGACCTGGTAGGGAACCGTGGCTATATCGGCCCCCAGGCGGGCGGCCTCCAAAACGTGCAGAGGATGGCGTATGCTGGCGGCGATGACCTCGGTGGAGAAGCCGTACTGGGCGAAGATGGGGACGATATCCGCCAGAACGTCCGTGCCCTTATGGCTCACATCGTCCAGCCGCCCTACAAAGGGGCTGACGTAGGTGGCGCCGGCCAGAGCGGCCAGCAAAGCCTGGTTGGCGGAAAAGATCAGGGTCACGTTGGTCTTGAGGCCTTCGCCGGATAATTGTTTTACGGCTTTCAGTCCTTCGGCGGTCATGGGTATTTTTATGACTATGTTGGGATGTATGGCCGCCAGCTCCCGGGCTTCCCGCACCATTCCTAAGGCTTCCTGGCTGATCACTTCCGCGCTGACGGGCCCCTGGACTATACGGCATATTTCTTCGAGCACCTGCCGGAAAGGACGTCCTTCCCGCGCTACCAGGGTGGGATTGGTGGTTACACCTGAAATTATACCCAGATCGTTGGCTTTTTTAATCTCTTCTAGGTTGGCTGTGTCCAGAAAAATGCGCAAACATCACACCTCCTGCTTCATTTTGTCAGCTTAGTTTTGCCAGCGCCTCCATAGGCAACGGGCCTATTTTCGCGAGTGGTTGTACCCGCCGGGAAAAGCCGGTTAAGATGACCACCTCCGTTCTGGAAGCCGAGAGCACCACCAGCCTGCGCCGGGCCGGGGTCGCCTACCCATATCCTGTTCCCTAAGGCGACCGGTATGGAGAAGCGCTCGTAGAGGCGAAGCTACAATGACTACAATACCACAATATTATTATTACCTCTACCGACCCTGCTCAGCCACCCCTTATTCGAAAATAGCCCTTTAGTTCTCGTGGTTTGTGGAGAGGCTACCCGCTTTTACGGATGGCCCCTCCGTCAGTCCCAGGTCTTGAGCCAGTTCCGCCAGAAAACGGTCTTGCCGCACGGCCGCCTGCCAGATGAGCTTTTTGGTTCCCAGGAACCCGACTTCCAGGCCCGTATCTTCACAGGTGAGGGTCAAGAGCTTGGACCCCCAGAGCTCGCGGTGCGAGAAAATCCAGAAGTGGGAGGCACCGCACATGATGCAGTTCAATTGAAGCCAGAAGCCCTTACCTTTTTGCCTGACGATACCTAAAAGGGGAGTGCCGCAGGAGCATTCTATCCATTGAGAACGCCCTCCTCCCAGGCCGAAAAGAGAAAGGCTGTAGGCTTCCAGGCAGCCGCACCCCGGGCAGCGGAGCGCGCAGAAAACGGTGGTGGGAATAAGCATGAGCCCTTTCCTCCCCATGCTCCTTAAATTCGCTACTCGGCGGCAAAATCCTTCCGGAGGCGAAGGTTATCCTGCGCATACTCCGGGAGGAAAACGCGGCAGCACTTCTGGGGAGCAAGGAAGTTAGCGCGCATAAATAAGGGTCCGGCTTCTTTCTACCGGACCCTCAGAGACCTAGACCAAGGCAGCAGCTTCGAGTTCCAAGCAGTTGTGAGCTAACACCGTGTTTACCAGTCTGTAAAGCGTGCCCAGATCAAAAGGTTTGTGCAGGAAATGCCTGGCCCCCAATTTCTGAGCTTGCTCCGCTAGGTCTTTGTCCTCATAGGCGCTGATGATGATCACCGGCAGCAGGCAGGACCGCCGGTGCAGCTCGCTGAGGAACTCCACTCCGTTCATACCCGGCATCTTCATATCCAGGATTGCCAGGTTGGGCTTTTCGGCAATTATCTTCCGCAAGCCCTCTTCGCCGTTAGCGGCCATACTCACCTGAAAGCCCGCTTGCTGCAGAGCTTCCAACAATAAGCGGCGTACGCCCGGCTGGTCATCTATAATCAATATCCTTCGTTCTTTCAGACCAGCTCACCTCCCCATCCCGTGAGGAAGTAGGTTAGAGACGCTTGTCCGCTCCTTTGGGGGCTTCGCTTGAGGGTTTCCGCTTCCCTTCACTTCACTTGTCAGCCGGGGCTTATCAGCGGTATTCGCTTCGCTATCCGCCGTTCCGCTTCCTTCCGCTTCGCTATAAGGCCTTCTGCCGTTCGGTCATCCGCGATCCCACATTCCGCTATCCGCCTTTCTCGAACCGCCTTCGCTCCTCTATAAGAAAGTTATATTCGTCACCAAATTATAAATTCCTGTTTCAAGGTACTATCAGGGCTGTAATTAATTAGCCGGGAAGCCTGCGTAAGATCCCGGCGAGCGGCTAAACTCTAAAGGGCAGCCCTTGCCCGGCTTGCCCTTGCGCCACCCGCGTAAGATCCCGGCGGGCGAGCAAGCCTTCGCGGTAACCCAGGCTTTAAGCGTGGCGAAAGGCGAAGGCCGGCAACTGCGGCAGCCAGCAGGCCCGGAGTTAAAACCGGGGATGACCCGGCAGGGCGCCTGCCTGGCGTATCTCCAGTTTTGATCTTAGGCCTGCTTGGCTTCCGCTCGCTCGGGTTTAGTCGCTCGCTTCCAAGCCCAAACAGGCCTGCCTTACAAAAAGTGGGGATACGACAGGGCGCCTGCCGGCTCCGCTACCTCCAGCCACTCTCCGGCGGCCGTGCGCAGGCGGTAGGGCCGGCCCTGGCGCAGGTAGAGGCGGGGAAGGCGGGCGCCGGCGGTGGGACGGCCCAGGCTCACCTGGACCACCTCCCCTACTCCGGCGGGAAGGTCCCCCAGGTCCACCAGGGAAAGCTGCATGCCTATCCGGCCTACTATAGGCGCCGTCCGGCCGCCGACGAGCACGGCCTCGTCGCGGTGGAGCCACCCCAGGTAGGACAAAACGGCTTTGGCCACAAAACGGGCCAGGTCCCCCAAGGACTTGGGCCGCGCGATGGCGGTCAGGCCCAGTCCGTCGGCGTAGCCCAGGGGAAGCACTCCCAGCCGGGTAGCCCGCGGGGTTACATAATCTCCGCCATAACCCACGGGTGTACCGGCCGCCACTTCGCGCACGGCCAGGAGGCGGGCCTTCACCTGCCAGGGGTCCTGGAGATCCAGGCCACTGCCTCGGGCGCCCGGAGGGAGCTGGCCGTAGAGCAGGGTTCCCACGCGCACCATGTCCAGGTGCATTTCCGGGTAGTTGAGACAGGCGGTGCTGTTGCATATATGCCGCAGGGGAAAGTTCAGGCCTTTTTCGGCCAGCTCGGACAGCACCCCGCTCAGCCGTTGGAATTGCTCGCGGCTTTTCCGGGGATGAGCTGCCTCGGCCAGGTGGGTGTAGATCCCTTCCAGGTGCACCAGGGGCCAGGCGGCCATTTCCTGCGCCAGAGCCACGGCCTCCCGGGGCTCAAGCCCGGTGCGGTGAAGTCCGGTTTCCACTTTGAGGTGCACCCGCGCCGGCCGCCCTGTACCGGCGGCAGCCTCGGCCGCCTTCTCGGCGCCGGCCCGGCTGTCTATGGTGAGGGTGAGGTCCTCCCGGATGGCCAGGGGCATCTCTTCCGGCAGCAAGGGGCTCATCAGCAGTATAGGCGCTCCTATCCCGTTCCGGCGCAGCTCCAGCCCTTCGGCCAGGGTGGTCACTCCCAGGTAGCCGGCCCCGGCCTCTAAAAAGATCCGGGCGGCCTCCACGGCCCCGGCTCCGTAGCCGTCGGCTTTCACTACGGCCAGGAGGCGCGTGCCGGGCGACAATATTTTTTGCACCTGGCGGGCGTTATTTTCCAGGGCTACCGCCTCGATCTCCACCCAGCGGGGGCCCAAGACTCCGGCCAGTTCTTCCCCGAAAATGCGTTCTCGGCCGTTTTCCTCCTTTCGCGGGGGCTGCCGGAAGGCGGTATGAGGGTCTTCCCGGAGAACGCTTTTCGGCCATTTCTCTTCTTCTGCCGGTGCCGCGCCGAGTGCATGGAGGGCCTCCCCGGAACCGTCAAAGGGCTTCACCAGGCATCGCCCCCCTCGGGGGCAGGGCTACCCGTTTCCTGCTTGCGCCGCCAGAAGAGAAAGCGGCGGAACAGGTTATAGGCGGGCTGAGCCAGGCGCCAGATCCCGTAATAGAGGGGAGAATATACCAGGTCGTATTCCCCGATGAATTCGGTGAACACGCCGTTAAAGCCTTTTTTGAAGCGGTAGAGACCGTAAAGGGGATGGTCCTCCGAGAGGTCGCCGGGCACTCCCCGGAAGTCGTACAAGGTGCAACCCTGCTCTTTGGCCCAGCAGATCATGGTCCACTGCAGGAGGTAGTTGGGCATGACGTTGCGGTGGCGGTTGCTGGAGGCGCCGTACATGTACCAGGCCTTGTCCCCCAGGATAAATGCCAGGGTGCCGGCGATAGGCCGGCCCTGATAATAGGCCAGGAAGAGTTTGGCGTAGCCCCTCTCCACCAGCTCTTTCCATAAGGTGAGGAAGTAATCATAGGAGCGGATCAGGAAGCGGTCCCGCAGGGCCGTCTCCTGAAGGAGGCGGTAAAAGTCCGCCAGATCCTCGACGGTGCATTCCGCCTTGACCGTAACGCCTTTGCGCCGGGCCAGACCTATGTTGTAACGGGTCTTGGGGTGGAAATTTTGCTTTATTTCTTCCAGGGAGGGGCGGAGATCCAGCCGGAAAACATGGCGGGGCTGTACTCCCTCGAAGCCCGTACCCGCGCAGGCCAGCTTGAATCCCTTCTGTTGCAACCATTGTCGCACTTGGATATTCTCGGAGGGAATATCCGGGTCGATTTTTAGCAGGATGGCGCCTTTCTGCCGCGCCAGATCTTTGACGGCCCGCAGCAGAAAGTCGCATAGAGAGGTATGGCCGAAATCCACGACCGGACCCCGGGGAGCATAAAAAATGCTTTTCCGGATATAGGGGAGGCGGCGCTGCAGCAGGGAAACGGCCGCCACTATCTTCCCCTCTTCTTCTACCACCAATCGCCAGGGTTGCCACCCGGTAGCGGCCTTTACTTCCCCCCAGGCGTAGGTCTGAAGGATATGGCCCTTGGGATGGGCGGCCACAAAGCTATCGAAAAGTTTTTCTTCCTCCGGGCCGATGAGCCGATAAGTCCAGTTCATGTGCCTCACCTTTTTGTTTCAGCATAGGCCAGGGCCGCCCCGATAAAGTCGCGGAAAAGGGGGTGGGGCCGGTTGGGCCGGGATTTGAACTCCGGGTGAAACTGGCAGGCCACAAACCAGGGATGGTCTTCCAGCTCGATGATCTCTACCAGCCGGTCATCAGGGGAGGTGCCGCTGATAACCATCCCTCGGGCCGTCAGCTCTGCCCGGAAGGTATTGTTGAATTCATACCGGTGGCGGTGGCGCTCATACACCAGCGGTTCGCCGTAGGCCGCCCGGGCCCGGGTCCCTTCTTGCAGGCGGCAGGGATAAGCGCCCAGGCGCATGGTGCCGCCCATGTTTTCAATGCTTTTTTGCTCGGGCAAGAGGTCGATGACCGGGTAAGGCGTCGCGGGATCGAATTCGGCGCTGTTAGCCCCTTTCAGGCCGCACACGTTGCGGGCGAATTCTACCACGGCGAGCTGCATCCCCAGGCAGATGCCCAGGTAGGGTATTTTCTTCCGGCGTGCCCAGCCGGCCGCCAGGATCTTCCCTTCAATGCCCCGGTCGCCGAAACCGCCGGGCACCAGGATCCCGGCGCAGCCTTCCAGGATTGCCTCCAGGGTGCTTTCTTCCAGGTCCCCGGAATAAATCCAGCGTATGTCTATGGAGGTGTCATGGGCCAGGCCGGCATGGCGCAAAGCCTCCACTACGCTCAGGTAAGCGTCGGGCAGGGCCACGTATTTGCCCACCAGGGCGATGGTTACCTGGTGCTTAAGGTTTTTCATGCGCTGCACCATGGAACGCCAATCGTCCATCTGGGCCGGGCCGCAGCGCAAGCCCAGCTTATCCACTACTATGCGGTCCAGCCCCTCTTTTTGCATCATGAGGGGCACTTCGTAAATGGATTCTGCATCCACGGCCTGGATCACGGCTTCCCTCTCTATGTCGCAGAAGAGGGCGATCTTTTCGGCCATCTCGGGCGATAGGGGCCGCTCCGAGCGGCAGACGATTATATCCGGCTGGATGCCGATGCTGCGCAGCTCTTTTACGCTGTGCTGGGTGGGCTTGGTTTTGGCTTCCCCGGCGGCCCGCAAATAGGGCACCAGGGTGACGTGGATATAGAGCACCCGTTCGCGGCCTATGTCACTTTTGAGCTGCCTGATGGCCTCCAGGAAGGGTAGGGACTCGATGTCGCCCACCGTGCCTCCTATTTCGGTGATCACTACATCGGGATTGCTTTCCTGGGCCACCCGGTAGATTCTCTCTTTGATTTCATTGGTGATATGGGGTATGACCTGGACGGTGCCGCCCAAATAGTCTCCGCGCCGCTCTTTGCTGATCACCGCCCAATAGACTTTGCCCGCGGTCACATTGCTGACCCGGGTCAAATTGATATCTACAAAGCGTTCGTAGTGACCCAGATCGAGGTCCGTTTCCGCCCCGTCGTCGGTGACAAAAACTTCGCCGTGCTGGTAGGGGCTCATGGTGCCGGCATCTACGTTTATATAAGGGTCGAATTTCTGAATGGCTACTTTGAGGCCTCTGCTTTTTAAAAGTCTACCTAAAGAAGCGGCGGTTATCCCCTTCCCCAGGGAAGAGACGACACCGCCGGTAATAAAAATAAACTTGGTATGGGTTTCCATAACTCTTTTACATCCTCTCAGGAGCGCTGATACCTAAAAGATGTAAGACATTGCGCAGGGTTATGCGGGTAGCCGTAACCAGGATGAGGCGCGCGCCTCGCAAAGCTTCTTCATCGGCCAGCACGCGGCACTGGGTATAAAAGTTATGGAAAAGGGCGGCGAGTTCCTGGGCATAGCGGGTAAGGCGGTGGGGTTCCAGGGCCCGGGCGGCTCCGATCAGGGTTTCCGGAAGCTCGGCGATCTTTTTCACCAGCTCCAGTTCGGCCGGGTGGCGTAAGACGCTGAAGTCCACCTCTCCGGGAGAAGGCACCTCTATGCCCCGTTCCGCGGCCAGGCGCAAAATGCTGCAAATGCGCGCATGGGCGTATTGCACATAGTACACCGGATTCTCCGCGGTCTGCGAGCGGGCCAGGTCCAGGTCAAAGTCCAGGTGGCTGTCGGGTTTGATCATTACGAAGAAATACCGCGCGGCATCCCGGCCTACTTCTTCGATTACTTCCTCTAGGGTTACGTACTGGCCGGTGCGTTTGGACATGCGCAACAGCTCTCCGCCCTGGAAGAGGCGGACGAGCTGCATGAGCACTATTTCCAGCCGGTCGGGATCGTACCCCAGGGCCGCCATGGCCCCTTTCAGACGCGCTACGTGGCCGTGATGGTCCGCACCCCAGATATTGATGATGCGGCGGAAACCCCGGTTGAATTTGTGCCGGTGGTAGGCAATGTCGGCGGCGAAGTAGGTGGGCATGCCGTTCTGCCGCACCACTACTTCGTCTTTGGCTTCGCCCAGGAGGGTGCTCTTAAACCATAGAGCCCCGTCTTTTTCGTAGATGTAGCCCCGCTCTTTTAGGTCGCTTATGGCCCGGGCTACCTCGCCGGAATCGTGCAAGCTCTGTTCGCTAAACCACACATCAAAATGGACGCCGAATTCCTCCAGGGTCTTTTTGATGGCCGCCAGTTTCTCCTCCAGGGCGAAGCGCACCAGCATTTCGCGCCTTAAGGCGGGGTCGGCGTCCAGGTATTTGTCCCCTACCCGGTCGGTAAAGCGCTTTACCGTATCTATAAGGTCGTACCCGTGGTAGCCTTCTTCCGGCACTTCGGCGTCTATTCCGAAGGCCTGAAGATAGCGCGCCTCCAGGGAAAGGCCGAAGTTTTCTATCTGATTGCCGGCGTCGTTGATGTAGAATTCGCGGGTGACATCATATCCGGTGGCCGCCAGCAGATTGGCGATAACGTCTCCCAGGGCCGCTCCCCGGCCATGCCCTACGTGTAAGAGGCCCGTGGGGTTGGCGCTGACGAACTCTACCTGCACCTTTTCTCCCCGCCCCACGTTGGACCAGCCGTAGTATTCATCCTCGGCCAGGACGGCCGGCAGGACGGGAAGCGGCCAGGTGGGCTCCAGGGTAAAATTAATAAACCCCGCTCCGGCTACTTCTACTCGGGCCACTCCGGGTATAGGGGTTTCCAGGTGGCGGATGAGGATTTCCGCCAGTTGCCGGGGGGGCCTGCGCGCCTGCTTGGCCAGGAGAAAGGCCAGATTGGTGGCAAAATCTCCGTGCTGTTTTTCTCGCGGGACCTCAAGCACAAAAGTGGGCAGCTCGTCGTAAGCCACCTCGCCGGCTGCCCTGGCGCTGGCCGCAGCCTCTTCTAAGGCCCGGGCCAGCCTTATTTTCATTTCCTGAACTAAGTTCACGGCTACCTCCTATATGGAACTCACGGTGATCTCCAGTTGGTTATAGCTCACCTTTTCATAACCCACCTGCAATTCATATTCTAGATTAATACTTCCGCCGGACTCTGTCAAGTGAACTTCCACTTTGAAGGGTAGGATGGTAAGCCTCATGGTGCCGTAAGGAGTAACGTAGAAGCCGTCGCTTAAAACCCCTTCTTCAAAGGTGGCTTTGTGTTCGGCCGTGCCCATGCGGTTTAGGGTGACTCTGCTGGGCTCGATTTTCAAGGAAGTGGTGGTTCCCTCCATACCTGCCAGTCCGGATTCGTTGTAGAGGATGTAGTAGGAATTATCCCGGCTGAAAAGGCGCCCTTCTGTGACGAACTCGATGGAGTCTTGCTCCCCCCATTCGTGAGTCTGCGTACCCTTGACCTTCACCAGCACCTCTTTTTTCACCGGCACACATCCTTTCCCTGATTTTAAGGCGCTCCTATGTTATATTCGTTTTTTTGAGGAAATTTCCTCTTGTTAATTTGCCTTTAAGACAACTTTTATACCTGGTATTTTATGCCTCTGTTCATTCCGCTACTCTGCCGTCAGAGGCCAGGCCTCGGCCGACGGCCAGAGCCACCGAAGTCAGTTCGCCCATGAGGCGGTCGAAGGTTTCCGGGTGCAAGGACTGGGGGCCGTCGCAAAGGGCGCGTGCCGGGTCGGGATGTACTTCGATGAGCAGGCCGTCGGCGCCGGCGGCCAGGGCCGCCCGGGCCAGGGGGAGGACATATTTCCAGTTGCCCGTTCCGTGGCTGGGGTCTACTATGACCGGCAGGTGGGAGTTTTCTTTAACCACCGCTACGGCGCTCAGGTCGAGGGTAAAGCGGGTGGCGGTTTCAAAGGTGCGGATGCCCCTTTCGCACAGGATTACGTTGGGATTGCCTTTGTCCAGGATGTACTCGGCGGCCATGAGCCATTCTTCCACCGTGGCGGAGAAGCCGCGCTTCAGAAGTATGGGTTTCCCTGTGGCCCCGGCCTCTTGCAGGAGGCGGAAGTTCTGCATATTGCGGGCGCCGATTTGCAGGGCGTCGGCATATTGGGCCACCAGATCCACATCCCGGGTGTCCACTACTTCGGTGACGAAGGGCAGCCCTACTTCCTGGCGCACGCGGGCCAGCATTTTAAGGCCTTCTTCCTCCAATCCCTGGAAGGCGTAGGGAGAGGTGCGCGGTTTGAAGGCTCCCCCGCGTAAAACTTGGGCTCCGGCCGCCTTCACCGACCGCGCGGTGACCAAAAGCTGTTCTTCGCTTTCTACGGCGCAAGGCCCGGCCATGACCACTACGCCTTTCCCGCCGACCGGAATCTCGCCTATACGCACTATGGTAGGAGTGTCTTTCAGTTCCCGGCTTACCAGTTTGTAAGGCTTGAGGATGGGGACGATCCTTTCCACCCCGGGCAGGTTTATGAGGGCCTCCGAGCTCAAAGCCCGCTTGTCACCGATGGCCCCTACTACCGTTTTCTCCTGTCCGTAAATGGGATGGGTCTTAAAACCCAGTTCTTCGAGCCTCCGGCACACCTCAGCTATCTGTTCCCGGGTGGCGCCCGGGCGCATGACTACTATCATGCTTACGGCCTCCTCTCTTCAGTTTAAGGTCTTCAGTTTAAGGCTTCCGAAGCAAATCTCGGCAACTGCTCGCAGGCTAAAGCCGGTAATCTTCAAGGCCTTAAAAGGCAAAATCTCAACCGCAAAGATCCAACCGAAGGAAAATCATATTTGTTTCGGAAGCCCAAAATTATCCCCGCCGGGCCGCAGGGCTGCCTCTCGCGACTTTAAGCAGGGTTCCCGGCCCGTAAAAAAATTTATGCTCCCCATCCCAAGGGACGGGGAGCATACCCGCGGTACCACCCTAGTTGGCCATACTTTAGGCCCACCTCCGAAGGGTACGGGAAAAAGACCGACCTCCTTTTCCGATACCCCCTCCCTTTTAACGGCGGGAGACCCGGCCCGGCCTACTAACAGGTGACTCCAACCACCTGTATTCAGCCTGCTCCTCCGAGGAGAACTTCAAGAAGTACGGCTTAACCGGCCTCGCACCCTCGCCGGCTCGCTGGGTAAGCCTTTACCTCTCTACTTTTCCTCTTCCTTGGATTTCGTCTGGCGTATCTGCTGGTTTGTATAGCTTTATTTGTAAGCTACTATAGCACGAGGGACAAGGTGCCGTCAAGGGTTTTCGGGTCTGGTGTATCCCCGGTTTTTACCGGGTAGGTCTTCATGTGGCCCCAGCGGCACCAGCAAGCGGTTTACCTGTGGTAGGGTTCGCCCCGCTGGATCTTGCAGGCCCGGTAAAGCTGCTCCAGGAGGAGCAGCCGCATCAACTGGTGGGGAAAGGTGAGGCGAGAAAAGGACCATTGGAAATCGGCGCGGGCCAGCACCTCTTCACTCAAGCCCAGGGTACCTCCGATAAGAAAGGCCACCCGGCTCCTCCCCCGGAGGGCTAGATCGGCCATATACCCGGCCAGCTCTTCGGAAGAAAGCATCCGGCCCCGGCGGTCCAGGGCAATGGTATAGGCGCCGGGAGGCAGAAGGCGCAAAAGGGAGCGCCCTTCCGCTTCCCGTATCCTGGCCGCCCGGCCGGCAGTCAGGTCCTCCGGGACTTTTTCTTCGGTCCCTTCCCTGATTTCCAATTTTATGTAGGGCCGCAGGCGTTTGGCATACTCTTCTATGCCGTCCAGCAGGAATTTTTCCCTCACTTTACCTACGGCCAGCAGATATACTTCCATGATTTCCGGCAGCGCTTCCTTGGAGATTTTTATGTTTCCTGCTTTCGGGCAAAACAGGCCGGGCGCTTCCGAAACCGATATGATTCTCCGGCGGTTGAGGCTCGGCCCCTTAAGCACTCTTAAGCTTATAGCCTTTGCCCGGCTTCGGGGAGGAGACGAGCTTAGATGGCTCAAGATGATTATGGGCGGAGGTTATTGCCTAGATTATTCGCCGCCCATAATAAAGCGCCCAAATTATTCAGCGGCCGTCCGGCAGCTTTATTCCCTGGGCAGCTCGCCCAGGGTTACGGTGAAGCTCAGTTCGCCTCCGGACCGGCGGACCACACCCAGGGTTACCTGCTCTCCGGGCTTTTTCCCGGCCAGAGCGCGGTCGAGATCCCCATAAGTGAGCACTTTATTGTTGTCTATTTTGACGATAACATCCTCTAGCCGTATTCCGGCGCGGGCTGCCGGGCTGCCGGGCATTACTCCTCCTACGTAAAGGCCCGCAGGTATATTATACCACCCGGCCATTTCCGGTGTAATCTCTTTTAGGTTATATATCCCCAGGAAGGGTCGGCTGACGTATCCCCGGCTGATCAGCTGGTCAATGATGGGCCGGGCGTCGTTGACGGGGATGGCGAAGCCCATGCCTTCTACGCCGGTAGTAGCGATTTTGACGCTGTTAATGCCTATAACTTCTCCCCGCATGTTTACCAGGGCACCGCCGCTGTTTCCGGGATTGATGGGCGCATCGGTCTGCAGCACCCGCAGGGTTATCTGGCGGCCGTCCTCGCCGCCCACGACAATCTCCCGGTTTAAGGCGCTGATCACTCCCACGGTGACCGAACGGGCGAACTCGCGACCTAAGGGGTTGCCTATGGCCACCACCGTCTCCCCCACCTGGACCTGTGAAGAATCTCCCAGGCGGGCGGACGGCAGGTTGGCGGCTTTGATGCGCAGGATGGCCAGGTCGCTTCGGGCATCCCTCCCCACTACTTCGGCCGGGAAAACCTGGTCCCGGTCCAGGCTTACGGCAATGCGACTGGCTCCCGAGATGACGTGATTGTTGGTTATGATATAGCCGTTAGCGCCGTCCAGGATGATGCCTGAGCCCTGCCGCATGGAGCTTTTGTCCAACAGGTCCCGGCCGGTCAGGGCGGTTATGCCTACTACGGCCGGCCCTACCTGTTTAGCTACGGTCACTACGGGCGAAACATCTCCCCCCAGGTTGGGCGGCTGGGTTGAGGCCAGAGGCTGAGAAGGTGCGCCGGGAGTGGATGGTAGGGGCTTGGCCAGCCAGCGCGGCGCCAGAGCGGCGCCCACCGCTCCTCCCCCCAAGGCGCCCAGCAACACCACTAAGAGGAGGCCTGCCCACCACCGAAGTCTGGGATACCACCCTGTCATTTTCATCCCCCCTTCTAAGCATTGCCCAAAGTTATAACCTCTATCCGGGTTGTTGCCGTTTTCCCGCCAAAGCCAGGCCAGAATTTTCTTGTCGGCCATAAAAAGTGGCAGGAGGCCAATAAAACCTCATACCCTTGGGCATACCCACTTTAGGCGCGGAGGGCTGCTTTAGGCTTTAAGCCCCAAGCAGCCCTCCCCAGCAAAAACCCCTTGCCGAAGCAGGGGGTAAGGCAAGGGTAGAAACCTTTCGCTGGTAGGACACCAGCAGAAGGAGGAAAACGGGTGCGGGCTATTTCCTTTAGGAGGATAAAGTAAACAGGGGGGCGGGCAGTTGGGTTAGTTCCAGTCCGGTAGCCTCCTTAATGGCCTCTTCTAGCGAAGCCCCGCGGCCCAGCTCCAGAAGAAGCCGCCTTACCCCCTCCCAGCCTGTGCGGTCGATCAAGTAGTCGACCATCATGAGGGACTGGCGGTAGGCCACGGCCTGGTCGGGAAGTCGATCAAAATGTGTATCCAGTTCGTAAAGTGAATACCATTGCTTTATATCCTCCGGCTCGGGCCCTGGTAGCTGGTACCCGGTAACCTGCCGCTCCACGTACTGGGCAAGGCCTTCGGTAAGCCAGCGCGGATAATTCCCCCGGGCCAGTTCATCCACCAGGAGATGGGAAAATTCATGGAGCACCGGCCCTTGGGCTTTGAAAGTATCGCTCAGAGTGTGGTCGGCCGGAAGCCAGTCCAGAGGAGATAATATGCGCACTACTCCGGCCCAGTAGACTCCCATGGCGCTTTCATCCGCCGCCCAGCCGAACTGTTGGGCGAGGCTCTGACGGTCGGGATAAATTAGGACCAGGGTTTTACCCCGAGGCTGATAATGGAAAATCTCCGTGGCCGGGACGTAGGCCTCTTCGGCCGTTTCCAGCACCACGGGAACGATACTCGCATCTTCCGGGCGATATTTCAGGCGAAAATGCTCGCTTTCGGCCACCAGCCAATCGCGGGTTTGCCATTCCATACGTTGTCGCGCTAAAAACACCAAAGGTTTGTACCCCAGAGTGCGAGCCCAGCTCAGATGGCGCCACAGCGCAACTTCGGCCAGCAACAAGCTTATCAGACAGAATTTGGCCGCATAGCGGCGCCAAAGATTACCCATAGTTCTCCCTCCCCCAGGGAGCGGCTGCGGTTTCTCCTTTTTTCGATTATACTACGGTCCTGCTCCGTCTTCACTGTAAATGAGTGGCAAGAAAAAACCCGGGCTTTAGGTGTTAACCCGGGTTCTGGGCGACCTCAGTTATTTTTAGGTTTCGAGGGCCAGCAGCAGGCCATCCCGGCGGGAAATTGGGATACCCCGGCCGTCCAACCCTTCGAGCCGTTATGAGGCGGCCGTCACTTCGTATCCGGCTTCGACCACTGCTTTCTTCAGGTCTTCTACCGTCACCGCGGTGGGATTATAGGTGACCGTGGCTGCTTTAGCCCCCAGGTCTACCTGTGCTTTTTCCACCCCCTTTAGGCTTTGCAGGGCTTTTTCCACGCTCAGGCGGCAATGCTCACAGCTCATCCCTTCTATCTTTAGGGTTACCGTACGGCTTGTAGAACAGCAACAGCTCACTTCGACCGCCTCCTTTCTTAGGTGTCCTGTTCGGCCAGGTACTTCTCGGCAGCCATGGCCGCGACCGCACCATCGCCTACTGCCGTGGCCACCTGGCGGAAAGCCTTGGCCCGCACATCGCCCGCGGCGAAGACGCCGGGAACCGAGGTGGACAGGTCCTCTCCGGTGATGATGTAGCCACCGGCATCTAGGGCGAGTGCCTCTTGCAGGAAAGCCGTATTGGGTCTATGGCCCACGAAAACGAACAGGCCGTCAAAATGCTCTTCTCGCACGTCCCCGCTGGCGAGGTTTTTCAAGCGCAGAGCCTCTACTTTGTCGCTGCCTAAGACAGCTTCCACCACCGTGTTCCAATAGAAGGATATTTGGGGATGTTCCTGCGCCCTCTGTTGGAGCACCTGGGCGGCCCGTAACCGGTCGCGGCGGTGGATGATGGTCACTTGGTCGGCAAAGCGGGTAAGGAATAGGGCCTCTTCCACCGCCGAATCTCCGCCTCCTACTACGGCCACCTTTTTGCCCCGGAAGAAGGCCCCGTCGCAGGTAGCGCAGTAGGAAACCCCGCGGCCTTTCAAAGCCTCTTCCCCAGGTACTTCTAAGGGGCGGGGGCTGGCGCCCGTGGCAACGATTACCGCTCTGGCCGAATACTCCTGTTCCGCGGTCCAAACCCGTTTTGTGGTACCGTGAAAATCCACTTTCCGAGCCGTGCCTATCTCCAGCCGGGCACCGAAGCGCTGGGCCTGCTCGGCGAATTTTGCGGTCAATTCTATGCCGGTAATCCCCTCGGGGAATCCCGGGTAGTTTTCTATTCTGTCGGTCTGGCCGGCCTGTCCCCCGGGAACCCCGGCCTCCAGGATCAGGGTGTTAAGGCCGCCCCTGGCTCCGTACATGCCGGCGGTGAGTCCGGCAGGCCCGCCTCCGACTATTAGAAGGTCATAGATCATATCCTTGCCTCCTCCGCTTCCCGGCTCTTGAACCGCATATGCTCCTTTTTGAGGCAACGATCCATTATGACTTCTATACCGGCTTCCCTGGCTCTGGCCGCAGCTTCCGGATGGCTTATTCCTTCCTGCATCCAGATAACTTTTACACCGCGCTGTATGGCTTCTTCTACCACGGCCGGAACTGCCACCGGCTGCCGGAAGATGTCCACCACGTCTACGGAGATTTCGGGAGGAATATCCTTTAGACTGGGATAGCTCTTTTCACCGAGGACCCAGGCTACCCCGGGATTGACGGGTATGATGCGATAGCCCTGCTCCTGAAGATAGCGGGCCACCTGGTAGGAAGGGCGGTCCGGCTTATCGGAAAGCCCGACTACCGCTATGGTGCTTATCCGGGCAAAATCCATCGGGGATCAACTCCGCTTTAGTAATGTTATATTAATTATACGCTATTTTTGAGGGCAGGTACAAGCTCTCGCCTGCTCTACCTATGGTAATCCATCCCTTTTACCTAGATTCTTTACCTAGATTTGTTCCCCTGCCGGCCTTATGGGGAACGGTTGTAACGCTTTGTTTGTTGTAACGCTCTGTTGGGATTTGGCCTGCGGAAGAAAGTTGGAGAAAGTTTAAGGTTTTGGCCTCGCAGAGGGGTATCATAAAGGGTTGTCCGCCGAAAAAAGAAAAGGCCGGCCTTTTCTCCCCAGGCCCGGCCTTTTTATGGCAACCGGTGCTTATAAGTAATCGATGCTTCTCCGTTTCTAATACTTAGTTTCTAATACTTAGTTTTTAATACTCGCCGCTTTCGGCGCTTTGGGGATCGCCGCTCTTTCGCCGGTATTCCCGGCATAATTTTAAAGCGGCTCTTCAGGGTAGATGCTTTAAGTGTAGATTAGGTATATGTTTTATGTGTTTAGCGTAGATAGTTGTACGGGTTGCGGAATTCACCGCCTATCAGCACTTCGAAGTGGAGGTGAGGGCCGGTAGTCCTGCCCGAGGTGCCCACGTACCCTATCACTTCGCCTCGGGCCACTGTTTGGCCCACTCTTACGTTGTAAGCGGAAAGGTGAGCGTAACGCGTGACCAGACCTCCCCCATGGTCGATGGTTATCAGACGTCCGTATCCGCCTTCGTAACCGGCACCGATGACTACGCCGCTTTCGGCAGCCGCTACCGGCGTACCATAGGAGGCACTGATGTCCATCCCGCTATGAAACTCGCGTCCCCGGTATCCGAAGGGGGAGCTGATGGGCCCGTATACCGGCCACGCCAGCCGCCCCGAGCCGCCACCGCCGCGCGAGGCGAGGGCCACGCGCATCTTGGTGCCCCGCTCCACAATCCTGGTGACGGGATTTTTTACTACCTCGGTGGTCAGCACTTCCTTCTGCACCACTTGGCCGTTCTCGGCTACCAGGCGATAAGTGGTTTTCTTTTCCCCCTCTGACCCGGCCTGCTTGACCCTTTCTTCTCCGCGCCACAGGTCGGAGTTGCTCCGGACTTCGGTCTCATAAGGGATACTCTCCGCAACCTCTTGCCGATAGACTACTACCACATGGATTAGCGGATTCTTTTGGCGCAGGTTGATGACTTGCCCGATGTCCAGGCGCTCACCCTGAAGCTGGGGATTGGCCTCTTTAAGTTTTTCTACTGTTAGACCGTATTTTTGCGCGATGCTCCAAAGGGAATCTCCTGCCTGGACCGTATATTGGCTATTCTCCTCCACCCCTCCTTTAAGCAGGTTTAAAACCTGTTCGGCAGGGGTTATCTCTTCGGGCGAAGCCAGCCTGGTGTCCAGGCTTACGTCCTCTTTGAATTTTACTTCTTCTACAACGGCTCCGTCTCCGGGAAGGTAATCCTTTTTAAGTTGTTCTAAAACGGCTTGGGCGCTGGCTTCATCCCGGAGCAGGGCCCGGGGCACGCCGTTGATTTTCAGTTCTACAGCCAGCGCTTTGAGGGTGGTCCTGGTCGCTAGAAGCTGTTCCAGCTCGTCTCCCGTCTTAATCTGCTCGCGGTCGGCTCTAACGGGTACGTATTCTATCTGCTGCGCCAACTGCACTCCTTGATAACCGGCCCGATCCATGGCCTCCAGCAGCTTAGCTAGGGCCTTTTCTGCGTCCTCCCGCTTGGCCACTACGGCTACCTTTTCTCCGCCTATTACCACGGCCCAGGCATTGGGCGCAACCGCCCACCGCCATACGCCGAAAAGGATAAGCGCTCCCGCCAGTACGATTAAGGCAGCCTTCCTGCGGTAAACGGGTTGCTCGCCTTCTGCGCGGTAGAGGGTTCTCCCTATATGCTGTCTACCTATATGTTGTATATGCTCCAGGTTGTCTCGAAGGTATTTAAAGGCTTTGACCGCGACCTCCGCACCCTTATGGGACCATATTCTTACCTTCTCCTTGACGGTTTGCAGCCATTCTGCCTGCTGGAAGTGCGGCGGCATGACTTCCCCCCTTTACCATGAGGCTCCGGCAAGCCCGGCGGCCTGCGGCTTCGTACCACGCTTGCCGACAAAACAAGACAACGACATTATATAATTCGCCTTAAAGGGCGGTAAATCCTGCCACATCTAAAAATTTTATCTGGGATTTGGCCAAAAGGTAGAGGCCTGCCTCCAGCCGGATCTGCTGGAGGGCACAGGATACAACCTCCGGGTCTTTTAAACTGCCGTTGGCCAGGAGAGCCGCCGCATGGCACCCGCCGCTACAGTAAAAGCGGGCCCAGCAGCCGGAGCAGCGGGGTTTGTTGTATACGTAGGCCTGGCGAAATTCTTCTTGCAGATCGCGTCTCTCTATCCCTCGCTTCACGTGGCCCAGCCGGAGGTCAGGTCTGCCCACCAACTGGTGGCAGGGATAGAGGTCGCCTGTGGGGGTGACGGCCAGGTAGCTGAGGCCTGCGCCGCAACCGTAAAGGCGCTTGTTTAGGCAGGGCCCCCCGCCGAGATCGAGATTGAAGTGGAAGAACTCGAAAGGCTGGCCTTGAAGGCGAGCCTCCCAGTACAGGCTCGCCAGACGCTCGTATTCTGCCCGCAAGGCAGGAATATCTTCTGGCCGCAGGCTGTAGGGAACTTCCGGCGTCGCCACTACGGGCTCCAGGGACAGGAAGCGAAAACCCAATTCGAGCAGGTGTTCTGCGTCGCGGCTGAAGTCGAGATTCGACCGGGTGAACGTGCCCCGCACCCAGTAGTCGTGATGCCCGCGGGAAGCGACGAACTCCCGGAGGCGCGGTACGACCAGGTTATAGCTCCCCCGGCCGCCGGGTAAACGCCGGTACCGGTCATGGGTCTCGGGCCGTCCGTCCAGGCTTAAAATGACGCTGACGCCGTGGCGATTAAGGAAGTCCCCCACCTCTGGGGTTAAGCCCAAGCCGTTGGTGGTAAGAGTGAAGCTTATCTCTTTGCCTCGAGCTGCGGCAGAGGCGCGGCCGTAGGCTATCAGGTCTTGGACCACCGGGAAATTAAGCAGAGGTTCTCCGCCGAAGAAGTCTACTTCTATTCGACGCCGCGGTCCGGAGAGCTTCAGTAGAAGATCCAAGGCGGCCCGACCCACCTCCGCGGGCATAAGCCCCCGTTCTCCGCCGAAGGGGCCGCCTCCGGCGAAGCAGTAGGTGCAACGGAGGTTGCAGTCGTGGGAGACGTGGAGGCATAGCGCCTGGAGCAGTGGCTCCGGAGGCCGGTAGGTGCCGGCGGCCACATCCCGGGTGAAGAGGCTGCCCTCTTCCTGGCAGCGCGCCAGCTCCGCCAGCACCTCCTGCACTACCTTTTCGCCGTAAAGGCGGGTACTGTGGGGCAGGGAGAAATCCGGGTCCTCCCCGGCGCGCGCCAGTTCGGCCAGCACTTCGCGGGTGGGCGCGTCGATTATGTGCAGGGCGCCGCTGTTTACGTCCAGGAGGAGGTTCAGTTCGTTGAAGGTAAACCAGTGGAGATCGGCTGCCCAATTTATACCCTGGAGGTCAGGTAAGGTTTTAGCGCTCATAGTAAGTATATAATAGCATACGGAAGAGCTCCTTGGTCAACCCCGTAAATAATTGGGGCGGCCCCAGTTTTTTCTCCCAGGCCTGCTTGGCTTGCGCTCGTTCCAAAAACCCTCGCGGGCCAAACTATCATTCAACCTCAGAGCTTAAGGCGGACTTCCCGGCAAATTCGACATCCTGTCTCAGTTGCCGGCCTCGGCCATCCCTGGTCTCGGGTCCGCCTTCGCTTTCGGCTTCATTAAGTTTGGCTACCGCGAAGGCTTGTTCGCTCGCTTCCAAGCCCAAGCAGGCCTCCCCTGTAAAAAGTGGGGATACACCAGCATAAATAATTGGGGCGGCCCCAGTTTTTGCCGGGGAGGCCTGCCTGGCTTGCGCTGTGCAAGGCGGGGTGCGCCGGGGCGGGCGATAAAAAATGCCGGCTCCGTTTAGGAAACCGGCCTTCCTTTAATTGTCTGTTTTCCTCTCACACGGCTGATTGCTGACGGTAATAGAAGTTTTGCAGGCCGACTGGCAGGATACATGGCAGTTGCCGCAGCCGCCTTTTTTCAAGGTCTCCTGCAGCCGCGGCCGGCTCACGGTCAGAATATGCATCCCGTTTCACCTCGTTTTTAGCGTTTGGAGAATTGGGGAGCTTTGCGGGCCTTTTTAAGGCCGTACTTGCGCCGTTCCTTCATACGGGGGTCCCGGGTGAGGAAACCTGCTTGCCGCAGGACGGGCCTCAAGCCTTCATCTGCTTGAAGCAGCGCTCGCGCAATACCCAACCGCACGGCGCCGGCCTGCCCGGTTATGCCGCCGCCCTTGACCTTGGCCAAAACGTCGAAGCGTCCCGCCATATTGGTGATCTCCAGGGGCCGCCGGATCATATCTACCAGTATTTGCTGCCCAAAATATTCCATGGGCGCCCGGTTGTTGACCAGTATGCGCCCTTCGCCCGGGACCAGCCATACACGGGCTATAGCCTCCTTACGCCGCCCGGTCCCGTAAAACTGTACCTCCGCCAAAGCTTTTGCCTCCTTCCTTTAGTCCCGCACCGCCCATGTCTCCGGCTTTTGGGCCTGATGAGGATGGGTGCTGCCCCGGTATACTCTCAATTTCTTAATTATTTTCCTTCCTAAGCGGTTGTGAGGTATCATGCCCCACACGGCTTTTTCTACGGCTTTTTCCGGGTTAGTCTTGAGAAGGGTCGCATAATTGGTCCGTTTAAGCCCGCCGGGATAGCCGGAATGCCGGATGTATTCCTTTTGCAGGAGCTTTTTGCCGGTGAGGCGTATCTTTTCCGCGTTAATGATAATTACATGGTCGCCGGTATCTATGTGGGGGGTATAGATGGGTTTATGCTTTCCCCGCAGCAGGGTAGCAGCGGTGGCGGCTACGCGACCGAGGGTTTTGCCCGCAGCATCGATGATGTACCATTTCCGCTGCACCTCCTGGGGTTTGGCCATGAAGGTCTTCATTATCTCCCTCCTGTTCCCATTCAGAGTTATTGTACGTGAATATCCGGCGCAAGTCAACTCTAATACTCCACCCGCTCCAGGCACAAGCCCTGGGGGGGAGCAGTAGGCCCGGCCAGTTCCCGCCTCCGGCCGGCCAGAATGGACGCCATTTCTGTCGGTTTTCTTTTGCCGAGACCGACTTCTACTAGGGTCCCCACGATGATCCTCACCATGTGGTAAAGAAAGCCGTCAGCTTTGATGTCCAGATATATAAAGTTATCTCTGCGCGTCCAAGTTATTTCTTGAATTTCGCGCACGTAGCTCCGCACCGGGCGGCCCGCGGCGGCGAAAGCCCGGAAGTCATGACGCCCCTTCAGACTGTCGGCCGCCTGTTGCATGGCGGCAAGGTCCAGCGGTTGGCGTACATGCCAGGAAAAGCGACGCCAAAACACGTCGGGAAACAGGCCGTTGTCAATGCAATAGCGATAGGTCTTGCTTTTGGCGGAAAAGCGGGCATGAAATTCCGGCCCTACCTCGGCCGCTTCCCAAGCGACTATATCCCGGGGTAGAACGCTATTAAGGGCCCAGGTCCAGCGCTCTACAGGTATGGTGCTGCTGGTGGCAAAGCTTATAACCTGTCCGCGGGCATGAACACCGGCATCGGTACGGCCCGCAGCCGCCACTCTGATTTTTTCCCCTGTAAGGCGTTCTAGGGCTCCCTCCACTATCCCCTGGATAGTAAGGCCGTGGCCGGCGGGCTGGATCTGCCACCCGGCGTAGGCTGTACCTTCATAGGCAAGGGTGATCTTAAGGTAACGCATCGGCTTCCTCCACCGAGCCCTTACCGCCAGTGCCAGACCGCGGCCAGCCCCAGAACCAAGACGTTAAGGGCCACAAAAAGGTAGTCTATCCCGGCCATTTTGAGCTGCCGCCGCAGAGTCCGTTTCTTGCCGCCTTGGTAGCCCCGGGCTTCCATGGCTTGAGCCAGGTCTTCTGCCCGTTTTAGTGTGCTTACGAAAAGGGGTATCAGCAGAGGCAGGAGGTTTTTACCCTGCCTCAGCAGGCCCCGGCGCTCCAGGCTGAACCCCCGCGCTGCCTGGGCTCTCATGATGCGCTCGGCCTCTTCCGCCAGGGTGGGCACGAAGCGCAAGGCCAGGGTAAGCATAAGGGTGAGTTCCTCTACCGGGAGCCGGAGCCGGGCCGCGGGTCTTAATAAGCTCTGGAGGCCCTGGGTTAAGCTGAGGGGCGTGGTCGTGGCTGTAAGCAGAGCCGCGCCGGCCAACAGGAAGATAACCCTGCCGGTGGCTATGAGTCCCAGGTGCAGCCCCTCCCAGGTGAGGGATAAAGGTCCTATTTCGACCATAGGCGTGCCGGGAGTGAACGTGGCTTGCATGGCCAGCACCACCAGCAGAAAAAACCACAAGGGACCCAACTGGGCCCATAAGTGGCGCCAGGGCAGTCCCGCGAGAGCCCATCCGATAAGTGAGAGAACGCCCAGGGCTAAGAGGTGAACCGGCTCCGGAACGAGCAGCAGGGACAGCCCGTAGAGAAAAAGGCCCAGGATTTTGCCGCGCGGGTCTAACCGGTGGAACCAGCCGTTTCCGGGTACATAACGTCCCAGATCAAGACCCATTTATCCCACCCCTATACCACCGCCAGATCTCTCTCTCCGCCTGCTCCAGGGTGAAAACGGCGGCCGGCACGTTAGCGCCCAGGCGTCGAAGGTTTATGAAAAGCTGCGTTAAGGTGGGAGCGGCCAGCCCCCACTCTTCCAGTCTTTCTCCCTGGAGAAAAATTTCCGGCGGCGTTCCGACCATGGCCACTTTTCCCTGGTGCAGGACGACTATTCTTTGCGCCAGCCCGGCTACTTCCGCCATATTATGAGATATGATTATTACTGTATTTCCCTGCCGGTGATAGGCGAGGATTACCTCGAGGATTTGGTTGCGGCCGCAAGCGTCCAAGCCGGCTGTGGGTTCGTCCAGGATAAGCACTTCAGGTTCTAAGGCCAGAATACCGGCCAGGGCCGCTCTTCTCTTCTGACCGCCGCTTAAACTAAAAGGTGACCGTTTAGCCACCTCTTGGTCCAACCCTACTTTTCTTAGGGAGGCTTGCACTCTCCTTTCCACTTCTGCGGCCGGCAGGCCTAGATTGCGCGGCCCAAAGGCCACGTCCTCACCCACCGTCTCCGCAAAAAGCTGCTGTTCCGGCTGCTGTAGGGCCAGGCCTATTTTCCCCTTCCAGGAAGCCCTTCGTCTATCACGGCGGTTCCACAGGGGAATGCCGTCCCAGTACACTTCTCCGGCCTTGGGCTTTAGTAGGCCGGCTATAATCTGGGCCAGGGTGGACTTCCCGGAACCCCCGGCGCCGACCACTGCCAGCAGCTCGCCGGGCGATATGCTGAGGTTTATGTCTTCTAGCGCCGGTATCTCCTCGCCGCCGCTCAGATAGCTGAGGTAGACGCCTTTCAGAACGATTTCCACGAGTCTCCCGCCTCTGCCGGTAGCGACTTCGCCTTGCGACCCGGGTTTCTGCCCCGCCGCCGGCTCGGGGTCTCTCCGGCGTCGGGGTTTTGTCCGCCTGCCAGGTCCCATAAGGCTTGCGCGAGCTCCTCCGGAGTCCAAACCCCCTGCTCCAGGGGTAGGCCCCTGCGCGAAAGCCGGCCGGTAAGTAAGCTGAGCATAGGTGGCTCTAGCCCATAAGCCGCCAGTTCTTCGGGCCGGCTGAAAATTTCCCGCGGTGTTCCTTCTCTCACCAGGCGGCCTTCGCAGATGATGGCCACCCTGTCGGCGGCGATAGCCTCTTCCGCAAGATGGGTGACCAGCAGGATGCCCAATCCCTTCTCCCGGCAGAGGAATCGAAGCAAATGCAGCGCTTCCGTCCGGGAGCGAGGGTCGAGCATGGCCGTGGCTTCATCTAGCAGGATGTAGCGCGGCTCCATAGCCAGGATGCCGGCCAGGGCTACCTTCTGCTTCTGCCCGCCGGATAGCCTGTGGGGAGGCCGGAAACGAAGTTCGCTTATGCCTAGGGTGGCTATGGCCCTCTCTACCCGCTCTTCGATTTCCACCGGGGGCAGGCCCAGGTTCTCCGGCCCAAAAGCTACATCCTCCTCCACTGTAGCCGCCACGAGCTGGTTGTCGGGGTCCTGGAAGACCATGCCTACCAAACAGCGTATAAGGGGCAGGTGTTCGGCCGTTTGGGTGCTCAGCCCTTCTACTAGTACTTCGCCTTCGTTCGGCAGAAGTAGGCCGTTACCCAGCCTTACCAGGGTGGACTTGCCTGAGCCGTTAGGCCCCATAACCACCACTAGTTCCCCCGGAGCCAGGGTCAGGTTCACCCGGCGAAGGGCCGGTTCCCGAGCACCGGGGTAATGGAAGCTTACCCCCTTAAAGCAGAGCATTTATACCAGCTCTACCAGTACCAGCGGCGAACCGTCCCCCCGGCGGTAACCCACCTTGACCAGTCGCGTATATCCCCCGTTGCGGTCGGCATATCGCGGTGCGATCTCCTTGAACAGCTTAGTGACTACGTCTTCATCCAGTAGATAGGCTAGCGCCTGGCGACGGGCGTGGAGGTCGCCTCGCTTGGCCAGAGTAATCATTTTATCGGCGATGCGTTTAAGCTCCTTGCCGCGGGGCTCGGTGGTCTGCACGCGTCCCTCGCGCAGAAAGGAGGTCACTATGTTGCGTAAGAGCATCCGCCTGTGGTCTGACCGGCGGCCCAGCTTGCGGTATCCCATTTGTTTCCCCCCTATTCTTCCGAACTCTTAAGGCTGAGGCCCAATTCGGCGAGCTTTTGGGTTACCTCTTCCAAGGATTTCTTGCCCAGGTTGCGTACCTTCATCATATCTTCTTCGGTACGCTGGATGAGCTCACCTACTGTGTTGATCCCCGCGCGCTTCAAGCAGTTATAAGAGCGGACCGAAAGGTCCAGCTCCTCGATGGTCATGTCGAGCAGACGATCCTTTTTCTCTTCTTCTTTGGGCACCATGGTTACCTCGGCGCTGACCCTATCGGTCAATCCGACGAAAAGCCGGAAGTAATCCATGAGGATCTTGGCCGCGCTGCTGACGGCTTCATCGGGAGCTAAGCTTCCGTTGGTCCACACCTCTAGGGTCAACTTATCGTAGTCGGTTACCTGGCCTACCCGGGTATTCTCTACGGTGTAGTTAACCTTATGCACAGGTGAAAAGAGGGAGTCCACGGGAATTACCCCTATGACCTGATCTTCTTTTTTATTGCGCTCTGCCGGTACGTAACCCCGCCCCTTTTGGGCCGTCATCTCCATAAAGAGGCGGCCGCCCTTTTCCAGAGTGGCTATATGCAACTCCGGGTTCAGGATCTCTACGTCGGCGCCGGCTATGATATCGGCCGCAGTGACCTCGCCCTCCCCCTCCGCTTCAATGCGTAGGATCTGAGGTTCATCGGTGTGAATCTTTAGGGCCAGGGTCTTAAGGTTTAGAATAATATCCGTGGTGTCCTCGACTACACCGGGGATGGTGGAATACTCGTGCAGCACTCCTTCAATCTTTACGGAAGTAATAGCTGCCCCGGGCAGAGAAGAAAGGAGCACCCTGCGCAAGGAATTACCCAGGGTTATTCCATAACCCCTCTCCAGGGGTTCTATGACAAATCTGCCGAACTTGGATGTCATTTCCAGGCATTCCAGCTTGGGTCGTTCGATCTCCAGCACTGTAACCCCCTCCTTCTCGCGGGCTTTATTCCAGGGCACCTGTCTTTAGGTTACTTGGAGTAAAGCTCCACGATAAGGTGTTCTTGAATGGGGACATCTATCTGGTCGCGTGTCGGCAAAGCGAGCACGCGGCCTTTAAGGTTCACTACATCGGACTCCAGCCAGGCCGGCGGTGTCCGGTGTACGGCCTGCGAGGCAATCTCTTTGAATTTAGGAGACTCCTTGCTCTTTTCTCGTACCGCAATTTCGTCGCCCGGTTCTACCAGATAGGAGGGAATGTCTACTTTGCGCCCGTTGACCGTGAAGTGTCCGTGCCTCACCAACTGTCGTGCTTCCGCTCGCGAACTGGCAAAGCCCAGGCGGTATACTACGTTGTCCAGCCGCCGCTCCAGCAATCTCAAGAGGTTTTCGCCGGTGATGCCTTTCTCACGTTCCGCGCGTTCAAAGTAGTTGCGAAATTGCCGCTCCAAGACTCCGTAAATACGGCGGGCTTTTTGCTTCTCCCGCAGGCGAATGCCGTACTCCGAAAGCTTGCGCCGCTCTTGCCCGTGTTGCCCCGGCGCATACGACCGCCTGGCTACGGCACACTTATCGGTGTAGCACCGCTCGCCTTTAAGATAAAGTTTGATGCCTTCCCGGCGGCAAAGACGGCATACAGGTCCTTTGTATCTGGCCAAAAGTGTTGCCACCTCCTGTTAAACTCTCCGGCGTTTTGGGGGCCGGCATCCATTGTGAGGTATGGGCGTAACGTCTTTGATGACGCTTACTTCCAACCCTGCTGCCTGTAGCGATCGGATGGCGGCTTCCCGGCCTGCTCCCGGGCCTTTAACGTAGCACTCCACTTCTTTCATCCCGTAGTCCATAGCTTGCTTGGCCGCCGCTTCGGCCGCCAACTGCGCCGCATAGGGAGTGCTCTTCCGCGTACCCTTGAAACCTACCGTACCGGCGCTGGCCCAGGCCACGGTATTGCCGGCCTTATCGGTAATGGTGATAATCGTATTATTGAAAGTGGATTTAATGTGGGCGATGCCGCTTTCCACATGCTTGCGCTCCCGCCGTCTCGACCGGGTTCCTTTTCGCGGCATGATAACCTTCCTCCTTCGCTTCCCTATACCCTCTTAAAACTTATTTCTTCCGTCGTACACCGACCGTCTTCCTGGGGCCTTTACGTGTACGGGCATTCGTTCTGGTACGCTGCCCCCTCACCGGCAGGCCACGCCGGTGCCTTAAGCCCCTATAGCAACCGATCTCCATGAGGCGTTTGATGTTTAGGGCCACTTCCCGGCGGAGGTCGCCTTCGACGGTATAATTCTTATCGATGAAGTCGCGCAGTTTGGCGACCTCTTCCTCCGTGAGGTCCTTTACCCTGGTATCCGGATTGACCCCCGTTTTAGCCAGGATCTCTTTCGCCCTGGAGCGCCCGATGCCGTAGATGTAGGTGAGAGCTATTTCTACCCGCTTATCGCGCGGCAGATCCACCCCCGCAATACGAGCCATTTATCGACTGCACCCCGCTTCCGTATTTAACCTTGTCTCTGTTTGTGCTTGGGATTTTCGCACAGGACCATTACCTTGCCCTTGCGCTTGATGATTTTACACTTTTCGCAGATGGCTTTCACCGAAGGTTTAACTTTCACTTTGAGGCACCCCTTACCGAATCATTTGTACCGATAGACAATACGTCCCCGCGTCAGGTCATAGGGAGACAGCTCCACCAAAACCCGGTCACCCGGAAGAATACGGATGAAGTTCATACGTATTTTCCCTGAAACGTGGGCCAGGACCTTATGCCCGTTGGCCAGTTCCACCCGGAACATGGCATTGGGCAAAGCCTCAATGACCGTCCCTTCCACTTCGATGACATCTTCCTTAGCCAAACAATGCACCCCTCCTTCTGCCACACGTTACTCCTCTCCCAGGAGCCGGGCTATGGCTCGCCGCACCTCTGCGTCGGTCACTGTCTCTCCTCTTTCCCGCTTGGCAGCAATCTCTTCTGCCCAGCGGTTGACTGCCTGGACGTGTAGAATGTTTTTTATCTTGGGTTTGCCCACGCGGCGGAGTTGACCATCCACCAGGGTTACGCGCCGGGGAGAAGGTATCTCCCATACCAGAAACGGCCGCCCCTTATCCCGCCCTGCCCGGGAGTAAACTAATTGCCCGACCCGCAGGGTAGGCCCTGTAGGCCCTGAAGGCACAGCTTTCCCTCCCTTTTCCAGTAATACGCGCTCTGCTCGTGTTGGACAAAGGTCAGAGCAAAGTCAGCACCTCGGGGCCGTTTTCCGTCACCGCCACGGTATGCTCAAAATGGGCTGACGGGCGGCCGTCTAGGGTGACCACCGTCCACCCGTCGGACAAAGTGACCACCTTGTAAGTGCCGGCATTTACCATAGGCTCGATGGCCAGCGTCATCCCCGGCCGGAGCCGCGGGCCATGGCCTGGACTCCCAAAATTAGGCAACTGTGGGTCCTCGTGCATCTCCCTACCTATCCCGTGCCCCACAAAGTCTCGTACGACCGAAAATCCATTTTTCTCCACGTGGGACTGTATGGCATGGGATATATCCGAAAGACGGTTGCCTACTATGGCGGAATTGATACCCTGCCACAGGGCTTCCTGGGTAACCCTCATAAGACGTTGCTTCTCCTCGTCTACGGCCCCCACGGGAAAGGTGGCCGCAGCATCACCATAGTATCCATCTATTACCGCGCCAATGTCAATACTAATAATATCCCCTTCTGCCAATTTCTTTAAACCCGGAATGCCATGCACTACTTCTTCGTTGACGGATGTGCAAATGCTGGCCGGAAACCCCCGGTACCCTTTAAAAGCCGGGACCGCCCCGCGCCTCTCCAGCACTTCTTCGGCTATGCGGTTTAGTTCCCAGGTGGTAATTCCGGGGGCGATGTGCCGCTCTAACTCGGCCAGGGCTTCGGCCACTATGCGACCGGCCCGGCGCATGAGTTCGAGTTCCCTTCTGCCCTTTAGGATGATCATGACCAGTCTCTTCCCAGAGCTCTCCCGATCTCTCGCAGTACTTGGGTTATTTCCTGGTTGCCGTTTATCTCCCGCAGGACACCGCGCTCCCGATAATATTCCTTTAGGGGCGCCGCCTGCTGACCGTAGACTTCCAGCCTCTCCTTTACGGTGTCCTCCTTGTCGTCCGAGCGCTGCAACAAGCGCCCACCGCACCGGTCGCAGTGTTCGGGGATGCGAGGCGGATTATATACTACGTGATAGTTCAGCCCGCACTGCTGGCAGACCCTTCTGCCGCTCAGCCGTACGAGCAATACCTCCTGCGGAACCTCGATGTCTAAGACCGCATCCAACTTCCATCCGTTCTGTTCCAACCAGGCATCCAAAGCTTCTGCCTGGGGCACGGTCCGGGGAAAACCGTCCAATAGGAATCCTGCTTCGCAGTCCCTACAGCTTAAGCGGTCCTTGACCAAGGCTATGACCAATTCGTCCGGAACCAGGCGTCCGGATTCCAGGTACTCTTTGGCCTTACGGCCTAACTCCGTATCGCTCCTGATGGCCGCCCTGAACATGTCGCCGGTAGAAATGTGGGGTATGTTCAGTCTGCGGCTTACTTCTTGGGCCTGGGTTCCCTTACCTGCCCCCGGAGGCCCCAGCAAAACCAGGCGCATTACACTACCCCCTGCTTACTATTTTATAAAGCCCTGATAATGGCGGAGCAGGAGATGGGATTCCAGTTGTTTCATGGTTTCCAGGGCTACGCCCACTACGATTAAAAGGGACGTGCCGCCGAAGTAGACGTTGATCCCGGTAATGGCCATCACCAGGTTAGGTAGAAGGGCTATAAACGCCAAGAAGATAGCTCCTGCCAGGGTAATCCGCGCGAGAATCTTCTCAATATACTCGGCTGTGGGCCGCCCGGGACGCAGGCCCGGTATAAAGCCGCCGTATTTCTTGATGTTGTCGGCTACTTCTTGCGGGTTGAAGGTTACCGCCGTATAGAAGTAGGTGAAGAAAATTATCAAAAGCGCGTACAGCGTCATATAGAGGGCCGAGCGGGGGTCGAAGAGCCGCAGGACCGTTTGGGCAAAGCTATTGTTTGGGAACCAGGAAGCCAGGGTGTGGGGAAAAAGCAGAATGGACATGGCGAAGATCACCGGAATAACCCCCGCCTGGTTTACCCTTAAAGGTATATGGGTGCTTTGCCCCCCGTACACCCTCCGGCCGACTACCCGTTTGGTGTATTGTACGGGGATACGCCTCTGCCCCTCTTGCATGGCCACCACGGCAGCGATCACCAGGACCGCGATGATCGCGAAGAGTAATACGGAAAAGATGCCGGCGGTCCCGCCGGTTATATATTGATATAAGCTCACGGCACCGGCCGGCAGCCGGGAAACTATGCCCGCGAAGATAAGAAGGGATATGCCGTTGCCGATCCCTTTCTCCGTGATCAGTTCGCCCAGCCACATCAGGAAGACGGTACCTGCCGTCAGGCTAATGACCGTCACTATATGATTAAAAGCCCCCGGTTTTAAATAGGCTCCCTGCCGCGCCAAGAGGACGGACATGCCGATGGCTTGCACCATGCTTAAGATTACCGTGCCGTAGCGGGTATATTGGATAATTTTTTTCCGCCCGTCCAGTCCCTCTTTGGCCAGCTTCTCCAAGGAGGGTATGACTACCGTCAATAGCTGCATGATAATAGAGGAGTTGATATAGGGCATGATACCCATGGCAAATACGGTAAACTGTTTGAAGGCCCCGCCTGAAATCACGTCAAAGAACCCGAAGATGGTGCCGGTCCCCAGAAGCTTTTTTAGAATCTCGGCGTTGATGCCGGGCACGGGGATATGGGCACCCAGGCGGAACACTACGAACATGAGCAGAGTAAAGATTATCCTTTGGCGCAGGTCCTCCAATCTCCAGGCCTTTTGCAGGGTACCGAGCACCTATATCACCTCTACCTTGCCGCCGGCGGCCTCTATTTTGGCAATAGCCTGGCGGCTTGCCGCTTGGGCCTTGACTATTAAAGGTTTGGTAATCTCCCCGTCTCCCAGTATCTTAACTCCGTCGCGCACTTTCTTGATCAACCCGGTTTCGCGAAGGAGTTCCGGCGTTACCACCGTTCCGCTATCAAATCTCTCCAGATCCCCTACATTGATCACCGCGAGCTGACGTTTGAAGATATTCGTGAATCCCCGCTTGGGCACCCGGCGGCTCAGAGGCATCTGTCCGCCCTCGAACCCGGGCCGTACGCCGCCGCCGGAGCGGGCCTTCTGCCCTTTATGGCCCCGGCCGGCCGTCTTGCCCAGCCCGGACCCGACGCCGCGGCCCACCCGGGTGGCCGCCGGACGGGAACCCGGAGCCGGACGCAGTTCATGCAGCCGCAACTGCTTCACCTCCTATTCGATCTCTTCCACTTCCAGCATGTGGGCGAGCTTCGCTATCTGCCCCCGTACCGCAGGATTATCCGGTTGAATTACTTGCTGCCCCGTTTTGCGCAACCCCAGTGCCTCCGCCGTACGCCGCACCTGGGGCGGTCGTCCTATCAGACTTTTTTTCAGCGTTATTTTCAGCCTTGCCAACCTTGCCACCTCGCTCGCCTGCTCTTGGGTTCTCTTAGGCCCTCTTCAGGCCCAGCAGTTCTTGCACCGGCTTGCCCCGCATACGCGCCACTTCTTCGGCTCGTTTGAGGGATTTGAGCCCTTCTATGGTGGCATAGACCACGTTGATGGGGTTATTGGAGCCCAGAGACTTGGTCAGAATGTCGCGCACGCCCGCCGCCTCCAGCACGGCGCGCACCGCACCTCCGGCTATTACCCCTGTACCCGGGCTGGCCGGCTTGAGCAAGACTTTGCTCGCCCCAAAGTCGCCGATGACCTCGTGAGGAATAGTAGTCCCTACCAGCGGAACTTCAATAAGATTCTTTTTGGCGCTTTCCACACCTTTGCGAATAGCGTCCGGTACCTCACTTGCTTTGCCCAGACCGGCTCCCACATGACCTTGACCGTCTCCTACCACGACCAAGGCGGAAAAGTTGAAGCGCCGTCCGCCTTTTACCACCTTGGCCACTCGCCTCACATGTACAACCCTTTCGGTGAGATGGAGTTCTTTAACCTCAATGCGAGTCCGCGCCATCCTTCCCCTCCTCATCCTCTTTAGAATTCCAGGCCACCGGCCCGGGCGCCCTCGGCCAGGGCGGCAATGCGTCCGTGATAAATGTTCCCGCCCCGATCAAAGACCACCTTTTTGATGCCCCGCTCCGCCGCTTTCCGGGCCAGGAGCTCGCCCACCTTAAAGGCCGCTTCCTTGTTGCCTGTAGAGTTTAGCGTGCCTTTAAGCTCCGGATCCAGGGTCGAGGCGGCCACCAGGGTGTGGCCTTCCGTGTCGTCGATTATCTGGGCGTAAATGTGGCGCAGGCTCCTGTAAACCGACAGGCGTGGACGCTCAGGCGTACCGAAGATTTTCTTGCGCACGCGCAGGCGTTTACGCGCTCTTACTTCTTTTCTCGTGGGCTTCTTGATCATACCGCACCTTTACCCCCTATTTCTTACCGCCCTTACCGCCGCCTTTGGTACCGGCCTTACCCACTTTACGGCGGATATACTCGTTTTCATATTTGATACCTTTACCCTTATAAGGTTCCGGCTCCCGTACGGCACGGATATTCGCCGCCAGCGTGCCCACGGCTTCTTTATCTATCCCTTTAACTATGATTTTGTTAGGAGCAGGTACCTCAATCTCCAGGCCCGGCGGCGGTTCAATCTCCACCGGATGGGAATATCCTACGGTCAAAATCAGTTTGCGTCCTTGTTTGCTGGCCCGATACCCCACACCCACCAGCTCCAGGGATTTCTGAAATCCGGAGGTTACTCCCTGAACCATATTGTTCAGCAGGGCCCGCGACAGGCCGTGCAAGGCCCGGTGGGGTTTGGCGTCGGAGGGCCGGTTGACCTTGAGGACGTCCCCTTCGCGAGTGATGGTTATGGGGTCCGGGAAGGTGCGGGTCAACTCTCCTTTAGGCCCCTTTACGGTGACCGTATTGCCTTCGATTTTTACTTCTACTCCGGCCGGAATTCTCACCGGCATCTTGCCTATGCGCGACACCTCAACCACCACCCTACCATATATAGCAAATTACTTCGCCGCCCAGGCCCTCTCGCCGGGCCTGCTTATCCGTCATTATCCCTTTGGAGGTAGAGATTACGGCTATGCCCAGACCTCCCAGGACACGCGGCAGCTGGTCCTTCTTGGCATAGATTCTCAGCCCGGGCCGGCTGATGCGCTTCAGCCCGGTAATCACTCGCTCCTTGTTGGGCCCATACTTGAGGTAGATCCTCAAAATGCCCTGCTTACCATCCTCTATATACTCGTAATCCTTAATATAACCTTCATTTTTAAGGATCTCGGCCATAGCCCGCTTCATCCGGGAAGCCGGCACCTCGACTTTCTCATGATAGGCCATATTGGCGTTGCGGATACGGGTGAGGAAATCGGCAATGGGATCGGTCATCATGGTACAAAACTCCCCCCTTTATTCCTGTTCCCGGCCCTTACCAGCTAGCCTTGGTAATGCCGGGAAGCTCCCCCCTATGGGCTAATTCGCGGAAACAAATACGGCACAGGCCGAACTTGCGCAGATACGCCCGGGGTCGACCACAACGCCGGCAACGATTATACGCGCGCACCTTGAACTTGGGCGGTCGCTGCTGTTTCACTATCAAGCTTTTCTTAGCCATGTTCGTCCCCCTTTATCAGCTCTCCCGGAAGGGCATCCCGAACAGCCGCAGCAACTCCCGGGCCTCTTCGTCGGTCTTGGCGGTAGTAACCACCGTTATATCCATACCCCGAACCTGGTCGATCTTGTCATAGTCGATCTCCGGAAAGATGAGTTGCTCTCTAAGGCCCAGGGTATAATTACCTCGACCATCAAAGGAATTGGGCGACACGCCCTTGAAATCTCGCACTCGAGGCAGCGCTACATTTATCAGCCGGTCGAGAAATTCGTACATGCGCTCTCCGCGCAAGGTCACCTTGCAACCTATTTTGGTCCCTTTGCGCAGCTTAAAGGCCGCTATGGATTTCTTGGCCTTGGTAACTACCGGCCTTTGACCGGTGATGGCCATGAGATCCTCTACTGCTCCGTCCAGAGCCTTCGGATTTTGCGTAGCTTCGCCGATGCCCATGTTGACGACTATCTTCTCCAGTTTAGGTATCTCCATTATGTTGCGGTAGCCGAATTTATTCTGCATGGCCGGACGGATTTCTTTAAGGTATTTTTCCTTCAATCTTGCCATCGCCACGGGGCTCACCCCTCATTTCCAGGCTAATCAATAACCTCACCACATTTCTTACATACGCGAACCTTAGTTCCGTCGGGTAGTATACGTCGGCCTACTCTGGTAGGCTTATCGCATTTAGTACACACCAGCATAACGTTGCTGCTGTCCAGGGGCGCTTCCTTTTCAATTATACCCCCTTGCTGGAGCTTCGGTGTGGGCCGCATATGCCTTTTTACTATATTTACTCCTTCCACTACTACCCGCCTTTCGGAAGGAATTACGCGGAGCACTTTGCCTCTTTTACCTTTGTCCTTACCCGTAATCACCACTACCGTATCGCCTTTGCGCACATGAATTTTGGGCCTGGTCAAGTTTGCCTCCACCTCGCTTCCTGGGTCCCTTCAACTGCCTACAGTACCTCAGGCGCCAGGGAAATGATCTTCATGAAATCTTTCTCCCTCAGCTCCCGGGCTACCGGGCCGAAAATGCGGGTTCCGCGCGGGTTGCCCTGCTCATTGATAATAACGGCTGCGTTCTCATTAAAGCGGATATAGGATCCGTCCTCGCGTCTGATAGCTTTAGTAGTGCGAACCACTACGGCGCGCACTACATCCCCCTTTTTGACTACACCGCCGGGCGTAGCCTCCTTCACCGAGGCGATAATAACGTCCCCTACCGAGGCATAGCGGCGTTTGGATCCGCCGAGCACACGAATGCACATGATCTTTTTAGCTCCGGTGTTGTCACCGACCTTTAGTATGGACTGTTGCTGAATCACCGCTGGCTACCTCCTTCCCCTTATCCTTCGCTATCCTGTAGATCATGTGGAAGTTAGCTGGGGCGTTCGATGAGTTCCACTACCCTCCATCTTTTCTCTTTGCTCAGCGGTCTGGTTTCCATGATGCGCACTTTATCTCCCACCCGGTACTGGTTTTGTTCGTCGTGGGCTTTAAACCGTTTCGTGCGCCGGACGGTTTTGCCCAGCAGCGGGTGACGCACCAAGGTTTCTACCTCTACCACCACGGTCTTATCCATTTTATCGCTGACCACTCGACCCACGCGGGTCTTGCGCTTGTTTCGCTCCAAGGTCAAACCTCCTTCCCTCGGCTTCCGACCGGGCTGCTGTTAGGCCTGGCGGCGCTCCTTCATCTCCCGCAGCTCCCTTTCACGCAATATAGTATAAGCCCGAGCGATGTTGCGCCGCACTTCCCGGAGCCGCATGGGGTTATCCAACTGTCCGGTGGCCTGCTGGAAGCGCAAATTGAACAGCTCTTGCTTCCAGTCCACTACCTTACGTTCCAGCTCTTCCGTGCTCAGTTCGCGGAGTTCTTTAGCTTTCATGGACTTCACCATCCAATCCTACCCGCTTGACAAATCTGGTTTTGATGGGCAGCTTGTGTGAGGCCAGGCGCATAGCTTCCCGCGCCACCTCCTCAGTTACGCCGGCCAACTCGAAAAGTATCCGCCCAGGCTTCACCACCGCCACCCAATATTCCGGAGAGCCTTTGCCGCTACCCATGCGCGTTTCCGCGGGCTTAGCGGTAATAGGCCGGTCGGGGAAAATCTTGATCCATATTTTCCCCCCGCGCTTGATAAACCTGGTTATGGCTACACGCGCGGCTTCGATCTGCTGGCTGGTGATCCAGGCCGGTTCTAAAGCCATCAGCCCGTAGTCGCCAAAGGTGACCTCGTTACCCTTGCTGGCCTTCCCGCAGGGATGAGGCCGGTGGGGCTTGCGCCATTTAACCCTCTTTGGCATTAACATGACTTACACGTCCCCCTATCCTGCCCTTAACTTTTTCTTGCAGCTTCTCCGGCAGCACTTCGCCCCTGAAAATCCATACTTTAACCCCGATCTTCCCGTAGGTAGTATTGGCCTCGGCAAAACCGTAATCGATATCCGCCCTCAGGGTGTGCAGGGGTACCTTGCCTTCGCTGTACCATTCCGTCCGGGCGATCTCCGCCCCCGCCAGCCGTCCCGAGACGGCAATCTTGATCCCTTCTGCGCCCACGCGCATAGCCCGGCTCACGGCCTGCTTCATGGCCCGCCGAAAGGCCACGCGTTTCTCCAACTGCGCCGCTATATTTTCGGCTACCAGTTGGGCATCCAGCTCCGGTTTCTTGATCTCCGCAATGTTGAGACTCACCTGCTTGCCGGTCATCTGCTCTATCTGTTGTCGTAGGGTCTCAACTTCGGCACCGCCGCGGCCGATGACCACCCCGGGTTTGGCGGTGTGAATAGTAACTTTAATGCGATTAGCAGCCCTTTCTATTTCGATAGTCGAGACCCCGGCCTGGTAGAGGCGTTCCTTGATGAATTTGCGGATCTTTAAGTCTTCGTGCAGGAGATGCTGGTAGTCCTTGTCGGCGTACCACCGCGCATCCCAATCCCTAATTATGCCGAGACGCAGGCCTTTGGGATGAACTTTTTGACCCACGTAATCAGTCCTCCTTTTCTCCTACCACCACGGTAATGTGGCTGGTCCGCTTACGGCGCAAATCAGCGCGTCCCATGGCCCGCGGCTGGTAGCGCTTCAGGGTCGGACCTTCGTCCACATATGCTTTGGTGACGACCAGCTTATCGCGATCCAGGTTGAGATTGTGTTCGGCATTGGCCACGGCGGATTTCAATACTTTAAAAATTATCCTGGAAGCCCTTTTGGGCGTGGCCCACAGGATCGCCTCCGCTTCGCGCACGGTCTTGCCGCGGATTAGATCTATAACCTGCCGCGCCCGGCGGGGTGAAATGCGGATATACCTGGCGATTGCTCTCGCTTCCATACCTCTTTACCCCCTAAGCTTACTTCAGAGCCGTAGAGCGCTCTGTATGTGCACCGTGGCCTCTAAATATCCGGGTAGGAGCAAACTCTCCCAGCTTGTGGCCCACCATATCTTCCGTGATATAAATAGGAACATGCTTGCGGCCGTCATGCACCGCAATAGTATGACCCACCATCTCCGGCACGATGGTAGAGCGTCGCGACCAGGTCTTAATGACCCGTTTTTCCCCTTTTTCGTTCATCTCCACAATGCGCCGGAGGAGTTTTGGATCGCAGTAAGGCCCCTTTTTTAAGGACCGCCCCATGCTGTAACCCCCTCTTGGTTTAAGCCTTATTTCCGCCGCTTGAGGATAAGTTTATCGGAAGGCTTGTTCTTCTTCCTGGTCTTTACCCCCAGAGCCGGCTTGCCCCACGGCGTCACCGGATGACGCCCTATGGGCGACTTGCCTTCACCTCCGCCGTGAGGATGGTCCACCGGATTCATAACCACACCGCGGGTCGCCGGCCGTATGCCCAGCCACCGCGAGCGCCCGGCTTTACCGATGGTTATATTCTCGTGGTCCAGATTGCCCACCTGCCCTATGGTGGCCCGGCAATCCAGATGTACCATTCTGATCTCCCCGGAGGGGAGGCGGAGCTGAGCATAATCCCCTTCTTTGGCCATCACTTGCGCGGCCGAACCGGCAGCGCGCACCAACTGGCCTCCCTTGCCCGGTTTTAACTCGACATTATGCACCAGCGTTCCTACCGGAATGTGGCGCAAGGGCAGGGCGTTGCCTACCTTAATGTCCGCTCCGGGTCCGGAATATATTACATCGCCTACCTTTAGGTTTTCCGGCGCCAGGATATAGCGCTTCTCTCCATCGGCATAGTGGATCAAGGCGATATTGGCCGAACGGTTAGGATCGTATTCAATCGTGGCTACACGACCGGGTACACCGTCCTTATCCCTCTTAAAATCGATAAGGCGGTAGAGGCGCTTATGCCCCCCTCCCCGGTGGCGCACCGTAATACGCCCTTGGTTGTTGCGGCCTGCACTCTTAGTCAAGGGGGCTAGCAGCGACTTCTCCGGTTCGCTGGCCGTTATCTCTACAAAGGCGGAAACCGTCATCTGCCGTCTTCCGGGCGAGGTCGGTTTAAACTTCTTAATAGCCATTTTCCCCTACGCTCCTTTTCCTACTCCAGCCCCTCAAAAACGGGTATTTTCTGCCCGGGCATGAGCGTAACGATGGCCTTCTTGCGGTCGGGCTGGCGCCCTTGATAGCGCCCCATGCGCCGGAGTTTGCCCCGATCGACCAGGGTATTTACCTTACGCACTTTCACGTTAAACAGTTTCTCAATGGCCTGTTTAATCTCCGTCTTGTTAGCATCCCGGGCCACGATAAAAGTATATTTGTTCTCGGCCATAAGATTCGTAGTCTTTTCGGTTATCAGGGGTGCAATGATAATGTCCTGGGGAGCGCGCATCTACGTAAGCACCTCCTGCACCCGCTCCACTGCCTCCCGGGTAATCACCAGTTTGTCGTGGGCGAGGACATCATAAACGTTCAATCCCTCAGAAGGTAGCAGGGTTACCCCCGGAATATTGCGGGCGGATAGCTCCACATTTTTATCCTTGCTGCCGGTTACTATCAGAGCTTTATCCTCACCCACTTGCAAAGCCTTAAGGATATTTATCATGTCTTTAGTCCGCGGTCTGGACAACTTAAGTTCATCCAGGACGACCAGATTTCCCTCCTGAACTTTAGCCGATAAAGCCGAACGCAAGGCCAGACGGCGCATCTTCTTGGGCAGACGGTAACCATAATTCCTCGGCCGAGGACCGAAGATTACGGCTCCGCCTCTCCACAAGGGAGAACGGATGCTTCCGGCGCGGGCACGGCCGGTCCCTTTTTGTCTCCACGGTTTGCGACCGCCGCCGCTTACCTCGGCCCAGCCTTTGGTCGAAGCCGTACCTCTCCGCTTGCTGGCCAGTTGCGCCACAACTACTTCGTGAAGGAGAGCGTTGTTCACCTCCACCCCGAAAACCCGCTCATCCAGCTCCATCTCGCCCACCTGCTGGCCCTGGATATTATAAACCGCAACTCTGGGCATAGGTCCTTTAGCCCCCCTTCACCGAATTCTTAATGATCAGAAGGCCGCGGCGCGGACCGGGTACCGCTCCCTTGACCAGCAATAGGTTACGCTCGGCATCGCTTTTGATCACTTCCAGGTTCAATACCGTAACCCTTTCGCCGCCCATGCGCCCCGGTAATTTGCGTCCCTTGAACACCCGGGCCGGGCCCTTGGCGCCCAACGAGCCGGGCCGGCGATGATACTTCGAACCGTGGGCCATGGGGCCGCGCTGAAAGCCGTGCCGCTTAATTCCCCCTGCAAAGCCCTTGCCCTTGGAGGTTCCCGTCACGTCCACTCGCTCCCCGGGGCTGAAGATGTCCACTTTTATCTCCTGGCCTACCTGGTAATCCTCTACGTTTTCTAGCCGCAACTCCCGGAGGTAACGGAAGGGCTTGAGCTTAGCCCGGGCGAAATGGCCGCGCAGGGGCTTGTTGACCCGGTGTTCCTTCACCACGGGCTCAAAGCCCACTTGCAGAGCGTTATAGCCGTCCGTTTCCACTGTTTTCTTCTGTACCACTACACAAGGTCCGGCCTCTATCACCGTAACCGGAATAACGCGACCCGCCTCATCAAATACCTGCGTCATGCCCAACTTCTTTCCTAGGATACCCTTCTGCACGCGACAAAACCCCCTACAACTTTATCTCAATGTCCACCCCGGCCGGAAGGTCCAAACGCATAAGAGCATCTATTGTCTTGGGTGTGGGTTCCAGAATGTCGATTAACCTCTTGTGAATACACATCTGAAACTGCTCCCGCGAGTCCTTGTTTACATGGGGTGAACGCAAAACCGTGAAAACGCTCCTCTTAGTAGGCAGGGGGATGGGGCCAGAAACCACCGCACCAGTACGCCTGGCTGTCTCTACAATCCTCTGGGAGGATTGGTCCAAGACCCGGTGATCAAAGGCTTTTAGGCGGATGCGGATTTTTTGCCTGGCCATAGGCCTAATTTCCCTCCTTAAAATTCACCGCTCGTCTCATATAGTGGGGATATGTCCGGAGGACATATCCCCGTACCACCCTTCTACGCCAAAATTTTGGTGACGACGCCGGCGCCGACGGTGCGTCCGCCCTCCCGT
>JBNATU010000019.1:0-55240 GCA_049701195.1 Neomoorellaceae bacterium
TGCTCCAAGAAAAAATATTGGTAATTGTACCCAAGGGTGCGGAATGTAGGTTATAGGCGTGATTAAAAAAGTAATAGTGGCCGCAATTATAACGGCCACTTTTAATATACTTTCAGGCGCGGCAGAAGCTAAAACTGTCGCGCCTGCTAAGGAATCGCTTTAGGGAGGCACGACCTAAATTTAAGATGAAGCAGGAAATCCTACCGAAGCCTTCCTAACCCGAAGGGGTTAGGAAGGGTGGTTCACGTCCAAGTAAGTCAATTAAATTGCTTAGCTGGGTGGTAAAAATGTTTCAGATAAACGCTAACTCTACGGATGTTTTATTCCAAATAGCAATGATCATAAAAGTGCTTTTTCCTTTGTACGCCCTAGCGTTTGCTCTTTTAGGATTTCGAATGCTTATTGATTACTTAACGGACATATTCAAGAAGAAGTACTTCCCTGCAAAACCTAAGAGTTCCACACCGCGCCGACCTCGCAGGTCGTCAATATACGTGAGCAGTACCCGAAACCCACGTATTAGGAGGACGAAGACAGGTGTGTACATCTATTATGATTAAAAGGTTTATAACTTCCATCATCGTTGGAGCTATCTTATATGCAAGCCCGGCAATTGTTGAGGCTTCCCCCATCGAGGTTAACTGTAGAGGGACCAAGTCCTCCATAGCGGTGGCAGTGGACTGCTCCCAAATAAAAAATAAAGATATATCTAATTCAACGCAAGCGGGGTTAATTGTCAAAGTGGATACAAGAAGCCCAAGAATTATCTATAACCCCCAAGTCGCACAGATAACTTATACCTCCGCTCCGTCCTTAACACAGCAGCTTAGCGAGCAAATAGAAAAATTGATAGAGTGGGCTGCTGAGAAAGTGGGATTGAAGACCATTTGGCTTAAGGCAGTAGCTTTAATTGAGTCTGGAGGCAATCATAATACTATTTCCCCGGCTGGTGCTATAGGAGTAATGCAGCTTATGCCCGGAACAGCTAAAGCACTGGGGGTTAACCCTTATAACCTAAAGGAAAACATTCTAGGAGGAGCGATATACCTGCGCCAGCAGCTAGAAGAGTTTGGTAGTCTTCCTTTAGCCCTGGCCGCCTATAATGCTGGACCAGAGGCGGTTAGGAAATATAAAGGCATACCACCGTTTAGGGAGACGGTTACGTATGTAGCCAGGGTAATGAGGATGATTGGGGATGATTGGGGGAAAAAGCTAAATGAGAAAAATAATATCCGCCTTGATAATACTAATCACGCTTTTGGCTTTAAATGCGGGAATTTCTTATGCCGCTGACCCAGAGACACCAGCTCCCACTCCTCCTCTTTCTCCTACGGGAGTAACGGTAGCAGGCGTATTAGATACGACAGCTTACATAGCCTGGGATCCCGTACCTGGAGCTACACAATATAGTGTTTTTATTAACGGCAGCCGGTGGATAGGAGTAACCGGTCCTGGCGTGCAGCTTAAAGATTTACTTCCCAATACTGAATACACGGTTTATATCACCGCAGCTAACGAGGTGGGAGAAAGCGGCCCCTCAATATCTGTTTCTTTTAGAACTTTACCACCTAAGCCTACTGCCCCTAATAGTCCTATTATATCCCAGGTAAATGACCAGAGCGTTACTATTCAATGGGATCCCTTACCACCTTACGAAAATATAAGAGCATACCGGATTTATATTGATGGTCAACCCGTGGCCGACGTTCAGCCTCAGGAGGGGGTCCAGGCCGCTCAACTTCAAAATTTATCATCTGGAGTTCACACTGTAGCTGTGGCTGGGGTTAACGATTATGGTGAGGGCCCCCGTTCTGCCCCGGTAAGGTTTACAGTTCAGGCTATACCCGCGCCCAGTGGGTTACGTATATATAACCGTTCCCAAGATACCCTTTGGCTTATATGGGATAAACTACAGGATGCCACCAAGTACCAGGTACTTATCGATTCACAGGTGGCAGGAGAAACCGTAGAGAATACTTTCACCGTAAAAGGTCTTCAGCCCAACCAATCCTACCAAATTGGCCTGCTAGCTATTTATCCCGATGGCAATACATCAAGACCTACCATTATTCAGGCTAATACTTTGCCAGCAACCCAAGCTATCACTATAGAAGCTTTTTTCTCTGCCATAACTCCATATCTGAGAGATTTTACTCCTACCTTTGTAATTGTGTTTGCTATAGGGGCTGCTTCCTTAATGGCCAGAGCTGCTAGCAGTATCTTTCGCAAACGAAGGTGGATAATTATATGAGGAGACTACTTACCGGTGGAATTATATTAGCATTAGCTCTGCTTCTTACTCTACCTTTTGATATGTCTTATGCCGATACAATCACCGCTAGCTCTCCGGCTTACATCTATACGAGTTCACCTAATACAACTGTTGAAGATAGATATATGCTTGCGGGTGCCTACCATGGGGACCCTCCGCTTGCTAGTGATCCAGGAATATATATAACTGGTGTGTCAGTAAGCTGGCTAGTACAATCAGGAGACCAGTTAGCCATAAAGTATTTTGACTATCAGGGGAATTTAATCGGAACCCGTACCATTGATCCTAATACTACTGCTCCACCTTATAGCGATACCCCGCCGGCGGGAACATACGCCGCTAAATTAGTATTAACTTCAGGAGACATTTCGGGAGACAGGTACTTTTGGTATGAAAGCACGTCCAACAATAACGGGATAACCGTCTTATATCCTGCTCCTGTGAGTGGGAGTGGTATTATTGGGGGAGGAGGTGGAGGAGGCGGAGGAACTGGAGGAGGTGAGGAGGAGCCTCCTCCCTCCTCTGGAGAGGAGCCACCTCCGGAGCAGAGTGATCCAGTAGTAACTGAACTTCAGGGTATAAAGTCCCAATTAGATATGATAATAGAGCAGCTAGATGATGTACTCGAAAATAGTGACACCATGATTTCTGAGTTACGAGTCATAAAGAACTATTTGTCCAGCATAGACGACCAGCTTGGAGAAGTCCTCGATGAATTACAGGAGATCAACGAAGAACTTGACACAGCAAATAGCCGCCTTCTGGCCATAAAAAACAGGCTGAACGATATATATGATTATCTTTCAACCCCTCGTACAGCAGATACAATAACTGTAAACCCCCAAACGCCTTATTTTAACCCTTATCCAGACTTGCCAGAACCTCCATATACAACACCCTACCAGTATAATAGAGACCAATATTTACCGCAAATGCCGCCAGAGGAACCTTCACCTGGCCCCTTACCCCCCATACCTGCGCCAACTGTTATGGAGCATGAGCCTCCTGTCCAAAAGGACCAGCCCATAACTAAGGATACGCCTTTAGAAAGGGAGCCGGCAATTAGAGATCAACCGTTGCAAAAAGACCCAATAGTAAGGGATGAACCTTTGACCAGAGATCCGGTAGTGAGGGATAATCCCCTTTCCAGGGATCCAGTAGTGAGAGATAGTCCCCTCTCTAGAGATCCTGTTATCCAGCGAAATACTCCCTTACTGAGAGAGGAACCGATAGCAAGGGATGCACCTTTACAACGCGATCCACCTCTTCAGCCGGAACCGCCTTTGTAAACAGGAGGGGGAATAAGGTATGTATGAATTTTTTCAAAGCCTAATACAAAACCTAGCCAACGCGATTTCTTCTCTTTTTACTTGGCTGGGCGGAGTTTTAGAGAGTTTTTTTAACACCTTAAAAGAAGCGCTAGTATTCATGCTTACCCCCATCATTAACGTATTTCAATGGATTCTATATACACTTTCCATGGCTTTCTTGGTAGTAATTTGGGTTCTTCAAGTAATTTATGGGTTGTTTAAAGTCTTGATAAGCATAGTTTATGGTGTCTTCAACACTTTTTACGGCCTTCTCGCCTTTTCCGGGAGCACTACTTACTATGCTTTACCAGAAGCCTATCAGGAAGGCTGGAACCAGGTCGTAAACCTCCTAAATGGCACTGGATTTTCGACTATAGCTCTTATCATGGCTGTATTTGTATGGCTTATGACGGCTTATGCTTTTATTAGGATTGCCGGGGGAGAGAAGTAATGCAGGGGATTATAGACAGTATATTCCAACCTATTATTGACATATTGAGGACCGCAAGGGACACCTTGGAAAGCATGTCCTTGGTGGCCGCCAGGGGGCTTAATCTTGATTATTTCTTGGGTCCGGTGTCTCTCCTGGGCTGGCAGTGGAGAACACTCATAAGTTCTATCGTGGCGAGCGCGTTTTTATTGCTTAGTGTTCTGGTGGTAAGAAAGGTATATTCTATTTATCTAGCTTTGAAAGAAGGAGCCAAGTGGTGGTAGCGTGTTCAGATAATGTTCATGGCGTAAAATGCGGTTATTATGAAACTTGGAGGTGTTACGCGGTGGTATTCCAGTTCTTTTTTCAAGCTACTGCCGGGATTGCGGCGGGTATAGCTGTAGTGGTCCTTCCCGCAATTTGGCTATATTACAGGTTCAGCCAAGGAGGAGTGGGGAATGGCATTCGCCATAGGTAGGAGAAAGAGACAAAGTTACGACGTTATAATCCTCATGAACGATAGAGAAATACGGACCATCCCCGTAGATGAGGAAGATGAAGAATCTGTCAGCGGTGGGGGATTAATGCTACCCAAGGCAGACGCGCAGGTGAGGTACTTTCCCGGTGGTGGGAGGGCTTATGTTTACGGATACCAAGGTACCTACTTGGCCGAAAGCGAAAATATTGCCCGGCTAGAAAGGTCGGTTGTTCTCCGAAACCTGTTCGATTACGGAAGCACGGCCCGGGCGGCCAATATCCAGTTCTACGTTATGATAGCTGCGCTGATTATTACTATTTTCTTATTGCGGGGGTGAAATAAGTGAACGAGCAAGCTAGTGGAACCGGCGTAGGAAGTAGTGGGCGAACCCTACAAGACATTATGGCTAGCGAGCTTTTTGCATCTTCCAAGGGGGACCTGGTGGAGACCCTACGCTTCATGGAAAAACATGGGACCCCCTTATCGGAGCGACAGGTTGCGGCAGTGGCTCTTTTGAGGACCCTACAGCTCCACCGGAAGAACAAAATATATGAACCCATTATAGATACGGTAACGAAGATGGCCAAGGAGATTACCCCACCCAATATCTTTATAGAGGTTATAGAGAAGATGACATTGGGAGGCTTTGTCACCGGTAAAGTCAGGCTATCCAAAGTTTTTGGCGGTGATAAATAATGTACGTATGGGTTTTTCAGGGCAATTTGGGCGAAGGGAAGACCTTTGGTATGAGCGTCTTGGGCCTGTATTTTGCCACCAGGGCCAGGAAAGCCGGCATTCATGTGGACCTTTACGCCAACTACGGCCTCAAAGGAGCCAAACCCCTTACGAGCTATCGAGATTTCTATAACGTAGCCCGAAGTGAGGCTAGTATAGTTCTGCTAGACGAAGCTCATGTAAACCTTGACGCGAGGCTTTTCCATAAGGGCGGTAATATCTATATGACCCAGTTTTTCTTTTACCTCCGGAAGCTAAACGCCAGTCTCTTCATGGCTACCCCAAACATACGCAACCTAGATAGCCGTATGCGCCTTCTAACCAACATCCTGGTGGACTGTCGTAAAACCGCAGGAGGCTTTATTTACGACATTTACGACTATCAGGGCGAAAAGTTCTTACGGCGCAAGTTCCTACCCAAACCTATAGCAGAAGAGATATTTGAGACCGGGATGTACGACACCCATGCCATTATACGGGCGGTGGAATTCCCTCAAAACGAGCGGCAGTTTAGTAGATTTTTGGACAAGATAGAGGAGATAAGAGAAGGCAGGGATCTGCCACCGGAAGAGGATGACTTTGATGCCGAAGAGAAGCCGGCATAAAGTACCTAGAAGTCCCTTGTACTAAATGGTACAAATGGAAGGAATGGGAATATATGCCACGAAATCAATATGCAGAGGAAAAGTTGATAGATAAAGCGGTGGAAATGACTCTTGAATTAGCTAAGCCGCAGGTAAGCCCCTTTAAATGGCTGTATCATAATCCCTCCGGAGTGCAGACCATGCAATGGTTTTCCCACTGGGCACAGAGATATACCGCACATAGGCTTTATACGGCTATCCAAAAAGTTTGCCAGATCACCGGATACGAGTTGGTCCCGGCTTCCTTATTCTACCGGCATACGGCCGTTTGGGCAGCCAGAAGAGTTAAGATTTATGGCCGCAGCTTTATCTTGATTAAGCGGGAGGAAATGTCTCCCAGCCTTGCTAGACGTTATGAGGCTTTTTGTCGGGAGCTTCGGGCAGCTCTAAAAGATTATCAGGATGATGCGGAAAAGAGTGATAACGTTATGCCTAATATATGTGGCTAAATATACGGTGAGGGAGGAATGATGGGCTTGCGGTTAAAAGTAGATTGGCCAAAGGTTAGCGCAAGAAATAGGGGTTGCTTTGTGGTTGAATATGACCCCCAATTTCCGGGAGGCTTCTATGTCCGCCATAAAGGCACGCCCTATTATTTAACCGCTACCAGGCACGATATAGAATGTCTAGTGGAAAATGCCTTGGCAGCCCTGGGAAAACATCATGGACCCCTGTTGCTTAGCAGCCAGGAAGAACATATTATGCTAAACGACAGACGGGCCAAGTTGTTTGAGGTATTGAATAAAACAAGCGAAGGGGAATGGTTTCAGTGGCTTTTATGGAGTATCCTTGACAAGGTGAGAATAAACGAGCGAGTGGCTAGACTCCAGCAGGTCCGGCTGGACTATTTTTAAAAAGAGTACAGGAGACAGAAGAAACAAAAAAGCCAGCTCCCCCATATGCATCTCTAAGAGTAACTTTACATCTGGCCAAGCTCTTTGACCTACAGTTTCACGTATTATGTGTACACTCTTTTTCGATTGTGTGCGGATAGTAAAAAATCGCTCCTCCGACACCATCCTTAGGTACAAATTTTAGGGTCGGCCTCTACCCGCAGCTGGTAGAGGCCGATTTGTTGTCATTCCTTGTAGGCGGCGGCACCGAACAAGTGCTCTTGCTGGTTTTAGGCTATCGATTTCCCCGATTCCTTGTCAAATAAATGCACACGGTTTAAATCGAATACCAGTTCTACTTCCTCCCCTGCCCTCGGAAGGATAGATCCTGGGAGGCGAGCCACCACTTGTTGGCCCCCTAGAGTAAAATAAACTAGCCCCTCCGCTCCTAAGGGCTCCACTACTTCCGCCCACACCCTGTATGCCCACTCCGGGTGCATATCTTTTAACAAGGGACTTACTGTGATGTCTTCAGGCCTGAGACCCAATATTACCTCCCTGTGATGCGCATCTAATCTCGCCCTTATTTCCACGGGCAAGGTAAAGTGAAAGCCCTCCCCTTTTACCTTTAATTCGCCTTCTTGTTCTTCTATTTTTCCAGCCAAAAAGTTCATCGGCGGTGAGCCTATAAATCCTGCTACAAATAAATTGGCCGGTCTCTCGTATAACCCTAGAGGTGTGTCTATTTGCTGAATTACGCCATCTCTCATAACTACTATACGTTGCCCCATAGTCATGGCCTCTACTTGATCATGGGTAACATAGATCGTGGTTACCCCTAGTTTGTGCTGGAGCTTGGTGAGTTCCGCCCTCATCTGCACCCGCAGCTTGGCGTCCAGATTGGATAAGGGTTCATCCATCAAGAATACTTTGGGTTCCCGTACAATAGCTCTTCCTAGGGCCACCCGCTGCCTCTGTCCCCCAGACAGCTCTTTGGGCTTCCTGGTCAGTAAATGCTCTATGCCCAAAAGTTTAGCTGTTTCTTCTACTCTTCTTTTTATCTCTTGTTTGGGTACCTTTCTCATTTTCAATCCGAACGCCATGTTGTCATACACGTTCATGTGGGGGTACAAGGCGTAGTTCTGAAAAACCATGGCTATATCCCGGTCTCGGGACGGCACGTCGTTTACCAGCCGGTCACCTATATATATCTCTCCTTGGGTAATATCTTCCAATCCGGCTACCATGCGCAAGGTAGTAGTCTTGCCGCAGCCTGAAGGACCCACTAGCACTATAAATTCTCCGTCCTTTATTTCCAGGTTAAAGTCCTTTACCGCTACCACTTGCCCGAATCTTTTCCAAACATTTCTTAAGGTTACTGAAGCCATCCCATATCCTTCCCCCTGCTTCATGACTTCTAAATATAGAAATCTTTAACTTGGGCTTTCCAGGAGCCTGGCCGCTTCTCTATCCACAATCACCATCAGCCCTGGGTGAAGCTGAAGTACTGAGGCCGGTATGTTCTTGTTTAGCGGGCCATTTAGAGCCTTAGCTATTATAATAGCTTTGCTACGCCCGCTGGCCAAAAGAAGTATCCTGTTCGCCCTCATTATAGTCTTTATACCCATGGTAAGAGCGAGCCCGGGTACCTGTACCCCTCCCTCTTCTTCGTTGTCTCTTATAGTTTCCGAGGTAAGTTTAGCCAGATGGGTTAAGCTTCCCCATTCCGTCCCCGGCTCGTTAAACCCTATATGACCGTTGTTGCCTATCCCTAAAACCTGCAGGTCTATCCCTCCTGCGGCTCTTATGGCTTCTTCATATCTCCGGCATTCTTCGTCTATGTCCTCAGCTTCCCCATCCAGAAGATGTATGTTCTCCTGGCGCAGGTTTAGGTGCTTGAAAAGGTTTTCCCACATGTAGTAGTGAAAGCTCCGCCTGTCTTCAGGGGAGAGACCGTAATACTCGTCCAGATTGAAGGTTTTTACCCGGGAAAAGTCTAGCCCCCCTTCTCGGTGTAATCTTATTAGTTCGCGATATACACCTAATGGAGTCTTACCAGTGGCTAGACCCAGTACGGTAGTAGGTTTTTTCTCTATTTGTCTCGCTATTATTAGGGCTGCCCTCCTGCTTAAGTCTTGGTAGTCTTCTGCTATTATTAGTTGGGGATACACTGCTGGGTCTTCCCCTCCTCACACTTTTTTAGGAGCGATATACTATCTTCCCTCTGACCATAGTTAGTTTCACATCCCAATTGGAATCCAAAATTAACAGGTCTGCATCCCCGCCCGGTACTAATTGTCCTTTATGCGGGCTAACGTTTATTATGCTGGCGGGTGCGGCAGTGGCTAGATAGAGAGCCTCGTTGGGACTTAGCCCTATATTTTGGATCATGAATTTTACTGCCCGATCCAAGGTAAGTGTGCTGCCTGCCAAGGTGCCGTCCGCGAGCTTGGCTTTACCTTCTCTTACCCATACCTTTTGCCCGCCCAGACCGTAGGCACCTTCGGGCAGGCCCGCCGCCCGCATGGCATCACTTATCAGAGCCACTTTTTCATGCCCCTTGGCCTTCAGTACCAGCTTCATTATGGCGGGGTGTACATGTACCCCATCAGCTATTAGTTCGGTGCTTAAGGCATCTAGGGTTAAGGCTGCCCCTGCTGCGCCAGGTTCACGGTGGTGTAAGGCCCGCATGGCGTTGAAGGTATGGGTGATGTGTTTTAGTCCTCTTCGGACCGCTTCTTCCATTTCCTTATAGGTGGCTTCTGTGTGACCCGCAGCTGGTGTGATGCCCTCGCGGGTTAGCAGTTCTATCAGTCCTAAAGCGCCATTTAGTTCAGGCGCCAGGGTCATTATCTTGACCCAACCCTTGCCACAGGTTATGAGTTCTAACAAAAGCCCTGCATCAGGCAACCGCAGCCCCTCTTTTCTCAGAGCTCCTTTCTGTCTGGGGTTTAGGAAGGGACCTTCCAGGTTAAGCCCCAGAATTTGGGCCCCTTGGGTCCCTTGTTCCAGAGCCGTTATATTGGCCTCTATCGCTTTCAGCATCTCCGGAGGTGGGGCAGCTAATATGGTAGGAAGAAATCCCGTCGTACCATGCCGGGCCAGGAAGAGGGTTAGGTTTTGTAACGCACCAGGAGTACAGTCCATTACATCCGCTCCCCCTCCGCCATGGATATGTAGGTCTATGAACCCCGGCGCTACTATACCTTCTCTGGCTTCTATCAGTTCTAGCTCCGCTTGTCCCACTTCATTTCTCTTGATCTCCTCGGATAGCTCCTCCATTTCCCCTACAGCTACTATTTTCTCTCCTTCTATTAGCACCGCCCCCCCCTCTATACTTCGGTGGGGCGTGTATATACGGGATGCTGTTATGAGTACCTTTTTCATGTACGTCCTCCACCTTTGGGAGTTAGGTACTTCCGAAGCAAAACTCGGCAACTACTTACGGGCTAAAGGCTCTAATCCTCCTTAATTTCCCCCTCCCCTTAAGCCTAAGAGAGCCCTCGAGGGACAAAGCTTCAACCGAGGAAAATCATACTTGTTTCGGAAGCACCGGAGTTAAGATTTGAAGCGACACATACGTGCCTTGTATTCTAGAATCAGCTTGCGATCATGCCCTTTAGAAGAAATCTAGGTTCTCGCTTAAAAATAGGGGCAGCGTTATACCCCTCTGATACAGCCCAGCTAGCGTTCCCACTGCTAACAACATTTATTACGGCTGTACGCCAAAACACCGGAGTGAGGCGGTTTTATTTTGACTAATAACATAGGGGGGTAATGATGATTATTACCGGGCCTAGCCAGATAACCCAGCTTGTCCTCCCTTTATCCTTTAACCGCCCCCATCGAAAGCCCTTTCACCAGGTAGCGTTGTACAAACAAGGCAAAAACCAGCGGAGGGATCACCGAAAGAGATACTGCGGCCGCAATATCTCCCCATCGAATACCGTAAGCCTGTATGAATAACGTTGAGCCCACTGTTACGGTGGTGGCCTTCACATCGCTCAAAATCCGGACAAATAGAAATTCGTTCCAAGTAAAAATAAAGGCCAGAATAGCTGCCGCCGCAGCACCAGGTGCAATGAGGGGAAATACCATACGGGTTAGAATTCCGTAGGTGGAACACCCATCAATCATGGCCGCTTCTATAACCTCCTTGGGAAATTCTTGAACAGAGCTCACCAAAAGCATCAATGTTAGCGGCAAATTCATGATGATCCCTACCCAAATCAGTCCCGCCCGAGTATCCAGTAGATTTAAAAACTGGAACATCATATAGTAGGGAATAGCGAAAACTATGGGAGGCAACAAGCGCAAGCTTACCACAAAAGGAAAGAAACGCTTTCTCCCTACACCTATTCTGACTATAGCGTAAGCAGCCGGAAGGCTTAATAACACCGCTCCCATACTTGCTCCAACGGCTATAATAAAGCTATTGGCAAAAAACAAGCCAAACGGATAGCCCGAACCATAAAAAACATTTTGATAGTGATTAAGTGTAGGTACAAACATCCATTTCGGAGGAAACGAAGCGATATCGGCATCAGTCTTTATGGAGGTCAAAAAAGCTATCACCAGAGGAAAACTAAAAGTCGCCACAATAAGCAGCACAACAATTCCAAAGGCGACACCTTTTAACCCTCTCACCCTAGTAATCCTCCCTTCTGAAGACATACTTCATCGCCCAGGAGAGCGGAAGTGCCAGTATAAAAGTGAGCAGGATGCTTGCCGCTGCAGCTTCCCCCAAATTACCTTCCAAGAACGCCTTTTTGTAAATGAACAGGCTTACGCTGGTGGTAAGATCTCCAGGTCCGCCGTTGGTTAAGACATAAATCATGTCATAAACTTTAAAGGCATCTATGCCTCGCAGAAACGCAGCTACAGTAAGAGTGGGAACCAGAAGAGGTAAAATAATTCTTGTTAAAACCTGAAAAGAATTGGCCCCGTCAATCTTGGCAGCCTCGTAAAGTTCTTCAGGAATGGAGGTAAGTCCAGCATAGGCGATGATAAATACAAAAGGGATCCACTGAAGCGCATCAATGATAATCAGGGTTAAATTTACCCACTGGGGATCAAAAGGATTTCCCCGCAACCCTAACTGCTTCATGTAATACGGTATAATACCCACGAATTCGTTTAAGCCCAACCGAAATATCAGCGCGAATAGAGAAGGAGCTATCATCATAGGAAGTAAAATTATACTGATAACCACTCGTTTCCCCTTGAAATTCCTATTTACAATAATGGCTAACGCTACTCCGATTACCAGTTCCAGAGCCGTAGCCAATACTGCAAACCGAGTGCTGTACCAGATTGAATGCCTGAAACTTGCATCTCGCAAAATCCTAAGATAATTGGCTATGCCCACGAACGATTGGGGAGCTCCGGAAAGTTTAGAGTTGAAAAAGCTCAGGTAATAAGAATAAGCGGTGGGGAAGACTATAAGCGTCAACACCGCCACCGCCAAAGGAGCAAGCAATACGTAGCCTTCTTTCTTAAATTTGGGCATCCGGTTTTACTTCCCCACTTTCATACTAACTTCTTCTTGAGTTTTTTGGAGCGCTGTATCTATATTAATTTGGCCAGCCCAGGCGGCAGAAAGATACTTAGCCATAATTTCCAACACAGGGAATACATTGGCGCTAGTGTCTTCTACGAACCCATATTTTTCGCTGTGTTCGGCGATATAAGGAAACTCGGGGCGTTTTTCTTTCATTCCTTCCAATACATCCTTTACAGGAGGAATTCCACCATTTTCGGCATACATCTTAATGGCGTCCTTTGTAGCCAGATACCTTAGCCATTTTAAGGCTGCTTCTTGTTTAGCGGAGTACTTATTAAGACCAACTCCCAGGACATGTATATGGGTAGCGTGTTTGGCTCCCGGTATAGGAGCAATTCCTACCTTGTCATACACCTTTTCACTCTTGGACTTGTCAGTAAGTTCATGATAGGCTGCGCTCCACTGTAGAATAAGCGCCACTTTTTCAGTTTGGAAAGCCTGATTGGCCTCAGGATATTCGAAGGTCGTCGAAGCCGGAGGAGTTAACTTGTTCTTGAAGGCATCAACATAGACTTGCAGCGCTTTTTTGGCCTCGGGTGTGTCAAAGTTCGGCTTGCCTTCTTTGGTGTACCAGCTTCCTCCAAACGAATAGAGGACATCGTTCCAAATCATTACGTTATATATTAAGTTCTTTAACTGGAGCGCTGTTCCATATTCTGTCGGGGAGAGGGGATTATATTGCTTAGTGAAAAACGCCGAAGTAGCTATAAAATCATCCCAATCCCACTCCTTGGGATCTTTAGGTGAGAGTTCCTTTCCTAAAATTTGTTTGCTTATTTCCTTATACTTCGCCTGCCAAGTGGCATCGCTCAAGAGTTTATCCATCAAGTCTTTACGATAATACAAAAAATGGTTACTTATGTCCATGGGAATACCATAAACATTGCCGTCATTCTTAAGGGCGTTAAGGCTCGTATCGATAAATATGTTCAGCCCTTCTACCTTGTCCTGAAGGGGGACCAAATATCCTTTATGTTCCCCAATTTTGTAGGTAGCGGTAAAGTAAATATCTACCTCTTGGCTATTAGCCGCCATCATAGCTGCCTCTTTCTCCCAAAAACCTTCTCTGGGAGCAGGAAGCATTTTTACTTCCACCCCGTCTTTTGCCCCCTGCCCGGCATTATATGCGGCAATCACCTTGGACATAGCTTCACTTTCTGGCCCAGGCCAATAAAGCATATTAATAGTTTCCTTTTTCCCACCGGCCGAAGCATCAGAAGATTTTTGGGTGTTTCCACCGCATCCGCCTACCCAGACGAGCAAAGCGCTCAATATGAAAATAGCCGCTATTTTACTCCATTGCCTCATTATAGAATTCTCCTTCCTTCAGGAATAAACTTGCAGCTCCTAAAATCATGGCGTTTCCTTCTAATGGAGAAATAGAGAGCTGAAATATAGACCGCCTCGCAGGACTAAGTTGACACTTTACCATATCTGTAAGCTGTTCGCAATACGGTAAAAGCTCTTTGGCCAGACCACCTCCTAAGATTATCTTTTCCGGGTCGAATAGGTAAACTAGAGAAGCAAGTGCATCAGCAAGATCTCCCAAAAAATCTTTTACTATCTCTGCCTCTACGCCTTTACCTAATACACTGTTTCGAATTATTTCAGAGGCTTTCAGTTGGTGGCCCGTTTTTTCCTCGTAACTCTTCATCAAAGCTGTTCCCGAAACATAGGCTTCCAAACACCCTTTCCTTCCGCAAGGACAACTTCTCCCATTACGGTGAATGACCAAGTGCCCTATTTCGCCTGCGGCTCCGGTAGTACCCCTAAAAATTTTCCGGTTAACTACAATAGCCCCTCCCACTCCGGTATCCAAGGCCAAGCATAAATAATGGTGAACCCCTTTACCTTCACCAAAATAGAGCTCCCCTAGAGCCATAGCTTGTACGTCATTCACCACTCGAACAGGAAGTTTAATTTCTCGTTCAATCAGCTCTCTTAAAGGAAGGCCGGACCATCCCTGAATGACATTGGTGGCACCAATAATAGTACCCTCAAAACTCACCTGACCTGCTGTGCCAATTCCCACGCCTATAATTTCAGGCTGCCAAAGTTCTTTAATAATAAATAAAATCCTGGCCAGAACATGTGACGCCCCTTTGTCGGCTTCAGTGGATATTTCCCTTACGCTCCGTAATGTTCCATCGTTATCTACGATGCCCCCTCGGATCTTGCTTCCTCCTACATCTATCCCCATGGCTACCTTCATTTCTTTCCCCTTCTTCGTCAAAACGGTACTTTCGAAGCAAAACTCGGCAACTGCTCACGGGCTAAAGCCTGTAATCCTCCTTGATTTCCCCCTCCCCCTTAAGCCTAAGAGGCCTTGAGAGGCAAAGCTTCAACCGCCGGAAAATCATACTTGTTTCGGAAGCACCGTCAAAACAATTTCTCCAAAACTGCTTTGGCTGTCCTATTCAGACTCTGTACAGCCTTATCTTTTAGTCTCAAGGCTACAGTGGTATATAAAAGATCCAATACATGGAGCTGGGCAATTTTTGAAGTTAGAGCGCCGCTCCTCAGCGGCGTCTCCCTTACCGAAGTTAAAAGCACAATATCTGCTACCGAAGTTATAGGTGACCTAGCATAATTGGTTATGCATATAACCTTGGCCCCAGCATTCTTGGCCAACCGGCAAGTTTCTACAGTATCTTTGGTACTACCGGAGAATGAGATACCTACCGCCACATCTTTGTCACTTAAGTTTACCGCCGATATGGCCTGAATATGGGCATCCAGCATGGCATCCACGTTTAATCCCAAGCGCAGGAACTTATATTTAGCATCTAAAGCTGTATATCCTGAAGCGCCCACTCCATAGAACTCAATCCTATTGGCGTTAACTATAGCCTCAACCGCTCTTTCTAGCTCTTTTAAGGAGAGCAGCTTGACGGTATTCGATAGAGCCGTCATGTTCTCGGTGGTGATCTTCTGCACTAATGTATCTATAGAGTCTTCAAAAGATACCTGCTCGTGAATATTCATTTCAGGTCTGACTATATCCTTGGCAATATTAAGTTTAAAATCTTGAAACCCCGTTAACCCTATATGTCTACAAAACCTTATTACCGTAGTCTCTCCGCACCCACATCTTTCCGCTAGTTCCGTCACCGAAAGGTATATAACTTCATTGGAGTTTTCCAGTACGTAATCCGCTACTTTCTTTTCGGCTTTGGTTAATGAGTTGTAAATACTGCCGATCTTCAAGAGGATACTGTTTTGCTCCTGCAACATTTGCTCCTCCATCCATTTATGCTATAGATAAACCGCTTGGTTATCTCCAACGGTCTAGTAATTGCCGTTCCAACAACAACTGCATAGGCTCCTTTCTCGAAAGCTTTAACGGCTTCTTCCGGTGTCCATATTCTTCCTTCCGCGATTACAGGTACTCTAACATCCTTCGCAAGCCTTTCTATCAACTCAAAATCAGGCCCTTCTTTTGGGGGGCTATGATCTGTGTACCCCGAAAGCGTGGTGGAAATTAAATCGAATCCTAAATGATAAGCTTCCAGGCCTTCTTCGTAAGTCGATATATCAGCCATAATTAATGTCTCAGGATATTTTTTTCTTATCATGGCAATGAATTGCGCGGTCGTGACCTCTCCCGGTTTAAGTGATTGCGTGGCATCTACCGCTATAATGTGAGCACCAGCTTCTACCACTCTGTCCACTTCATCCATTGTGGGAGTAATATAGGGCTGGTATCCTTCGTAACGCTTCTTTATAAGCCCAATTATGGGTAACTTAACTTCCCTTTTGATGGCCAGTATGTCCTCGTACCCATTGGCTCTTATTCCTACTGCCCCTCCCAGTTCAGCTGCTTTGGCCATCTTAGCCATTATAAGGGAACCATGAAGTGGGTCATCTGGTGGCGCTTGACAGGAGACAATTAGTCCTTTTTCTATCTGTCGCAGTATATCCATAGCCATCTCCTCTTTAATCGGTGCAGCCAGTTACATATATTCGCCTATCGATAAAAAAATCCTTCTTTTTGTCTATAAAAAGTGGATATATTTTTTATACTAACTATCCCTATGGGCACTGCCTGCCCATGTTCGCCTAAATAGCGGTTAAAAAATATTTCTTAAAGGTTGCCAATATAATATGTGGCAGAGGTAAGTGAAGGGGCGGGGAGAGTATCGTGGTGGCCTTAGGTTTTCGATCATGGCGTTTAGCACTCACCGCTATCATAACCATTGCTATTATGCTTCTGGGGATTATATGGGATAGAACCGGGAGTAACACGGTTGGCAGCGCCACTGGAGGCCAAAAGACAGTCAGCATCTACGGGGAAGTGGAAAATATTTTTAACCTGAGGGTGCAGGCCCTAATTTCAGGGGATACGACTGCTCTAGCAAACTACTATGATAACACCGAGACTACCGGACGTTGGGCCTTAAATCACGAAATCGGCCGTACTAAATATCTTCACGAATGGCTGGGTAAACGTAACCTGGAGTTGATGGGGTCTGAACTCCAGGTAAGAATAGTTGATGCCGGCCTTAGAACAGACACTCAAGCTTGGGCTTCGGTTTCCCAGCATTTGATTCTCCGGTACCGGAAGCGAAGTTTGCCACCCTCCCAGGTGAGCCAGATGGGTTTGCGCACCATCCACTGGGTGGAGCTAATTCACAAAGATAATAAGTGGTTGATTCAAAAAGACTGGTATTGGGATCCTCTGGAAGCAGATGACTTAGTACCGGATATCGCTGCCCTTCCTCCGGAAAGCTTATCTCCCACAGCTTTAGGGGCAGAGCGTAAAGGCAAGTATAACCGAGAGGCTGCGGTGCTCTATGCCGATCGCTACAGCGGCGTTAGGCTGGGCTCGGGAGATGGCCGGTATAACCCGGCCTATAAAGACTTCACCTACGAAGGTGGCGATTGCGCTAACTTTGCTTCCCAGGTTCTAACGGATAAGCAGGCCGGCGGCATACCTACAGATGGGGCTTGGTTCTATAGCCAAGGGAAAGGTACTAAAGCCTGGGTGCAAGCCGAGGCCTTGGTTTACCACCTTATTTATAGCGGTCTCGCAGTTTTAATCAAACGAGGAAACTTTCAGGAGGTATCTGGCGTCATAAATTATTTAGATCGGGGTGATATTATTGGATATGAAGAAAAAGGAGAAATTGTTCATGTCTCTATAGTAGTGGGTAAAGATGCTGGAGGATATGTCGTGGTAGACAGCCATACAGCCGACCGTTACCATGTACCCTGGGACATGGGCTGGGAGAAGAAACACCTCTACTGGCTGCTTCATATCACGTATTAAGCTTATTTGTAGGCGTAAAAGTATACCAAATTTTCCCTTGACTTGAACTGAAAAAGGAGGAAAATTAAACATAAGGGTTTAAAACAATAAGGAGGTTCGGCCTTTATGGAGCTATATGAAGTCTTTAGTAAACGCCGTAGCATTCGGAAATATAAACCCGATATGGTGCCCAAAGAAACCATAAATAAGATTCTGGAGTATGCCATGTGGGCTCCTTCCGGGCGTAATTGGCAAACGTGGGAATTTTTAGTAGTAACAGGAGCTAAAAAAGAAGCGCTAGCCGCCAGTTATGGCAGAATTGCTGAGTTTACCATGCCGCCGGCCGGGCAGCGCACCCCTGACCAAGAGAAGTATTTGCAATGGGCCAAAACTTTCGGCGGCGCTCCCGTGGCCATTGTAGCCTTAACTCCTGTTTACGGTGATCCAGCCATTAGAAAAATGAACTTGGAAAGTGTTTCGGCAGCTTTTTGCTATCTTTTGCTGGCGGCCACGGCCGAGGGCCTCGGCACCTGCTGGATGACGGGGCCTTTGCGCAACGAAAGCGAAGTAAGACATATTTTGGAGATTCCGGATGATAGAGAAGTTGTAGCCATAACACCTTTAGGGTATCCCGACGAAGAACCCGCTGCGCCTCCTCGACGGGGACTACAGGAAAAAATTAAATGGATAGGATGATAATAACCGGAAGGGCGGACTTCCCAACTGTCCGCCCTCTCTTTAATATAAATATATACTTCATTGTTCCGCGTTTCGTACGAATTCTTCCATTATGCTAACGGCAGAACTGGTGCCCAATCTTGTAGCACCAGCCTCTAGCATTAACATAGCCGTACGTAGATCCCTGATACCACCCGAGGCTTTAACTCCTAGCTTCGGCCCTACTACTTGCCTCATTAATGTTACATCCTCTACCGTCGCTCCTGGTCCGTTGAATCCGGTGCTGGTTTTCACAAAGGCGGCTCCGTTATCGGCCGCTATTTTACAGGCTGCTATTTTTTCCTCTTCGGTCAACAAACACGTCTCTATAATAACTTTAATAATAGCCTGGCCCGCGGAAGCAATATCGACCATCTTCCTTATTTCTTGACCTACATAGTTCAGCTCTTGGCTCTTGAGCATTCCTATATTTATTACCATATCCAGCTCCGAGGCTCCCTGCTCTAGGGCCCTTTCTGCTTCTTTTAACTTTATATCGGTTTCATTCGCGCCTAAGGGGAAGCCTATAACCGTACAAGTTTTTATGCCTGTATCCTTTAAAATCCTTGAGGCTAGAGAAACGAAGCAGGGATTAACGCATACACTGGCAAACCGGTAAGCAATGGCCTCTTTACATAGCTTTTCAATATCCGTGGGTGTAGCTGTAGGCCTTAAGAGCGTATGATCAATTGCACTTGCTAATTTCCCCTTGTCCCACACAGTCTATAGCTCCTTCCCTTTACCCGGCTCTGTTCCGTTTGGAACAGAGCCGGGTTGGTTCCCGAAGTAGTTCTTATTTCTTATAAGCTGCGAAGGTCAAATTGGTGTTAACATATTGTTCCACATTGTTCTTGTCCACCAGTCCCGTACCTGCATCTATAAAATCGGGGTATTTCTCCCCTTTTAAAACTCCCAGGGCCGTATCCACAGCTAATTGCCCCAGGTATTGGGGATCGTTCAGTACGGTGGCATCATATTTGCCTGCTTTAATAGCTACAATGGCTTCCATTAAACCATCTATCCCTACAATTTTGACTCCGCTTATTTTGTTCTGTTCGAGAACCTGCAAGGCACCTAAAGCCATATCGTCATTGTGAGCATACACCAGATCAATTTGAGGGTGGGCCTGCAAAATATCTTGGAAAGCCTTAACCGCTTTGGATCGAATGTAGTCGCAGTAAGGGCTCTGAATGACTTTTATGCCGGGTTCTTGGTCCAAAATCTCATGAAAACCGTCCCTGCGGGCCATCATCACTTTACATCCAGCGGCACCCTGAATCTCTACTACTGTACCTTTCGCTTTCCCAGGTCCTCCTAACAGTTCTACGGCTTTCCTGCCTGCAATCCTTCCCATTTCTTTGTTGTCGCGTCCCACAAATACAGCCACTTTAGAACTGGTAGGCCTGTCCACCGTAATCACCGGAATACCGGCTTTTTGCGCTGCTGCCAGGGCGGGAGCAACACCATCTGGGTCCACAGGATTCAGTAATAGAACGTCAATCCCTTTGGTAATAAGGTCTTGGACATCGTTATTTTGCTTTTGGATGTTCTCCTGGGCATCCACATAAATCAATTGAGCGCCTTTTGCTTCGGCTTCCTTCTTGGCCGCGTCCATCAACGCCACATAGAACGGTGATTGCAACGTGACCTGCGAGAATCCAATGGTGAGCTTTTTCTGTTCAGATTGGGCAGAAGAGCTTTTTTCCTGGGATTTATTACAACCTATTAGAGAAATCAGCATTACCGCAGTTACAGTAACTAATACCACATTCCGCCAAAACCCTTTTAACATTTTCGTGACCTCCTTCAGAAATTCATTTGCATTCATTTAATGTCGCCACGCTCCATAACTCTGCCTTAGCAGGTGATGAAGATTGTTCATTTCTCACCTCCAAACACCAATTGGTTAAACACGAGGGCCAAAACTATAATTACCCCCATGAAGATCGACTGGTAGTAGCTGGATAAGCCGATTAAATTAAATATGTTAGTAATAATGCTCATCATCAACACACCCACAAAAGTCCCCATTACTCCTCCCGTACCTCCAAACAGGCTGGTACCGCCCAGTACCACAGCTGCGATGGCATTTAATTCTGCTCCTCCGCCAGCAGTAGGTTGAGATACGGTCAGCCAGGAGGCTAATACTATCCCGGCAAAAGCTGCCAAGGCTCCTGATATTACATAGGTTATGCCTATAACCTGATCTACCTTTATACCCGATAAACGAGCTGCTTCCGGGTTTCCCCCCACGGCATAAAGGCGTCTCCCAAAGGTGGAATACTTTAGCACGAAAGCAGATACCGCAGTTAGGAACACCCATATTAGACCGCTTACTGGCACTCCCCATAAAAACCCCGCTCCAATTACGTTAAAGGCCCCCGGCAAGCCAAATACCGGCTGGCCGTCTGTGGTAAGTAAAGCCAAGCCTTTGGCCGCCACCATCATGGCTAAAGTGGCGATAAAAGGTGGTACTTTAGCTTTAGTTATGATGACCCCGTTTACCCCTCCCAGGCAAGCGCCTAGCAATGTAGCTAAAATGATAGAGGTGGAGATCCCTATATTGTTCTTGAGTAATATTCCTACTACCATCCCCGCGAGCGCCAGTACCGATCCTACTGACAGATCAATGCCCGCCCCTATAATGACAAACGTCATTCCTATGGCCACAATACCGATAACCGAGGACTGCTGAAGCAAGTTTAATATGTTATTAACAGTTAAGAATTTGGGTGATAAGGTCGAGGCTATTATCCCAAGAATTACCAGCAATATCAGCATGCTGTATCGTCGCACATAGGGCATTAGGTTTATGTTCTTCCATTTAGTGATAATTTGTGTGGGCTCGGCCATTGGAAAACCCCTTTCCTCCGGTGATTGCCGAATGCAATATTTTCTCTTTAGGAACTGTTTGCGGGTTAACCTCTGTAACTATTTCTCCACCGTATAGCACGTAGATCCTGTTACATAACCGGACCAATTCATCAATCTCAGAAGAAGCTATAATGATGGTCTTTCCCTCCACAGCTAACTCCCTGATAAGGTTATAGATCTCCTCCTTGGCCCCTACATCTATACCTTGGGTAGGTTCATCGAAGAGCAGCAGCTTGACCCCAGAAATAAGCCACCTTCCTATTACTACTTTCTGTTGGTTCCCTCCACTTAGTTTGGAGATCAAAGCATAAGAGGAAGGCGTTTTTACCTTAAGATTACGTATATAAGTGGAGGTTAAAGATTGAACTATCTTATATCGCAAAAGACCACATCGGCTTAAACGGGGCAGGGAAGAGATTATTAAATTTTCGGTGACAGTCAAATTAGGTATTATGCCCTGCCTTTTGCGGTCTTCAGGAACCAGACCTATTCCTAGACTACAGGCTACATCGGGTGCATAATATTTAGGATTAATTGCTCTGCCAAAAACCTCTATTTTACCGGTCTTTATCTTGTCTATTCCAAAGATAACCCGCAACAGCTCGGTTCGCCCTGAACCCACCAGACCGTACAGGCCTACGATCTCACCTGCTTTTACCCGGAGGTTGATATCTCTTAATTTAGAGGTAGAGACGCCTCTTAGAGATACCACCGTCTCCCCTGCCCCACCAAGGCTGTGCAGTTCGTTCCTTTCTTTCGTGGGATGGTGGCCTACAATCAGTTCTACCAAGGAATCGTAGTCTAACCGGTTAACTTCATAAGTGCCGATTAATTTCCCATCTCTTAAAACAGTTACGCGATCACCTAACTCAAATAGTTCCTCAAGCTTATGAGAAATATATATAATCGTAACACCTTTTTTCTTTAAATCTTTAATTACCTTAGCGAGCAAATTAAACTCCTCTGCGGATAAAGTAGCCGAAGGCTCATCCATGATAATAATCCGGGCCTGTCTCATTAATACCCTGGCCAACTCAATCAGCTGTTGTTGGCCCACACTTAGTTTTTCCACGGGCTTCTCTATATCTAGGTTTTCTACTCCTATTTCGGCTAAAATTCCCCGCGCCAATTTGAGCATTGCTTTCCAATTGATCCAAGTCCCTTTACTAGGATAGTTATTTACAAAAATATTCTCTGCTGCCGTAAGTTGGGGTATCAAGGATAATTCCTGGTATATGGTAGCAATGCCCATTGCTTGAGCATCAATGGGGTTGCGGAAGTTAACCTTTTGGCCATTTACAAATATCTCGCCTTTGTCCGGCTGAAGAGCACCACTCAAAATCTTTATGAGAGTGGATTTGCCCGCCCCGTTGGCTCCTGCTAAGCAATGCACTTCGCCCAGTTTTACCAGAAAGTCGACTTCTTTTAGAGCCTGTACTCCTGGAAAAGTTTTACTAATATTTCTCATTTCCAGGATATATCTTTCTTGCACGGAAATACCTCCTCGGGCTGCGCACGATGGTGATAAATACGGTGCAAAATAGGTTTAACGGCATGGTATAAATCCAGGTAACAATGGTAGTAAAATGTGTATTCGTCTGCTACATCCCGGTCAGGTTGTATGGTAGAGGACACTTTAACGAATGCTTTCGCTGCTTCCTTTATAGTTCTGAACCACCCCAAGCCACTGCTGACCAAGATCGCACAGCCTAAAATTCCTGCCTCGCTAAACTCTGGTATTTGAAGGGGAATCTGTAGAACATCCGCTATAATTTGCACCCAAAGTTTGTTCCGGGTGGGTCCCCCACAGGCTATTATCCCCCGGAGCGGATATCCATTTCGTATAAATACATCCACAACCGCTTTGGTTCCATAGGCTACGCTTTCTAGAATGGAACGATATAGGTGAACTCTTTGGGCCTTAAGAGTCAAACCCGCTATAACTCCTGAAATAAGGGGATCACGAAATGGCGTTCGGTTTCCCTGCCACATATCAATCGAAATAACTCCTTCACTACCAGGCTTTAACCGGGCGGCTTCATTTATTAATAATGCATGGGCTTTCCCTGGATCTTCGTTAAATTCACGTACCGTCTCCGCTACTACCCAGTTGGCCACCGAGGCACCCGAGGTCTGCCCTCCTTCTAGCACCCATTGGCCTGGCAGAATAGCCGCCGGATAAGGTCCCCACATCCCTTCTTGGAAGATGGGCCTAGAAGATAATGCTAAGTGCACAAAACTTGTCCCCATAACAATAGCTATTAAACCTTCCTCTACTACACCCATGCCCAGCATACCTGTGTACGCATCAATACCACCTTGAAATACGGGAATGCCCTCCCTTAAACCCAACTCAGAAGCGGCCGTCGGGGTTAAACTTCCGATTTTACCGCCCATAGGTATTACTTCTGTGGGCCATATATCCTCGTAATCTTCCAAGCCGGCCTCCCTGTAGAAATCTTCTTGCCATCCCCCGTCCATGCTGGAATAATTCCATTTACAAGTCGCGTTACATTGTGAAGCTACCCATTTCCCCGTCAAAAGGTAATTTAGCCAATCTAATTGTTCTACGATTTTATAACTTCTACGATATAGCTGTGGATTGTTCTTCTTAATCCACAAAGTCTTGGGTAACATCCATTCCGGCGAGACTTCTCCTCCACTGTAACGCAAAACCGGATGGTTGGTCTGGGTTACCTGCTGTGCTTCCTGCACCGCGCGCGTGTCCATCCACATAATAGCAGGTGCCAACGGGGTTCCTTCCCGGTCCACGCATACTACAGTCGAGGAGGTGGCGCACAGGCATATACCCTCAATAGATAAGTTGGGGTTACTATCCAAACATGCTTTCACCGCCTGTTTGGTCGCTTTCCACCAATCGTTCGCATCCTGCTCCGCCCATCCCGGTTGGGGATAGAAAGTTTCATATTCAGCCCTACCTGTAGCTACGCAATTTCCTTGAGCTGTAAAAAGACCTACTTTGACTCCTTGGGTTCCCACATCAATTCCCAACACAGCAGTTTTGCCCGCCATAAAGGGTTCACCCCCTCTAAATCGAGCCTAGGGCAAGAACAGAATTTTGTTGTAGCTTCTCAAACGGCCCTCTTTAATCTCACCGAAAATACGAGGGGCCTCTACCAAATCAAATTTGTGGCTAATAATCGGTTCGGCTAATAGTTGGCCACTGGATAAAAGTTCTACAGTTTCAAACCATTCCCGACCGGGAAAAGGTTTGGAAAAAGAGTTCCAAGAACCCTGAACTATTAGTTCATAACGCAAAATTCTGTCCACCTGTTCTTCGGATAGGTTTAACCCTTTGTGGCTAATTCCGACCAGTACCACCCGTCCTCGCTTACCGACTGTATTTATGGCTTCTCCCTGAACTGAGGGTACTCCTGTCAAATCAATAGCCACTTCAGGTTGTTTGCCTATAGCATCCACAATTTTGTGGCTCACATTGGCCTCATGTCCTTCAATCGCTTCGTCGGCACCTAACTTTAGAGCCAGTTCTAGTTTTTCCGGAACTATATCAATGGCCACAATCCTGCTGGCTCCAGCCAATCTGGCAGCTTGGATAACAAACATACCTATTGGACCGACGCCGAAAACTGCTATGTCTTCCCCTTCTCTAAGGCCTGCCCGCCAGAGGGCGTGCCAGGCATTAGCCGCAGGATCGACCATAGCCCCAGCTTCATAGCTCACATTGTCAGGAAGAGGTACCAGATTCTCCTCGGGGACCGCAACATACTCGGCCATGGCTCCATCTCGTCTGGAACCGAAGTAGTCATAGTCCGAGCATAACGAATAATCACCCTTTAAACAAGAGTCACATTTGCCACAAGGTATTAGAGGAGCAACCGTTACCCTGTCGCCTTCTTTCCACTTGGTCACATTATTCCCTTTAAGAACAATCTGCCCCGAGAACTCATGCCCTATGATGATCTTTTCCTTATGAGCACCCACATACAAAACCCGCGGTATATCCGACCCACATACTCCTACTGCCTTTACCCTCACCAAAACCTCCTGACTCGCCGGTTCCGGGATGCTAACTTCTTCTACCCGAACATCGCCAGGTCCATACAATTTTACCGCCTTCACTTTATGTGCTCCCCCTTATTCATGTCCTGTAAGGCTTTTCTCGCTGTGTTTTCATCTATAAACAAGCAATTAAAATAGCCACCGTGTAAAGCACCCAACACTGCTTGGCTTTTCTCCTCACCTGCGGCCACGGCAATGCTATAATCTTTATCTTTCAGTTTGTCCAAAGAGACTCCGATAGTGCGGGCATCCAGAGTTGCATCACATATCCTCCCTCCAATATCAAAAAATCTAGAACATATATCACCTACAGCTCCTTTTGATAGTAGGGCCTCATATTCTTCTTTGCTAAAATATCCCGACTTAAATAGAATAGATTCTACCGAAGCTCTCCCTATACCAAAAATGGCTATTCTGCTGTCTTCCCCTAAATCTAGCGTCCCTTTAATGCGACTATCGCTCATTATACTTTTAGCGATCTCCGGCGAGTCCACGATAGCCGGAACCGGTAGTGAATAAGGCGTGGCAGAAAAGGCCTTAGCAAAACAATCCAAGATCATACTCGCATTGGTGGAGAAGGTGCTTTTCCCTACACCACCATTGAGTTGAACAATGGTTACACCTACCCTTTCGGTCCTTTCTAATTGCTCCGCCACTGCTGCCATAGTCGTACCCCAAGAAATACCTATAATATCTCCCGAACGTACTATGGTAGCTAAAAACCTCGCTACGGCACGTCCTACATCTTTCTTAATAATTTCCTGATGGGGTACAATAACCGGAACTACTACTGCCTTTTTTAATTTGAATCTCCGCATTAATTCTTCTTCTAGTTCCTCAACAGAGCCCATAGGGTATTTTATTCTTATTTCGATTATCCCTTGTTTAAAGGCAGCATCTAGAGCTCGACTAATAGTAGCCCTGGAGACCCCTTCTTGTTGAGCTATTTGTTCTTGGGTTAACCCTACTTCGTAATATAGGCGTGCAATCCTAACTATTTTTTTAACATCCATGTTCTGCAATTTTTTTCATCCTTGTTGTTCATTTGTTCATAGTATTCGACATTACTCCTTTAGATTCCTTCTGGAATCCCGTAAGCGGATTCAAAAATTTTTTGCTAGAAGGGAAATCCATCCGATAGATCTCCAAAGAAGTTCGCTCGCCAGTAAGTTAGACGGCGTCCCGACTACAGCCCGGTCAACCCTGGCTAACATTACGCGATCAACAAACTAATCAAGCAAAACCATAAAGTGGTTGCCGTTCTAAAATAAGTAAACATAACCGTAGCGAAACTAAACTATACAGGTGGTCAACTTTTAAGAGATCAAGTGGTCAACTTTTCGATTGACAAATACAAAGGTCCTTAAAGAGGCTTCTGGCAGTAGGATATATTTACCTGTACTACTGGCGATCAGTACGGGTATGAGAAGAGGTGAAATATTGGGGTTAAGATGGCGTGATATTAATTTTGAAGAAAGAACTATTAGCGTTGTTCAAACCTTGCAGAGAAATTCTAATGGGTTAGAATACCGGCAACCGCAAACAAAAAATAGCCGGCGTCTTAATAGAGTTGCCGGCATCTGCAGTAGAGGAATTAAAGAAACATCGCTTACAACAAAAGAAAGAACGCTTATTACTAGGATAGGCATATAGAGACAATGACCTCATCCGTTGCTGGCCGGATGGTAGTCCCCTGAAACCTGATTGGGTTAGTCGTAATTGGCAAAACCTGTGTAAAAAGCTAGGTATAAAGGGAGTACGGTATCACGACCTAAGACATACCCATAGTACGCTTCTAATGAGTTGGGGGATTCCTACCAAGGTTATCTCCGAACGGCTGGGTCATAGCAATACTCAAATTACCGACGATATCTATTCCCATGTGTTACCTGGCATACAAAGGGAAGTAGCTAAGCTACTCGAGGAAAGGATTTTTGCCCATATATATAAAGATACCAAGGCTCAATCTTAGGTTTGAAGTGGTTTGAAAATGTTTGACGACTTGAGTTTATCCAAGCAGGTAACCCAAATTTATCCAACTTCAAACCTGGAAAGCCTTGGTAGGCCTAGCTTCCTGGTGCCGAAGGCGGGAGTCGAACCCGCACGGGGTGTGAGCCCCACCGGATTTTGAGTCCGGCGCGTCTGCCAGTTCCACCACTTCGGCACGTATCTGACAAAGTTATTTTACCACAACATCTCCCTTCTGGCAAGCGCCTCGCTCGCTTGCTGAGTTATTCCCAGCTTTAATCCAGACCAGCTTGGCTTGCGCTCATAGCTTCCCTTGTGGGCAGGGCTTTTGAGGGGCTTAAAGGCGGAAAGAGCAGGATCCTCGACAGAATTTAAACCTCCTATATCACTTGCCGGACACAAGGTTACCTATGGCCTCGCGCCAATCTTTTCGCCTTTCGCCCCGCTTGAGTTTAGCTACCGCGAAAGTTCGCTCACTTGTTTGAAGCCTAAGCAGACCACCCCAGCGAAAACTGGAGATGCGCCAGCCTCGCCCGCCTGAGTTGCGTCTAGTTTTTATTCCGAGTCGCCGCACCTACTGCTTGCTCTAAAGCCAGAAACCGTCACGCAGCATACTAGTTATCGCTGTTCTCCGTCCACCCTTCATACACCCGTCTAGGATAAGCCAGCCGGATGCCTTGTTCCTGGCACACTTGCCATATCCTTTCCCGCAGTATTCTCTCTATTTTCCATAGCGAAGCAGGTTTAGTCTTGCCAATGATGGTAAATTGGGCGCCCTTTTCCGACTTATCAATGTCCGTCACCCCGTAAATTTGGAGCGGCTCTACCAATCCCTCCTCACCCTTAAGGAAATCGTCGTAATATGCTTCCTGTACTTCTCTACAGACCTGCTCCAACACCACCCGAATACGCCTCGGGTCTTCCTCGAAAGGAAAAGTGGCCGTGATAATAGCTCTGAGCTCACCGCGGTTGTAATTGCGTACTGTTTTTATTTCACTGTTGGCAATATAGAACTTGGCTCCCGACCATTCTCTCAAAGTAGTTAGGCGCAGCCCCAGTTCTTCTACTGTACCGCTGACTTTTTCGTTTATCTGCACAAAGTCTCCTACACGGAATTGATCTTCAAAAATAATAAACAAGCCGTTGATTATATCCTTAACCAGGCTTTGAGCCCCAAAACCTATAGTAAGTCCAATAATTCCCGCACTGGCTAACAGAGCGGTTACATTCACACCGACTAAGGGCAAAACTGTTAATAAGGCCAAGGCATAGATAGAGTAGCGAGCCGCCGACAGAAAAAGGCTTTCTAAAGTCTTCTTTTTATACGCTTCGATTTTGGCCAGGTTAAAAAAGCGCCGGATCAAGCGGTCAGCTATTTTTAGGAATATCAATGCTGCCAGAATAACGGCTCCTATAATGGCCAAACGTTGGAACAGAACCGTTCCTAATAAAATTATCCCTTCTCCTCCATTAACTGCCATAATAATATTTCCCCTTTTCCTTCCACATAGTTATCATAAAATATGTAAGTAGGCCATGGAAGGCGTTGCTTCTCCCAAAATATTATTGCCTTCACTTATTATACTAACCGGCCATGTCTGAAGGATACAACCACATAAATAGAAATAAACCCTAAGGCTATTCCTGTACTAACCTTTCATGCCGGCCACACCTGCCCGGTACAACCATGCATGAAAATAGATCTATTTTCGTACTAAAGAGAGAAAAACTCTAATTTGACAAACTTAGGGTGTTCCCTACACCTAAGTTGAGTTTAACAGATAGGAGGTTTTACCAGGGCAGCACCCAATTTTTGCGGCGAAGATAGATTTGGCTTTCCTCATCCTCTTGGGTCACCGTAATATACAGCCAACCGTTCTCCAAGCGCTCGCTGATGTTTTGTCCCACCACGCGATAGTTTTGAGGATCTTCCATATAAAGAGCCACAGTCAAATCTTTTAGCCCTTCTTTGTTCTTTAGATTTATCCTCCATCCTTGGGAATCGCGATAAACAGTAAAGGTGGTCCTTTGGTGACGGTTAAGAAACTCGGCGAACCGGCTCATGGGCCAAACCAAAAGCTTACCCTCCTCCTGGTCGGAGCTAGCTCGTTGGGCAAAATAAGCCAGGGCTTTTAAGGCATAATCAGTATTGTTGGCATGAGTATAAATAAGCCGGATTACATGTTCTTGTTCTACGAAGTCCATCAGTTCTCGCAGCCACCTTTGGGTCTCTGCTAACGGTACCCCTGCCGCCATAAGCTCTTCCAAGGCTGCATATTCGCGGAAGGGCGTAATAGGAAAGGACCATAGGCGGCCGCTGACCGGCTCACCGTTCATAAAACTCCGCGTAGGACTAGAACCGGTATCACCAGGGCTGTAGTAGGCCACCACTCCTCGCTGCTCCAACCATTCATTTACAAAAGCGGGATGATTACCGGCAGGAGCGCTATATTCTACTACTTTCTTTCCGGTTATCTCCTCCAAAGTATCAAAATTCAGCTTTAGATAGCGAAAAACCTCCTCCCGGGGCATTTTTCTTACATTTTCAGCAAAATAATTATGAATCCATCCTCCATGGGAGCCAATAGCTCCGTATTTCTCCAACATATCTACCCAGGGACGGCCTTTGCTGGGCGAAGCGGCATGGAAGCCTAGACCGTCTCCAGGACGGTAAGTATCCGGACCGGCAGTAATGTGAATCGAATAGGCTAGGTCGGGACGGAAAATCCCCCACTGAAGCATCGCCCTTAAAGGTCGAAGATGGGCATTACTATCCAAATGAAAGTTCAGCACCATGCCCCCTTTACCTTCCGGAGTATTGACCAACCGGGGCAAGTGGGCAATACGCAGCAGAAAAGTTCTTAAAACCGACCTGAGAGTTAAGTCATCGGACATCAGTTTGTGAAAGCCGAGCTTGAGATTAGCAAAGACTACGGCACCGCCGCTCGCATAAAACTTTTCCGTCAGGACGGCCACCCGACCCTCGGGCGGTAAGTCAAAGGCAATTTCATCAGCATCCAACAGCCGAGTGCGGGCATGAGTAAACTTTAAGCGACCGTAACCGTAACTGCAGAGCATATTATCTTTATCCAGTTTTCCGGGAGTAATACCCCATTCTCTAGCTATCTCTGGTGAAGGGAAACGCCAATAGCCGTCATAATAGGCTCCTTCACCAGTTCCCCAGGGAATATAATATAAAACACCCGCCAGTTCGCTCAGTAGAGGTTCAGGCAAGAAATTCCCGTCAGAACCACGGGTACCAGGGTCAAATACGAGCAAAATTTTTCCTCCTGCCTCCACATAGCTCCGTAGAATTTCCCGGGTAGAAGAAGAAAGGACGGCGTTAATACTTTCAGGCATAATGAGTGCTTGATACTGCCTTACCCGTTGGGCCGGAGACAGCGGGGCCAGTTCTTCTAAAGAAATCCGGTTGAAAAGAAAACCTTCTTCCTGCAGAACTGTTTCATAGGCTCTCAAAATCTTTTGGCCTTGGTCATCTATATTCGTATTTTTGCTCTCACCCGCTACCAGCCCCACCTGCTGTGGTGAAAGCTGCTCTGTCTTCCCCAAAGGCCCAAAGTGCAGAAGTATGTTGAGGAAAAACAGGGCTAACAAGCCGAACCCCAATAATATCCACCTTTTATGCATCGCTATAAAAACCTGCACCTTCCTCGGTCTCTAACAAGGGTGAATATGGGCTACACTAGGTAAAACGACATCGGCCACGCCTTCCATTTCCGCAGCCGTACAAGCTCCGCTGGTGACTCCTATGGTTAACTTCACTCCCGCGCGTTTGCCCATCTCCATGTCCAGGAGAGAATCCCCTACTACGGCGCATTGAGAAGGAGAAAGTCCCATCCTCTCGCTAGCCAAGTAAACCAGCTCCGGTTCCGGCTTACTATTAGCCACCTCGTCTCTACAGGCATAGGCAGTAACGTAATCGCTCAAACCGCTCAAAACCATCAGCTCTTCCGTCCTCTGTCTATCGTCGTTAGTGGCTACTGCCAAGCGTATACCGGCAGTATGCAGGCGCCATAGGGCTTCCTTCACCCCCGGTACCGGTACAGCCTGCCAATCCAACCCTGCTTGTCGATCACAAGCGTCAAAAGCCAAAAGGGTTTTTTGTAAGGCTTCATCCCAAGGAATCCCGTGGCGCAAAAAAAGCACCGTGGCTACTGCCGCAGCGGTCTGTTGTCTGGTTCCCACCACTATCGGACTACGGCGCACTACAGTATTATCTCTTTTAAGACCCATAGCCTGTAAAATAAGCCTCTCGGTTTCAGTTTCTAAAGGAAAATACTGCTTTAAATGCTCTAAGCGTTGGCGTATAAGTTTAGGCCAGATGACAAAAGAATCCAAGAGAGTGCCGTCTTTATCAAATATGATGCCGCTACACGAAATAACTTCTGAACCCAATTTGAGCGCAACCATTCGACTACCTCCGAGTAAACTCTACCTTCCATAAAATGGATTCCATAAATGGATTTCGACAGGAAGTAAATTTTTTCTCCATAAAGCAGGAAATAAAGAAAATGAGGGCGAATTTTTTATTCTAATGGCAAATTTTTACGATAAAGGGGCTATCATAACGTGCATCCAAGTACCGTTACCATCAAAGGAACGCGCAAGGGGCTTATAATCTTACTGGACGGCAATAGCGACCTAGGTGAACTTAAACAAGCCTTAACTGCTAAGCTCAAGGCTGCTCAGGGCTTCTTTCGTGGAGCACGCTTTATGCTTTCCTCTTCCCGGCCCCTTAGTTTAAGAGAAACTGCCGAACTGGAAGAGGTTTGTCTTAGACATGGCCTGGTCCCTATTCATGAGGAGAACCATCCCCCTGTGCCGCAGTGCGAACCCTCTCCGGTAAATCAGCCTACTCTCCTGCGCGAAGTTACCTTACGATCAGGTCAGGAGCTAGCGGTAGAGGGCAATATCGTACTGCTAGGCCATGTGCACCGCGGGGCCATCATTAAAGCCACAGGCAGTATCTTCATAATCGGAAACTTGCATGGTGTAGCCCATGCCGGGTATCTGGGGGACGAAACAGCAGTTATCTTGGCCTATCGTATGCAGCCGTCTCAGCTGCGTATCGCCGGAGTCATCGCCAGGTCTCCCGGGAAAGCAGTAACTCCGCCGTATCCGGAAATAGCGCGTCTTGTTGCCGGCCGGATAACCATAGAACCTTACAAAGCTGGGTACACCGAAAACGCCGGAGATAAGTTGCGGACTCTACCTGCGCTTCCTGCCGGAAAATTACGGCCGACAGGCGAGAATTCCCTGGCCGGATGGAAAATAGGCTACGAAAGCTAGTCCCATGCTTCACCTACTATATGTATCTTAAGCAGGTTGGTGGTCCCCGGTACATTAGCAGGTACTCCGGCCGTAATTATCACCAAGTCCCCTTCCCGGACTTGTCCAGAGCGTATAGCGGCGTTAACCGCTTCTTCTACCATTTCGTCAGTTCCTCCCGTTCTTCGGACCAGTAAAGGTTCCACCCCCCATACCAAACAGAGTTGGTTCAAAACCCGCTCATCAGGGCTCGGGGCAAGTATCGGAGCAGGAGGGCGGTATTTGGCCACCCGGCGAGGAGTAGCTCCGGAAGCTGTAGGGGTGATAATGGCCTTAGCACCTAATTCTAGGGCAATAGTACAGCTAGCATGGCTTATGGCATCTGTAGCCGTGCGCTCGTCTGCTAAGCCTTTTCGTCTCAAGATCTCCGCGTAGGGCAGGCTGGATTCCGCTCGCCGCGCAATACGGGCCATAGTGGCCACCGCCTCTACCGGATAGCGCCCTATGGCCGTTTCCCCGGAAAGCATTATGGCATCGGTACCATCGAAGATGGCATTGGCTATATCCGTAGCCTCTGCCCTGGTGGGACGGGGATTGCGGATCATGGATTCTAACATTTGAGTAGCGGTGATGACCGGCTTGCCCGCTTGATTGCATTTCTGAATAATCATTTTCTGTACCAGGGGAACTTCTTCCACCGGTATCTCTACTCCCAAGTCGCCCCGCGCTACCATAATACCATCGGCGGCCTCCAGGATCTCCTCTAAGTTTTCTATCCCCGCCCGATTCTCGATCTTAGCAATGACGCCCACCTTAGCGTCATATTTTCCCAAAAGCTGCCGTATCTGCAAAACATCCTTGGCCGTACGTACAAAAGAAGCAGCTATAAAGTCTATCCCCTGGCTCAACCCGAACTCAATATCCTCCATGTCCTGTTCGGTCAAGGCCGGAAGGCTTATGACCGCCCCCGGTATATTTACCCCTTTATGACTGGAAATCTTATCGCCATGCTTAATGCGGCAGCGAATATCTTCTCCCGCGACGGACATAACTTCCAGTTCTACCAGCCCGTCGTCCAACAAAATAATTTGCCCCGGTCGGACATCTTGCGGCAAACTAGGTAAGTTTACCGGCAGCCTTTTTTCATTCCCTATAATCGCAGCCGTGGTAAGGATGACTTCCTCCCCATCTCTTAAAACAACTCCCTCTTCAACTTCCCCCAGACGTATCTCCGGTCCTTTGGTATCCAAAAGCAAGGCCACCCTGGTCCCCAACTCGGCAGCCGCCTGCTTTACGGCTACCATCCGGGCCCCATGTTCTTCCCGGCTGCCGTGAGAGAAGTTAAAGCGGGCCACGTTCATACCGGCCCGGATCATCCGCTTCAAGACTTCTACCTGCTCGCTGGCCGGGCCTATGGTGCAAACTATCTTCGTCTTAGTGCGCGGGTAGGCAAAATCACAAGGCGAGGTCATTGGCTAAGTCGTAAACCTCCTGATCGATTTCTTTTTTCTGATGTAAGACCACTTCCAGCTCTACGTCCATAATCCGGTTTTCCCGGAGGCCGACCATCCTGCCGCTTGCTCCTGCGGCTAAAAGTTCCACTGCTCGCGCCCCTAAACGGCTGGCCAAAATGCGATCAAAAGCTGTAGGAGTGCCTCCCCGTTGGATATGGCCCAGTATGGTCACTCTACTTTCCAGTTTGGTACGCCGGGCGATTTCCCTACTTACCTCTATGGCACTTCCCACCCCTTCAGCCACCACAATAATGCTGTGCAGTTTTCCCCGCTGCCGCCCCCGTTCCAACCGGCTGACTACCTCATCGAAATCAATAGGTCTTTCGGGAATAAGAATGGATTCGGCTCCGCCCGCCAGACCTGCGGCCAAAGCCAGTTGGCCGGAAGCGCGTCCCATGACTTCTACGATAAAAATCCGTTCGTGGGAAGTAGCCGTATCCCTGATTTTATTAATGGCCTCTACCGCGGTATTTAGAGCCGTATCAAAGCCAATAGTATAATCAGTACCCGGGATGTCATTATCAATGGTCGCCGGTACTCCGATTACGGGAAAACCTTTCCGGTGTAAGTGCAGGGCACCCCGAAAAGACCCATCGCCGCCGATAACGATAAGTCCCTCTATGCCTTCTCGACGAGCATTTTCTAGAGCTCTGGCCCTGCCGGCCTCAGTAAGGAATTCCTCCGAACGCGCGGTGAGTAAAATGGTCCCTCCGCGGTGAATCGTATCGGCCACAGAGCCGGAGTCGAGGCGCCGGAAGTCCCCTTGAATCAACCCTGCATAACCTCTAGCTATGCCGATTACTTCCATCTGCATTTTTTGAGCTTTGCGCACTACCGCTCGTACCGCCGCATTCATCCCCGGTGCGTCCCCACCACTGGTAAGCACCCCGATAATTTTCACTCTCTTCCCACTCCTTACCAACAAAACCTAGCTTTACCGGGTTAAGGCTGAACTCAATATCTCGTGAGCTTCTTCCGCCTCAGATTCCGGCACCAAAATCTCATACCCCCCTATAGTTTCCCCCTGGGATGTACCCACCGGCCTCAACTTTACCAATAATCCTTCTTGCGTCAATATCTCTTTCAATCGCAAGGCCAGCTTTTGGTTGCCCGCAATATAGATTACGGTCCACATCCCTTCTCACTCCCCCGCTTCCAGGCTACCAAACTTAGTATACACTACCGCCTTTCCGCGAATCTTCATGGCCGCAGTATGTTCGGTAAACTGGGCCACCATAACCTCGCCTTTGTCCAGTTTTTCCGAATGGTGAAACTTAGTATCTTTCCCCCGTGTCAGGCCGATAATCGTTACCCCGTTTTCCAAAGCCTTGACTACTATATATTCACCACCAACAACTGAATTATCCATCGCGTCCTCCCCCCTTTAAATCCATTTACCTATATTCATTAAGCTTATTCCACCCGGCTAATCATATTCCTGCTATTGCAGAGCTTTTTATACTTATTTTTCTGGTAGTACCTTCACTTTATCCTTCCCCAAAACCTTAGCCAGGCTATCCACCAAAGGCGGACAAATCCTCACCCAAAACCGCCTATGGGCGAGCAGCCAACGCTCCTTCTCAGGAAAATAAAAGTACACCGGATTCGCTCCCGGATAGGCAGCCAGCAACCGCTGCACATGGGCTAAACCCGTTTCACTTTCCAATTTCAAATAGAGCCGAGCTATCCCCTCCGGGACCTCCTTCTTCACCTGCTTTTCCTCCCCTAGAGCAGCCTCCGTATCGCCCTTGGGAGGTTCCAACTTGTGTACCTGGTCCGCCAAAATTTTTACTCCTTCTTCCTCGAGGTTGATCCGCCCTTCCACCAGCAATACCGTGTCCTCAGCCACCCAATGACGACAGCGAGAATAGAGGCGCGGAAACAAGAGCACCTCCACCTGGCCGCCAAAATCCTCCAGCAAAACATAGGCCATGGGCTCGCCCTTACGAGTGGTCAACCGGCGCAAACCCACCACTATGCCGCCCACCACTACCGCAGTTCCTTCTTCCAGTTCACCCAGTTGGGCCAAAGGATGAGTGGTGCGACGGCGCAAAGCCTCAGCATAAGGCTCCAGGGGATGGCCGCTTACGTAGAAGCCCAACAGTTCTTTTTCCATGGCCAGTATTTCCGCCGGGGAAAAATCCTTTATGTCCGGCAGAGCTGGTTCCTCGGGAGGGAGTTCCACTATATCCAGCAGGGAAACCTGACCCCTGCGCCGGTCTTCCTGGTCCCGACCCGCGGCCTCCAGACAAGCATCCAAAACGGACAAAAGCTGGCGCCTCCCCTTCCCCAAAGAGTCAAAAGCCCCACAGCGGATAAGGCTTTCTATCACCCTCTTGTTTACTATATGCAGGTCTACCCTGCGGCAAAAATCAATCAGAGAAGTAAAAGGTCCACCAGCCTTCCGAGCAGCAATAATGGCTTCCACAGCCGCCCGCCCTACATTCTTGACCGCCGCCAAACCGAAACGAATGTGCTTGCCCCGGGCGGTAAAATCTACGTCAGATTCATTTATGTCCGGCGGCAAAACCTGAATGCCCAGCCGACGGCATTCCTCGAGATAGGGAGCCACCTTTTCCAAGTTCTGGCTTACGCTGCTCAAAAGGGCAGCCATGAACTCCACCGGATAATGGGCTTTAAGATAAGCCGTCTGATAAGCCACCAGGGCGTAGGCGGCACTATGAGATTTATTGAAACCGTAACCGGCAAAATATTCCATGAGATCAAAAATTTTCTCAGCCTGAGCCCGGTCATAACCCTTCTTGATAGCTCCTTCTATAAACCTGCTCCGGTGCCGGGCCATTTCTTCCGGCTTCTTTTTGCCCATGGCCCGCCGCAGTTCATCGGCCTGACCCAAAGTATAATCAGCCATGACGTGGGCTATCTGCATTACCTGCTCCTGATAGAGAATAACCCCATAAGTTTCCCGCAGCACAGGTTCCAGATCGGGGTGGGGATAATTAATCGGAGTGAGGCCGTGCTTGCGCTGAATGAAATCTTCTACCATGCCACTCCCTAACGGGCCAGGCCGGTAAAGAGCTACCAGAGCAATAATATCTTCAAAGCGTTCCGGTTTCAGGCTGCGCAAGATGGCCCGCATACCCGAGCTCTCCAGTTGAAACACTCCGGTGCTTTCCCCGCTGGAAAGAAGATCATAGGTAACCCGGTCATCCAGAGGAAGCCGATCCAGTTCCAGGTCATCCCCGTCACGACGGACGGCTTCCACCGTATGCCCGATCACCGTAAGCGTTCTTAACCCCAAGAGATCCATCTTCAAAAGCCCCAGCTCTTCCACCGTCTGCATGGGAAACTGAGTGGTCACCGCATCGCCTGTCTTTTGTAAGGGTACATAATGCACCAGAGGCTCACCGGTAATAACGATACCGGCCGCATGTATAGAAGCATGTCGGGGCAACCCTTCCACGGCCCGAGCTGTATCCAGAAGCTCCCGTACCCTGGCGCTGCTCTGATAAAGTGCGCGCAAATCAGGAGCGACTTCCAAGGCCCTTTCCAATGTAATACCCAGCTCTGCCGGGACCATCTTGGCCAGTCGGTCCACTTCACTCACAGGCCATCCCAACACTCTCCCCACATCCCGTACGGCCGCCCGGGCTGCCATAGTACCAAAAGTTATAATCTGGGCCACATGCTCCTCGCCGTACTTTTCTCGGGCATATTGTATTACTTCTTCCCGACGCTCGAAGCAAAAATCTATATCGATATCGGGCATACTTACCCGCTCGGGATTTAAAAAGCGCTCAAAAAGCAAATTATAACGCAAAGGATCAATATTGGTTATCCCTAAGCAGTAAGCCACCAGACTACCGGCAGCCGAACCCCGCCCCGGCCCTACGGGAATATCTCGCTGGCGAGCAAAATTAACCAAATCCCATACAATCAGGAAGTACCCCGGATAACCCATTTTTTCGATAATATTCAACTCATACTCCAATCGCTGACGCGCCAGCTCAGAAGGCGGAGAATAACGTTTCTCCAATCCCTGATAACACAAAGACCTCAAGTAGGCGGCTGTATCCTGTCCTGAAGGTGTCCGGTATTCCGGGAGGTGCAAGCGCCCTAACTCGAAGTCGAAGTTACACTGTTCCGCAATCTTTATAGTATTTTCTATGGCCGATGGGATTTCGGCAAAAATCCTCTCCATTTCTTCCGCACTTTTAAGATAGAATTCAGGAGTAGCAAACCGCAGACGGTCTTCCTCCTGCAAAGTCTTACCCGTCTGTATGCATAGTAGAACATCTTGAATGCGAGCCTGATCGCGACGCACGTAATGAGCATCATTAGTAACAACCAAGGGAATCCCCAGGGCTTGCCCTAACTCCACCAGTTGGCGATTCAACCTCCTCTGTTCCGGAAGCCCCTGATCCTGAAGCTCCAAAAAGAAGCGTCCCGGCCCGAATACTTCCCTATACCAGGCCGCCCTCTCCCGAGCTTGTTCGTCTTGCCCCTTCAGAAGCAGGGCGGGCACCTCCCCGGCCAGACAGGCGCTCAAAGCTATAAGGCCCTCGTGGTACCGGGCCAGAAGCTCCCGGTCCACCCGGGGCTTATAATAGAATCCCTCTAGGTAAGCGGCGGACACCAGAGCGTTCAAGTTGCGGTAGCCGGTTTCATTTTCCACCAGCAGAACCAGGTGATACTGAAAATCATCTTGGCGGGGCTCTTTATCCAGACGGCTGCGGGGTGCCACGTATACTTCACACCCAATGATGGGTTTAAGGCCATAAGCTTTGGCCGTTTTATAAAAGTCCACAGCACCGTACATCACCCCGTGATCGGTCAAAGCCAGGGCCGGCATACCCATTTGGGCAGCAGCCGCCACCAGCTCCTCGATACGCCCGGCACCGTCCAGCAGACTATATTCACTATGTACATGCAGATGCACAAAAGTTTTCTTACTCATAGCTGTTCATCATTTCTACATCGTTGGCTAAACTCCTGCGAAAACTACCCAACTTCTTAAGCTCCTAAGCGTTGACAATCCTGTGGTTTATACTTATAATACTTATTAAGAATTATTACTATTATCAAAGGAGGAATCTTTCATGTCCGAACTAATCAATGAGGTCAAGTTGGGCGTTACCAAAGGCACGGCAGTAGAAGACGAAGTAGAAGCCCATTTTAAAGGTGAAACTATGGAAGTGGGCCTTTACCTAGCTATGGCCCGCCAGGCGCAGCGGGAAGGCTATCCAGAAATCGCCGAAGTCCTGGAAAAAATCGCCTGGGAAGAGGCCCTACATGCTGCCCACTTTGCCGAGCTGAACGGCAAGATTTCGGCTTGCACCAAGAAAAACCTGGAAAAAATGTTGGCCGGTGAAAGGGGGGCCAATAAAGGCAAACGTGAGGTTGCCGTTAAGGCTAAAGAAAACAACCTAGATCCGGCCCACGATTTCTTCGATGAATCTTCGCGGGATGAGGCTCGCCATGCCCGGGCACTGGAAGGCCTCCTCAACCGATATTTCCAATAGCGGTTTCTACCCCGAAAATAGTACTCGGCTATCTTCATCCTTCTGCTGGTGCTGCCATGGCGGCATGAATGTCTTAAGTGCTTAAAACTCAATTGAGTTCATGTGGAAAGACCAGGTATCCCTAAGCCTGGTCTTTTTGTACTCTTTTGCTACTCATAACAAAAATGACGCCTTTACGGCGTCTTCCTCTCGCAGTTTGGTCGGAGTGGGGAGACTTGAACTCCCGGCCTCATGGTCCCGAACCATGCGCTCTAGCCAAACTGAGCTACACCCCGACGCTATATCTTTTCACGTAGTATATTATATAATCCCCGAGGCACAAAAGTCAAGGATGACCATTAACTTAGCCTTTAATCAAGGCCAGCGCCTCCGAACGCAGAGCTTCATCATCGTGGAGCACGCCTCGTACAGCCGAAGTCACAGTAACAGACCCCGGCTTTTTTACCCCCCGCATGGTCATGCACATGTGCTCCGCTTCAATTATCACCATCACTCCCAGCGGTCTAACATACTCCATAAGGGCATCGGCAATCTGTTTAGTAAGACGCTCCTGCAACTGCGGCCGTTTGGCATAAATTTCGATACCTCGTACCAGTTTACTTAGCCCCACCACCCGGCCCTTGCGGGGAATATAGCCGAGATGCACTTTCCCAAAAAAAGGCAAGAAATGGTGTTCGCACATGGAGTAAAAGGGAATATCCTTTACTAAAACCAGCTCTTCGTGCTGCTCGGTATAAAGTACACTGAAGGCTTCTGCCGGATCTTGCTCCAGCCCGGCAAAGACCTCCTGATACATACGTGCTACCCTGCGCGGTGTGTTCCGTAAGCCTTCCCTCTCCGGATCTTCCCCGATAGCTTCTAAAATCATCCTGACAGCCTGCTCTATTTTCTTGGCGTCAAACATCGCTTCGACCGACCTTTCTCTAAAACTTCAGCCTTTAAAATTTCAGCGGGCCATAATACTCCACTTTGCTCGGCTCCTTCAATTGGGCCAGAAAATCCCTGGCGCTCTTACCAGCATAAATCTCTCCTTCGGTCAGCTCGGCCAAGGGGACCAGGACAAACGATCTTTCAAAGGCCCGGGGATGAGGGATGATAAGCTCCGGCAAATTAATTCTTTCTTGGCCGTAAAGGATAATATCTATGTCGATAGTCCGCGGCCCCCAGTGAACTTTGCGTTCACGCTGAAGTATTACCTCTATACGTTGCGTCTCCTGAAGAAGTTCTAAGGGGCTCAGGTCAGTATCACAGGCTACCACAGCGTTTAAAAACCAATCCTGGTCTTTGTAACCCACAGGCTCAGTATAATATAAAGAAGAAGTATGGCGTACCGTAATGCGAGGGTGATTATGTAGAAGCCGTACCGCCTGGCGGATGTACTCTTCTTTAGGCTCCATATTGGAACCCAAACTCATATATACCCTGATCGATTGTAGCCTGGTGATCTCCACCTGTACGCCGGAAAGTATACCCGCTATCGGGACCTCCGGCTTGGTAACGGTAACCGTCACTTGCCGTACAGTCTTAAACTGCCTCAATACACCTCCGGCAATTCTTTCGGCCAAAGTTTCAATAAGATTAAATTTCTCTCCTTCGACTATATTCTTCACCAGGGCGTATATCTTAGTATAATCTATGCTCTCCTGAATAGAATCTTTGTGGCCGGCAGAATACAAATCAAGGTAAACCGTCACGTCTACCAAAAAGCGCTGGCCTAAAGACTTTTCTTCGGGAAGCACGCCATGGTATCCATAAAAGCACATGCCCTTTAAAGTTATTTTATCGCTCATACTGTCGCCTCACTACAGCATCGGTTACTTCAGCTACTTGCTTCATTTCCCGGACATCATGGACCCGTACTATATCCGCACCTTTAACAATGCTTAAAGCCACTGTGGCTGCCGTACCCCAGAGCCTCTCATTAACCGGAAGACCGAGAAGCTTGCCTATAAAAGACTTACGCGAGGTGCCCACTAGCAAGGGTTGTCCCAAGGTCTTAAATTCATCCAAACATTGGAGGATTTTAAGATTATGCTCTAAGGTTTTACCAAAACCGATACCCGGATCCACGATAACCTTTTCGCGCTCCAGACCAGCAGCCGCCGCCAGATCTACGCCTTGCCGTAAATACTCTTTTACTTCGGCAATAACATCTTCATAAGTGGGATTATCTTGCATATTTTTAGGCGTTCCTTTAATATGCATTACCACTACCGGACAGCCGAACCGTGCTACTACCCGCACCATCTCCGGATCGGCACGCAGTCCACTGATGTCGTTTATCATGGTAGCGCCATGTTCCAAAGCCTGACGGGCTACCTCGGCTTTATAGGTATCCACCGAGAGGGGTACTCTAACCTCTCGAACTAGCCTATCCACTACTGGTATAACTCTTCTAAGCTCTTCTTCCAAAGGAAGGGGATCCGCCCCCGGCCTGGTAGATTCGCCGCCAATATCGATAATGTCGGCACCGGCCGCTACCATTTCCCGCGCTCTCCTTACCGCCCTTTCCACCTCGAAATATAATCCCCCGTCCGAAAAAGAGTCCGGAGTAACATTGAGAATGCCCATAATATAAGTGCGCTGTCCAAACACAAAATCATAGCCGTTATAACTAAAGCCCTTCACCAACGCCGCCCCCCAGTTCCTATAACCATTAATTCACCCCATTCCAGGCCCAAAGTGCCCCCATTTCTTTATCTTAGCCCTTTCCATATCCCTCCGAGAGCCCTACGAGAATTTTAACAGTTATAAAGGCCGCTTCATTGCTTTCTTTACCTCAATAAATACCTCGAATAAACATATTCTACTTATACATAATGACAGTTCATCATAATGGTAGTTCATCGCCAAAGCCCTGTCAATGCTATATCAATCCCGGAAAGCCCAACTGGCGCAAAGCCTCATAAAGAACCAGAGCCACGCTGTTGGCCAGATTAAGAGAGCGCAAGCCCGGCCGCATGGGGATGCGCAATACCCTATCCCACTCGCGGTCTAGGATTTTCGCGGGCAGTCCGCGCGTTTCCGGCCCGAAGACTAGAAAATCGCCCTCCTGGTAACGCAGGTCGGTATAAAAGCGCCGACCTTTGGTGGAGAGATAGTAACAGTTAGCCTGAGGATAAGCCTGACAAAAGGCCTCCCAACTCCTGTGTTCCTCTATAGTAACTTCCTCCCAGTAATCCAGGCCGGCCCGCTTAAGGTGCTTTTCGCTTAAAGAGAAACCCAGAGGATGAATTAGATGAAGAATGGTACCGGTGGCAGCACAGGTCCTAGCAATATTGCCTGTATTTTGGGGTATCTCCGGCTCCACCAGGACTACATGCAGGGGCATACTCTTAAGCCAGCTCCTTTTCTATTTAATTACAATTTTAATTACAATAATTCCGTATGGTATTCCAGCACTTCCAGTTCACCCTGGGCTTCAATAAAACGCACCACTGCTGCCAAAATTTGATCGGCATGGCCGCCGGCATTACTTACACAGGCAATCCCTAACGTGGCGCGGCTACAATATTCCTGGTAGTCTACTTCGGCAGCAGCCACCTGATAACGCTGGCGGATCCGCTCCAGCAAACCCTTGATTACGCGGCGCTTATCTTTTAAAGTCATAGCCCCCGGCAAACGAATCTCTATGGTGCAGACGCCTACCACCATAAGTCACTATCCTCCCGAGTCATTATCCTCCCGTCCAAATAAATCGGTTAGCTTTATCGTCCTTAAACTCATCAACCGACCCTGGGGTACCTACAGCCTTTGCTGTGAGGCCTGCCGGGGCTTGAAAACGAGCGACCAAACTTTCGCAGTAGACAAACTTAAGCTTGGCGAAAGGTGGAGGCAGGCCCGAGGCCATGAGCCTTTCGGCCGGGAACTGAAGCAGGATGCTTAAATCCTGTCGGAGAGCCTGCCGGAATCTTTAACTGAGCCAAAATCCTGACCGCAAAGGTTGCTGGAGCGATCACAAGCCGAGCAGGCCTAGTTTCAAAGCTTAGGATAACTCAGAGCCGAACGGGGTTGTCATCCTTTCGGGATTACGCTATCCTATTGACGAAAGGAGAGGAGAAATACCCCATGGGCCAGAATTTAGCCGAAAAAATCATCTCCCACCACCTGGTAGAAGGAAGAATGGTACCGGGTGAAGAAATAGCCATCCGCATAGACCAGACCCTCACCCAAGATGCTACCGGAACTATGGCCTACCTACAGCTAGAAGCCTTGGGCATCGACCGGGTGCGTACCCAACTCTCGGTCAGCTATGTAGATCACAACACCCTGCAAACGGGCTTTGAAAACGCCGACGACCACCGCTTTTTGCAGAGTATCGCTGCCAAGTACGGTATTATTTTTTCCCGCCCCGGAAACGGGATCTGCCACCAGGTACATTTAGAGCGCTTTGCCGTACCGGGCACTACCCTCTTGGGAGCCGACAGCCATACTCCCACAGCCGGCGGGATGGGCGCTCTGGCCATCGGTGCCGGGGGTTTGGAAGTAGCCGTAGCCATGGCCGGCGGCCCCTTTTATTTTACCATGCCGGAGGTCATACGCATCAACCTCCACGGTCGTCTCTCACCTTGGGTTAGCGCTAAAGATATTATTCTAGAAGTGCTACGCCTTTTAACCGTTAAAGGCGGGGTGGGCAAAATCCTCGAGTACGGGGGCGAGGGCATTAAAACCTTATCTGTTCCCGAACGGGCCACCATCACCAACATGGGTGCCGAGCTGGGCGCCACTGCTTCCCTCTTCCCCAGCGACGAAATTACCCGGGCTTTCCTAAGGGCCCAGGGGCGAGAGCAGGACTGGGTAGAACTGCTCCCCGATGCGGATGCCACTTACAGTCGGGTAATAGATATTGATCTTTCCACTCTGGAGCCCCTGGTAGCCCAGCCCCATATGCCCGACCGGGTGGCCAAGGTGCGGGAGGTAGGGCCTATCAAAGTGGATCAGGTGGCCATCGGCAGTTGCACCAATTCTTCTTACGCCGATCTTATGCGGGTAGCCGCTATCTTAAAGGGCAAACGCGTCCATCCAGAAGTAAGCCTGGTAATCTCCCCCGGTTCCCGACAGGTATTTTACTTACTGGCTCAAAACGGTGCTCTGGCCGATCTGATCGCTGCCGGTGCCCGTATTCTGGAGTGCGCCTGCGGCCCCTGCATCGGTATGGGGCAGGCTCCTCCTTCAGGCGGCGTCTCGGTACGCACTTTTAACCGCAATTTCCGGGGCCGCAGCGGTACGGCCGATGCCTCTATTTACCTGGCCAGCCCGGAGGTAGCCGCCGCTACCGCTATTACCGGCGTTCTTACCGATCCGCGGGAACTGGGCGAACCGATCTGTATTACCCTGCCGGACCGCTTCCCGGCGGATGATAGTATGCTTATCTTCCCGCCACCTCCGGGTACAGAAGTAGAAATTAAGCGGGGACCCAATATAAAACCTTTACCCCTGCCGCAACCCTTGCCTGAAGTCATCACCGCTCCGGTACTTTTAAAGACCGGCGATAACATCACCACCGACGACATTTCTCCCGCCGGAGCCAAGTATTTGCCCCTACGCTCCAATATCCCGGCCCTGGCCGAACATGCCTTCGAAGGAATAGATCCTACATTTGCCCGGCGGGCCAGAGAAGCGGGACAAGGAATTATCTTAGGAGGCCAAAATTACGGGCAAGGGTCCAGCCGCGAACATGCCGCCCTCTGCCCGATGTACCTGGGCATTAAGGCCGTCATAGCCAAATCTTTTGCCCGCATCCACCGCAGCAATTTAATCAACTTCGGCATCCTGCCCCTCACCTTTGTCCGGGAGGAGGATTACGAAACCATAGGTCTGGGAGACCAGTTAACGATCGACCTCAGCAACGGTCTGGCTGAAGAGGTGCTTACCGTCAAAAATCTCACCCGCGGCACTGCCTTCCAGGTACGCCACGGGTTATCAGAGCGGCAAAAGAAAATCCTCCTGGCAGGTGGCCTCTTAAATTACACCAAGCAACAGCTACGACTTTAAGGGCCGGGGAGATTTGCCCGGCCCTTATCGCAACCTAAAGGCCTACAGGTTAACCGTGGATGAGTATGGGCAAGCAGCGGGTGCATACCCAAAGGCTCTCGCCACGGTGGCGAGCCAAAAGGAGCACGGCCTTTTCTTCATCGCTCCCACAGCGGAAGCAGGTCATCCCTTCTCCTCTAGCCTTCTTTTCCGCCAGATTCTTTTCGGCTAATTCCGGGTCAAAGGGCGGCGCTTCCCGCTCCTCAATAGTTAAAGCGCCCACCGGGCAGACAGCCAGACACACCCCAGCTCCGTCGCAAAGCTCTTCGCGTAAAACCTTGGCCTTCCCGTTCACGAGCTCGATGGCTCCTTCGGCGCAAGGTGTGACGCAAAGACCGCACCCCGTGCAAAGCTCTTCATCTATACGTACTATTTTGCGCCTCAAGGATTCTTCACCCCTTTCTTCCTTTACCCAGCTACCCAGCACCGATTGTACCCTGTTTTAGTAGAGAAGTAAGTGATGTGCATCAACGTTTCTTGTAATAACTGCAGTATTTCACTACCGGGCATAGTACGCATCGAGGTTTCCTCGCGCGGCATACGCGGCGGCCGTGAAAAATAAACAGATGGTGGGCTTCTCCCCTGGCACCCGGGGGCAAGACGGCCATGAGCTGCTTCTCTGCTTCTTCCGGAGTACGCGCCTGGACCAGCCCTAATCTCTGGGTTACCCGGAAGACGTGGGTATCCACCGCAATAACATCCTGGCCAAAGGCCTGACTTAAGACCACATTGGCCACTTTGCGCCCTACTCCGGGAAGTTGCACCAGTTCTTCCAAATTCCGGGGTACCTGCCCGGCATACTTGTCTACCAAGGCCTGAGCGGTTAACCTTAAGTGTCTGCTCTTATTCCGGTAAAGTCCTAATCCTTTGAGCTCTTCCTCCAGAGCAGCTAAAGAAGCCTTAGCCAGGTCCTCAGGAGTAGGGTAGCGGGTAAAAAGCTTTTTCGTTACTTTATTGACTTGCCTGTCTGTGGTTTGGGCCGATAAAATAGCTGCCACCAGCAGTTCAAAAGGGTTATTAAAGTTAAGCTGGGGTCCGGCATCTGGATAAGCCTGGCGCAAAGTCTCTAAAATAACCTGTACTTGTTCCGGTTGCATAAACTTTTACACTCCGTTAAAAGCTAAAGTTAAAACCTACACATGCAACACAAAAAACGGTAGGAGGGAGAAATTGTGCTGTGCGCTGAAGTCAGCCTTTACCCCCAAAAAACCACCCGGGCCAGCGAAATTATAAACGCCTCCATTCAGAGGTTAGGCCAGCAAAAACTCGATTATAAAGTAGGTTCTTTGAGCACCCATCTTCACGGTACGGAAGAAGAAGTATGGGCCGGATTGCGCAAAATGTTTGATGAGGCCAGCCGGTCTGGAGAAGTAAGTATGGTGGTTACCTTATCCAACGCGGTACATTAATATCCGGTTGCTCTTACTGATCTTCTGTTCCTACAACAAAACCCCCTTTAGTAAGGGGGTTTTTCCTTGTCATGTTCTGCCATCTTGGGCTTTATACCCGGGGACCGGCCGCAGCGACTTCCGGCGCTACGCCCTCAAATTGGCTAAAGTTCTCGGCAAAAAGCCGGGCCAGCTTCCGGGCCATTTCATCATAAGCTTGAGGGTCTTGCCAAGTATGGCGTGGCTGTAGGACCTCAGGCGGTACATTAGGACAGCTCTTCGGCACCAAAATACCGAATACCGGGTCGGGTTCCATCTCCACCTTTTCCAGCTCACCGGCCAGAGCGGCTGTGACCATAGCGCGGGTGTACTTGAGGCTCATACGTCGGCCTACGCCATAAGGGCCGCCAGACCAGCCGGTATTGACTAAATAAACTTGGGCTTTATGTTTTTCCAGCTTCTCTCCCAGCATTCTGGCGTAAACGGCAGGAGGTAACGGTAAAAAGGGGGCGCCGAAACAAGTAGAGAAAGTAGCTTCCGGAGTAGTCACTCCCCTCTCGGTGCCCGCCAGTTTACTGGTATAGCCGGAAAGGAAATGGTACATGGCCTGTTCCTTGGTCAATTTAGCTATGGGAGGCAATACGCCAAAAGCATCAGCCGCCAAAAACACCACCGTGCGGGGATGGCCGCCCACCCCGGGAATAACCGCTCCTGGGATAAAATCCACCGGATAAGCCGCACGGGTATTCTCGGTCAAGGCAGCAGAATCGTAATCCGGAAGGCGGCTTTCCTCATTTACCACCACATTTTCCAAAACAGCGCCGAAACGTATAGCATTCCAGATCTGAGGCTCGTTTTCCGCCGAAAGGCAGATACATTTGGCATAGCAACCGCCTTCAAAGTTAAAGATACCCTCTTCCGACCAGCCGTGCTCATCATCGCCGATGAGCCGCCTCTGGGGGTCGGCCGACAAAGTAGTCTTGCCCGTGCCGGAGAGACCGAAAAAGAGGGCCGTATCCCCCTCCGGGCCGATGTTAGCCGAACAATGCATGGGAAAGACTCCGCTCTGAGGCAATAAGTAGTTCAACACTGTAAAAACCGATTTTTTCATCTCTCCGGCATAACTGGTGCCGCCGATTATAATCAGTTTTTCTTCCAGATTTAGGACTATAAAAGCCTCCGAACGAGTACCATCTGTCTCAGGATCGGCTTTAAAGCCCGGAGCGCAGATGACCGTAAACTGAGGTTGATGTTCTGCCAGCTCCTCCGGTGTGGGCCGTATAAAAAGCTGGTGGACAAAGAGGTTTTGCCAGGCATACTCATTTATAAACCTCACCGGCAGGCGAAACCGAGGATCGGCGCCGACAAAACCGTCAAAAATAAAAAGGTCCCTGTTCTGCAGGTAGGCTAATAACCGCCGGTACAACCGCTCAAACCGTTCCGGCTCAAATGGTTGATTAATGCGGTTCCAGTTAATCTTATCGCGCACCGCAGGCAGATCCACTATGAATCTGTCGCCCGGCGAACGTCCGGTATACTTACCTGTATTAACCACCAAGGCGCCGTTCTCGGCTAAAATCCCTTCCCCCCTGGTCACAGCTGCTTCCACCAGCTTAGCTACTGAAAGATTGCGATAAATTTTGCCCGTATTATATAATCGCATAAAGCCCTTCCCTTCCCGGTTAAACTCTCCCAAACCGAAAGCAATATACCACAAGCTTGCCAAGGCCGTCAATGGAAGGGAAAAATGTATACTGTATGCTACTCCAGATAAGCCTTCCCCGCCAGAATAAGAATACCCGCCTCGGCGGCATGCCAGGGCCAAGGATGTCCCCTGGCGATAACCTTCTCTACAATTTCCCGGAAATATATAGATAGCCGTTTTTCGTCACCCATCAAGGCCGCCGCCCAAGCTATCAAAGGCGAAGTGAAGTCTGAACTAGAAGAGACTATATGCCAATTAGGGTAATTGCGCAAAAAAGCCCTGTAAATCACCGCGGCCTCCGGGCTTCGGGGTTCCAGCACCCCACAAATAAGAGGAAAAAATTGAGCTAAAACATCGGGATACCACTTTTTCCAATGAGGCCGCCGGCGCCAACCCCAGCGATAAACGGCAGGACAATATCCCTCACCCGTCCACATTTTTCGCTGTAAAGCCTCTTTAATTTTCAAAGCGGCTTGCCGATAGAAACTGGCTTTAGCTTCCTCTCCCCAAACGGTCTCTAGCAGAGCGGCATAGTTCAGCAGTCCTTCATAGACCTCACAGTTATCCATCAAATACTTTACCGGCCAGTCAGGACGCGCCAAGGTCAGCCCGTCCTCCTGCCGGGTGGCCAGCACGGCCCGAGCCACCATCTCCAAATCTTCTTTATGGGCTAGGATCCAGTCCGGCTCACCGGTAGCCCGGAAATAACGCCAGAGCAGGGTTAAAAAAGTAGCCCCGTAAGAATCTGAAGAATCATAGCTCCGCTCAGGTATTTCCGTCCCGTCGTCGGCCACAGTATAATCGTAAACCGTCCCATAAAGGCCGTAACGATCCGGCTTTTCCAGGTGGGCTACATACCAATCGAGATAGGCCCGAACCCTCTCCTTATAACCCCCGGCTTCCACCACACCGTATAAAGCCAGATGGGCAAAATAAGGTACGATTCGCGGACGGCCGGGATAACAAGTGATAACCGCTCCGGAAGAGAGCTGATTGCAGGCAATAATCCACCTGGCCTCCTCCGCTAATGTGGCATACATCCAAAACCCCCGCCATATAATATGGCGGATATGTCAGAAATGATAGGCAGGGTTAAGCCAACCGCAGGGAAAAATAAAGGAGCAAAATCATAATAGTATTCCAGGTGCCGTGGGCTACTACCGGCGCTATAATAGAACCGCTGCGTTCGTAAAGATAAGCCAGACCCCATCCGCCCAAGGTGAGAGGTAAAAAGCGAAGCAGATCAAAATGGAGCAGGGCAAATACCAGGCTACTTACCAATTGCCCCGCCAGCAGGCCATACCGCGCTTTCAAGACGGGATAGAAAAAGCCGCGGAAATAAAATTCTTCGGTGAGGGGTGCCAGAACAGCCCCTAAAAACAAAGGTAGAAAAAGTTCGCGGAAATTTCTGGCCCTGGTTACCAGTTCGGCAAAAGGCTGAGGAGCCGGTTCCGGCAGAAAGTGCTGCAAAAGACCGCCCAGCAAGATCACCACTATAAAAAGAAGTATACCCCCGCCTATTCCCAGCCCAAAGGCTCGCTTCAACCCCCGACCTCTCCAGCCCAGTTGAGCTATAGTACCCCCATATTTTCTTTTGACCACATAATGCAGCCCTCCAAATACCGCCGCCGCCTGGGCTAAGCCGGCCAGCAAAAACTGCTGGGAAAGGGGCAAGCGTAAACCCGTTAATCTTACAAACAGACTGGTTCCGTAACCGGCGAGGGCCAGAAGCGCCAGCACTAGCAAACTATCCTTTAAATTCCAGGGCGGCTTGAGCGTTACCCCCATCTCATCACCTACTTCCAGAGTGTAATTCTACCACATCTAGTGCCGGACCAAAATTAGTCATCGCACCATCAGCTAAAATCATCGGCTTTAAGCCCCCAGGAGCGTACGCCGGCGCTCCAGATAAGTTTCCACCGCGCTGATAAACGCCGCATGGGACCAGGTTAGAGGAGAGACCGAAAGCGGTTCGCCGGTATAGGGGTGAAGCTGTTCCGGCAACATCCCCGAAGGAGTAGCCCTTTCCGCGGCCCACTCCAAAAGTTTCCTTGCCTCCGCCAGTTGCTCCAAAGTCTTGGCCGCCTTGGCCTCGCAGACCGCCAGCCACAGGGTACAGATAAACCACGGATTGCCCGGAACTGTTTGCAAATCCTCGCTGCGGCGAAAGTAATAATCTCCGGTATAGCGAGCTATACCGCCCACCGGTGTCCGAACCCAGAGCCCCCGGCGCACGGCCTCCACCGTTCTTTTTAAGCGAGGGTCGTCAGGGGGCCATATGTCCAAAACTCCCAGAATAAGTAAACTGGCATCTAAAACGTGATCCGTCTTTAAGCTACCATCACCGTCGCTATAAATACCTCTTACAAACCGTCCTAAGTTCGGAGAATAAAGGTATTCTTCTATCCCTTTGAACACTTCTTTCGCGGCCCGCCGGTATTTTTCTTGTTCTGCATATCTCCCTGCATAAGCGGCTAACCAACTGGCAGCCTGTAGACCGGAATAAACAGTTGCGGCGGTAAAAGTAAAAGTGCCCCGCCTTTCCTCCCACAAATCATAGCTAGGTAGGGGAAGGCCGCTGCGGTGATCCCGGTAAGCAACCATAAAATCGGCAGCCGGCCGGACCAAGGTATGGTAAAGGTCATGGATGAGCCGCCAGTCCCGGTAACGCCGGCACGCCCCACCCAAGGCCCAGAGCACCAAGGCGGTTTCGTCTTCCTGGAAGGGTATAATACTCTCTCCTCTATGCACCGGCGGTAACCAGCTAGAGCCCAAAGTGCCATCGGGGTTGTATTTCTGGTAAAAAAATCCCCGTTGATCTATGATGCGGGCGCAATAATAGTAAAAGGGGAAAGATATTTCCGGGTAGCCCGCTTGATCGAGGGCGGCGGCTACAAAAGCTCCATCCCTGGGCCAGCAATAACCGTAGTGGTCCCGCGCCTCATACAATATATCGCTGTCGTTGGCGGCCAAAATAGCTCCCTGGCTGTCGCTCTGGGTACGGATAATAAGTAGACTCTGGTGATAAAGCTGCTCTACTTTTGGTGGGAGGTCGCCGAAATCGCGCTCGAATTTGAGCGCCCAAGCTCGCCAGTAGCCCTCATTTTCTTGCAGCAATGTTGCGGCTTTGGCTTCTAGGACCAGATTATTCAAACGGGATACTTCTGCCCAATCCTTACCTGCCGCTATCCAATAAGTAACCGTTCCTTTTTCTCCAGGCGCCAGGTACAAACGGAAACTTATAGTACTGTCCACCGAACCATGATGCACAGGATTCCCTTCTAGATGGCCGTCTTCCGCATCCCGCCAGGTTCCTTCGGCGCCCCGAAAGCGTTTATTGCCCACAGCATATTGAAAAAAGCCTTCCGTTCCGGCCCGCCCATTGATAAGCAAATATAAACCGCGCTTATAATGCAAAAGGACTCCCTCATCCGGAAGATAAGCTGCAGTGTCTCCTAAAGGGGATTCGTTCAAAGTAAAATCATGATAAAAAAAGATCCTTACTTCCCGGGAACATTCAGCCAAATTGTGGATAATCACCTGCTGCAAAAAAACATCCCAGCGATAATGTACACCATTTTCTATCTCCAGTGCCAGTTGCATCCCTGGGTTTACTGCCTTAACCCTACCATTCATGGTAACCGGCTTATAGCCCAGGCTTAACTCCCAGCCGCTCTCTTCCAACCAAGAAAACTTACCCTCTATCCATATGCCCAACCTGCTCTTTTCTCCGCCCAAATGGCTTACGTGGTTAGGCCAGCCCACGTAAGGATAATAAAGATCCCGCATATTAAATCTGCTGTCAAAATTTATTAAGAGACGACCATTACCCAAAGATAGTTCCCGCGGCAAGCTAAACTCCCCTTTTAACATGACTACCAAAAAAATCACTGCCGGGCTCTAAAATAAACTTCGCCCTTCTGGACATAATAAGCATGAGTTAAACTTCTTAAGGCATTATTCCACCGGCGGTAAAAGATTATTTGCGCTTACCGACATAAATTAATCACATAAATTAATCTTAAAGGTAAAGGGGAAGGAGTATAATGGTCTTTACTTTTATCACCATCCTTCTTCTCATGTTAATAGGAGCCGTCTGGTACTTTTCCCGTACACGACGGATGGCTGCCGGAAAGCCCCTGGTGCCCGTCTCCTCTCCGGCCCAGCTACCGGCTAGATACGGTAAAAACCAGATTGTAGTCCTGGTCAAAGACCCTTATTGGCTCTACGCCTACTGGGAGATAACCCCGGGTAAAAGAGAGGAATTCGAGCATCTTTACGGTTCAGGAGCCTGGGAAAACTCCCAGCCGGTTTTGCGGGTGTATGATCTGACCGGTAGGGCCTACGATTTTCTCCATGCCCCATATTTTGAAATTGCTATTACAGATTTTGCCGATAACTGGTATATCCAGGTCGGCAAACCCAGCAGCACCTTTTGTGTGGACCTGGGACGGGTACATCCCCAACATGGCTTTATTATTTTGGCCCGCTCTAATATTGTAACTACACCGGCCGACCAGCCCAGCCAGGTTATAGACCCCTTATGGCCTCCTCTGGAAGCCTGCTGGCAGGGAGCCGGGTTAGCGCAAACTCTCAAAACCGGCATGAGTTCTCCAACTTTGGTAAAGAGCTTGCCCCGGCCTAGAGACTGAGAAAGGATGATCCCATGCCCTTAGGCTATGTAGCCTTGGTTTTACATGCACATTTACCCTATGTAAGGCACCCGGAAGAAGATTACTCTCTGGCCGAAAAATGGTATCATGAAGCGGTCACGGAGACTTATATTCCCCTTATTAAAACCGTGCAACGACTGCTGGAAGATCGTGTACCGCTTCGTTTAACCGTTTCTTTGAGTCCACCCCTGGTCAGCATGATGGCCGACGAATTCATCCAGAAGCGTTACCTGGTTTATTTAGAGCGTCTCCGGGAATTAGCTGCTAGAGAAGTCCGCCGCACTAGGGACGATGCTCGCTTTCATATCGTGGCCCAGATGTACCAAAAGCTCTTTGAAGACATTTACCGGACTTACCTCTCCTACAAAGGCAACCTAATTACCGCCTGGAGGGAATTGCAAGAAGCAGGTGCTTTGGAAATCATCACCTGTGCTGCCACCCACGGGTATCTCCCTCTTATAGGTCTTCAGCGGGAAGTGGTACGGGCCCAAGTGGAGGTGGCCGTCCACAACCACCTTCGCCTTTTCGGCCGACCACCAGCCGGGTTGTGGCTGCCCGAATGCGGCTTCAACCCCGGGGACGACGCTATTTTACGCCAATACAACATAAAGTACTTTTTTGTGGATGCCCACGGATTACTCTATGCCCGGCCCCGCCCGCGTTACAGCATCTTTGCCCCCGTAGTAACCCCTTCCGGCGTTGCCGCCTTTGGGCGGGACCTGGAATCCTCGGAGCAAGTATGGAGCGCCCAGGAAGGCTACCCCGGAGACTTTGACTACCGCGAATTCTACCGAGATATAGGTTACGACCTGGATTTCGAATATATTAAACCCTATATTCATCCTTCAGGATTAAGAGTAGATACCGGCATAAAATACTACCGCATCACGGGGAAGACTAATCTAAAGGAGCCTTATGTACCGGAATGGGCCAGTGAAAAGGCCAAGATTCATGCCGGAAACTTCCTCTTTAATCGGGAGCACCAGATCCGATACCTGGCCACCTATATGGACCGTCCGCCCCTCATCGTCTGTCCCTACGATGCGGAACTTTTCGGCCATTGGTGGTTCGAAGGCCCCCAGTGGTTGGACTCCCTTTTCCGCCAGGTAGCGGGTCTGGCCCACCAGCCCTTTATCTTTATTACTCCCAGCGAATACCTGGAACGCTTTCCTAAAAATCAACCGGCTACACCCTGCATGTCTAGCTGGGGAAATAACGGTTACAATGAGGTATGGCTGGATGGTTCCAACGACTGGATTTACCGTCATCTGCACAATGCCGCCGAGGCCATGATAAATCTGGCCAACCGTTTTGTTAACCCCGGCGAACTGCAAAAGCGGGCTCTAAATCAGGCTGCTCGTGAACTCTTACTCGCCCAGAGTAGCGACTGGGCCTTTATCATGAAAACAGGTACCATGGTGGATTACGCCGTAGGAAGGACCAAAAAACATCTGCTCAACTTCTGGGAATTAAAGTCCGGTATAGAGGAGGAAACCCTTAGCGAAGAAAGACTACGGGATTTAGAAGAAACCGACAATATTTTCCCGGATATAAATTACCGCGTATTCGCCAGCGAGGGGCGCTGATAGGGTTACCCCTCGCTGCAAGGAAGTTTACTGAGTTATCCCCAGTTTTGATTTCAGGCCTGCGGGCTTCCGCTCGCTTATAGCTTCCCTCGCAGGCAGGACTTTTGCTCGGCCTAAAAGCTTAAGGCGGGGTTCCCGGCCCAATCGACATCCTTGCCGATGGGCCGGTCTTAGGCCTCTCTGTCCTCGATCCCTTCTTAAGCTTTCGGCCGAAGCTCAAAGGCTGGGCTGGCCGCGAAGGCTTGTTCGCTCGCTTTCAAGCCAAGGCAGGCCTCCCCATAAAAAACTGGGGATGCGCCAGGTTTAGGCCCTGAGTTATCCCCAGTTTTTGCTGGAGAGGCCTGCTTAGGCTTGGAAGCGAGCGACTAAACCCGAGCGGTAGCCAAACTTAGCGAGGCGAGAGGTGAAGGCAGGCCCGAGGCCATGGATGGCCGAGGCCGGCAACTGAGGCAGGAT
>JBNATU010000020.1:0-53905 GCA_049701195.1 Neomoorellaceae bacterium
GTCATCTCCTTTATTGGTAGTATTGACCATTTACACAAAACTTTTTACGTCCTCTGGGCCTCGGCCATCTCGCCTACGAGCTGTTTCAATCCCTCATAGGTAGGCTGCAAACCCTCCAAGATTCCTTCAAGCCCCGTACTAGTATCACCGTTTCAATCCCTCATAGGTAGGCTGCAAACGGAAAATCGCCTGACCAGCAAAGAAATGTCTCTTACCCGTTTCAATCCCTCATAGGTAGGCTGCAAACTTGATCGCCCTACGAGTTTACGGCAGCGAGAAGTATAGTTTCAATCCCTCATAGGTAGGCTGCAAACCAGCACAAGGCTGACGAATCGGCTCCCAAATGGTTTGGTTTCAATCCCTCATAGGTAGGCTGCAAACCCTCCAAGATTCCTTCAAGCCCCGTACTAGTATCACCGTTTCAATCCCTCATAGGTAGGCTGCAAACGGAAAATCGCCTGACCAGCAAAGAAATGTCTCTTACCCGTTTCAATCCCTCATAGGTAGGCTGCAAACCACCCTGCCAGGCCCAGGGCCTTCGGACACGCTGGCGTTTCAATCCCTCATAGGTAGGCTGCAAACAGATTGCTTTATCGAGCAGCTCTAGTTTCTTGCGCCGTTTCAATCCCTCATAGGTAGGCTGCAAACTCCCCACAGGGCTAAATGCCCCATGAGGGTTTCCCGTTTCAATCCCTCATAGGTAGGCTGCAAACTTCTGTTACCGCGGACGGAGTTAACTGGGTCAAAAGGGTTTCAATCCCTCATAGGTAGGCTGCAAACACGGCGAGCTGTTGCTGGATACCGTTGTGCCGTCTAACGGTTTCAATCCCTCATAGGTAGGCTGCAAACACGTTCTAATTCCTTCATCGGTAAGACCATAGAGGGTTTCAATCCCTCATAGGTAGGCTGCAAACCCATTTTGGGCGCATGGTTGCTGGGTGTATTTTTTTGCCGGTTTATACCTTTGCGCCTGTCACATGGTCACGTTAAAGGGGCCAAACTCTTATATTTCAAGGGTTTAACCTATCTTCGCCTATCATAACGTAGTGTTGTCGATCTCCAAAGCATTTTACATTATTCTAGGTCGACAATAATTTTCCTGCTTTTTAACCCACATTCTGCACCCTTTGAGGAACCTAAAATAATTTTTACAGGGTACAGAATGAAATACAAGTAAGTAAGGAAATAAGATAATTTATACTTCTATGGAAATAATTATGGCCAGTACAGAATAAAATAATTAAATAAAGAAAAGATTTTTTAACCTTCGGGTTTTCGCCCGGCTTGCGCATTGTAACCAGGGTGCAGAATGAAATAAAAGTAAAGAAAAGATTTTTTAACTCCTCCTCGGCTTCCTGAACCCTGAGTTCTACAGTTGATAAGTAAACAATAAGCCTGACAGGTTACGCCGCAAGGCTTCCAGGGATAGGCTTTTTAGACGTGTGTTACTAGGGACCATTTTTGCCCTTTGTTTCGATTACCATTATTTGAGGCGGTTCCTTTATCCCCTTATACCCAGGGCCTTGAAGATATGTTGCTGCGGTAGGGTTGTTTCCGTCCTTTGCAGCACCCTACCCTCAAGCCCAACAAATTCGCCCAGGTGCATACAGCTCCAGGGTCTGGCGGATGCTTCGCCAGCTATCTTGCACTTTCGTTTCAGCTACCCGGACCAGCAGCAGTCCCAGCCAACATAGGAGAACATGGGCATGGATGCGGTCGCTCAAACGGTGGTATATCGGCCTAAGCTCCAGAGAATGCTTCAGGGTACGGAAGGCCTCTTCCACTTCCAGAAGCTGCTTATATCCCAGGGCTACGTCTTCGGCACTTAAGGTGTCATCTGAAGTCCTTAACAGGTACTTGCCGTCCAGCTTCTCTTCCGCTTTTACCTTGGCCGCGTCGATGTACGGCTGTCCCTTCTTGTCGGTCTTAAGGTAGCGGCCGTAAGTACGATGGGCAATAAGCTGGCAGCAGGCTTCTGCGTGGGGTTCGCCTTGGAGGTCGCCTATAGCCTTAAGCTCTTCTTTGAGGCGAGCCAGGATTTTTTCGCGCTCCACTCTGTCTCTTTTTGCTTCTTGGGGGTTGCGTACTAGAATATAGCGTACCCTTCTCTCACCGTCGCCCACGATAACTTCCTTAACCTCTAGATTATCTCTTACGGTTCTGTAGCGGCCTGGACGGGTTAGAGCTTCTATCACCGTATCCTTACCACTGTGCATTTTCTCCCCGGCAATATAGTGGCCTCCGGCACGCTGGAGACAACGGAGGTTTTCTTCTGAAGCAAACCCGCGGTCGACAACGGTAATAATTCTGCCCAGCCGCCACCCTACCAGGTCCTTCTTGACCTGCTCTATTACTGACATATCGGCGGTATTGCCCGGCCATACCCAGCAGCGCACCGGAAGCCCTTCCCGGGTTACGGCCAGACCTATTACAGCTTGCGGTAAATCCGGCCGGTGGTCCTTAGAGTTGCCTTGGCGACGCAAGTGCTGCTTATTATCTTCAGGATTATCCTCTTCCTCTACTTCAAAATAAGTCGAGGTGGTATCGAAGTAGAGAAGATCTACTTCCAGGTTAAAAAGATGAGCCACAGAAAAGAAAATTTCTCTTTGCAATTCTTCGGCAGCCTCCAGTTAGGAAGTCCATGGCGCGGTACAGGTGTTGTACCGGTATCTCCGGGAGCCCGGGAATGAAAACGTCATGACTGACCCAATCCTCCGTCCTAAGTTTACTAGCCGGGTTCAAAGCCCGGTTGGCTACCATGGCAAAGATAGCGCGCTCAACCGGCGCCTGGTATTTTCGCTGGGACAGCAGCAGCTCGGTTAAAACCCGGTTGATACCCTATTGGTTCCAGAGCTCGTTTAATACCCAGGCACCGCCCATAGGCCGGCTGGATACAAAAGTTAAAGGAGCGTTACCATCTAATTCTGCCTGGGCACGCAAGATTTCTTCCGGCCCCAAGAACCGCGTAATACTCTTTACCAGGCGGATCAGGGCTTCCCGGTCTACATCCTCCTCGCGACCAAAGTTGAAGAGTACTTTAGCCTTGGCGTGGCCGGCTTGGGGATCCCAGACGTTATGGGCAAGCTGGACATATCGGACAATAGAGCCGTCCTTGTTTTTACGAGAAACGGTTCGTATATACATGATTATAACGCGTATACCACCATATTTTCGAGCCATAATTCAAAAATCGTGTGCCTAGGCACTTTTAAATTTTTCGGCTGTCCCAAAATCGGAAACCCTTGATTTGTAAGTAAGGCCTCTCCATTTTGAAACTAGCCATTTTTGCCTAGCAACTGTCGAACTTTGGAAGAAGGAGCCCTCTTATCATGCCGGGGAAACGTAAGACCACTAACCGGCCATGCCCGTGGGCATAACCGTTTACGAAAATGGGTTAGAAGTAGTTACAAAGATCTGATTTTCTGCTACATTGGAGTTATCAGGGACCAAGGTTAAACGTGTTTTGAAGGGATAACCTCGGAAACTAACCTGATTGTCTTTGAGCACAGCCAATGGTTGTCCCGGGTTTTTTAAAATAATAGCAAAGCCATCTATCTAACCTATAATATCCACTCTTCGCCGCCTTTTTTCACCCCAATGGCTTCCCTGCTGGTGTATTTGCGCGTGTTAAAAGTATAGAAAAGCAGAGAGTCCTCTTTTTCATTTATGACGGCTACTAGTTCTGCCTTAAGCTTGCGATACCCCGCTTCCGTCAATTCTCCTTCTAGTACTGAATTTTGCACCCAGTGCAGGTACTTGCGGGCTACTTTCAATACTTTATTTACCCGGTTAACATTCACGTCGTAAACAAGAATGACGTACAAGTCTGCTCACCGGGTATATTTTACCATAGACTTACGAACGGCTGGTAAGGTTTTTCTCCCATAAGATGCTTTTCCAGTTTGTAAAGTTCCATGCGCATAAGGGTCTGGTAGCTGACTTTGCGCTTGAGTGCACGGTGCATAATGGTAGTCTGCAATTTTTCTTCAAATTCCTGGACGAAGGTCTTCCGGCCACTTTCTTTTAGTAGCACCGCGCCACCCCGGTATTCGAAATCCTTGGCAGTGATCATCTTCTTTCCCACTAAGGAAAAGATAACCCGATCGGCCAGTATAGGTTTAAAGATCTCGGCTATGTCTAGATTGAGGGTAAACCGCCGAAAATTGGTGGAATGTAAGTAACCAATCCGGGGATCTAAGTGTGTCTTGTAAATCTCTCCCAGGATTTTGGTATAAGTGAGGGAGTTTCCAAAGCTGATAAGTGCATTAAGAGGGCTCTGGGGAGGTTGTTTGGTACGGCTTTCGAAATGAAAGCTGGTATCGTTTAATATGTGGTTGAAGGCTTTATAATAATATTCGCGAATATTGCCCTCTATAGCCATAAGCTCCTCGATAGAACCGCAATTTGACATCTTGGCCTCTAAGGGATCTATAGCCTCTACTATTTCCTGGAGATTCTTTCCCCTCTTGTAATAGTAACGCAAAACCTGTTTTATATTGCTAACTGCCCCCAAGACAAACTGCCGCGCCAGCCACAAGCGTTTTTCCCCATCCAGGTAATGCTCCACCTGTCGCAAAATCATGTACCCCGAGTTATAGTGTTCGCGGGGATAGAAAGTTCCCACATAATAACCATAGTAATCGAAGAAATGTAGCAATATCTCTTTCTGAGAAAGAAATTCCAGGCATTTCTTATTAATATCCACCTCTCCCAGAACATAAATATCGCGCACATTCTCCACAGGGTAATATTTCGTTCCCTCTTCCAGTTCGACACACAAGGTATTATCCTTCCGCCCCAGCCGCCCACTGGCAAAAAGGTATAGAGTTTTGGCCATAAACAGTACCCCCTTTCAGGCCCAGCACAGCTCCGCATAAGCACAGTGGGTACAATAAGGTATTCTTACAGGCGGTATCGGCCTGGGAGTATAAACTGTTTCCGCAATCTCTTGTTTTAACTTTTTTATCCTGACCTCCGTCGTCTCGTCCAAAAATACGAGCTCCTTTTCCCTTTCTTCCGGGAAGAGTAACTCTCCTTCGGCCTCAATCCCCATTTCTTTTAACTCATGCAGGTAAAAGGCCAACTGAAGCCGGGCAGCTTCGCGCGCCCGGGACGATTTTTTTACTTCGCCGACTACTAAACTTTTATTACCCTTTCGCAGTACGTCTATTTTTAAATGACCTAGGTATATCTCCTTCCTATCCCGTTCATAGGTTTGTTCCTGTACCAGGCGTCCTATTTCCAAGTACACATTATCCTGGTCAGGTGTCACGTGCCGGGCCATAAGCCAGGCCTGTCGCGGGCAGATTATATACGCTTGTACCAGGGTACCGGTTATTTTGTCTTCTTTTTCCATTTTTTAAGCTCCACCATATCGCTTTTTTCCGGTATAATTTAAGCTGCTTCTGCAGCAAAACCCGGTAACTCCTCGTGGGCTAAAGCCTGTAATCCTCCGGGCGTAATGGTTTTTCTTGGCCTCCACTCCCACAATGAGCACGTTGCCATAAACTGAGGCTTTCTTTTTCGCCTTTTGCATTGCTTGTTCGCCTCCTGGTATCTGGGATTTTGCTCTCCAATTTTTTCTACCAGAAGGCTTTCTTATTGGTAACGGCTACTCTAAATCATTACAGAATGCTTGATTTCCCCGCCACCTTAAACCTAAAAGCGCTTGAAGGACAAAGCTTCAACCCCCGGAAAATCATACTTGTTTCGGAAACCCCTAGTTTAAGCAACCATAAACACGCGTTAATCGATCTCCGGATTTAGTTAAACTCCACTATTATAGCCACATCCCGGAACGGCTATCCTCCGCTACTAGGGCGCGGAAAATAGTTAAACTCCACTATTATAGCCAGAACCCCTTTACTCCTACCATGTAATGTAGGAGTATTTCCGCGTTTAAACTTCACCATTATAGCTGGTTGAACTGTTCCCCCGGTTAAACAAGATAATCTTTAAATCGCACCAAACCTTACTAAACCTCACTGCTATAACTCGCTGACTGCCCGTTTTTCACAGTATAATAGGGTCATCATCGCACTGCCGCCGGAAACCGGTCTCCGGTTCATAGTATTGCTCCAGGACATCGCGGCTTAGGAACAGGGGTCTAGTAGCACCATCCAGCCCCAAAGCCAGTTTAGCCGGGACGGAAAGAATCCGCTCGTAAAAATCTTTCTTGATGCTCAGGAAGTTGTGCTTCCGCCGTAGCAAATCTTTTTCCTTGAGCACAGATTCCTGGTAAAACTGCCATATCTCCCGGGCGCGCTCATCAAGTTCTACAAAAACATCTACATATGAAGGCAATTCCTGGATAAGTTTGAAGTCAGATACTGCTACTCTGCTCTCATTATTCACGTCCTTAAAATACAAATCCTCCATGGCCGCCATTATTTTTGTCGCCTCATCTTTGCTCTTTTTTTCTTCTACGATTTGGAAAAATTTTTCTACCAGATCATAAAAATCTCTTTCCGTAAATTCGCTGTACTGCTCAAAAATCTTCCGGGCGACGTGACAATGAATAGCCCCATATACCCTATTAGCCAGGGTGTACCCCTCTTCGTCTACCAGGTGGACTATGCGCACTAGTCCGCCACGCTTATGGCCGTGTCGGTTGCAGCGCCCTGCCGCCTGGATAGTGGAATCAATAGGGGAGAGATCACGCCACACAATATCAAAATCGAGATCTACACCAGCCTCAACTACCTGCGTGGATACCACCACAGGCTTAAGTCCGGAAGATAGGGCTCGGTTGATTTCCTCAACTCGTCTTTTTCGTTCCCAGGGTATAACGTTGGTAGAAAGATAAAACATCAACGGCTCATGCCCTTGTTCTTGCAAAAGCTGTTTTATGCACTGGTAAAGCTCCAGGGAGGAATTAATGGTATTTACTATAAGCAAGTAAGAACGGGAAGGGTCATACTGGTGAGCAAATTCAGCTGCCACCTCTGTTACTCGTTTAGGACGCAAATCTACCTGGACCTGCACCCGGTTCAGCCGGTTAAAAAATTTTCTGACCAACGCTTCATCGCCCACCAGTTCTCTGGCCTCACCGCGCTTAAATAGCAAGGGCTTAGTCGCGGTCATCAAAATAACATAAGCCCCAAAGTATTGAGCTAGTCCCTTAAGCACTTCCCGCACTAGCTCCCAGTATTCCACCGGTATGTTCTGGACTTCATCCATAATAACTATGGAGCCTAATAGTTTATTAGATTTTTTTAACATGCGATTTTGAAAGCCTATGAGGGAATGTAAAAGCTGCACAAAGGTAGTTACAATTATCTCGCTCTGCCAACTCTCTATAAGTAACAAAGATTCCTCCAGGCTAAATTCTTCCCCCGCATTTTCCCCTTCCAGCTTATAAATGGTGTCGGCCAGGTAATGGTGCTTGAGGAGGTAATTGCTCTCCTTAGTAGCGAAGTCCTCCAGGGAGGCTCGCAGGACATCGCCAAAAACGGTAAAAGTTTGGTCGATTATATTAGTAAAAGGAAGGGCATAAATAATCCGCGGGCTATAACCCTTCTCCCGGCGCAAGCGTTCCCTCAACCGGAGGGCGGCGCTCAAGGAGGTCAAGGTCTTGCCCGCACCTGTGGGAGCCGTGAGGGTAAACAGGTGTTCCTCTAAAGAAACGCGGCTGATGGTGTTAATAACCTTTGCGTAAATCTCTTCTCGTAGCGCATTAATGTCATCGCTAGGGGAAGAAGCAAACTTCTTCTCTTTAAAACTATCCACAGCTTTAGAAGGTAGCCAGCAACGGGGAACAGCTCCTACTCCTCCAGCTTCCCTCTTATCGGCATCTATCAGGGCTGAGTACAGGGCCAGAAGGAGGAAATAGGCCTTTCTCCTGGTGAAAGCATCCGCCTGTTTAAAGCGCCGGTGCAGCCGGTAAAGTTGGCCGTATATGCTCCGCCAATCGGAGCAAAAGCTCTCTAACAGGTCGGGAGAAAAAAAGTTAAAGGGTTCCTGGGCCTTAAGCAGGCTGGGAAGAATATCTTCGCGCCGAGCAAACAGGTCGGCGATCTGTTCCTCGACTAGCTGCAACTTGTACCTTAAGGAGGGCTGGACTTCCGTAAGCTCAGGATCTTCTAAATCTCCAGGTCTGACCAGGTGTCTTTCCAGGTTATCTAAGTTGGCATGATGTCGTATAATGGCCATAAAAGTAAGAAGGGGCGTAAAGGCCAAAATGGGATCCGGCAAAATTTCTTCTTTCTTTAGTAGCGTGGCTACCAGATAACTCCCCCAAAGGCCGGAAATAAAGGCATGGTGGTGTTTGTCTCCCTCCCTAACTTTTTCCAGAAGGTATCTCTGAAAAAAGGTGGTATATTTGCCGAAGTCGTGGGCTATTCCCGTTACCGCGGCCAGCATAGGCAGGACATCCCGTCCTGGCCCCGGGATGTCCTGCAGGCATTGCTGCATTTCCATGGCCACTTCTCTTAAATGCAGGTAGAGAGGTTTACCGGGATGCGAGTAAAACTCCACTGGCTACACCTCCAGAAAGCTTACAATTTCTTCCTCGCCTGTCCGATAGCGCAAGGAATACACGGGGACTTTAAATATACCGCGCAGCTTCTTTTGGTTCTTTTCGTAAATTACGGAAACGGGCGGTCGCAGTTCTCGGCCTGGGCCAAAGCTTTGGGGAGCCTTTTCTCTTATATACTGGAGGTCACCGCCCTCACCGGTAAAATTCAACCGCTCTATAGCCTGAGCATTGCATACTGTGACCAGGTCCACCTCCTTTCCCGGCCGCACCTCCTGGATACTCTTTTCACGCACCCAATCTACCAGAAACGGCTTGGCTACGAATTCGCTTAACCCCAGGTAAAGGGGATAGTGGCTTTTCCCCTCTTTTAGATTTGCTGCCAGCTTTCCTGTAATCTCCTTATCTTGGTGGGAAAAATATATGCGGTAGCGCAAGCTGGTAAAATCCTGGGCAGGCAGGAGTATCTCCAGGGGGATCTGGGTACCTCCTCCGCTGCCGTTGACTTCATTGGGGTTTTTGGTCCGAATATAATTTACCGTCTGCATGATCTTGCGCACCGGCGCCTTGATGGCCACAGCCAAGCGAGCCTTAGTCGGCGACAGCAAGTCGTAATAGGAATCCCGCTCCCACCCCAGGATGGCAGCCACTATCCCCATCAAGGCTGTTCTGGGGGGGAAAGCATAGGAGAGGGAGGAGGAATTGGTATAAAATTTGCGGAAATGCGCCATGGGACCGCTCAGGTCAAAAACCACTATGTCCTGCATAAGCCGTCGTTCCTTCCTGTTTCAGGCCTGCAATACCTGAACTTTGCCCTTACCTATCACTCCTTCTAACCACAAGGGGAACCTTACTTCTTGCCCTTGGAACAGCGTGCAGAGGTGCTCGTGCTGCCAGCAATAGGCCCGAGCGACCCGCGGAGCTATGCTCTTTAAGCAGTCAGCCATCCCCTCCAGACGCAACTTCACATCGCTGATTTCCCTTAAACCCGTGGCCTCCTCCAGGCTTAAATATTCCCGCAGGTCTCCGCAGAAGGTATCGGCATCCTGGTATTCCAGGCGGAGGTAAAGCCTCGGGTACTGCCCGATCTTGCTCCTGGTGGCCAGCAAGGGAATGGCCTTGAGGAGAGCTTCATCCAGCAAAGCAATATCGGCTTCGGTCAACCCCGTCTTCTCCGCCCGGCGGGCGCTTATAATCCCATGAAAGGCAATAAGAGAATAATATACCCGGTAATCTTTACCTATGGTGCCCTGCTCCTTGCCGCTTTCGGAAGCAAACTGGGAAGTAATGCTTGAGGAATCCACCAGAGCGGTGCGGTTAAGAGAATATCCCCAGTTAAATTGGACTGGTCCAATAAAAGTCAGGGAGGAGCCTGCGCCCCCGCCGTCGGCTTTAATGGGCATGGTGGCACCGAAGAGCCGCACATCTATAAGCTTTTTTAATAAGGCCGGTACGTCCTCCTGGCCTACTCTATTCTTGCCCAGGACCGCTTTGAGGCGTTCGGTGGCGTTGACCACGCCCTCCGCCTTGGTAATATAAATCTGCTGCTCCTTATCTTTAAACTTATCCTGTAAGTAATCCCTGATGTACCGCTTGAGGCGGACATCGCTCACCAGATTGCGTTCCCGCTCATAATCCATACGGGGGCGGTTTTCATCGTCGGGGTCCCCGTTAGGATTGCACATTTTGGCATCGTAGAGGTAAAGGATTTCCCCGTTATTCTTTACTAATTCGGCCATGGGATACTATACCTCCTATCTTGGTGAAAAGGTTTTATTCCTGGTTTCTGGTACCACTTTCGCTTACCTGGATGGGCAGCCCGGTTGGCCCATAGTTTTATGCCTGCTCTTCTTGGACCTTATAAGAGGCCGCCCGGCGCACGCCGTAGGAATAACCAGAGAGGAGATAGAAAACATTCTCTTCCGGAGTAAGCGGCCAGCTGTTCACATACCGGTCCATAACTTTTTTCATTTCCGCATACAGACGCTCATTAAATTTAAGAATCTTGTACTGGTGCAGCAAATTAAAAACCACATTGGCCAAATGCTGAAGGCGAGCCAGGCTCATACCCTGGTAATTGATCTTTTCCAAAACCGGCTTATTTTCATGGCCCTGTCGGGCCTGGCTCCAGCCTACCTGCTCTATCAAATACCCCAGCAAGAACATAGCTGCTTGCGCCCCGTTATATCTCATCTCCTGGAAGAAGGCTTTCATATCCTGGTCCAGGTTAAGCTGCTGCAAATCCTCGCTCACGCCTGTCACCCCCTTCAATTGTTCTAACTTACGCAACAGATATAGAAAAAGGTTGGCCTGCAATACCGCCCTGGCCATGCTATATTCCACATACTTTTCTTCCCTCACCTTGATGTTGGTATTCGAGAAACGGCGCAACATATAAACGGCGATTAGCTCGACAAACTGGTTGATGAGGAAGGCATAATCGAGCTCCCTCCCGCCGATCAAGGAATCGTAGACGTCCAGTATTTTCTTGTATTCGGTTACCTCACCGGTCTTCAAGGGTATTAGGTAGTAGATCTTGTGCAAATCAATAATCCACTCCCTACTTTCACCCCCCAGTAAGCCTTTACCGACATCGCTAACCTGGTTTATGTTTCGCACCAGCTTCTTAATACGCGTGGGAGAAACATCCTTGATCAACCGCAACACTTTAAATTCGCTTTGATTTTTGCGATAAAATAGCAGGTTGAGTATGGCTTTATTGTCTAAAGGCTCTTCCTTCAAGAATTCGTCCAGTTCTTTTTCCAGTTGGAAAAGACTCTCAAAATTGTTGGCTACCTTAATAGTATTGATCACGTAGTCAGCCCATTCTTCCAAATCCTTTTCAGCGGGTAAGACTTCAAAGAGGAAACCGGGAAGGACATAGCAATTAAAGTTTCCTATTTGGGTATTGAGCCTGTTTTTGACGAACTTTTCGGCAGCCAGTAGATTGCGGTAGCAATTCGCACAAAGGGTAAGGTTGTGGTAGAAACCTTTTTCTGTCACCCCCGAAGCAAAGCCAATTTTGTCAAGTATGTAATACTTAAATTCCAGCTCCTTGAATACCTCTACTGCTACTTGTCCCGGCAAGCCGCAACTGGAACAACAACCGGAGATAGTTCCCTCTAAAGCATCCTCAATCTTAAGGCGGTAAACAAGGGCTCTATATTCCGGGTGGCTGCTTAAAGGTACTCCATCTACACCCACCACCCACAAGGCAATTTCGTCCTTAGTCAGGCCCCATTTTTTCCTGACCCAGGCTTCCACCGCGTCCGTCAATTTCGAAAGAAACTTCTTAGGAAGGTTTTTCAAATCCCCCTGGACCTGTTCTTTTATTTCTTCCCAAAGCCCGGTTAGCGAAAAGCCCTCTTCCGCCAGGACGAAGCGCTCCACGTCCAGGACCTTCATCCCATCCGGCATATCCCGGTAAAAGCGAGCTAAGACCTTCTCCACTTGTACCCTTAAGGGGCTTTCTTCCGGCAGCTCTCGGGCTATATTGGGTAAGGTCTGGGACAAAATATAGTTTAGAGAAGGAGTAGCTGCCGATCTCTGCGGCTTGTTACCTTTGGCATTCCCCATCCACAAATACTTTTGGGAAGTATTTTTTTCCTGGACCTCCTCCATTTCTATGGTGACCTTATCGGCCTGGGTATCAAAATTCAGCAAAATTACTTTGCGGGTCTGACCTTTACTCGTTTTAGGAGATAAAGGCTCCAGTAGTTTGGTTAAGATCTCCTCTTCCCCTTTACCGGAGAGGGCCTTACCCAGTTCAAGCATGGCCTCCAGCATTCTCTATCGCCCCCATAACTTGGGAATGATTGGTATGAAGGTAGCCTTCTTTTCATGTTCGGTTCTACCTTCCGAGCACGACGGGTTAGCAAGAAAATAGCTCTATTTTTATACGAGTTTATACGAGATTCTGCTGGATGAATAGAGTCAGCATAAAGGGTTAGCCTCTAAAACGGACCTAATTTTCTCAAGCAGTTGAGCCCTCCGAGCAACGGTCGGGCAATCATTGTTTTTGAGTGTATAGGTGTGAGGAAACAGGTGTATCTCCGACCAGAACTTAAAAATCGTTAGCTATTGTTCCTAGGGCCTTGGGGCATAAAATCGGTATCCTTATATGGAAGGCTGCGTGTGCTCACAGCAGCCAAATCCCTGGGAGTTTTTGGAGCCCAGGCCGGCACTGAGGCCCACCTCCAAAAGCTGAGGGTCGCCCTGCAGGCGATAAGTACCCATCCACCCTTTAATTACCGTACCTTTGTATTTGACTATTTTAAAATCCTTTTCCCCAACCTCCACGGGTACAATACTAAAATCGCGCGTATCGGCCGGCCGTCCAAATATCAACAGATATTTCTTAGCCAAGTTGGCCAAAACGAGCTCGCCAAAACGCGGCTCGAAAGGCGAGTAATAATATGTATAACGTGCGCCGGAACTTTCTAAAGTACTGTATACTACCAGAGGAGAAAGCATCTGCACCCCAATTTCCCTCTCTCGCACTACGGTCTCAGCGACTTCCACCTTTTCTACTTCCAAAAGGGCCTCTCCCAGCCTGATCCGTCCCTGCTTCAAAAAGCCGTTACCCATCTCCTGAACCAGATAGGAAAGGGGAGAGCATACCGTAAACCGTACTGGGGGGGAAAAGATCATTTTAGAGCCGGCTTTATCTACTCGCAGCCTTCCTTGAAGGCGAGAAAAAGTGAAGAGTTTAAACTTACGCCTACCCAACTCGAATCCTTGTTCATGTAAGAAATTCCTTAAAGCTGGCTGCTCTATTTGTTGGTAAAGGGCGGCTTGAAGCAAGTAATTATATTCTACGGGCAGCCCAAAATCGCCGTCTGCGTTCAAAAACACCGTCAAACGCATAAATTCACTCCCTCTGCCTGGCCGGTAGCCGGTAGCGGCCAGAATGGACTACCGCCTTCCAGCTAATATTTATTATAAGAGCTCAAACCCCCAAATACTGACGGGCAAAACCATTTTAGCTTTGGCGAAATTTGTTCATTCGCCGGTGTTGTAGATCTCCTTCAAGGCTTGTACTTCCTGTATCATCTCTTGTCGAAGTTCCGGAGGTGCCAACACCTCGGCACAGCCGCCGAAACTTAAAACCCACCGCTTTACTTCCTGGAGTCCGCTCAAGTACATTCTAATTATGAGGCTTCCGTCAGGCAGGAGCTCACTTTGCTGGCTAGAGTGCCACTTCCGTTCCTGTATCCACCGTACCTGGGAGGCTGCAAAGCGAATAACCACTTCCCGCGTTTGCTCTCCCCGCTCTATCCCCAAGGAATCTCTTAAGTATTCCTCTAGGGAAAAGTCCGGCTGGATGGTAAATTGAGCCGTGGTGAGTTTCCACTGTCGGATGCGGTCCAGGGCGAACAAGCGAACCTCCTGACGCAAGTGGCAGTAAGCTACGACGTACCAGGCGCCGCGGTAAAAACGCAAGTGATAGGGATCAATCAAACGTTCCGTTACTGCGTCTCTGCTGGCTGTATAATAGGTAATTTGCACTGAGCGGCATTCGTGGACGGCCTGAACAAGATCGGCGTAAACGGCTACTAAATGTTTTTCGTCACCCCGCAACGGATCTACTCCGAAGGAAATACTCTCCTCCATCAAAGTTGGATCCAGGTTTACCCTTTCCGGCAACATGGCTTTTATCTTGTCCAAGGCGCTGCGCATAACCTGGCCGAAGGGAGTGCCTCCGATCTGGTTCAAGAGTTTTTGTCCCAGATATAGGACCAACAATTCCCCTTCAGTTAATCTAACCGGGGGCAGGTTAAAAGGGCCCTCGTAGTAATATCCTTTATGCGACCGATCATAAGCGATAGGCGCACCAAAAAAGTCCCTCATAGTTTCCAGATCTCGTTCCACCGTCCGCCGGGATACTTCCAAATGCTCTGCCAAAAAGGCGACACTGGGATAAAAGCGGCCGGCAATCCACCGATGAATGGCGTAGATACGGGCGAAGGAATTGCGACCCGGTGTAGGGCCCGGTATTTCTTTTTTGCGCCAGGAATTAGTGGCCAACTTTACCACTCTCCCCCAATTTGCCCTCGGCAGAATTTCGACAAATCCTTGCCTTTTTCCTCCTTCTAAGGCAAAATATTTCATTTATGAGGTAAAATATTTCATTTGCCGGGGAAGTACATCCGAACATGAAAATAATAGGGTTATTTGCGTACTAAGTTTTTCCGTAACACTCCAAATACGGGGAAGGCGGATAAGACTTTAAGCGCCGTTTGATTGTGAAACAAGGAACAAAAGCGGAGTGGAAGCGGAGTGGAAGCGGAGAAAAAGCCAAGGTGGTCCGTTTCCCAAGCGATTCGGCTTTAAATAATGACGATTAGTGGAAAATAGGTGAATTAACCTGTATTATACTTGTATTAATACTATGACAGGCACTTATATTTCCGTCAAACACCTTGACGCAAATACTACCGTCGAGCTCATCCACCTATGACAGGCACTTATACATCTGCAAAACCGCACGCAAGGGCAAAAGCGACAAGGAATATTGGCTACATCGAAGGGGCTACGGCCGAGGAGCGTCTGCTTTTTGGGCAGTTTAGAGCTTGGTCCGCCACAACAGTAGTATGCCTGGCTATGCTCAAGGACCTAGAGGGGGGCGGGGCAGAAAAAATAAGGGTTCACGGTAGTGATGGAACGGGGCATGGCCAGCCGAGAAAACCCAGAGCCGCTCCAGATCCGAGGTTACCATTGCGTTAGAGCCATAAGACATCCGCACGAATAGGGGATAACCGATTAGCTCTCTGTTACTTTCCGGATTTACCGATAAGCTCCTTCATTAGCTCCATCTGGATTTGCTGGATTTCCTCCAGCCTTTGCCATTGACTCGTCATAAGCTGATCTATTTTGGTATGAAGGTGACGAATCTCTAATTCTGCCTTAAGGTTAACCCGGTAATCGTATTCGGCTCGTAGACGATCCTTGGACTCCCGACGATTTTGACTCATCATAATGATGGGTGCCTGGACAGCAGCAAGACACGAAAGAACAAGGTTAAGAAGAATGAAGGGGTAAGGGTCGAAAGGCCTCCAGAGTAGCTTAATGGAGTTGACTGTGATCCATAAAATGATAATAGTAGCAAAGATAATGATGAATCGCCAACTGCCGCCGAATTCCGCTACTTTGTCGGCTAGCCGTTCACCAAATGTTAGCTGACGTTCAAAGGCGGTGTCGATATTTTCGGATAGTATCTCCTGCTCCTTAAGGCTTCTAATGACCTCTAACTCTAATGCGGAAAGTTCGCCTTTCTCTGCTTCTAGAATATCCTGGACATACTCTGTCATAAAGCGGTTGAGGTCGGAAAAGCATATAAACTCATCGGGCGACCAATCAGGATATTTCTTTTGAATCGTCTTGGCGATAGAGTCGCGGACTAGTTCTCCGGGAAAAACTTCGCTTCGCCTCTTTTGTTTTTTGCAAATCTGACAGACAACAGTCTCCTTTTGCTTTCCTTCCATAACAATTCCCCGACGCATAAAACCCATGGCTTTGTACCATAGAAGGGGCGCCGCCAGGACACCTCCCACTGTCTTAAGTTCTTCCTGATACGTGATAATAAAAACCGAGAGCAACATGTGCTTAATACTAAGCAGTATTGAGTGCCCGAGATTGCCGGCGGCCGGAGTGTATTCCGGCCGGCTTACGTCCGGGTAACCTCGCGGTGCTTTTGAGGGTCGGAAATTTTATCCTTGATTGGCGGGCTTATATGCCCGGATAAAGGCGCTGGCTAAAGACTTCATGTAGGATACCAGCTCGGCTGTTTCCTGCTTTACCGCTCCCTCCCATAAATCCAGTAAGCCCTGATCACTTTGGTCCATTCCGCGGATTATATCTATTTCGATACCTGTAAAACCTGTTTCTTGCAACAGGCGGCGGTATTCCTCCACCGTGAGGGCGCCGGCGACGCACTCGGTCCATAGTCCCACATTGGCTCGCAGCCGGGCGGGTACTTCCTGCCGCCATACCATGTCCGATACGGCAAGGCGACCTCCGGGTTTTAACACCCGGAAAGCCTCGCTAAGGGCCCTGGCCTTATCGGCAGCCAAATTAATGACACAATTGGAGATAATTACGTCTACGTGGTTGTCGGGCAGAGGTATATTTTCTATATCACCTTGGAGAAATTGTACGTTGGTCAGCCCGCTCCGGCGGCGGTACTCTTCGGCCAAGGCCAGCATTTCTTCGGTCATATCTAGACCGTATACTTTGCCCCTGGGGCCCACACGACGGGCGCTGAGCAAAGTGTCCAGCCCTGCTCCGCTCCCCAGGTCCAATACCACTTCTCCTTCTTTAAGGTCCGCCAGCATGGTGGGGTTACCGCAGCCGAGGGAAGCCTGGATAAGCTCTTGAGGCAGGCTGACAGTTTCTTCAGGAGAATAATGGCAGCTACCGAAGCATCCCCCGGAGGTGCAACAGCTTCCCGGCTGGCCGGCTTGAGCCTTCCTGGCTGCTAAGGCATATTTTTCTTTTACCGCTTGTTTTAGGGTCTCATTCACGGGCAACAGCCTCCTTTAAGGTTTCTTAGGGCTTTTACCAGCAGGTCTAACCTCTCCAGTACCACCTGGTGTTTTTCCGCAGGTACCTGCTGCAAAATCTCGCGGAAGTATTTTTTCGTGCCCCGGCAGATAGTCTCCATCAGTTCTCGCCCTTTTGGCGTTAAGAGCAATACCGTACGCCGCCGGTCGGCAGGGTCGGTGTCACGCTGGAGGAGCCCCCGTCGTACCAGGCCGTCCGCTACTCGGCTGACGGTGCTCAAATCCAGCTATAGCGTTGCGGCCAGTTCGCTTAGCGAAGCCCCCCTTTGGAGCGTTGAAAGATTTCCAGCAGTAAGTGGCACTAAGAAAGAGATATTCCGCAGCACCCGGCCTCGCTTTTTTGTAGTAACTGTGCCGTCCGGACCAGTTCGGCTAGCAGGCAGTTTAAGCGATCGACCGCCACTTCGTATTCCATAATTGCTCCTTCTCTCCGTCAAGTTAATTGTAGCATACATAGGTTGCAATATACAAGTTGTTTATCTTGTTTATTTCTATCGCCTTCTCGACATTGCCTTCTCGACTTTCTTATCCTCAATAGCTTTTATTTATTCTTCGTTTATCCTTTACTTTTATCCTTTACTACCGTTACTACATGATTTTAACTTTAGCAGAGCGACGGTTTCGCCTTTGAACTCGTAATAGAGACAGGCCGTAGTCATTAGAGTGGAACCCAAATCGGCGAGAGGGGCTGCCCACCAGATGCCTTCCAAACCCCAAAACCGCGGTAAAATAAGTAGCAGAGGTATGAAAAGGAGCACCTGCCGGGAGAGGGACAAAATGGTAGCTTGTAGGGGCTTGCCTACTGCCTGAAAATATCCCGAGCCGACAATCTGAAAGCCTATTAAAGGGATCATAAGAAAGAGCCTTTGCATAGCATGGGCGCCCATTTCTATCAACGGAACCTCTCCCCGGCTGAACAGCGCTACCAGATGCCGGGGCCAAATGTGGCTGGCCGTAAAACCAGCGCCTACGATAAGCGTCGCTCCCCAACTGGCCAGTTTAAGAGTTTCTTTAACCCGGTCGAATTTTCGGGCTCCGTAGTTAAAGCCGATTATCGGTTGGGCAGCTTGAGACACTCCTATAACCGGCATGAGCCAAAAGGTCCCCAGGCTGAATACTACACCTACGGCGGCTATAGCCAAGTCTCCTCCGTAAAGGGCCAGGCTTTTATTAAGAATAGCCTGCTGTACGCTTTGGACTAATTGCAGAGCGAATTGGGGGCTACCTACCGCCAGGATTTTAAGGCATATACGCGGCCGCAGGGTAAGGTTCCTCAAGTATAGCTTAACTAAACTTTTTCCGGAAAGGTAATAATGCAAGGTCCAGGTGGCAGAGATACCTTGGGAAATGATAGTAGCCAGAGCGGCACCTTTTACCCCCATGCCTAAGGGGAAGACTGCTATGTAGTCCAATACCATGTTGCTCAAGGCCCCGATTAGCGTGGTACACATAGCGATTACGGGATTGCCCTCGGCGCGTATCATGTTGCTCATACCGAAACCTATACTCATTAAGATGTTTCCGAGCAAAATTATGCGCATGTATTCCACAGCATAAGGCATGATGGCCGGGCTGGCTCCGAAGAGCGATAATGCGGGTATTAACAATACCCGGAACAGGATCGCCAAGAGGGCCGCCACCAAGATTAATAGTACCAAGGCATTTCCGGCCACCAGCTCCGCCTCTTCTTTCTTGCGCTCCCCCAGACGTATAGATATTAGAGCTGTGGCCCCCATGCTCACCAGCATGGAAAAGGCCATGAGCACTATCATGATGGGGAAGCTTACCGTTATGCCGGCAATGGCCAGAGAACCTACGCCCCGTCCCACGAATATTCTATCTACCACGTTATACAGAGCATTTACCAGCATTCCGGTTATGGCTGGCAGAGAAAACTTCCACAACAACCGCCCGATAGGTGCTTCCCCTAACAACTTAGCCCTATCCTTCATTTGTCCTGAGCTGCTCACTTTTGAACCCTCTCCTTTTAATCAGCGGTACTTCCGAAGCAAGACTCGGCAACTGCTCGCGGGCTAAAGCCTGTAATCCTCCTCCCCCTCAAGCTTAAGAGGCCTTGAGTACAAAGCTTCAACCGCAGGAAAATCATACTTGTTTTGGAAGCCTCTAATCAATCTCCTTTTTGCACCATTTGTACTGATAAGTAATTATTTTGTTAGATTGTAGTTCGGCTTGGGGGATTATTCTGCTCTTTTGGCCCTCTAAAGTCTGGTATTCAACCTTGGGCCGGCCCGGTATGCGCTGCTCCGGAGGCTGGGGGCTAAACGGAGAGCAGGGAGCAGTATCCGCAACCCCAAAACTTAGTTCCCGGAAGTTAGATACCGGAAGGCGTTTCTCTCCCGCCAACCTTTTAGGCCATAGAGGGGATTTCCCTGAGGCCCGGTTCCAAGATGGCCTAGGAGAACAGCGGAGGTTGCAAAAGGCCGGCAGAAATTTGTAATAAATGACCGGGGCTGGCCGGCGTGTGACTGGCGGTGCCTAAAGACCGGCAAGCCCCGCGATTTGGAAGCTGTTTAGAGGCGTTGTTCCCCAAACCGGGAGGTGAAGCCCTAAACTTTTTCCGGGCTAGCTCTTGGGGAGCCTTTCCCACAGCTTTTGGAATAATTCTATGGGCAGGGGGAATACCACGATGTTGGATTTGTCCGAAGCTATTTCGGTAAGGGTCTGCAGATAGCGCAGCTGCAAGGAGGCCGGTTGCGAAGAAATAATCCGGGCTGCTTCTGCCAGCTTTTCCGCCGCCTGGTACTCGCCGTCGGCGTGGATTATCTTGGCTCGCCGTTCACGTTCCGCCTCCGCCTGGGCCGCCATGGCTCGCTGCAAAGTTTGGGGAAGTTCCACGTCCCGGATCTCTACCAGGCTTACTTTAACTCCCCAGGGCTCCGTGCCTTCGTCAATGATCTGCTGCAAACGTTGGTTGATCTGCTCCCTGTGGGCCAGCAGTTCATCCAGGTCGGATTGGCCCAACACGCTGCGTAGGGTAGTCTGGGCCAGCTGCGAGGTGGCTACGATATGGTCTACCACTTTGATTACCGCATTGGCAGGTTCCACTACGCGAAAATAGACTACAGCATTTACCTTGACGGTGACATTATCTTTAGTAATGGCTTCTTGCGTGGGTACGTCCATGGTCACCACTCTTAAGTCTACTTTCTGCATACGCTCTATAAAGGGGATCAGGAAGAAAAGACCGGGTCCCCTCACGCCTACATAACGCCCCAACCGGAAAATAACCCCCCGTTCATACTCCTGAACTACTCTGATAGACGCGGATACCAAACTGATGGCGATTATTACTAGCGCAATGAGAGAAATAAAGTTTTCCATAACGTTCCACCTGACCTTTCTTCAATTTAATTTCTTGACTTTGAGCTTAAGACCGTCTAGGCCTAAGATGATCACCTTTTCACCCGCGGCAATAGGTTCGGGGCTCTCCGCCTTCCAGTGCTCTCCTTCCACCAGCACTATTCCTTCGGGTTTCAAATCCGTTAAGGCCAGCGCTATAGCGCCTTCCAAGCTTTCCTTTCCGGTAACAACCCGGCGGCGTTGGGCTTTGACGACGGCGCCTAAGAGGAAAGCGACAAAACCGCCGAGCGTTAAAGCGGTAGTTGCTATCAGAGTTAAACTGACCCTAAAGGAAGGCGGCCCGCCCCCAAAAAGCATCAGTGAGCCCAATATAAAGGAAGTGAGCCCTCCCGCAGCCAGGAGCCCGTGGCTCGTTACCAAGGCTTCGGCGGCCAGCAGGCCTAGCCCCAGCAAAAGCAACAGCATACCGCTGAACCGGGCGTTAAGACTCCCCAAAGCGTAAAGTCCCAGGATCAGGCTTATACCGCCTACCACGCCGGGGAAGACGGCGCCGGGATGATAGAATTCCGCCAAAAGGCCTACTGTACCGAGGCTCAGGAGCAGGTAAGCGATATTGGGTTCGCTTACGGCGAAAAGCAGCCTTTGGATAGGGGTCATAGGTATCTGCTTTAAGGGCAATCCTGTTACCTGTAATACCGCCTCTTTACCGCTGATCAGGTCAATCCGGCGGCCCTGAAGTTGGTTTAACAAGTCGTCTCTATCTCTGGCCTGCAGATCGATGAGACGGGCTTGCAAAGCTTCGCTATCGCTAAAAGATCTGCTTTCCAGCACGGCCAGTTCTGCCTGGGCCGGATCGCGCCCTCTGAGCTGAGCGATGCTCCGCACCCAGGCTGCAGCATCTTGAGCCAGCTTTTGTTTCTGGGTATCCGAAAGCGCCGCGTCGTTATCCACGGCTACAGGGTGGGCAGCTCCGATCCTACAACCCGGTGCCATGGCGGCCACGTGGGCTGCTATAGTAATAAAAGTGCCCGCTGAGCCGGCCCAGGCTCCTGCGGGGCAAACATATACAATAACGGGTATTTGCGCGTTTAGAATGCTTTCCACTATTGCTTGTGTGGCGGTATAAAGGCCGCCTGGAGTACTGAGTTCCAGAAGTACGCAGGCTCCTCCGCCATCTTCAGCGAGCTGTATCCCTTCCCGGATGTAGTCGGCCACCACCGGGACGATAGGCCCCTCTACCCTAAGCACATAAACAGCCGGGATCATATCCGAGGCGGTAACGGGAAAGGCTATACTCACCACGAATAACAGGATCAGCGGTAGAGCAATGATTCCTCTCTTTATCTTAAGCAAGTTTCTCATAACGGATCATCCTTTGAGGATATTTTATCATACACCACAATCTATGACCAGAGAACCGTAAATTAGGTCAGGAAGGCTTAAAAGGAGTAGACCATCATGCCGCCCTGGCGGCACCAACAGAGGGATGAAAATAGCCAAGGACTATTTTCGGGGCAGCAGGAAAATGGATACAGACGAAGAAAAAATATAGAAGGAATGAGGAAAGCTTTGCTACAGCGGCAGTGGATTTCGATCCTAAGGTACCAGCATAAAGTGCCATAAGGTTAAAGGAGGGGCTTTATAATGCCGGTAATCAAGGTTGGGGAAGTGGAGGCGAGGGAGGTATTCCCTAAAGTCTTTATCAAATCCTTGGTAGATTATTCTACTGGGGCTGCGGCGGTAACTAGTGGGGAAATCACTTTGCACCAAGGTGGCGTTATTCCTCTGCACATTCATAAGGTGGAGGAGGTAATGCACGTAGTAAAAGGGAAAGGTACGCTAAAGTTGGGAGAAGAGAGTTATGCCCTGGAGGAAGGGATGGTGATACACGCTCCGGCGGGAGTAAAGCATAGCCTGAGCAATGAATATGGCGAACCGTTAAAGATTATTTTCGCTTTTCCGGCAGTACAAGTGGAAAGAATTTTAATCTAACCAGCCATGCCGGAGGCACAACCGCGCACCAGGTACTCCTTTGGGGTTGAACTGATTGTACGGTGATGGGGGGAGAAAAAGTAGAACCCTCAAGTGCTGTTTTAGTGCAGGGAACTTTAAAGAAGAACTTAAGGAAGCAAAGTGTGAAACCCATGGTAGACATGCATGCCACTGGTGTGGCATCAGCAGGAGGATGAAAATAACCGAAGCTATTTTCGGGGTAGACGCTCATGCTGCTAAGACAGCAATCAGCAGAAGGATGAAAATGGCAAAAAGCGCATTTTCGGGGTAGACATTCATGCCGCCATGGCGGCACCAGCAGAAGGATGAAAACGGGTAGGCGTAGAATTTTTCCTACTGCGGCTGGCGAAGAGAGGTCGATCATACTTGGTGCTTCGAGCCCGAGGGGTAGACAGACCCCAGCGGCCTGGTGCATCACAGATTTGTTGCTACCGCAAGGATAAGCACGCGGGGTAGAATAAAAAACAAAGAAAGGCCCTGGGAGGTGAAGGGCCTTTCTTTTAAGGTCGGACCGGGAGTGGGTGGATTTGCCTTTTAAAGAAGGGGAATGGGTAGTATTTGCCGATCACCGCGGCGTACAGTTTTCCCAGCGCTTGAATCGAGGCGGACGTTTACATACCCATTGGGGATACGTGGATCATGACGGCGTGTTAGGCAGGGAGCCCGGCATAGTGGTGGAAACCTCTAAGGGGAAGAAATTTTGTGTCTTTTATCCGACCCTTGCCGACTATGTTATTAGAATGCCGCGTAAAAGCGGCATAATCTATCCCAAGGACTGGGGAATAATCATGGTATGGGCCGATGTTTTTCCCGGTGCTCGGGTCTTGCTGGGAGGCGTGGGGAGCGGCGCTCTTCTGCTGGCCATACTCCGGCAAGTAGGTTCTGGGGGGAAAGTGGTAGCTTACGATGTGCGCCAGGACATGCTGGATTGGGCCGCCCAAAACGTGCGTTCCTTTTTAGGAGAGTGGCCCCACTCTTTGGAACTCCGATTGGGAGATATTTACGAGACGGGAGTGGAACACGGTTTTGATCGGGTGATCTTGGATGTGCCCGAGCCCTGGCGGGCGCTGAATACGGCCTACCGGGCCCTGGGCCCCGGAGGTATACTGTGTTCTTATCTACCTTCTATTGTCCAGGTGGGGAGTTTAGTAACTGCCTTGCGGGAGGCAGGCACTTTTGGCCTGATCGAAACGGTAGAGGTATTGCTTAGAGGCTGGTACGTGGAAGGTCGGGCAGTACGTCCGGAACACCGGATGGTAGGCCATACAGGATTTCTTACTTTCGCACGCAGGCTGGGCCGGGAAGAATAACCGGAAAGGAGCTTAAAAGTGCAGTTCTATGGCTTGCTGGCTTTAGTTTTCGTTTTGCTGGTGGCTATTTTTGCCGTACAGAATGCCGTACCCGTAGATATTCATTTCTTAGTGTGGCAATTTCCCCAAGTGTCTCTGGTGATAGTAATTTTTACCTCAGCTTTAGCCGGAGCTCTGATTATGGTCTTTTTAGGTGTAGTGCGTCACCTTAAAACCTTGGGCAAACAGGCTAAGGGGAAGCTCCCCCAGCCGGGAAGTTCTTCAGCTGCCCAAGCGGGGGAAGAAGACCTTGGGCACAAGGGCCTTTAGAGTATATGTATATTAAGATTAGCTTTGGGCCTCGGCTGAGACCAATTATGGCGGTACAACTGCCGGGTCTAGAGTATCCGGAGATTGCTTTAGGGAAATTATAATTATTCTATCGATTTATTTAGAAGCCGATCTTTTTACTGGTATCTTTGGGCTGTATAAAATCAAATCTATTTTAGAAGCCGGAGCTATCCCCCTAAGTCGAGGAAGGAGGTATATTCTTCCCGTCGCTCATACGCTTCCTTGACCGCTTCCAAAAACAGGTCGACCAGAGCAGGATCATAGTGCTTACCGGCATATCGGCGTAACTCCTGGCTGGCTTCCGCAAAGCTTAACGCCTTCCGGTAGGGGCGGTCCGTAGTCATGGCATCAAAGCTGTCGGCCAGGCGTACAATGCGTGCCAGGAGGGGGATTTGTTCTCCTTGCAAACCTTCGGGGTAGCCTGTGCCATCAAAGTTCTCATGGTGGTAGCGAATTATCTGTGATATTTCTTGAAAAAATACCAAAGGTTTTACCATTTCACTCCCCCATATTGTATGATTATGTATAAATTTCCATTCATTTTCAGTTAAAGGGCCGCTCTTATTTAAAAGAGAGTTATCCAGTTCTATTTTGCCCAGGTCGTGCAGATAAGCACCATAGCGCAAGGTATCTTTTTCCTGCTCGGAGAGGGATAGTTTCTCCGCCAGCGCCAGAGCATAGGACATGACCCTTTCCGAATGGCCAAAGGTATACCGGTCTTTGGTGTTTATCAGCGCAATCAGAGCCCTGAGGGTGGGGAAGGCGTCTTTGACCTTTAAGGTACTGATCTGGCTGATGATAGAATAGTAAAGATAAGTGTGGCCTTGGGCGTATTTGACGCGGAACAGATCATTTTCCGCCGCGCGCACTAAGGAAAAGACTGTATCACCGTCATGAGGATAGCTGGCTAACCCGACGGCCACAGTAAAGGATTTGAACGGAGGCGTTCCCTGATGATCCAACAAGCAGAGGGTAGCGGAGTTTACGATTTTTTCCCGGGTGCGGGAAAGTAGCCTGAGGGCCTCGTTCTTCTCTTTACCGGGAAAAACCAAGGCGAATTCATCGCCTCCATAACGGGCGGCATAACAGGGGGAAGACATCTCCTCCCGCAATATCTGCCCGATGGTGGCCAGAATTTCGTCCCCCGCTTGGTAGCCGTAAACCGTATTAAAATACTTGAATTGGTCTATGTCCAATAGGGCTAAAGAAACAGGTGCGTTTTCGAGCGCGGCTTTTTGCAGGGTAAGGATCAGCTTTTCCTGCAAGCAGCGGTGGTTATACAGGCCGGTTAATTGATCGTAATCGGCCAGCTGGAGCAACTCCTGCTGGGTTTTACTTTCTACCTCCATGAGACCGCCCGTGAGCCAGGTGAGCAGGAGATTGACGCAGGTTATTATACAGTTGGTTTGGAAGACCTCCGGTGGCAAAGCATGGTATAGCCGGTAATCCAGGAGAAAAAGTAGAGCGCTGGCTACTATGGCAACCGACGTGCCGCCCAGTTTGCCCAAGGTGGTGGCCGCAATTATGGAAGGAATCAAGATTAAGACCTTGGCCCCGAAGAAATTGTGGCTGTACCAGAGAAAAGTGAAAGCCAGAGGAAACACGAAAACCAGGAGCAAAATTTCGTCTGTATGGGGTTGTTCCAGGAAAGTGATCCTGGGGAGGAGCTTGCGGCCTATGTAGGCTATGGCTATAGCAGTAAATACAGTAAATATAGATTGCAGATTTATGGGTAGATGTAAACCTAAGGGTAGGCCATAAAAGCTGAAAACGGTCATTAGAAAGATCAAAAGGCTGACAATATGAGTAACTAAGATGTATTCCGATATTTCCTGGGCCCTCTTTTGCTCCCACCTGCGCATGGTCGTTTCTCCTGTGGCAGAATTAATACTGAGTCGTATTGCCCGGTTCGCTTGGTTAGAACCTCCAGTAACAGTTAAGCGGAGGTCCGGTAGGTGCCGGGAAGGGCGGGTCTTCCCGGCATTGAAGCTTTTTACTTACGGAGAGACTTGGGTACCTCGGGCTGATATAACATGAGGGAACAAGTTGGTTTTACCCCAATGGCAGCGGCCAAAGCCAAAAAGCTGAACACCGCAGGCAAAAGGCGATAGAGTAAACGCTTCATCCTCTTTTACCTCCTTCTAATTAGTCACAGTGGGATTAACTTGTCTATGCTTGTGGCAACCCCATGTCCCGCCCTGGTCAAAGTAAAGGTTTGCCACCATAGACCGAAGCCTACGGCCAGGGCCAGGCTCTGGGCCCTGAATCCAGCCAGCAGGGCCGCCTGCCCGGCCGCGATCAGTAGTACGCTGAGCACCGAGGCGTGCCGCATCTTCCGGCGGTATACCGGAGAGAGAAGGGGTTTGGCCGGAGAATCCACCGGCGCCAGGCGCCAGACCAGGATTAAAGAGCATAACGCGCCCAGTATCACCGCCCCGAGAAGGTGTAGGGTGCCGAAAAGCGGTGCCAGTATGGAGGAAGCCTTCCCCAGCGCGGCGGAAACAATAGCTCCCACCACGGTGCAGGTCAGAGGAGAGCGGCTGTGGGCCCCGCCGGACCACAGCCGCAGAAAGGCTGCGGTGAAAGCCACGGCCAGGGTAGTAGGTAGGCAGCCCATGAGCCAGCCGGCCAGAATGACAGCCAGACACCCTATAAGGGGATACAGAACGACCTGCAACCCGTAAAGGGCGATCTCTTCCTCCTCCGGAGTTAAATGGAGCTTCTCTTTCAAATAGGCGGCAGCCGGGCGGGTGAGGTTGAACCTTAGCAAGTTAACCCCTTCTTCTGGTTATAGTAGTTCTTGCCCAGAGCCAGGAGCAGCAAAATTACAAAATAAGGAAGCGAAAAAGCCGCCCGTAAAAAGGGATTGGCGAAGACCACTTCGTATTCTAACCCTGTAAATTTTAGAAGTGGCCCGACGTAGATTATTTCGGCGACGGCTATGAGAGCGAAGCATACCATAACCGCCAGGAAGGTCTTAGACAACTGAGCGCGGGTAAAAAGTCGGGTATACAAGACCAAGGAGAAAATTAAAATTATCGAATGCATGCCGAAGGCAAGGGGCAAAAGACGCACCAGGTTGGTTAGGGTCTGCAATAAGGCAATAGGCCAAATTCTTTTATCCGTGAGTTTAAAGTTCAGCAGGCTAAAAACCGCCAGACATTCTACCAGGCTTTCGGGAAAATCCTGGAGAACCAGGGCATACAAAATACCAGGAAAGGTCTCATGAGACATCCCATCTACCCCAAACGCTGGATATTTTTTCTTCCCTAAAAAAGTACAATTCGACAGAAAAGCGTTTTCTCCTGCCGCAAGAGCGAAGTTGGCCTGGGGCCTGTGCCCAATTTCTTTATGGCCGGAGACGCATTGCTGGAGGCGAGAAACATGAAGAATACACCTAAAGAAAGAATACACCTAAGAATACAAGTTAGCAGCTAAAATACAGCTAAGAATATAGCTAAATAACTTGGGAAAATAGCTTACGAATGGCGTTTCATAGGGAATGAATATAGCTAAGAATATAGCTAAATAGCCAAAAATACAGTGAAGCTGGAGGCTGTATAATCCCTCGTTGGTAGTGGAAGGTAATTCTTCTATTCATGCTTTGGAGTGGCTAATACCTTTACTAATACCTTTATAAGACGGTTATAAGACGGCCAATAACACTACGCAAACTAGGCAGAAGGCCATGACGACGATATCCTGAGGCTGTAAATCAATGGTCCGCAGGTGGGTACGGGGGCCGGAGCCGAATCCCCGGGTTTCCATGGAGATGGCCATAGTCCTGGCTCGGCGGACGGAGAGCAGAAGGAGGGGAAGAGCCAGCGGAAGGATGGCTTTGATCTTTCGGATAAAGTTGCGCCCTTCCAGGTCATAGCCGCGGGCGCGCTGCGCCTGAAGGATCAGGTCCAACTCTTCTCTCAGGATAGGGATGAAGCGAAGCGCAGTCACCAGCATAAAGGCATAAAGATACGGCACCTTTAACTTTTCCACAAATACGGTAATGATGTCTTTGGGTTGAGTGGTGGCCAAGAGTACCGGTATGGTAGAAGTCATGGCCAGCATTCTCAAGGACAGCATAGTGCAGGCGTATAATCCTACGTCGGTTACCCGCCCCCAACCTATGGACGGCAGAAGGGTGAACACCGTTCCCCCCTCGGGTATCAGAAAGATCTGGAACAGAAAGAAAAGGGCTGCAAATATCACGAGTCCGCGGATAGCCGGTGCTATTTCCTTTAGCACTTTACCGGCCCAGGCTACGGCTAAGACCGAGGTAAAAAGGAGGAGCATGGCTGTGGGAGTTTGCAAGAAGAAAGCCGAGGTGACTACTGCCAGGGACCAGATTATCTTGCTTAAAGGATTCAGTTCATGCAGGAAGGACCTGCGGTACATGCTTTTCACCCCTTAAGATGGAGATAATTTCGGCATAGAGGTCCTCGACAGTCAATACTTCCCGGAAAAGCCCGGCCGGGCGGAAGGGTTGCACCAGGCGGATCATGGCCGGAGGTACAAGACCCGTGGCGGACAGAATGTCTTCTCGGGAGAAAACTTCTGTTAGAGGTCCGTCCAGTAAAAGTTTTCCTTTCCCTAAAACCAGGGCTCTTTGTGCGTAGCGGGCTACCATTTCCATATCATGAGTGACCAACACGATGGTATGACCTTGCCGATGTAGCCCTTTTACTACCTCCATGATCTCCAGAGCCTCACGCCAGTCTTGACCGGTGGTAGGTTCATCCAGTACCAGCACTTCAGGGCGCATGGAGAGAACTGCCGCCAAGGCTACCCTTTGGCGCTGTCCTTTACTCAATTGTAGAGGGCTGGCATCCAAGTAAGGTGTTAACCCTACCAGGGCCGCGGCCTCCTCCACCCGGGACCGAAGCTCTGGCCCCTTAAGCCCCAGATTTTTAGGACCAAACGCTATTTCTTCCTTTACCGTAGGGAGGAAGATCTGGTGGTCGGGGTTTTGAAAAAGAAAGCCTACCTTGCGGGCGAGCTCAACTACTTTAGCCCGGCGGGTATCCAGACCGCCTATCATCAGCCGGCCGCTGGTAGGCTTAAGGAGCCCGTTGAAATGTTTTAAGAGGGTGGTTTTGCCGGCGCCGTTTTGGCCGATTAAGGCGATAAATTCCCCCTTGTTTATATGAAAGGAAATGTCCCTTAATACCTGAATGCCGTTAGGGTAAGTAAAACTTAAGCTTTCGGCCAGTATCATAATATCCTCTCCCTAGCTAGAAGCTTTCTTAGTTCTGCTTGAGCTTCTTCTACGGTAAGGGGTAAATAATCCTTAAAATAAAGGCCCGCTTTGCGCAGTAAGTAAAAAAGAAGAGAAACCGGCGGTACCTCCAGCCCCAAGTCATGGACAAATCTTTCTTGGCTTAAGATCTGCTGCGGAGCCGCGTCGGCGACCATACGACCTTTGTGGAGGCAGATGAGCCTGGAGATATACGGCGCTATAGCGCTCAGTTTCTGCTCAATAAGGATAATAGTTATACGGTGACGCCGGTTAAGCAGCTGCAATACTTCTAAGACTTCCAGGGTGGCTTGAGGGTCCAATTCCGAGGTAGGTTCATCCAGTACCAGCACGGCAGGCCGCAAAGCCACAGCCGCCGCGATGGCCACCTTCTGTTTCTGACCGCCGGACAGTTCTTTTAAGCTGCGGTAACGCAACTCCTGTATACCTACCATACTTAAAGCCTCTTCGATGCGCTGCTTTATTTCCTCCCGGGGCAGAGCCAGGTTTTCCAAACCGAAAGCCAGCTCTTCTTCCACCTCGGCGGCTACCAACTGGGCCTCAGGATCCTGAAACACGCTGCCTACTACTTGGGCCAGACGCGCGCAACCGGTTTCTGCCGTTGTCAGGCCCGCCACCGTAACCTTGCCGGACCAGCGGCCCTTTTGGAAATGAGGAATAATGCCGTTGAGGGCCAGGGCCAGGGTGGTCTTACCTGCTCCGGCAGGACCGGTAAGCCCTAAAAATTCACCCGGGTTAACCGTCAGGTTGATGTCGGCCAGAGCAGGTATTTTGCTGTCGTTATAATAAAAGGTAAAGTTTTCCACCCTAATTATAGGCTCCATAATGGGTTCCGCCTTTCTGCTCGCCCTAAAGTTATAAGTTCTTGAGCAGCTGTTTCAGCGGGAAATACAATACCTGGGCTAAAAGGGCATTGACTACGCCGGTTACAATCACCACCATCAAGAGATAGGTATAGGCCGGATTCTTGGGCAGAGCGGCAAACAAAGTGATGGCCTTAAAGATGTTTATATAAGTAAAACCGCTGGCAAAAGTACCGATAAAGGTGACCACCAAAGGTTTAACCGAGCCCAAGAGGCGGCTTCTATCAAAAGGCAGATAAAGTAGAAGGGCTGTAACCAGGGCTCCCACGGGCTCGCTTATAAAATTCAGGTAAGGCAGGAGAGATTTAGTGGTAAGCTGGCAGACTGCGGCAGATACCAGCCCGATACCCAGCACCTCGGTTAAACGGGGCCGGAGCAGCATAATGGCCAGGACATACATCCCGATTACCAGATTGGGAGTGATGCCGAAAAAGGGCGGAGTGATCAGGCGCAAAACGGCTCCCGCTGCCAGCAGGACGGCTATGACCACTACGTCTACCGCCTGCAACCCCTGTTTAGCAGTTTGGGACAACTTGGCTTCTTGTTTCATGATTTGTTCGAGCCTCCTTTAAAAGTTATTAAATCTAGAAATCCAGATAAAGACTTAAAAACTCTACATGTAAAAACTCTAGACGCAAAAACAAAAACGACCTGACGAAAACCGCCAGGCCGTCCTGTTGCCGCCGGCTAGTCTCGTCTCCCCTCAGCTCCAGCTCATCTCTGCTTCACTCTCAGCTTACATCGATATATATGCAATTCTACTTTTCCTACTTTGTGATTAGCATACTAAAGGATGCCAGTCCATGTCAAGGATTATTTCCGTTGACGTTAGAAAATGGGGGCGCTATAATGAGGAAAGCCTGTAGGCTTTCCGGGGAGTGACCCGCGTGCTGCACATACTCTTTCTTTTCAATGCTGTACCTGCCAGGGCGCGGGAGGGCATCTATAGCGATTGTTTAACCTGGGACACCGTGCGGCAAATTTACCAAGCCTTGGCCGCAGGAGGTAATAAGATATATCCATTAAATTTGCGCCGTCCGTCACAGTTGGAGCAAGCCTTATTACGGCTCCCGAAACTGCATTTGGCTTTTGTCTTGGCCGAAGGTTTTCTAGATGAGCCGCATACTTTATATGACGGCAGCGGCGCGGCTGCGGTACGCAAGCTGCTGAATTATTACGACGTTCCGGCCAGCCATTCGCCGGTGGAGACAATGGAGATCTGCCGGAACAAGAGCCTGACTTACCGCGTTTTGCAGAAATACGGGTTTCCCGTGCCGCGCCACAGGTTGGTAGATCCCGGAAAGGGGGATTCGGATACTCAGCTGGCCAGAGCAGTGGCTGCGCTGGGTTTCCCGCTTTTTGTCAAGCCTAACGGTGGCGGCAATAGTATCGGCATTGATGCCGACTCTCTGGTGGGGAATTATGAGCAGTTACAGCGCAAAGTGGAGGCTCTCACCCAAAACTTAGGACCTCTGCCTATTTTAGTGGAAGAATATCTTTCCGGCCAGGAATTGACCATCGGGGTACTGGGGCAATCACCGTCCTATGTTCTGCCGCCCCTGGTCTTCACCGGACGCAAAATCAGGACCATGACCATTAAACGAGAGGAGAACGAAGCTGTTTCCCTAACGGCTGCGGATGAGCGTTATATTTATTTAGGAAGACTGGCCGCCCAGGTGTTTTCCCGGCTGGGCGCAAGAGATGCCTTGCGCTTGGACTTGCGTGCCGACTCTCAAGGCCGATTCTATGTCATAGATGTCAACGGAACCCCATCATTGAACCCCACATCTTCCCTCACCGCTATGGCGCTGTCTTTGGGACTTACCTATACCCAGTTGATCAATTTCGTCCTGTATCAATCCTTGCTGAATTATGGCTTCTTGCCGGGTAACAGACTGCAAGATTTGGTGGCCCCGGTGGTGGAGGCTTTGCGTCCTTATAGTTGGGAGAAAGACTTATGGCCTTCTTAGAGCCCGTCGATAGGGCATAAACATCTGCCAGAGGGGGAGTGAAATTTTGCGCACCGGAACAGCCAGTTTACCCCTACACGGCGGTCATTGCCCGCCATGGCTTTTTGAGAGGATGCGCCGCCTTTCGGCGGCCATCATAGAGGTAATTGTACGCGAATTCGGTCCGGAGGAAGTCTTGCGGCGCTTAAGCGACCCCTTCTGGTTTCAGGCCTTGGGTTGCGTATTAGGATTTGACTGGCATTCCTCCGGGCTCACCACCACCCTCTGTGGCGCCATAAAGGAAGGCATAAGAGGCAGGGAGCGAGATTTAGGCTTAATCGTTGCTGGGGGCAAAGGCCGTACTTCCCGGAAAACACCCGAGGAAATTATGAGGGCTGCTGACCGTTACGCTTTGCCGGTCGATCCCGGCGGGCTCGTCTATGCCAGCCGCATGTCTGCCAAGGTAGATAATACGGCGCTCCAGGACGGATACCAGCTCTATCATCATGTTTTCATATTTACCTTTAGCGGCCGGTGGGCCGTGGTCCAGCAGGGTATGAATGAAAACACCCGTCTGGCGCGGCGCTACCATTGGCTGAGCGAGGGGGTTACGGATTTTGTTTGCGAGCCCCATGCCGCTGTCTGCTGCGATCAGCGCGGCCAAGTGCTTAATATGGTGGCCGAGGAAAGCGAGCAGGCCCGGAACGCAGTAACGCTGCTGGCCAGGGAAAGACCGGAGAAAATTGTGCAGGAGTTCCGCCGGATTGTGGAAGCCGGAGCCTCAGGATTGATCGACCTGAAGCTTCCCGGGCAGCATGATATACCTCAGGCTGATTACTTGCATAAGGCCCTCTTAAAAGTCTATGCGGCCCAGCCGGGAGACTTCGCTGCCGTCCTGGGTACGGAAGGTGTGGGTCCGAAAACCTTGCGCGCTCTGGCCATGGTAGCGGAAGTAGCCTATGGCGCTCCGGCCAGTTTTCGGGACCCGGTAAAATACAGCTTTAGCCACGGGGGCAAAGACGGTCACCCTTACCCTGTAAACCGAAAGCTTTATGATCATTCCATCGCTATTCTGGAGAAAAGCTTGGCCGAAGCCAAAATCGGTCGCAGTGACAAGTTGGAGGCTCTGAAAAGGCTGGCTGCTCTTTACGGCTCTTAATTTACAGCTCTTGCTGTAGCTCTACCGCATAGCCAAATAATACAGCGGGCACGGCTTCTGTATAAAAGGGGCGCCCGAGAAGGGCGCCGCGGGTGGGGTCCATGCTTAAGCTTGACCGAGAATAGCCTTCAAGTCCTCTTCAGGAGTAGTGACAAGCTTTAAGCCGAAGTTGTCTTGCAGTACTTTGAAGACATTGGGGGAGATGAAAGCCGGTGCCGAGGGACCTATGCGGATGTTTTTCACCCTTAGGTGCAAGAGAGTCAGCAGGATGGCCACGGCTTTCTGCTCGAACCAGGAGAGCACCAGGCTTAACGGCAGGTCGTTAACCGTGCAGTTAAAAGCCTCAGCCAGAGCTAGGGCCACTTGAATGGCCGAGTAAGCATTATTACACTGGCCGATGTCGAGAAGCCGCGGTATACCTTCGATTGTGCCAAGATCCAGATAATTGAAGCGGTACTTGCCGCACCCCAAAGTTAGGATTACGCAATCCCGAGGTACCTTCTCCACAAATTCCGTGTAATAATTGCGACCCTTCTTGGCCCCGTCGCAGCCACCCACCAGGAAGAAATGGCGTATTTTACCGGCTTTGACCGCCGCAATGATCTTATCCGCCAGGCCTAATATAGCCGTATGATGGAAGCCGGTGGTCACCGACCCGCCCTCTTTCTCCGGTAAGGGCGGCAGGGACTTAGCTTTTTCTATAACCGGAGTGAAGTCGCGGTCCTTAATATGAGTTACACCGGGCAAGCCCGCTATCCCGCAGGTGAACATGCGGTCCCTATAAGAATCCTTGGGAATTAGAACACAATTGGTAGTGCCCAGAATGGCTCCCGTAAACTCCTCAAACTCCGTTCTTTGATTCTGCCAGGCCGAGCCGTAGTTACCCACCAGGTGAGGGAATTTCTTCAACTCCGGGTAGGCGTGAGCCGGCAGCATCTCGCCGTGGGTATAAACGTTAATCCCCGTTCCTTCCGTTTGCTTCAATAGCTCGTACAGATCGAGCAGGTCATGGCCGGTCACCAGAATACCCGGCCCGGCTTTGGTCCCGGTGGATACCTGAGTGGGTACCGGGGTACCAAAGCGAGCTACATGGGCCTTGTCGAGGAGCTCCATGGCCTTCAGGTTCATGGCTCCACATTTCAGGACTAGCTCTATATGACGGTCGAGATCAAAATCCACGTTGGTTAGAGTGGCGAAAAGCGCTTCCTGCATAAAGGCATCGATTTCTTCATCGCGGGCCCCTAACTCCCGGGCATGATAAGAGTAAGCGGCAATACCCTTCAGGCCGAAAATAAGGGTATCTTGTAGGCTGGCGATATCTTCATTCTTGCCGCAGACCCCTATCTTAGTACAGCCGGTTCCTCCAGCAGTTTGTTCGCATTGATAACAGAACACCTTTTTCTTCCCCCTTCTTCATATAGTGAAGTTTTAGATAAGTTTTGGACGAAAGGCTTCAGGCCTTGCACTTTACATATTAGAAGATGGCCGACCGGAATGCTGTGATTTGGCTCACAATGCATAAAAAATTTGTGCTGGCTTGCACGGATTTCATGTGCTATAATTTAACAGCAGGTAATAAAATCAGCTATTAGTAGGAGGATATAAATATTAATGCTTCCTGGTTTTAAGAAAACCAGATATATCGAAGTGGACTTATCACCGCCTTCGTCCGAGACCCCTTTTGAGAAATGTCCCGGATGCAAAGAAATTTTGGTGCAGAAACAGCTGCGGGATAACCTGAAGGTTTGTCCTCACTGCGAGCACCATTTTCGCCTGACCGCGGCAGAAAGGCTGGAACAGATTGCCGATGAGGACACTTTCCAGGAGTGGGATGCGGAACTAGAGTCCGGCGATCCTCTGCTTTTTCCCGGGTATCAGGAAAAGTTGCAGGAAGCGCGTGCGGCCACCGGCCTCAAAGAAGCGGTGGTCACGGGGTTCTGCCGGATAGAAGGTCAGCCCTGTGCCCTGGCGGTGATGGATAGCCACTTTATGATGGGAAGTATGGGAGTGGTAGTGGGAGAAAAGCTCGCCCGGGCTGTAGAAAGGGCCTTGGATAACAGGCTGCCCTTTATCGCCTTTTGTGCCTCCGGTGGAGCGCGTATGCAGGAAGGTATGCTTTCGCTAATGCAAATGGCCAAGATTGTAGCCGTGCTGCATAAATTTAGCCAGGCAAGGTTGCTCTACGTGAGTGTTTTAACGGATCCCACTACCGGCGGGGTAACGGCCAGCTTTGCTTCCTTGGGAGATATAATTATAGCCGAGCCGCAGGCTCTTATATGCTTTACCGGACCGCGGGTTATCGAGCAAACCATAGGGCAGAAGTTGCCGGAGGGATTCCAGCGGGCGGAGTTCATGCTGGCCAAAGGCTTTGTAGACCTGGTTGTCCCTCGGAAGAACCTGAAAGCCACTCTGGCCAAAATTTTAAAATGGCACCCGCGAGGAGATGTAAATGCTACCTTATGAGCGCGACTTATCTAAGCTGCTGGAGAAAATAGATGAACTGGAGGAATTTTGCCTTCAGCGCAATTTTAATCTGCAACCCGAGATCCAACTTTTGCGAGAGAGAGTAAAGATGATCGAGCAGGAAATCTACCAGAACTTGACCGCCTTTGAGCGTGTGCATCTGGCCCGATTGGCCGAAAGGCCGGGGACGGCTGACTACATATCAGCTATATTCCCGGATTTTTTGGAACTTCACGGCGACCGGTGCTTTGGAGACGACCCCAGCATAATGGGCGGTATTGCTACCCTGGAGGGAGTACCCGTTACGGTTATCGGCAACCGTAAGGGCAGTGAGGCCCGGGAAAACGTAAAATATAACTTCGGCATGGCCCATCCGGAAGGTTACCGTAAGGCTAGGCGCCTCATGTTGCAAGCGGAGAAGTTCGGGCGGCCGGTTATTACTTTCGTGGATACCCCAGGGGCCTATCCCGGTACGGGCGCCGAGGAAAGGGGGCAGGGAGAAGCCATAGCGCAGAATTTATTCCTCATGAGCCACCTCCGGGTGCCCATTATCAGTGTGCTGATCGGCCAGGGGGGCAGCGGTGGCGCTCTGGCTCTGGCAGTGGCCGACCGGCTGCTCATGCTGGAAAACGCTTTTTTTAGCGTTATTTCCCCTGAAGGGTGCGCCAGCATCCTATTTAAGGACGCGGGGCGTGCCCGGGAAGCAGCGGAGGCCTTAAAACTGACCGCCAGAGATCTCTACGAGCTGAAACTCATAGATGAAATAATTCCCGAACCCCTAGGCGGTGCCCACCGGGATAAGGCGGGGATGGCTGCCAGAATAAAAGAGAGGTTGCTCCACCATCTGAGGGAGCTGTTGCGAAAAGATATAGTAGAGCTGGTTAACTCCCGCTTTGACAGATACCGCCGGGTCGGGTTGGAGTTCATCTAATCTGTTGGGTTTTTAACCTGTTGGGCTAGCCGGAAGGCCGCGCGGGTATGAAAGGTGGTCCCCGCGGGTGGGGGCCCCGCCAGGCGGGCCAGTTGGCGCGCATCCTGCACCACTTTCCACGCCGGATCTTCCAAGGGACGGTTGCCGGCATCCACTATTTTACCTATTCGCTCGGCAAGTTCCGGTTCCAGGCCGGTATTGGCCAGGAGGTATCTGATCAGGGAGGGAGCATCGGGATTTTCTGTAGCGGCTCCCAAGTCATAGAACAGGCAGGTGGCTACGGCTACGAGCGGTTCTACTCCTTCTTCCCGGGAAATTTTTTCGGCAAAATCGGCAGCCTTCAAGGCTGTACTTAGCAGATCCCGGTGGTGAAACAATCTTTTACGCGCCTCTACTTCCAATTTGTCTCGTATAACCCTGGGCTGACGCTGATAGGTGAGAGCCTTTTCTCCCAGGCATTTAGTCGCGTAAGAGCACCACGCCGCGCAGCCGGGATCAAAACGCGGGTTGGTAATAACTTGGCGACAGTGAGGACAACGGAGAGTGACATCGTACTTCCATATTTCCACTGCGCCTCCACAATGGGGACAGGGCTCCTCAAAAATATCCTCGGGCTTCCAGTACCGTCGGTCTTGCCCCGGACAGCGTCCTGCGGTCATGTAAATTCCCCCTCAGTATCTCGCTGATACTTCCTAAACATTCCCCATGTCGGATCGCTGGCACCGGTATCTTTTGGGCTCGCCAGCGATCCGTATGGCTCCTTCTCACCCTCCGGCGGGGTTCCCGGCCAATTCGACATCCTGTCTCAGTGGCCGGCCGCAGGGCTTAGGCCCCTCGGCCCCACCTCCGGGCTCGGTCTCGCCAACGGCTCGCAAGGCTCGCCCAAAGTCGCCTTACGCCAGCATCCCCGACATTTTCATACTTCCTTCGGAAGCGCCATCTCGCTGGGCAGCGGTTTACCTTCTTTAACCGTATTTTAGTCCCGAGCTTTCCGGTCTACTATGATGGAGATCACAGAAGTTAACCTGAATCTACCGATGGTGATCTTTAAAGTCGGAAAGCACCTTTAACCTCACTTTACTTACACCCTTTACTTGCAGCCTCCTGCAACGTTCGCCGGTGACCTTAAAGTCGGAAAGCTGGTGCAGGTAAGGAAGCTCATGGAGTCAAGGGCTGGAGAAAGGATACTATCACCTGGCGACGGCGGGGGCCGTCGAACTCGGCGAAATAGATGCCCTGCCAGGTGCCCAGCTCGAGACGGCCCTGGGCGATAGGCACCATCACCGAAGTTCCGGTAAGCGCTGCTTTAATATGGGCGTCGCTGTTACCTTCCCGGTGAGCATAGCTCCCTTGATGGGGCACGAGCCGCGAAAGGAAGGACAGGATGTCCCGCTCCACATCCGGGTCGGCGTTTTCGTTTAGAAAGACTCCGGCAGTGGTATGGGGGACGAAGATAAGACAAGCTCCCGAGGCTATTTTTTGCTGGACAACCAGGTTTTGAATCTGAGAGGTAATATCAATTAATTCCATCCGCTGCCGCGATTGGACCGTAAGACGGAACACCTTCTTCGCCTCCTCCTTGAACTTGCTTTCCTTAATTCTATCAAATTTTTTGCCTTCCTGAAGCAAGCAGAGCCTACCGCTGAGTTATCCCCAGTTTTTGCTGGGGAGGCCTCCTTAGGCTTAGAAGCGAGCGACTAAACACGAGCGGTAGCCAAACTTGAGCTTAGCGAAAGGCGAAGGCAGGCCCGAGGCCATGGATGGCCGAGGCCGGCAATTGAGGCAGGATGCCAAATTTGCCGGGAAGCCTGCCGGAGCCTTGAGCCAAGCGCTAGTTTGGCCCGCGAGGGTTTTTGGAGCGAGCTTTAAGCCCAAGCAGGCCTAGAGGTAAAAGTGGGGATACCCCAGGAGCCTACCGCACTTGACGTGAAACCCGCAAAATAGTATTATAGCGCCGGTTGAGCGAACTACGTAAGTAAGCAGGGTTGGGATACGCCGGATATGGACAACAGGTGGGCTATCGAACACAAGGTTAAGCATACCTACCGCAAGTGGTTTTTGACCCCGGTAAAACGGGCTATTCTAAAGTACGACATGATCTCTCCCGGGGACCGGATCGCCGTGGGAACTTCGGGCGGTAAAGACAGTTCGGCCCTCCTTTATATTTTATGGCTTTTAAAAAACTATTCCTCTCTAGAATTTGATTTTCAGGCCGTTTTTTTAGATCTGGGATGGAAGGTGGACCCGGAGCCTGTGGCCAGCTTTTGCCGGGAGCTCGATATACCTTTTCACGCGGAATCTACTGCCATAGGGGCTATTGTGTTTCAATACCGGCGGGAGACCAACCCGTGCGCCCTGTGCTCCCACCTGCGGCGTGGGGCTTTAAACGAGGCGGCTCTGCGCCTGGGCTGCAACAAAGTGGCCCTGGGCCATCACCTGGATGATGCCTTAGAAACCTTTTTGCTCAATTGGTTTTACAATGGCCGCTTCTCTACCTTTCTCCCGGTAACCTATCTGACCAGAAGGGGCATAAAGGTGATTCGGCCGCTCATATATCTTCCGGAAGCCACCGTGGCCGGTCTGGCCAGAGTGGAGAACCTGCCTACTCTGCCTAATCCCTGTCCGGCTGCAGGCCAAACTAAACGGCATGAGGTAAAGGCCGTAGTGAAGTTCCTAGCGGAGCGTTACCCTTACTTGCGCCAGCGCTTTCTGGCGGCTCTAGAGGATGCCCGATGGTTGGAGAGATAAGGAGGTTTAAGTTCTGCCGGGAAGACTACTTTTCCCCCGTTAAGCCCACCATGTACTCTGGCCTCGTTTGGTGCGAGCACCTATAAGAACAAAGCTAGGGAGGCGCCAGCACTCTTGCCTGGCGTATCCCCACTTTTGCTTCTAGGCCTGCTTGGGTTGCGCTCGCTTATGGCTTCCCTCGCGGGCCAAACTAGCGCTCGGCTAAAGGCTTCGGCAGGCTTCCCGGCAAATTCGGCATCCTGCCTCAGTTGCCGGCCTCGGCCATCCATGGCCTCGGGCCTGCCTCCGCCTTTCGCCACGCTTAAGTTTGGCTGCCGCGAAAGCTTGCTCGCTCGCTTTCAAGCCCAAGCAGGCCTCCCTTGCAAAAACTGTGGAGGCGCCAGCACTCCTGCCTATTGCGTACCGGTCATAAAATATGGTAAACTAAAAACGCAGGCGACACCGTAAGGGTTCGCACTGTTAGAACAGCGGCCCCTTAAGCGGGTTGGAATGTTTTACTGTATCACATTTCGGAGAACACAAAGTAACGTAGTAACTTACATCAAAGCTTCCGCTTGGATCCTTATTACAGGACCGAGACGGGGAGATCCAGGAGTAAGATTTTGGCCTGCTGGACCCGTCCGGCAGGTCTTTTAATTTGCCTTAAGGTGGCGGAATAAACAATGAAGGTAGGCATAATCGGTGCGGGCAGCGTGGGTACAGGTATGGGCCTACTACTTAAGGAGAGAGGTTACACCCTGGTAGGCGTATCCAGCCGCACCTATTCCTCGGCCGAAAAGGCTGCTGCACGCCTGAACTGTCCGGCCTGGAAGGAGCCGGAGGAAGTAGCCCGAAGGGCAGAGGTGGTGTTCGTAACCACCAGCGATCAGGCCATCGCAGCCGTAGCCCATCAAGTGGCGGCCAAGGGGGGGTTTAGACCAGGGCAGACGGTTATCCATATGAGCGGTTCCCTCACTTCTGAGGTATTGAATCCGGCTCGTCGGCACGGGGCCTGGGCCTTATCCCTTCACCCGTTGCAGTCCTGCGCGGATGCCGACCGGGCGGTGGCTAATCTTCCGGGTTCCGTCTTCAGCATTGAAGGCGACCGTGAAGCCTATCCCCTGGCCGAGCGATTAGTTAAAGATTTAGGAGGAGAGTTCTTCTATATCCGGCCGGAAGATAAAGCGTTGTATCACGCGGCTGCCTGCGTGGCTTCCAATTACCTGGTGTCTCTAGTGGATTTAAGCTACCAGTTGATGGCCGCAGCCGGCATGAACCCTCAGATGGCGGCTAAAGCCCTGGCCCCTTTAATAGAAGGCACCTGGAAGAACATCAGAGAGAAAGGCATACCTGCTGCTCTGACCGGCCCTATCAGCCGGGGCGATGTATCCACGGTAGGCGGGCACCTGAAGGCTATGCGAGAAAAAACGCCTCATTTGCTGGACATCTACAGCGCTTTAGGTCGCCGTACGGTGGAAGTGGCGCGGCGCAAGGGCACTCTTGGCGAGCGGGAAGCGGCTGCTTTTCTACGTTTGTTTGCTGCCACGCCCGGCAGAGCGCAGCCCGGCAGAGCGCAGGGCCGGGAGGCCGGTTATTCGGGTTAGGAGGCCGAGAAAAAATGCAACTGTTAAGAACCATTCCGGAAGTGCGCCGGTGGGTCAAAGAAAGGCGGGAACAGAAGCAGACCATCGGATTTGTGCCCACCATGGGCTATCTGCATGAAGGGCATCTTACCCTCGCCAGGCGAGCCAGAGATTGCTGTGCGACGGTGATCATGAGTATTTTTGTTAATCCTACTCAGTTCGGACCCCAGGAAGATTTCGACCGTTACCCTCGCGACCTGGAGCGCGACCTTAAATTGGCTGCCGAGGTGGGCGTAGATGCAGTTTTTGCCCCTGAAGTAGCCGAAATGTACCCGGCAGGGTATGCTACTTATGTAGAGGTCGAAGGATTGTCGGAAGTATTGTGCGGGGCCTCGCGACCCGGTCACTTCCGAGGAGTAGCTACCGTGGTGACCAAGCTCTTTAATATTGTGCAGCCGGACTGCGCTTTTTTTGGGCAGAAGGATTATCAGCAAGCGGTAATCATTCAGCGTATGGTACAGGACTTAAATATACCCGTAGAGATTATAACCGTACCCACTGTACGGGAGCCGGACGGCCTGGCTCTGAGCTCGCGTAATAAATATTTGCAAGCCGAGGAAAGACGGCAGGCACTTTGCCTTTACCGGGCGCTAAAGTTGGGAGAAAAGATGATACTTTCCGGTGAGCGACGGGTAGAGGCGGTCCGCCAGGCCATGGTCCGGGAAATTTTAAGCCAGCCGCTGGCCCGCATCGATTATGTCAGCCTAAACGATGCGGAAACCCTGAAGCCTTTGGAGCGCATTAAGGGGAAGGTGCTTTTGGCGGTAGCGGTATGGATAGGGAAAACCAGGTTGATTGACAACCTGGTAGTGGAAGTTCCAGAGGAGTCCTCCATGGGGGCGGTCGCCCTCTCCGCGAACCAGGAAAACTAAGGGCCTTTTTGGAAGACCTTCATGGGGGCAGGTGCCTATCCCACGAACCCTCGAAATTAAAGGGCCATTTTTCGGAGGAGGCGTAAGCCATGTGGCGCATCATGATGAAGTCTAAAATCCATCGGGCTACGGTTACGGCCGCCAATCTCAACTACGTAGGGAGCATTACCATCGACAGCGAGCTTCTAGAAGCGGCTGACATCCTGCCGCAAGAAAAAGTTCAAGTAGTCAACATTAACAACGGTGCCCGCTTTGAAACTTACGCCATTGCCGGAGAAAGAGGGAGCGGCATGATTTGTGTCAATGGAGCTGCCGCGCGCCTGGTCCAGCCAGGGGATATCATCATTATTATTTCTTACGGATTTTTCCCGGATGACGAAGCGCGCAAGGTACAGCCCAAAGTCATATTGGTGGATGAAAATAATCGCCTTAAAGAGTGCTTTGCCGGAGAACAGCCGCCGGGTAGCGCAACCTGAGGCTTCTGTCTTCCGGTGGAACAAGCTCTCTGGCGTACGCTACCTAGCGGAAGTCGGCTTATGCTGAGGCATATGCTTTTACCGGCTGTTTTTGGTTGGGCTTTTTTATTGCTTTTTATTTAGGACCTCCCGGAAAAAGCACATGATTAGTACAGGACTAGCCCTATTTTTATGCGTGGTTGTCCCGGGTGTCAGGTGTGGCCGGCATGAAGGGTTAATACGGAAATAGCCTTTGGGTATATTTTCATAAAATGTTCATAAAATGGTTGTACCCCGGGCATGGCCGGTTAGTGCGGGAATAGTGGTTGTGTGCCTGAATATGGCCGGTTAGCTGAGCTGGCCTTAAAATAAGGCCCTAATAAAGCCAAGTGGGTGCATGCGCCGGCAGTCGTTAGGTGGTCGTCAGGTACGGGCGGACGTGGGTTAAGCAAGTCCTTGGGGTGAGGTAGAAGGGGTTAAGCGAATACATTGTTAACCTAAATAGATAATATATGTTGACAAACTTAGGAAAAGGAGTTAGCATAAAGACATGATCCAGAACATAACCCAGGAAGGCACACGCCATCGAGTACTGGCCGAATTGCGGCGCTACCGCGGAGAATACATTTCCGGAGAAGACCTGAGCCGCAGGCTGGGCCTCTCCCGGACGGCTATCTGGAAGCACGTTCAGGCTTTACGCCAGGAAGGGTACCAGATCGACGCTTCCACGCGGCGAGGGTATGCCCTGCTGGCTGTGCCTGATTGTTTATATCCGGAAGAGGTAACGTCTGCACTTAAGACTGCCTGGCTGGGACGGTCTTTTTACTACTACGATGAAGTCGGTTCCACCAACCAGGTAGCCAAAGAGCTGGCGGATGCCGGCGCGCCGGAAGGTGCCGTGGTGGTAGCTGAACGCCAGACCAGCGGACGGGGACGCCTGGGTAGGTTTTGGCTTTCGCCGGCGGGCAAGGGTATTTGGGTTTCTCTTATCCTCAGACCGCGCGTCTCCCCTATGCAGCTGCCCCAGCTAAGTCTGCTGGCTGCTGTGGCCGTGAAAGAGAGCATAGAGGAAGCCACAGGGCTCCGGCCGGGTATCAAATGGCCCAACGATCTTTTACTCCGGGAACGTAAAGTTGCCGGCATTCTCACCGAGATGCGGGCCGAGATAGACACGACCCAGTACGTGGTCCTGGGAATAGGTATTAATGTTAACCTGGAAAGGGAGGATTTTACTCCTGAGCTAGAATCTCAGGCCACCTCGTTGCGGTTGGAAGCAGGCCGGGAAGTAGCGCGGCTGTCGCTCTTAAACGCCTTACTTTGCCGCCTGGAGTATTGGTATGAGCGCTGGCTGGAGGAGGGGTTTAGCCCCGTAAGGGCTGCTTGGAAGGAAGCCAGTATAACCCTGGGTCGTCAGGTAAAAGTCATAGCTTCGGACAAAGTATATTTGGGGGTGGCGCGGGACATTGATGGAGAAGGAGCCCTGGTAATGGAAGAGGCCGCAGGCGGTTTACGGCGTTTCACTTATGGTGAAGTAAGCTTGCGCTAGAATTTTTGTACCTAGTAAACCATCCGTGAGCGAGACCTCCGTGAGGGTGAACGTCCTTTGCACAAACCGGGAAAATTAAACAGCTAATTTTAGGAATCACCTGTGAGGGTTAACCTCCTCTTCATGAACACCGAAAATTAAGGATTGTCTTCAGAGCAGGAGTCAGCTATGAGGGCTGACGCACTCTCCAAGGACCATAAAAATTAAAGGGCTAGTTTCTAAGGAGGGATTCTTTCTCTATGCAGGTGCGGGAGATAAGCCTGGCAGCGGTTTTCGCCGCTTTAATATCTGTGCTGGCCCAGATTTCTATCCCCCTTCCTTTTACGCCTGTGCCCGTAACCGGACAAATGTTAGGCATCTTTTTGGCCGGCGCTATTTTGGGACGGCGGCTGGGGACCATCGCGGTGCTTGCCTATTTGTTGCTGGGAGCCATAGGGCTGCCGGTCTTTGCCCGGGGGGGTGCGGGAATAGGCGCCCTCCTGGGTCACAGTGGAGGGTATCTTTGGGGCTTTGCCCTCGGCGTTTATCTTTTGGGATGGATTGTAGAAGGCGGTAAAAATTTAAGCTATTTCCGCACAGCCGGCGGTATGTTGGCCTGCCTGATAGTCGTTTATCTTCTGGGCGCCTTGCAGTTGGCCTATATTTTGCATCTCAACTGGGAAAAAGCTTTGCTTTTGGGTGTGCTACCTTATATACCGCTCGATCTGGCTAAGCTGGCTTTGGCCGCTGCCGTAAGCCTGCCGGTGCGCCGGTCTCTGCAGCACGCCAGGCTTCTTCCCGGTTCAGAGACTCAAGAAGGAGCTTAGGACCGGCGGCTCCCAAGAAAGCAGGCGGAGATGGGCTAAAGGGTTGAAAAGCCATATTCATGCCTGGCGCAGCCGTAGACCCAGGACTTCGCCGCGACGCAGGCCGGCGTTGAAGAGCCATATTCATACCTGGCGCAGTATACAGGTAACTATATTCCTGACGGACGCAGCAAGCCGGTAGAAAAGGCGGTGGAGCTGGAGAGAAAGGCCTCTGCAGACCAAGCAGAGGCCTTTTTGTGGGCGCAGGAAGCCGTAGACGAGGAGCCAGTTGGTCCGCAGAATTTTATGCGTAGAGGCCTTTTTGCGGGCCGGGGACCAGGGCCGTGTTTCCGGCAGGAGGAGAAGGGCTTTTCTTGTGGAATAATGGGAAAGGGTGCTTCCGAAACAAGTATGATTTTCCTCCGGTTGAAGCTTTGTCTCTCGAGGGCTCTTAGGCTTGCGGGAGAGGGGGAAATCAAAGATGATTACCGGCTTTAGCCCGCAACCAGTTGTCGATTCTTGCTTCGGAAGTACCAATGGGAAGGAGAGGGGGTAGACCTATGCTATTGGCTATTGATGTAGGCAATACGAATATCGTGTGCGGAGTTTACCAGGGGAAGGAATTGGTGTGCCACTGGAGGATGGCCACCGACCGCCAGAAGACGGCGGAGGAATATGCCTTGCTCTGGAACCAGTTTCTCCTGTTTCATGGACTGAAACCCCAGGATATTCAGGCTGTAGTTCTGGCTTCAGTAGTGCCACCCCTGACCGGTACACTAATAGCTACTGCGCAGCAGCTTTTTAAAGTGGAACCTTTGGTGGTCGGACCCGGTATCAAAACCGGTATGCCCATCCGCTTTGATAATCCCCGCGAGGTGGGTGCGGACCGCATTGTCAACGGAGTGGCGGCTTACGAGCTGTATGGGGGGCCGGCTATTGTGGTGGATTTTGGAACCGCCACTACCTTTGATGCCATTTCCGCCATGGGAGAGTATCTGGGGGGCGCCATTGCCCCGGGTATCGGCATATCTACCGAAGCCCTTTTTTACCATGCGGCCAAACTTCCCCGGGTGGAGCTGGTGCGGCCGCGTTCCGTGATCGGCAAGAATACCGTGGCCTGCATGCAAGCGGGTATTATGTATGGCTTCATAGGCCAGGTCGAAGGCATTGTGCACCGTATGAAGATGGAGTTGGGCGCTGAAGCTTTGGTCGTGGCTACCGGTGGTCTGGCGGGGTTAATTGCCCCGGAGACAGAAGCGATCGATAAAGTCGATCCCTGGCTAACTTTGGAAGGTTTGCGCATAGTTTATGAGCGGAACAGATAAGGCCTGGAGCCACCCCGTGAGCATCGGGAACGTAACTTTAGAAGCGCCGGTGGTGGCCGCTCCCATGGCCGGGGTGACGGACAAGGCTTACCGCCTTATTTTAAGGGAGGCAGGGGCGGCCCTCACCTATACGGAAATGATCAGCGCCCAGGGACTTTACTACCGTAATAAAGCCACGTGGGAACTGATGGATCTGAGCGGGGAAGAAGGCCGGGTAGCGGTTCAGCTCTTTGGACGCGAGCCGGAAATATTAGCCTGGGCGGCGCAGGAAGCCGTGCGGGCCGGCGCTTTGTTAATAGATCTCAATATGGGCTGCCCGGTGCCTAAAATAACCCGCAACGGTGAAGGAGCCGCCCTCATGAGAGATGTGGCCAGGGCCAGAGATATAGTAGAGGCTGTGGCGGAGGCCGTCCACCCTGTTTCGGTTACCGTGAAGATGCGCAAAGGCTGGGACGAAAAGGAAGTCAATGCCGTAGAAATGGCCTGTGCGGTGGTGGAGGCCGGCGCCCGGGCGGTTACGGTGCACGGCCGGACCCGAGAACAGTTCTATAGCGGTCGGGCGGACTGGGACATCATACGCCGGGTGCAGGAGGCCGTACCGGTACCGGTCATCGGTAACGGTGATGTATGGACGCCTGAAGATGCTTTGAATATGCTCCAGATAACCGGTTGCAGGGCCGTTATGGTAGGCCGGGGAGCCCTGGGCAACCCCTGGATCTTCACCCAGATCCGGCACCTGCTGGTGGAGGGGAGCCTTCTTCCTCCGCCGGCGCCGGAAGAGCGGCTGAGAATGGCTCTAAGGCATCTGGAAATGGCGGTGGCCGCCCGTGGGGAAAAAAAGGGCGTTAGAGAGATGCGTAAACACCTAGGTTGGTATATCAAAGGCTTGCCCGGTGCGGCCCGGATACGGCAAGCCATAAATAATGAAGATACCCGGGAGGGAGTCGCCCGGATTTTGGAAGACTACCTGGCCCAACGGCGCTGATTTCTCCGGTTTGCGGGCGGGCTTGAAGCCCGGGCAGGACACTCCACCCGAGAAGTGGGGAGGCGCCGGTGTTGGGCCCTGGCGCATCCCCCTTTTGCTCCTAGGTCTGCTTGGCTTTCGCTCGCTCCAGAAACCCTCGCGGGCCAAACTATCATTCAGCCTCAGAGCTTAAGGCGGACTTCCCGGCAAATTCGACATCCTGTCTCAGTTGCCGGCCTCGGCCATCCCTGGCCTCGGGTCCGCCTTCGCTTTCGGCTTCATTAAGTTTGGCTACCGCTCGGGTTTAGTCGCTCGCTTTCAAGTCCAAGCAGGCCTCCCCTGCAAAAAGTGGGGATACACCAGTGTTGATCCGTCTTGCCTGGGCCGCCGGAGTTTGCTATAATTTAGTGTGCACATATTTGTGCACAAAAGGGGAAGTTCCCATGGACCTTATACGAGTGGGAGATAAACTCCTGGACCGTCGAAGAATTTACGGCACCATTGACCGCATTCTCTCCTTGCGCTCTCAAGGCTGTTCTCAGGCCGAAGCAGCCCAGCGAGTAGGAGTGGACCGTTCCTTTGTTTCCCGCCTGGAAAGCCTGGGGGAAGTCCGGCGGGGCCGGAGGGTGGCAGTGATCGGTTTTCCGGTAGGCAACAAAGAGGAACTTCAAAAGATGCTGGAGGAAGAAGGGGTAGAATATATTTTCCTTCTCACAGAAGCCGAGAGATGGGAATTTGTACGCCAGAAAAACGGTCTGGAGCTTATCAACGAACTTATGGAAACCATTGCCCACCTACGGGAATTCGACGTAATAATAGTTATCGGCTCGGATTACCGCATAAAGCTTAGCGAGGCTTTGCTGGGCAGGGAAGTTATCGGCGTAGAAATAGGCACCTCGCCCATCAGAGAAGACCGGATAGTAGAGATAGAACAATTGCGCCGGCTGGTACGGCACCTATTATCCCCGGCAAAGGAGAGAGGTAGGATTGAAGCGAGTAGTTAGCATCAGCCTGGGATCTTCCAAGAGAAACCATGTAGTCCAGGCGGAGTTTTTGGGCGTTCCTTTTGAACTCTCCCGCATAGGAACGGACGGCGACATGGAGAAAATGATCGCCCTTATCCGCGAGCTGGACGGCCGAGTAGACGCTTTCGGCTTAGGGGGTATGGACCTCTACCTGCGAGTCGGAACCCGCAAGTACCTTTTGCGCGATGCGGCCCGCATTGTGAAGGCGGCCCGGAAGACCCCCATGGTGGACGGCGGCGGTCTAAAAGACACCTTGGAGCGCCGGGTGATCAAAGAGCTGGCCAAGGAAGGGCTGGATTTTCGGGGCAAAAAAGTTCTGATGGTCTGTGCGGTGGACCGGTTCGGCATGGCCGAAGCGCTGGCCGAAGAGGGGGCCGACCTCACCTGCGGGGACCTGATTTTCGGCCTCGGCTTGCCCATACCCTTAAGGTCTCTGCCCACCTTCCGACGGGTAGCTTATTTAGCGGCGCCGGTAGTGCGTCTCTTGCCCATCAAAATGCTTTATCCCACCGGCGGAGAGCAAGAAAAGATCGAGCCCCGTTACACCCGCTTTTACGAAGAGGCAGAGATTATTGCCGGGGATTTCCATTTTATACGCCGGTACATGCCGGAGAAGCTCCCGGGCAAAATCATCATTACCAACACGGTCACTCCGGCGGATATAGAGGAGCTCCAAAAAAGAGGGATATCCATGCTGGTTACTACCACGCCGGAACTTCAGGGCCGCTCCTTTGGCACCAATGTCCTGGAAGGCGTCCTTTTAGTCTTGAGCGGCAAGCGGCCGGAGGAAGTCACGCCCGACGATTATAACGCTCTGCTGGACCGCCTGGGGTTTAAACCGCGGAAAGTGCAATTTTAGCCGGCCGTCCCTCCCTCGGCGAGGGGAAACTCGCTTAAGCCTGCTAATTAGGGGGTGGAAAAGTTGTCCAAATTCGCCTTTATTATTCATCCGCTAGATGTGAGCGATGTGGCCCGCAAATTTCCCCTAGCCAGATATCTACCTTCTCGCCTGGTGGAAAGGCTCCTCCTGTGGTTGCCGCCTATAAAAACTTCTTATATAACCGGAGTCCGTTCTGCCTACGCAGAGACCGAGGGGTGGTTTGTGTCCTGCCCCTTAACCTCGCGCCAGATGCTAGCTCTGCCGGAAGATTTCGTTTTAGACCGCATAATTCAGGCCTGCCGGTTGGCGGAAAAGCTAGGCGCCCAGATCATCGGCCTGGGAGCGATGACCTCGGTGGTGGGGGATGGCGGCATAACCATATCCCGCCACGTGAACGTTCCTGTTACTACAGGTAACAGTTACACCGTAGCCACGGCTCTGGAGGGTACCAAGAAGGCGGCCGACATGATGGGAATAGATATTTCCCGCGCTCAAGTAGCCGTGGTGGGAGCCACCGGAGCCATAGGTGCGGTTTGCGCGCGGATACTGGCGCGGGAATGCACTTCCTTGACTTTGGTGGCCCGGAAGAGGGATAAACTGGAGGATCTGGCCCGACGTATTAAGGAAGATACGGGGCTGGCGGTTCATCTGTCTACCGATATAAAAGCAGCGCTGCGCGAGGCAGACGTAGTTCTTACCGTTACCTCGGCGGCCGGGGCGGTAATAGAGCCGGAAGATCTTAAGCCAGGAGCGGTAGTGTGCGATGTGGCCCGGCCGCGCGATGTCTCCCGCCGGGTAGCCGAGGAGAGGGATGATGTGCTGGTCATCGAGGGCGGAGTAGTGGAAGTGCCCGGCGAGGTGGATTTCCGCTTTAACTTCGGTTATCCTCCCGGGCTGGCCTATGCTTGCATGGCGGAGACCATGATCCTGGCCCTGGAAGGGCGGCTGGAATGCTTCACTTTGGGCCGGGACCTTACGGTAGAGCAGGTGGATGAAATAAGCCGGCTGGCCCAAAAGCACGGTTTCCGCTTAGCCGGCCTGCGCAGCTTTGAGCGGCCGTTGCCGCAGGAAAAAATAGAGGCCATACGTGAACGGGCCCGGCGAAAGCTGGCCCTGGCCTGACCGGTTATAAACTCCACGTCTCAGAGAGAGCTGCCGGTTAAAGTTGGGGTAGGGGACGGCAGCGGAGAGGTAAGAACTCGGGCCCAAGAACTCGGGGTACGGAAGATGAAACTATTCGGCCTTACCCAGAACCAGGCTCAGGAGCAACATGGTTAGTACGTAAAGAGTGATCAACACATAGGGTAGATCCTGATCCCAGATGAAGGCGACTACCGAAGCCGCCACCCGAAAGATAGGCGTGGCTATGAGCAATAGGAGCCCCAAATCAATGACGGCAAAAGGTTTTAACCTCAGAGCGTCTCGCAACACCTGGGGAATACGAGTAGGATAAAATCCGGGCGGGTAGCCGGTATGGCCGGTGGCCAACAGGAGTATGAGGCCCAGGGCGATTATGACGGCGCTGGCCACTACTCCCCAGCGTAAGGACCGGCCGATGATGTCCTCTACTGCCAGGGCGGTAGATTTTTCTGACTCGTGGGATGGTGAACCGCACTTCATGAATTTCATCCTCTCCAGCCTTTGAGCAACATCTCCAAAGACACATAAAGCAATACAGGGACAAAGGCCTTGCGCAAGGTGGTATTTCGCAAGTGCATCATCAAGCGAGTACCTAAAGTGGCACCCAGCACCACTCCCAGGGCCACCGGCGCAGCAACAGCCGGATTAATTTGACCGCGAGCGAAATAAATACCGGCGCTGGCCGCAGCCGTAACCCCGATCATGAAGTTGCTGGTGGCTGTGGATACCTTCATGGGCAGCTTCATGCACAGGTCCATAGCCAGCACTTTAAAAAGCCCGCTGCCGATACCCAGAAGGCCCGAGATGACCCCTGCCCCGTACATAATGCCCAGCCCTTCATAAACTCCGGTAGAAGTGTACCTGACCTGTTGGCCCAGGGCGTGATCGTAGTAACTCCCTTCCAGGCGCAATTTGCGAGCCAGAGGATGGGGGGACACTCCTTCGGGCAACTCCATATGGCGACGTTGGAACATGGAAAAGGCCGAATAGCTCAAGACCCCGGCAAAAATAATATATAAAGCCCGCGGGCTGATCAACCCGCCTAAATAAGCTCCGGTAATGGCGCCGGTGGTAGTGGCCGTTTCCAGGAACATACCTATGCGGATGTTAGTAATGCGGTCTCGTATGTAGGCCGCTGCCGCCCCACTGGACGTGGCTATAACTGAAACTATGGTGGCGCCGATGGCCTGACGAATATCCATACCCAGACCCAGGGTAAGGGCGGGAATAATTATAATCCCCCCACCCAAGCCCAGAAGGGCGCCGACGGTACCGGCAACCAGAGATACCAAGAAAATAGTGAGGGTCGTGGTCGGGGAGAGGGCGATTGGGGCTCACTCCTTAGCTGATTTCTTTAGGTATACCGGTTAGCACCAGTATAAAACTTAACAGGCGGTTACACAAGAGCATTTCGCCCGAACTGTTTTACCGGTCGGCGAAGACCATCTCCACTTTCACTCCGCTTCCACCCCCTTCGACATCGGGCTCTTTCTAGCCACAGCGAAAGTCCCTTTCGTAAATACTGTGCGGCATTTAGTACGGAAATAGCCTTTGGGTATATTTCCATAAAATGTTTGTACCTCCCGGGCATGGCCGTTTAGTACGGAAATCGCCCTATTTTCATGCGTGGTTGTGCCGGGCAATGGACGTCTAACTAACAGCGAACTGTTTTGGGAGACCGGTACCTGCGGGCAGGCGTCATAGGCAGAGGGGAGCCAGGCGACAGCATAGAGGGGGTTTATTTTTGTCCAGGGAGATCTTTGTCCAGGAAGATAGAGACTTTTTGGGCATTTCATGGTACACTTTTCCTATACATTTCATATGCATATCGGATTCATATACATATCGGACACCTGCATTGTAGAAAATAGCAAATCAGAATTTTCCGAGCCCGTCTCCATAGGTCTATAGGATTGGGTAGGGAGAATTTGCGGCAACGGGAGGGTTTCTATGTCCACTATCAGCGTTATCATTGCCAGTGACAGCATGCACTATAGAGAAGCCTTGAGTAACATTTTGAGCAAAGTACCGCATGTTTTCAAGGTGCTGGCCGCAGTAGGGGCGGAAGAGGTATCCCCCATAGCTGTGGAGTTGCAGCCCGAGGCTATAGTGGTTGCTGCTGTCGGCAAAGAGGTTCCGCTTCCCTTATTCTGCGCCATGAAAACGACCTGCCCCCAAACGGCGTTGATTTTGGTGACGGATCAGGACGATACGGAAATATTTTGGGGAGCCTTGAAGGCCGGAGCCGATGCCTGCGTAGGGGCCATCGTACCCGGTTACCTGGCCCGAGTGCTGGAGATGGTCTGCCGCGGTGGCATTATGGCCTTCCCGCGCTCCCTGAAAGGCCATTTGCAGAAAGCCGGAGCGGTCTCGAGCGAACTGGCGCCGGAGTTAGCGGGAGAGTTGACCTCGAGGGAAAAAGAAGTTTTTGGTCTCTTGCTGAAGAAATTGTCTAACAAAGAAATAGCCCGGCGTCTCTTCATAAGTGAGGCCACCGTGAAAACCCATGTAAGAAATGTTTTACGCAAGGTGGGCGCTCCTAATCGGGTCGGGCTTGTGGAAAATCCCGACGGCTATAATAACCGTTGAACCGGGGCGTATACCCCCCATGACGCTACTGCGGCACCAACTAGAAGGAGGAAAATGGCCAAGAGATGGCCAAGAGCGCATTTTCGGGGTAAACCCTCGTGCCCTCTGGTGCAGCACCGGCAGACGGGCAGCGGGTATTGCACCCTGCGGCGAATGGGGGAGGAGGGAAGGGAGGTAGAGGTAAGTATTAATACCCCACTTAAGGGTTTTCTAAGAAAATCCTCTAAAGAATACTTGGGGTAAGGGAAACGAGTATTAATACCCCACCAGCAACAGGTGGCGTGGAGCGTGAGGGCGGCATGGGTAAGGGGGACGAGTATTAATACCCCACCCCTGAGGAAAACCGGTTTCTGAGAGAAACAACCGAGAACGCAAGAACAAAAAGGGCGAGAGTAGCCCAACCGGATTTTTCCGGTTTAATCCGGTCTAACTCTTCGGAGCCATCCGGCGGGAGATTTTTCAACTGGAAGAAGGATTACATCTCCACCATCCGAGTGGTAACATAGTAGATACCGAGAGGTGAAAGGCGAATAGCTTTAGCAGAGGTGAGTGGGGAAAGGAAATGGAGGGGAAAAAGGAGTGGACCTTTAAATGCGACATAAATTAATGAGACATAAATTTAAGAAAAAACCCTACATAACCATCCTTTGCCTCGCGATGATCATCTCTCTGAGCGCTGTCGGTGTGGGCTTTGCCGCCTGGCGCGAAGGCTTGGATATTCGCGGCGTGGTGTCTACCGGTGAAATGGAACCGGTTTTTGGCAGTTGGGTAATCGCGGGAGAAAGCTGTTCACCCAGCAGGGCAGATGTCTGGGTGGAAGGCGAAGGGAAACGCCTGGCCGTATGGGTACAAGACGCCTATCCCGGTTATTATCTGCACCTGCGCTATGCGGTTACCAACCTGGGTACCATACCGGTGCAGTACGAGACGGAAATTTCCGATAATTCTCCAGGCCTGGAAGTGCAAATGAGCGCTCCTCAAGGAGTGATTGACATCGGCGAGAGTCAAGAGGGAGAACTGTGGCTGGTAGCGGGCAGCGTGGAGGAAGAAAGGGAGTACGATTTTACTCTCCTGCTGGGTTTTCGGCAATGGAACATGCTCGACTGAGCGGGCAGAGGTAATAGGGAGGGGGTTTCTAAAAAAGCAAGAAAACGCCAAGAGGCTGGGTCCGGCGCCCGGCAGGCATATAAAAATAATAAATTCATTTAGAAGTATCATAGGGGTACTTCTGAAACAAGCATGATTTTCCTTCGGTTGAAGCTTTATCCCTCGAGGGCCAGTGCTGACGCATCAAAAAGGAAGGCCTTGAGGTGGTTGAATAAATAAGAGG
>JBNATU010000021.1:0-50528 GCA_049701195.1 Neomoorellaceae bacterium
AGGTGGTCAACTTTTAAGAGATCAAGTGGTCAACTTTTCGATTGACAAATACACCCGGTTTATAATGGACCCAAAAAACTAGATACGAAAAGAGGGGGTCCTAAGCGTCAACATGAGTATTAGGAAACAATATCCGGCGGAATTCAAGGCCAAAATTCTACTGGAAATTTTCAAGGAAGAAAAATCCATTTCTCAGCTCGCTTCCGAATATGACATTCACCCTTCCCTTCTAAACAAGTGGAGACATGCAGCCCTGGAAAAACTGCCATCTCTCTTTAGCGATGAAACTAAAACCATAGAAAACATGAAATCCGAATACGAGAAGAAAATCCAAGACCTCTACGCAGAAGTCGGCCGCTTAAGCACTGAGCTGGCCTGGCTTAAAAAAAAGAGTGGCCTCTGAGCTTAGCCGGGAGGAGCGCCTGGGTTTGGTGGAATGGCGTAACGCTCGTATTTTAGCGGGGTATTCCAGGAGTTTCTGGCTCAGTATGAGATTCAGATTAATATAGGGATAACCCTCATCTTTGGCTATTTGAACAAGAATTTTGGTTTTTCCGGTTGCAGCTAACCCGCCCAGTAATACCAGTCGATAATACCTCGACCGGGCTGCTACTATTTGTTTTTTGAGTTCCTCTGTTTTCATGGCAATCCTGGCACCTGCCTATATATCCCCTGGATAACCACTAAGGGCATCAGGTTTCAGGAGCTTCCCCAAACCCATCTTTCTTGCTGGCGGGAATAATTATCGCCCTCTCCAGGACGACCTTCCCATCGTCTTCGATTCTGAGAAGAATCCGGTCGCCCTCTTCTATTTCAAGAGCAGTCCGTATTTCTTTTGGCAACGTCATTTGACCTTTCGGTCCCATTCTGGGTGTAAAAATTTTCTTTCGGGCCAAGAAAACCACCTACCAGGAAGTATGGAAAACTGGATATAGAGACTTATTCGGCAAGAAAACATGAAAATCCTGCCAATTGAAAAGAAAACCCTGCAAAATCTATTTATACTCATGCATTTAAGCCTTTCTTCATCTTATCCGGCTCATGGCTACAAACTCCATTGGCGTAAAAATTTAACAGCCGGTTCTCGCAGCAAACCCGGCTGTTTTCATCCTGACCTACTCTTTTCCCAAGGTTATTCCGAGTAAGTGAAATGTTGCGCACTGTATCCGGATCATCCGTTTTTAACCTCCAAAGTAAAAAGCGACCGGGACGATAGCCCACCACTTGTTATATTGCTCCCGCTTACAGGATATGGTATACTGGGCAACGAGGTGAAGTTCCAATGGCCATTGAACGTTTGGTTGAGGAAATCAAAAAATTGACCCCACAGCAAAAGGAAGAGTTATTCCGCAAATTAGGAATCACCTTCCCCCTACCAGAAAACGAAGAATTGCGTGGCGGTCCTGATGATCCCCTGGCAGAGTTAATTGGTATGTTGAAAGGACCGGGCACCGGCTCCCGCAAGTACAAGGAGGATTTGTATGGGGGCGCAAGACCTTTATAAGCTGTTCATTGATACTGGTGCTTTTATCGCCCTTATTGACGAACGTGACTCCCTGCATCAGGCATCCAGAGCCTTTTATGCCTCGTTAAGCAAGCGAACGAACCTGATTACCAGCATTATGGTCGTCGCAGAAACCTATACCTGGTTACGCTACCACGCTGGAAGTGACCTGGCCATCCGGTTTCTCGACATCATTGACCGGTCGGAGAAAGCCGGAGTTTTACAAGTAATTCTTCCGGGCAATGACATAAGGGATAAAGTCCATGCCGTGCTCAAGAAGTACAATGATCAGAACCTGTCCTATACTGACGCAGTCAGTTTTATCATTCTGGAGACCATGAACATTCAGGATGTATTTGGTTTTGATTCCCATTTCTACATTATTAAACGAAACCTTTGGCCATCCGTTAAACCCGCCACCCCATAAAGGAATTCCTCGCCGCTTCCAATTGCTTGGACTGCAGGTATTTTTCTGCGTTAAAGCCCTTTCCCTTCAAAATCCCCCGTGCCTCACGAATTGGATCTTCCACGGGTTTAAGAAGAAATCCCTCGCGCACCTCCACGATGGTTCTCGCTTACCTTTCAGTTTTCGCGCTACCTCTGCCGGCAAACTCAGTTCGTCCGCATTCACTTCATGGATTATCAACACCTCCACCTCCAGTATATAGACAGGCCAGTTCCTTGAATCAGTTCCTTGAAATTATTTTTTTGACAATTGTCTTCGGACGGTTGTCTTTATCTTTCCTATTTGCAATATCGGCGTTGCCCGGAATTTTGGCTCCTCCCCGGTAGTAACAGTGCCTTTTGTAAGTAAGCGTAAAATAGCCCCACCTGGCTTAACTTTTAGGTTTATAGGATAATCCCCCCTAGAGGACGAATAAAAGGGGAGGTTTTCATGACCAAAGCCGAGCGGCAAAAAGAATGGGAGGCCATGATCGCCGAATATCGTTCTAACGGCCAAAGCGCAAAAACATGGTGTGCGGCCCACAATGTCAAGAGTTTCGCTGGCAGGCCCAGGGCGGTAAAACTGTTCCTCAAAGGACCTATGTTCCAAAGAGCCCCTATCTTTTGCCCAAGGAACGGGAAGCCATCCTGGCTGACAAGTTTTTAAAGGATAGCCTTTGTCACCCGCAAAAACTCCCTTTCGACGCCTACGTTTAAGGGTTATTTTTCATCCAGGTCCGAATGGCGGCAAGTACTTCTTTTAAATCAGTCTCAGACGAGGCCAGTACGTTTTTCTCGTTATAAACATGCTTGTGATGTGGGTAGGTTTCTATCTCTGGCCAATGCGGCGCATTGTCCCATCGAACTAGTAGTTTATCATTCTTGTCCTGCCAGTGATAGGCGTATTTACGTTTTTGGGCATCAAAAATGTAGTCCCGTACATGCAGTTTACTACCGTCATTAAAGGTAATTTCCAGTTGCAGAGCGCTGTCATTGCCCTCAACTTCAAAACGTAGAACTTCCAGACGTGCAATGATATCCGAAAATGATTTCAATATATTACCGATATGCATTTTTTAGAACCTCTAATCGCTTCTGCCACAAAGCGAGGGCATTTTCTGCAAACTCCCAGTCCATTAAGTCGTTTTCTTCTTCAAAGACTTCTGCTCCAACAATACTATTTACCTTGCGTTGAAATTCCTGGAACGTCAGGCCATATTTCTTCCTGAATTTTGCACATTCGCGTTCATATCTACTAATCTTTGCAAGGGCGACCATTAAAGAAATCTCGCGGGTAGCCTCCTTCTCAGAAGCAAAACCGCCTTCGGCCAGAGTGCGGGCAATCACTTGATTAAGCTCAAAATTAAAACTTTCCATTCGGACTTCACCACCCTTTCAAGGCCCATTGGAAATCCTTCCTGGTCGATACTTCACTTTAATTTTATATCACGTTTAATTTTTGGGCAACAGCGGCTTGTGTAACCTTCGGTCGGCGTGGGCATGGTGATAGGGCCTGAAAAAGTTCACTTTTGCTTGTCTTGCGGTGTTGTGAACCTACTCTTTCCCGTCGACCAAAGCGCGAAGCCTTTAATGGTAATTATTTCTCCTCGGGTCGTCCATAGACGCCTCCAGCATAAACTGAATTAATGAAAAAAGTGCAGAGGTGGGGGCCATGGCCAAGCGGGAATTTGAGGTGATCATAACCCGAAGTGGCTCCCAGGATGAACGTGAACAAGCCTACCGGAAAGCGATTCGCTACCTTTTGGTCCGCCTTCCTGAACAGAGCAGGAAATTCCCGCAAGCACGTCAAAGTAAAGTTACGCTGAAGGAGGAACAAGGAACGTGACCGCTGCACTGATATATTTACGAGTGTCCACTGAGGAACAGGCCGAACGCGGCTATTCAATTGCGGCGCAGCGGGAGGAATGCAGGGCCAAGGCCCAGGAATTAGGCGCAACTGAAATAACAGAATTTGTAGACGAAGGGGTCTCGGGCTCAATCTTAGAGCGCCCCGCCCTGGTGGCGGCACTGGAAAAGCTTAAGGCTGGCGGCATCCGCTGGTTTATTTGTTTGGACACCAGCCGTCTGTCACGCAGCGTGGCACACCAACTTTTATTGATTGACGAGATAAAAAAAGCGGGAGCGGAGTTGATTTTCGTCAACTCCAAGTTTACCGACACCCCTGAAGACCGTTTTCACTTAACCGTACTTAGCGCCGTTGACGAATACGAACGCGCCAGGACCAGGCTCCGCTCCTTAATTGGCAAAAGAGCCAAGGCAAAAGCGGGGAAACTTACTCATAGCCCTGGACTTTACGGCTATGAATTTGATAAAGAAACAGATACCCTCCATATTATCGAAGAAGAGGCTAAAATTATAAGACTTATGTATCAATGGTTCACTTCTGAAGAAGATGCCAGTCCTTATGAAATAGCGCGGCGATTAAATGCCATGGGCATCCCTAGTCCCAAAGGCAAACAATGGGCCAAACAAACGGTCAAACGTATTTTAGCCAATAGCGCTTATGCGGGCATCCTGTATATCCGCCGCTATGATACTAAGGACGTCAAGTTCAATAAATATAAGCCGCCTGAAGAAAGGGTAAGTCGAAAAGAAAGACCCCGCGAAGAGTGGGTCCCTATTTCTGTCCCCGCCATTGTTGATAAAGAGACCTGGGAGGCAGCCCAAAAGCGTTTTGAGAACTCTCGAAGGCGCTGGCGCAGCTTCAGCACTTACCCTTATCTTCTTTCGGGCCTTATGCGCTGCGGAAAATGCGGCGCGACTATACACGGGAATCTTGTTACGTCAAAAGGAAAGAAGAGGGCTTATTACGTCTGCACTGCGAAATCGCCAGGCATACCCGGCCGGGAACGCTGTAAATCCCCATATCTTAATGCTTCGGAATTAGAAGAAATCGTTTGGGAAAGAGTCTCCGGTTGGCTGACAAATCCGGAAAGGCTTCGCGAAGAGCTGCAGGCGGCTTTCCCTGACGAGACCGCCAAAGCTTTGGAAATCGAGCTTGCCACCATCGAAAAAGAATTGGTTCAAGCCTCCAAAGAACGATCACGGGTAGCGACCATGTTCCAAAAAGGTTTGATACCGGAAGTTGAAATGGAACAGCGGTTGAAGGAAATAAAGGAGCGCTGGGAGTACCTCTCGCGCCGCCGGGAGCGGATTCTAAGGGAACTTTCCCGGCACGACCTGGCGGCGCAGGAATTGGAACGGTTAGAAGAGCTTGCTGCCCAGGTAGGAGAGGTTCTCGACACTCTTTCTCTTGAAGAGAAAAAGCGCCTGGTTAATCTCTTGATTGAAGAGATTACTGTTACCGGGAAGCGCATGGACATTAAAGCCAAACTTCCCGACACTATACCCGAAAACGCAGGCATTCTCGAAGCTGCTGCGGGCAAGGGTTTCTATGGCAGACACGGCCCCGCATGTCGTGGACCCTAAAAATCCCGGGGCTGTGGATGAGATTATTCACCTGGGCGACTTTTGGGATGAACAAAAAATGCGCGAGCATAAGCAGGAGATCCTGGAAGCCAATGCCCGCGTAAATCGCCTTTTCCGTATAGCCTACAGCGCCTTAAAAGAAGCCAAGGTCATCCGCGACGAATGGGAGGATTATGTGGCGGAATGCACTAACGAAGCCCTGGTCAACCGCGCCGAGGCCCAGCTAATGGATGCCGTATTCCACGGTGTAGCCGCCCGGTACGACCGGCCTCCCAAGTCGCGTCACCTGTTCGCCACCGCCATCACACCGGAGGGGATCATAACCGGCAATGTAGAAACCTTACTCCACCAGGTCAACCGGATCTACATCCTATCAGGAGAACCAGGCTCGGGAGTCACCCGTATCTTGGAGAGACTAGCCAATACGGCCCTAAGCAAAGGTTTATTCACAGAGATATATCATTGTCCTTTCAATCCGGACAACTATGACCTGATAATAATCCCCGAAATAGAAGCGGCCGTAATGAATGTGGAACCCCCCCATACCTTCGACCCCTCTCCTTACAGCCATCTTTTAGCCATGTCCGTTAATCTGAGCGAATACATCGATAAGGCTAAACTGGCGACCTATACTCACGAAATCTTAAGCGCCAAATTTCGCTACCAGGCCTGCCTGGATCGAGCCGTAGCCTACATTCGCCAGGCCAAGCTTACTCACGACTACATGGAAAGTTTTTACATCCCGGCCATGAATTTTGAAGCTATCAATGCCAAACGGGAAGAGATACTCGCTCGCATCTTAAAGTACGCAGCCGAGTTTAACGCCGTCTGACTCCTTCAGAAGCCCCCTGCGTCCCTCACGAGCTTCCTCCTCTGTTATCCCCCGCCATGCCCAGAGCTAATATCGTTGTTTCCCTGGTGGTGCCCCTTGGAAAAGGGCTCGCCACCAGGCTTCGTTTTGTGTCCCAAGATCTTTAACCAAGGCCTCTACCCAATTCCTCTATCAGCTCCTCGTACATCTGCTGGCGCACCTGCAAAAATGGCGGCTCCGAGCGATTTCGAGGTCTAGGGATATTGACTTCCACTATTCTTTTAACGGTTCCCGGACGTGGAGAAAGTACAATTATCCTATCTCCTAGATAAACCGCTTCCTCAATGTCGTGCGTAACCAGAATTACGGTGGTTTTTTCTTTTTCCCAGATCCTGAGAATCTCCTGCTGCATCCGCAACCTCGTAAGAGCGTCCAAGGCGCCGAAAGGCTCATCCATAAGCAAAATCTTAGGCCGGTTGATTAAGGCCCGGGCTATGGCCACTCGCTGAGCCATGCCGCCGGAAAGCTGGGAGGGGTAGGCGTCTTCAAACCCGCTCAATCCTACCAGATCAACATAGCTCCGAATCAACTCCCGTTTACCGCCATTCTTGTTTTCCTGCAAAGCGAACTCCAGATTCTCGGTTACGGTCAACCAGGGCAACAAACGGTGCTCCTGAAATACCATACCCCGGTCCAGGCCGGGCCCATCGATCGGTTCTCCCTCCAAAGTAACCGTCCCTCGATAGTCGGGCTCCAGGCCGGCAATTATTCTAAGCAGAGTAGTCTTACCGCACCCGCTAGGCCCCAAAATACACAAGAATTCCTGGGGGAAAACGTTAAAAGAAAGGTCCTGCAGCACCATCAATTCTTGCCCGCCATTCACGTACTTCTTGGACACGTTGCGAAGGATCAGGAGAGGTTCTCCCCTCGAGCCTAGGTTCCGGTGTAAAAGCTCCGCCACCTAATGATCTTCCTTTCCACCCGCTGCAGGACATAATCCATAGTTTTCCCCACCACTCCGATGGCCAGCATGCCTACCAGAACCCGGTCCGTCTGGGCCAAGGCCCGAGAATCCATAAGCATATAGCCGATACCGCGCATTCCTCCCGACAATTCCGCGGCGACTACGCACATCCAGGCGTAGCCCAAACCGATACGCAATCCGGCCACGATAAAAGGCATAGATCCCGGCATTATCACTTTACGGATGAATTTCGACCGGGGAACTTTAAACACCCGCGCTACCTCCACTATTTTTTCATCCGTCTGCCTTATGCCGTGCAAGACATTGAGAAAAATAGGGAAAAACGCCCCCAAGGTGATAATAAAAACTTTTGAACCCTCTTCTATACCGAACCAGAGGATAGCCAAAGGCAGCCATGCGATAGGCGGGATGGGGCGCAACAATTGAATGATCCCCTCGATCATCTGGCAGAGTAACGGAGACAGGCCCAACGCCATACCCAGGCCAATGCCCAAGAAAGCTGCCAGGGTAAAACCTTCCAGTACACGGACCAGGCTCGTTCCCAAATGGCGTACCAGCTCACCGCTGTTCAAGGTCTCGACCAGCGCCCAAAGAACACTTTCGGGAGAAGGCAGCAAAATAGGTTTGACACGCCCGCTGGTAGTTATACCATGCCATACCAATAACAGCAGAACGGGAATAAGCCCCTTTTTCCCTAGGGAGCCTAACACTGTCGGGTACCGGTGTTCTCTAGAACTCCCCCTTAACACGGTTTCCATAACGCCTCTCCCTTCCGTCCTCGCGTCGTGCGGCCGGGCGCTTATTTGCGCAGGAATGTCGTCATATCCACCGGGTTTTTGATCAGGCCCGTTTTTCTCAAGAAAGCTTCCGTGTCCTTCAGTTCGGCTACCAGGCTATCGGTAATGGTGCCGTCGTAATTGAACTTGCGAACGATCTTCTTAAGTTGGTCAGGAGGTATTTTTAAATCTTCGGTCAGGAGTTGGATAGCCTCGTCGGGATTCTCCTTAATAAACTGTGCCCCTCTGGCGAACGCCGCTTTCAGCGCTTCGATAGCTTGGGGATTCTGAGTTGTAAATTCCGTGGCCGCTACGATGACCGCCGTTCCCTGATAAACGCCCGTTCCGTCGGCCATAACGCGTATCTCCCCCGCGTCCTCCATCCGGGTCAGCAAGGGGTCCCACATTACTCCGGCATCCACATCTCCCCGAACGAGGGCCACGGCCAGATCATCCATCGTGAGGTTGACAAACTGGATATCATTCATAGTCATCCCGTTCTTATCCAAGAGCAAGGAGAGCAGTTTGGTGCCATAAGCGCCGCGCGTTGTACCCACTTTCTTGCCCTTCAGCTCGGCGATACTCCTTATACTGGAATCCTTCCTGACCACTACGGCCAGGGCGTTAGGCGCCGTAGAGGCGATAGACACGATTTGATAATCCGTACCGGCCGAGCGCCCGATAAATGCCGGAAAATCCCCCATCACACCCACATCCAAATGTCCGGCCGCAAAAGCCTCACTTACCATCGGACCCAGACTGAAGGGCTGCCAGTCCACCTTGTAGCCTGCTTTGGCCAGCTCTTCGTCGATATATCCCTTTTTCTTGGCTATCCACATATGGGCGTAATGCGGCAGCGGCACCACACCTAACCGCACGGCCTTTAATGTGGCTTGTTCCGCCGACTTCGGGGATCGGTTTGTGCATCCGGTACCCAGCAGTGAAAGCAAAAGCACCATCAATAGCAGCGACCAAGCCGTTCTCTTTCTCTTCATCATGCCTGATCATACCGCCTTTCTTTGCAGCGTACTGGCTTCCGACTTCCAAATCACCGAAGGACCGTCCAGCACCGTCCACCCGGCTTCCCAATACATTCTCCGTACCTCGGCTACCGAGCGGCCGCGTGTACGTTCGCAGTCCTCATGAGTGTCCCGCGGGCTAGATCCGGTCTCCGCCCACATTATGTTGGCACCCACCAAAGGTCCCAATACGCTGGGTTCGTGCCAGCACATACCTATCATTTCCTGCTGGGTGGACAAACGAATGACGGCCAGAATATGGGCGAACCGGGCTTCATTGATCATCCCGCGCTTCCCCACTTCAGTGTCGGGCACGGCAATCCGGCGCATGGAACCGCTATATACGGCGCCGCACTCCCGGGCGATGATGGTTGCCTCCACCAATTCTTCGGTCGTATGCTCCGGCCCAACCGGCTCCACACACGTGCCGAGAACCAGACCGGCCTCGCGGGCCGCGCGCATGGTGGCCAGCCTCTTTTCTACCGGAATAGAGGACTCAATGCCTTCTCTCAGACGCACGGCATGATATACTCCGTTCAAACCGGCGTCCTTCAAAGCGTAGGCCTCTTTGAGCGTAAAATCGTCAATATTGCCGATCAGCACCGTGTCAGGGCCTAGATTACGGCGAACTTCCTGAATTATCTCCAGTAACCGTCCAAAAGGGAAGGTCCCCGTGGACACGAGGTAGATAGCGTTGGCTCCAGCCTCCTCCATTTTTTGGCAGCGCTGCACTATCTCCTCTACGGGCATTACTTTGGTTTTAGCAAACACCTTATTGACGGCGGCAAAAGAACACCATTTGCAATTCCGGGCGCAGGGCCCCACATTGATACCGACGTGGGCATGCACTTCCGCCACATTGTTGCTGGCCTTCGAGCTGATTTCTCTCGAGGCATGTTGGATATAAGCCGACTCGGCGGTAAAGGGAGCTATATCGAAAAGGGCTGCCATCTCTTCCCGGTTGAGCAACTCCCCCGATTTCGCCTTATCCACAAGGTAAGCAATATCTCTCTGGATCAACTAACGCCGCCTCCTTTCCGTTACACCGTCAGATATTTGTCCAACTAACCCTTCCTGCCGGCCACGCCTACCCGGCACAACCGCGCATGAAAATAGGGCTATTTCCGTACTAACCGGCCATGCCCAAGGACACTACTCCTTAGAGCGGCAAGCCTTCGATTAAGATATATTATAAACCAACATTTTCGTTGGGAGAAATTCCTGATTGAGCATCAGCTTTTAAGAACTTATCGACCCGTCCCTACGCCTACGGCCCGTCATCGTCTCCAAACCCTCTTCCCTCAAGCCTAAACTATCGAAATAACCGCTATAATACAATGCTCAGCCCGTCATACCCGGCCAAGACTCCGTCCAACTCGGCCAGCTCTTTATTTAACTGTTCCACCGTCACCGGGGAGCTGTAGTGCATGGAAAGATGGGTGAGAATGGTCTGCCCCGCACCCACTTTTTTCCCCAATTCTATAGCCTGGGCTATCGTCATATGCGTATCGGGATACCAGTTTTCTCCGTAAAAAGTAGCATCGCACACCAGATAATCTACCCCCTTCACCTTGGCCAGCGTTTCCTCCGGGAGCCAGGAGGTATCGGGAAAATAAGCCAATTTTTTGCCTGCCTCTATAAGAAAACCGGCCGTTTCAATACCGTGGTTGGCCCGTAAAGGTGTCAAGCCCGCCCCGTCTAAATCATAAGGGTATTCGTAGCTCCACTCCCTTAGGTCTACAAGTTCGGTCAGGCGATGAAACGTAGAGGTAAACTCTCCCGTGTATCCGGGCGGCAGATAGATGGGCAAGCGCCGGTCCTTCTCTTTCAATCTCAGATAGTACTCCAGCTCCCCCAATCCGGCAAAATGGTCATGGTGCCAATGCGTCAGGAAAACACTGTGAATGTCCAGGACTCCCTCCCGGCACAGCTGTACCCTGAGATCGGGCGAAGCGTCTATCAAAACCCGCTTGTCTCCTATGGTGAGCAAAGCCGTGCTCCGCGTTCGGGCTGCCGCAGCGTTGGCCCTGGCTTCCTGGCACGCGGCGCACTCGCAAAAGAAAGCCGGGACACCCGGTCCCGCGCTCGTACCCAATAGCTTCATTTCCACTCTAGCCATATCCCTACGCCTCCAGGATCTTTGCTAAATTCTACGAGCTCCCGGTTCACCTTTTCTACAAGGGCCATTTTAGTGGATGAGGAAATAACTACAATATCCACCCCCGCCTCGGCATGTTTTCAGGTATCTTTGCCGGGACGGTCGATGTCAAATGCCCTCCATCAGACTTATGGCCCTTTCCGGGCACTGTCCCACACAAGTATAGCAGGCGGTACAGAGTTCCGGTCGCACAGCAGCGGCCACCCGGCATCCGGATTCGCTCTCGACCAATTCTAAGACGCCGTACGGGCAGAAGTCCACACAGATCCCTTCACCTTTACATCTTTCTTTATTTATCACCATGCTGATCGATTTCTGTTCACCGGTACCCTGCTCCTCGTGAACCCCGGAAGAACCTATCACCGGAGGCGCGTATATCTTATTCCGCTCCTCAACCATCGCCTTCCGGGCCAGTTCCTCCAGCGCGAAAATTATATTTCTTAAGCGCTCGGCCGGGATAGAAAGAAAGGTTTCAAAATCGTCCATATCGCTGGAAGCCCGGCTTCCGTAGCAACCGAAGGAGGTGTTCATACGGCCGGTCTTCATGGGGCGGACCGTGAGCTCGGCGCAAACCGAATTGTAGGACGAGGTCTCGAAAACCTGTCTCTCTCCGCTGTAATAACTGTCGGCACTGCACAGCCACATGGCCTGCTCGGGCCAAAGGGTAAATATAACTACGTGAGGCTCGAACGAAGCCCTGCTCAAAGGAGCTAGGGCCACCGCCGAAAACTCACCTGCCTCCCAGACGGGCCGCTCCTCGATCATCCGCCTGGCCACTTCCAGGTCGGGCAGCTTGCGAAACCGCAGGTATAACTCACCGGACCTGAGCTTGGGCGGCATCTCGATCAAACCCAATATAGCTGCACCGTCAGGGCAAGCATGCCACTTGGGGGGCAAATATATAGAATAACCCCTCCTGGCCGCCACCACCGCCTGGCAATATCTCAATCTCGTATGGGGCTCGCCCAATCCGGGTGGTATTTTTTCGTCTTTACGCAGCAGCCTGACCCCCACCGGCTCCCACCGCAGGGACAAAAGCTGCCTGAATTTCGCCGCCATCTCCTTATTATCCATAAAATAACCTCTCCCCTTTGACTACGGCGATGCTTCCGAAACATTCTCCATACCGGGGTGCGGGCACCGGCTCCAGATGAGCTCGCCGGCGAGCCGTACGGCTCCTCCTTACCCTCCGGCGGAGTCCCCGGCCCATCCGACCTCCTGTCTCCGTGGCCGGCCGCAGGGTTTAGGCCCTCGCCCTCGCACCCGTCTCCAGGCTCTTACGGCCTGCGGAACGCCCAGCTCGCCCCCAGTCGCCTTACGCCGGCATCCCCGGCATTTTCCTGCTTATTGCGGAAACACCGACTACGGCTACAGCTACCCCAAGATCCTTCCTAAAGATAAAAAATATTATCCTTATCCCCTGCCGGGGCGCCGGTACCGGTATCTCTCGGGCGAACTCCGCGTGTCGTACCCGTGCCCGCGACCCGGCCCTTGCCTCTCAAGATCCGGTGAGGGCCTCCCGGCATAACCGCCTATTAGGCAATGCTTCATCCTTAACGTTCAGTATAAGGGACAGGGCATGTACCACCGGCATTCCCCGGGAATGATCTGCCAAATTAAACAAACAGCTCATACAGTAGGTGAGGAGGCCCCGGGCACCGCTCGCCGCCGCCTCCTCCACCCGGAGCTGCGTGGCCCAGGCCCCGGCGCCTGGCACAAAGTGTTTGGCCATTCCCCCGCTGCCGCAGCATACAGTATGCCTCCCCTGGTGCCTCATCTCTCTCACGGGTATATTCAGGTACTCCAATAGCGCCCGCACCTGTTTTCCGAATATCTTCTTGTACCTGTCCGGGCAGGCATCGTGGATGGTATAGGTTAGAGAATCCCGGTCGCTATTGGCCGGCAAAAGGAAACGGTGAGCATACAACAAGCTGTAAACATCGACAACCTCCAGATGCGGACCCCCGATCCTCTCCGCCAGTTCGTAAAAACAGTTCGGACAGGCTACTACCACCCTCGAAACCTGCCATTCCCGCAGCCTGGCGCCCAATTCGTCCAAAAACCGGTCCGCCCGAGTATCCAGTCCCATATACCTTAGAGGCTTACCGCAACACTCTATCACCGCTTTGGCCCCGGGGGAGATGCGCTGAAGGAAGCTTAGACAAGCCCGTGTAAGAAGTGGTGAGTAGGTGGCTATAGTACATCCCGGAAAGAACACTGCCGGTGTGGGACCGGCAGGTACTATATCCTCATACTCGATGCCCATAATTTCCCGGCATAAGGCCCAGGTATTGGCTGGTTCATCAGGGAAAAGATAACTGTAATCTTCCAGATTCATAATTCCATTATCTACCAATTCCCTGCGCTTCAGCCTAAAAGGTTCCGACGGGTCCAATCCTACCGGGCAGGCAGCAGTGCACAATCCGCACTGCAAGCAAGCGAATGCCTTCTCATAAGTAATCTCCTCCAAAGGCACCTCAAAAATAGGCCGTCCGAATTCCTTGAGCAACGGGCATTCCGCGGCGCAGGCCAGGCAACCGACGCATTCCTGCACCCTAAATCACCACCTATGTCACGAGGCCGTACCCACAGTCTCTTCGCCGGAAAGGGCTACGGATTCGAAGCCCAGGCGGCGTATCACGGCCAGGGTGTGCCTCGGTACTACTATCTGCGGATCGGTAACAGCGGCCACCTCCAGTGCCCGCAGTACCGGGATTATGCTCGCCAAGTCAGTAGGAATATCCACATCGGGGACGGTATCCAGTAAGGCCAAGGGTATGGAGGCGGCCGTAGCCTTATCCACCACCATATCCAGGGCGGTCCTCCCTTGAGCATTGTAAAAAACGCCGTAAAAATCAAAAGGCGTCGCTTTTGTCAGACCGACTATAGAGAAGCCGCCTTCCTGACAGGGACCGACTGTCAGGGCAGCCCCCAGGTCGCCGTTCTTGGCCCCCGCACCAGGCGCCGCGGCGGCTGCCGCCCGGCCCTCTTTGGTCCTGCTCAACATGCGCAGCCGTTCCACCGCGAAGCGCAAAGTAGAGGGCTGAAGAGAAGGCAGGTCACCGCCGATGATAATTACCCCCTCGTCTGCCGGTTCCCCGCCCTGGCCGCGGAGCACCCATTCCGCAGCATACTGCATCCGGTCGTCGAAGCTCCCGCCCTGATCGGCGAAAACGCCGCGGAACCGGCCGGGGTCGGAGGTCTTCTGCAACAATTCCTGTATCTTCTGCCTATCTCCTTCCTGATCATGGCACACCCATAAATCTACCTCTTGCTCGGCGGCGCTTGCTACTATACAGGCTTCGCACACGTCGAGGAGGCAAGCAGTGTAAAGTTCCTCCGCTTCCTCCTCTGTCAAAATGCCTCCATTGGAGATATACAGCCGCGTCTTTATGCGTCCTCTTACGGGCACCTTAGTAAACAGCACTATTCCTATGCGCAAACTATCTGACCCTCCCTATAAACCTTAGAGGTACTGGATTACAACCGGGAAACTCTTCGCAGCCGTCGCACTGCTCGCGGTAGGGGCTGGGCAAGCCCTCAAAAGTATAATCCCGGAAACCGTACCGGCGATAAAATCCTGCCACCGCTCCCCGCGCCACCACCGTGATACGGTAGGCCTCTTCCTGTAAAAAGGGCATATACCGTGTCCTCTCGCAGTAAGCCCACGGCCGCCTCAGAAGCTCCAATAGAAACGCCTCCCCCCACCCGCATCCCCGGACTTCGGGTTTTATCACCAGCGTCTCGAGATGAAACGTATTTAATCCTGTAAACACCAGCTTGGCGCAACCCACGATGCGGTCGGCATTCTTCATTATCACGTATTCCTCCGGCGCTCCCCATAAACCCATCCCCGCCTCGGTCAGCAGCGCCTCAAGTTCGGGTGCTTCTTCAGGAAGAGCAAACTCTATATCCCATGTTCCGGCCTTGCTCTCATTTTTCCATGCTTGACTACTCATCTTAGCCTCCGTGATGCTTCCGAAAACCTTCTCTCTGTCGGGGCGCTGGCGCCGGTATCTTTAAGGCTCGCTCACGCTCCGTACGGTTCCCCTCACCCCTCCGGCGGGGTTCCCGGCCCGTTCGACCTCCTGTCTCCGTGGCCGTCCTCGGGCCTCCCTACCTGCGGGCTCGGTCTCGCCAACGGACGGCCACGGCTCGCCCCCAGTGGCCTTACGCCAGCATACACCCGTCATTTTCCTACTTTACTCAGGAAGCACCGCCTCCGTGAGATCCGCCCATGTTCTCTCAGAAGTGCGGTCCGGCCTGCCCGGCTCAGGCCCACCTATCGTGGTAGCCGGCCCCAGCCAAGCAGGCCTCCGCCCTACCACCCTACTGCATATTCAGGATGCGCGCCTGCTGCCGCCAGGCTTCTTCCAGCTTTCTGGCCCAAGCAGCCAGCTCCTCCTCATCGGGGTATTCATGCTGGTTGCCCGGCAAGACCAGCGGCAGTCCCGCTCTCACTATTATATCACGTAACGCCAGCACTCCCCAAAGGAGCAGAAGGCATCCCAGATAAAAAGCGGACAGGTTAGAAGTAGCCCACCAAAGGCACCAGGGGACGATATGACCTAACAAGACCAAGCCCGCCCAAAACTGCGTTTTCAGAGACCCGTTGATCACCATTTCTGCCGCTTCGCGGCTCTCCCGGATGCCGCTCCGCAACATGCCCAGCACATAGCCGACCGCAAATACTAGCTGCACAAAGCTAAAGAGCACGCCGCTTATCCTCAGGGCGGGCAGCAATGCGCTATAAGCGCCATCCAGGGCTGCCGTCACCAGACCGGTTACCGCCACGCCGCCCACCGCCGAGCTGATCACCCAGAGTGGGATCAGCCCGCCAGGTTGCCAGAACGGGCGGCCCCGAGCCTCACCCAACTCCAAGCCGGGATAAACTACCAGCACCAGAGCGGCCACACACCCAGCCACTCCCGCGATTACCCGCCATAATCCCATACCGGGGAACACCAGAGTGAACAAGGTATAACAGAAGGAGAAAAACAGGAAGGCTCCTAAAGCCCAGGCCCCCAGGCACATGATCGAGCGCGGGCGGAAGAAAACCATCGGGAACCGCAATTTCTGACCCAGCTCGGCCAGCAGGAGCACCCCCCCTGCTCCGGCTAACACCAAACCGCAGAGGCCGAGCAAGCCCGGCAGTTCTACAGCCTCCGGCATAACCCCTAGACCGAGAAGCACGCCCATAACCAGGCACATGGCCCCCACCGAGGCCAGGAAGAAATATCCCACGGCCAGAGAACCCCATACATCTTGACGCCTTCGCATAGGTTATAAACCCCCTACGGGATTATATAGTACACTGAGGGCCGCGTCCCCAGATGCGGATACAAAGGCTGGGCGTTTTCTTTCCGAATCATCTGCACCAGCTCGCCCTCAGGATCATCCAGGTCGCCCACATACCTGGCCTTAAGCTGGCAGGTTTCCACGCACCGGGGAAGCTCCCCATTTTCCAGCCGGCTGATACACAGGGTACACTTGCGCACTATGCCCCTCTTATGGTCAAATCTGCGGGCGCCATAAGGGCATACCAGCACGCAGAACTTGCACCCTATACAGCGGTTCTCATCCACTACGACAATGCCGTTCTTTTCCCTTTTACTGGCTCCGGTAGGGCATCCTTCCACACAGGGAGCTTCCTGACAATGCATGCAGGCTACGGTGAAATTGTGGTAGGTGAGGTAGGGGAAATGTCCCTCCGGTCCTACCTTGAATACTTTATTCCACCTTTCCTCCAGGTCCAGCCCGTTTTCTATCTGGCAGGCCACGGTGCAGGCATAGCACCCCACGCACCGCCGCAAATCGATCACCATTCCCCACTGCAATTCTATCACCCCTCGACGCGGTACACGCGGCAAGGTACGGACCGTGTGCACCAGCTTCCGCATAATGGATCGCAGCTATCAGGATCGTCATCCACACATACATTAATATTGGATTCCCAAACTCCGTAAAGAACCGGCTCCCTGGGGTCCTTCTCCGGATACCACCATCCCCGTTCGGCTTGGATTATGCCGCGAGGTACCTGGGGGGTAAGCCGGGCCCGCTGTTTCACCCGTCCCTTGGCCGTTTCGATCCATACCCACTCGCCCTCTCTGATACCCAACTCTTTAGCCGTCTCCGGGTTGATGGATACCTTGGGCTCGGGGTGCAGCAGGCGCAGCCTGGTAATCTGGCGGTGCTCAGAGTGGTAGTAAGGCATAAACCCTCCGCCGGCCACCAGTATAAAAGGATACTCCGAGGCGTTCGCAGAAGCGGCCAGGGGTTCCACATAATGGGGCAGCGGGTCGTACCCCAGCTTCTCCAATATAGAGCTCTTCAGCTCCACCTTACCCGACGGCGTGGCGAAACCGTTATTGAGGTACTTATAATACTCGCGCGGGGCGAAATCGAATCTTATCTGCTGCACGAAATCTTCATAGGCGGCGAGCTCGTAACCCAGGGGCTCCAGCCGGTGCAGGGCCACCTCTTCCAGACTTTCCCAAGGCCAGTATTCCGCTTGGCCCAATCTAATACCCAAGGCCCGCCAGAATTCATAATCCGTCTTCCGCTCAAACAGGGGAGCAGTGGAGCGCTCCGAGGCGATGATCCAGTCGGAAACCCCGTAAGTGCTGGTAATCACCGGCCTCTCCAGCCAGGAAGCCGAAGGCAGCACATAATCCGCCAGCATGGCCGTGGGCGTCACCCAGTAGTCCATGACTACCAGCAGCTCCAGCTGTTTAAGAGCTTCATAAACCAACCGGCTGTTGGCGTAAGAGGTCAGCGGGTTGTCGGCCAGAACAATAAGCCCTTTCACGCTATAAGGCTTCCCGTACCGGATCGCCCGCCATAAGGTGGGTGGATGGGCTTCGCAAAACCATTCGGCAGGTATACCTTTACCCCAGACTCTCTCCAGATTTTCCTGAAGCAGGCGATAGCCCGGCCAGGAGTTCAACCGGAAGCGGTCGCTGCCTAACTGTTTCGCCCTCTGTTCTTCCTCCAGGAGCTCATTCAGCTCCATCTCCACATCCGTTATCAATGTGGGGTGAGGACCGGGCATCACATCTCCGCCAGGCACATCCAAATTGCCGCAGATGGCCCGCAGGGCCGCTCTAGCCTGAGCGCCCGCGCTGGTAGCGCGCCCCAGCTGATCCGTAGCCACCCCCCACTGTATACAGGAGGGCTTAAGTGTAGCGTACATGCGGGCCGCCAAGATGATCTTTTCCGCCGGGACGCCGGTTTTTTCCTCTGCCCATTCCGGAGTGTACTCCTGTACGCGTTCCCGCAGTTCCTCAAAGCCCACCGTCCAGTTCTCCACGAAATCCCGGTCGTACAACTCTTCGTTAATTATCACGTTTAAGAAGCCGAGGGCCAAAGCTACATCAGTGCCGGGCCGGATGGGCAGCCATAGATCCGCTTTGGCGGCCGTCTCACTCAGCCTGGGGTCCACCACTATTATTTTCGTGCCGTTATTCTGCCTCGCTTCCAGTAGAGCGCGCATCTCCGGGAGGTACGAGGCGGCAGGATTGTGGCCCCACACGATCACGCACCGGCTGCCCATGACCTCCGAGTCAAAGGCGCTCCACCCGTACATGGCGGTTTCCACTAAAAAGTTGGGAATCCAGCATACCGGAGCAGTATGAGTAACATTGGGGCTGCCAAACAGGTTGAAGAACCTACGCCGCGCCCAGTCGTCGGTCCGGTTCGTACCGCCGACCGAGGCTACGCTTTCCGGGCCGTACTTCTGGCTCAATTCCTGAAGCTTAGCCCCTATCTCATCGATAGCCTGCTCCCAGCTTATTCTCTCCCAGCGCCCTTCGCCGCGCGCCCCTACCCTTTTAAGCGGATAATTGAGCCTGTTGGGGTGGTACAGGTGATCCAGCGCCGACGCACCGCGGGGACACTGCGCTCCTTGATTGAAGGGGTGGTCGGGGTCACCGTATACCGCCACCGGCTTACCGTCCACCACCTTTACCAGCATACCACAGTTCATGTGGCAGAAAAAGCAAGCAGCCTTTTTCACTTGTTCCATTGGGCCTACCTCTCCTGAAGACTATTTTTTATCGTTTTTCCGGGGAAGTTCGGCACTGCACACGGCGCATTCTCTAAACTCCTCTTGACCATCTTTCCGCCCCCCAGCTAGGTTGGACACCTTATCGGACAATCTGGCGTCTGCGTGCCGTACATAACCCTAAAGCTCCCTCCCCCTACCCAAAATTATAAACCTAGACTCTCTGCATCACCAACTTTCGACTTCTATGCAAGAAACATGCCACCGTGTACGCCCCATCCGGCTTGAGGCTTGAAATTAAAAGGAAAAGCGCCGGTTAACTTGCCGGCGGATAGGTTGCCGTTTCAAGATTTTTTCCCAAAACGAGACATAAGTCTCTCTCTTTTAGAGGCATAAATCCCAGTAATTATACAGGCCGAAGTTTGCGGCCCTGCTTCCCCTCTCTAGCCCCGTTCTGCAAAACATCCTCATACCAGTATGAGCACCGGTAGACAGGTTGCCCCAAGTATCGCCAATAGACGGCCCCCGAAACGCCTAACCCGAAAATAGTCCTTGGCTATTTTCATCCTTCTGCTGGTACTGCGCCGGCGGCATAAGGGTCTACCCTGTTTCACTTTGACTTCGGTACGCACCAATAGAGCCGCTATCAAGGCCACAATGATGGCTATCACCATAGGGTATGTTCCGCCCGCCCAGCCCCCGCCGGCGACTGCTCGACCAATGAGGGGAGGACCCAGCAGCGTACCGGCGTTCTGCCCCACGGTAAGCGTAGCCAAAGCCACCCCGGCCAATCGGGGGTCCGGAACCGTCTCCGGAGCTAAAGTAAAAGTGCTGGTAGGAATAAAACCGACCTCCAGACCTAGGACGACGAAGTATTAGCTTTATTTGGTTAAATTTATTATATTTCCGCTTTTCTTTATTCCATATTTACTCCACTCATCCCTTCCTCCGTACGTTTTCTGGGTTACTCCGGATCATTACCATGCCACAAGCTTAGCTCCTCGCTCCTTTGGAAGGATACCGCTCTTTTCCAGATACCAAGAACCAAGAATTACAAAAATTTCCCGGAGTAAACCCGGGGTACCAGCGGCCCTTTAATAAGGACTCCTACTGGTACCCCTGTGCGGCCCCGGGCTCGTTCACGCGAAGAGAAACCTCAACCGAAAGGACTATGCGAGGCTGTTACGAGCCCCCGTCGAGCAGCATCACACTTACGCCCGCTCCAACCCGATACTACCCACGTTAAGGCTCTTATCTACCTTCAACTCTTCTACCATATAGGGGCGGTAACCGTTCTTCTCAATTTTAAGCGTATAGCGGCCAGGGTCCAGGCGCCTAAACCAGAAATCACCGAAATCGTCGGTCGTCTCCGTCCAGCTATAACCGGTCTCCTTGTTTATGAGGGATACCTGCGCCCCCTCGAGGACTTCATCGATAACTGGATCGTATACCTCACCTGCTACAAAGAATTTGGGAAGGTTCAGATAGTATACCCTGGGTTTTAGACCGAGTTCGGGCTGTAAAACTTCGGCCCGGGCGATCAGATCTTTTAGTTCCTCTTCCTCGCCGAATTTTATGGCCTCGACCCCGCAAGCTTCTACACAGCGCGGTACTTCTCCTGCATCTACCAGGTGGGCGCACCCCGTACATTTTTGCGGAAGGTTTAATTCCTCATTCCAATAAATAGCTCCATAGGGGCAGGACTCTACCAAATCCTTACGCCCCTTGGCCTTTTCGGGATCGATAATAACCAGGCCGTCGCTCCTCTTGTATACCGATCCGTCACCGGCCGCCTTAATACAACTGGCATTATCGCAATGCATGCATGGCCTCGGGCGATATTCAATTTTGACCTTGGGAACGCTGCCGTGCTCCGTTTCGCTTACCTTCATCCAAAAGTGACCCGTATCCGGCTGAGGCTTGGCATAGGGCGGCCAGTCGTTACCGACATGCTCGTCCTTGCAAACCAACTGACAGTTGTAGCACCCATTGCACCTGGCCACATCGATTACAAACACCTTCATTATATATCACCCCGCAATCCAGGCTTCCAGGCGGACTCCGTAATACGGATCGTACGGCCGATTGAAAGCCTCCGAATACTGTTTCTTTAGCGCTTCCACATCCACTTTTTCTATGCCTACAAGGTAACCACTAGTAACTTCTCCCGCACAGTTCTTAGAGGTCGTGTTAGTAGGGCAAATCAAGTTATTAGCCCCACCGCGGTCACCTTCACCGGGTACTATCGGATCCAATCTCGCACCATGATCCTGATAAACTACCCCCGGCATTATGCGTTCGGTGACATACGCCCCGCCGAGCACCCAACCGCGATCGTTATATATCCTGACCACGTCTCCGCTCTTGATCCCCAACCTCTCCGCATCCACCGGATTGATCCACACAGGTTCGTATAAATACCCATCGGGCCCCTTAACCTTACAGGTGGGAATCTCCCGCAGCCAGGGTACGTCATCCAACTGGGCATGTACCCGCCAACGGGGATGGTTGGAAACAATAAGGAAGGGATACTTCTGAGCCCGGGGATGTAGCAGGCTTTCTTGATGGCTCTCCCCGTAGGGTATCCAATGCGGCACCGGCGGACGCTCTTTATCGTCCGGGAAGTTCTCGGCCAGACCGGTGGCATAAAATTCGATCTTGCCTGTGGGCGTGTCCATCGGGTTGTTTTCCGGATCCCTGTAGAATTCGCTAAAGCCGGGTGCGTCTTTTTCCCACTCCGGCGCCGTAGGCACTACAAAATATTCTTTCTGCCGGAACTCTTCATAGCTTATCATCTCACTTACCCCGGACTGCTCGAACCCGGCCTTGATCAAATCCTCTACGCTCTTACCCCTGGTGTATTCCTCATAGAGGCCGAGTTTTTTGGCCACTTCCGCCACCGCTTCGTAGTCGCTCTTAGATTCCCCCACGGGCTCGATACACCGGCCCTCATAGAAAATCAAATTGAAGTTGCCGCTGAATATATCTACCCCGATGTCCTCTTCCTCAAACTTAGTATTAATAGGCAATATAATGTCGGCAAACAGGCAGTCGTTCTCCAGCCATGGATGCTGGACCACGACACACTCTATTTTCGGGCTGCGCAGGGCCTCTATCCACATATTCCCGCCGTTCCAGCAGGTGGACCAGCACGGGCTGTCGCTCCATATCATATGAATCTCCGAACATCCATCGGCAGGATACTTGTACTCTACAAACTGGTTCTCCCGCGGCCATCCGGCATAAGTGACGCCGTACCAGGTAATGGGTTCGTCGCTAAGAATAGCCTTCGGTATAAGGGTCTTAGGAATGAACTGCTGGGGAACCTGAAACCAAAAGCCTTGATAAGCGCCCTCGACAGTAGGTATAACCGAACTGCGAGGCATAGGGTTCTGTTCGTGCAGGCTGAACAACTGCCACTCAATGAACTTGAGCTGCCCCCGGCCCGGCTTACCCAGCCCCTGCATAGCCAGAAGAAGTACCTCCAGGCGTCCCGGCTCGGTCGCATAACAAGATCTAATGTAAGATCCACCATTGCAGTGAGCGATGCTCGTGGCCTCTCTGGCCCACTTTCTGGCCAAAGCCTTAATGACCCTGGCCGGCACACCGCAAATTTCTTCTGCCCACTTCGGAGTCTTGGGAATGCCGTCTTCTTCACCGAGTACATACTTCTTAAACTCGTCGAAGCCGTAAGTATGGGTAGCCACATACTCCTTGTCATACGTATCTTCGGTAATCCAGGTATAGGCGATGGCCAGTTGCAGCGCCGCATCTGTATTGGGACGCACCGGTATCCACTTATCTGCATGTACCGCCGCGCCGTAGTTAAGGTCGGGACAGATGTATACCGATTTAATGCCCAGTTCTCGGAACCAGAAGCACAGGCGGCTGGCCTGCTGTCCACCCCAACCCCACGGAGTGGTTTCCGGGTCACAGCCCCAGAAAAGCATCATCTGCGTGTTCTCAGAGATATCCTTTACTAAGTTGGCCTGTCTCCCCTGACCGACCGGGTCCTGCCCCCAGACGTGCTTGGCCCCCCAGTACCAGCCCTCCCAGCTATCCGGCTGGCGCGCCTGGATGGTATAACCTCCAAGTAGCTCCATCAAGCGTTGTTGACAACCATGGGGACCGTGTATGGCTTTGGTCTCTCCGTGGCCGTCGCCTTGTATCAAAACCGCAGTCGGCCCGTACTTCTCACATACACGTTTTAACTCCTTAGCTATCAGCTCGGCAGCTTCATCCCAGGTAATACGCACGAACTTGCTTTTGCCCCGGTTTTGCGGATTGCGCTCCCCCTCCGGATCCCAGTCCACCCTCTTCAAGGGGTAAGGAATGCGGTTGGGTGAATAGGCTCGTTTTTTGTAGACATAGTTAAAGGGAGATAAGAGCGACTTCATCGTCGGCTCAAGAGTCTTCCCGCGCGCCCTGATTTTCCAAGGATTCATTTGTTCAGGTTTATACTTCCGGTCATACCGTAGCGGGCGGATGCGAAGTATTTTTCCGTCCTTTACGTCAACTTCTGCCGCATTGGCACCCACGCCAAAGGAACAGAGGCCGAGGCCTTTAATATAGGTTCGGACACCTATTTGAGAATTCAACCCTTTCTCGGACATCGTATCCCCCCTGGGTCAATTACATTCTGAAAGGCTCAAAGTCTCGCTGCTCCGCCTTGCATAGAGCTTCCTACCTATTTCCTACTTGTATGAAGAATTTAGATCTGTCTTCCCGACATCTGTCTTCCCAACATAGTAAGCGCCCCAAATTTACTCTAAAAATTTGCTCTATATATTTATTTCGCTGTATTTACTAGGATATTCCCCCTCACCTCCCTAGTTACCCATTAAAGTAATATCCGCATAATATCCGCACTCCTGTTGGCGCCGCACCGGCGCCCTGCACGCCTCCTGCCTTATGTTCTCTGCTAACTCTTGGAAAATATCTATACTTATAACCTTTTCCTGTATCATAAGTGTATCATGGTCATCGGCTCATGTCTTCCTCCGCTTGTAGGAAAAAACCTTGTTATTTTATACACTTTGTAGTATAGTCTCGGTAGTAATTTAGTGTGGACGAGGTGGTTACAATTGAAGGTTACTCTTCCGCTTGTGTTATTCAGGTTAAATCATAATCCGGCTTATTGTAAAATTGGCCAACCTCCGATTCCCTTGCGAGGAGTCAGGGTCCTCGATCCACACCGAGAACACTTCGATCGTGATGTCCTTTACATTACCAGTCTGTCCCAACTTTCTGGCGAAAAATTATTGAAACTCAATCATAAAGGGCTTACCCACCTCTTGAGCGTATTAACCGAAGACTCTCCCCCTCTTGACAGTGTGGTCAATCATATATCTAACTCCTCGCTCAACCTGATTATTATAGGAGACTGCTCAAAGCTTGAGCAAATATTCGAAGAAGTTCAGGATATTCTCGCTTACTATAACTCTTGGAGCGACAAGCTCTTAGAGGCCGTAGTCATGGGAAGAGGCTTACAGGAAATTGTGAATATAAGCCACGAGCTTATAGGAAACCCCATGCTTATTCACGATACCAGTTTGAAGGTGCTGGCTTACACCAAGGAGGACGGGGTTGGAGATCCTACATGGGAGGAAATGATTAGTAAAAAACAAATTCCTGCGGAGGGAGATATGTTCTATGAGTTGATTAATGTGTGGAATACCCTAGATGTCGGTCCCCCCTCCACTATAGTTGAACCTCGTTCACATTCACTGAACTACCCCTACCTGATTACGAAAATTATGGTGGACAATAGAGTGGTAGGATACCTTGCCATCATAGGTTCCAATCGACCTCTCACGGAAGTAGACCTGGATCTGGCTACATACTTGAGTAAAATCACGGCACTGGAAATGCAAAAAAACGAACTTGCGCATTATAACAGAGGAGTTGTTCACCAATACTTTATCGCCGATCTGCTTGAGGGAAAAATCTCTGACACGCAAGAGATTGAGGAAAAGATGGAACGCCTTAACTGGTCTTTAAAAAAGAATTTATATGTTTTTACGGTTAAGGCCAACCGTTTAAAAGCTCCGGACGGAGCGCTATCGTATGTTTGCGCCCACCTGATGGACATTATCAAATCCGGGAAGTCCACCATATATGAGGGAAGCATTATCTCAATTATAGATACCGATAAAGACGAAGCTTTTAATAAATTTGAGCTGGAAAAGTTAACCGAATTCCTGAGAGAAAGAAATCTTGTCGCAGGTTTAAGTCAACGTTTCCATAGTCTTGCCAAGGTAAAGGAATACTACAGACAATCTCTGAAAGCCATCGAGGTGGGTCTGCGCATTAGAGGTTCCGAAGTGATTTTTAACTATGATGACTATATAATCTATCATGTGATGGATATACTGGCCAGGCAAGAAGATATCCGTTTTTTCTGCCACCCTTCTCTGCTTAAATTAATGGAGTATGACCAAGAAAAACAAACGTGTCTTATGGAGACTTTACGTGCGTACCTCGCCCATGGCAGGAATCAGGCACTAACGGCGAAAATCCTACACGTACATCGGGCTACTCTGATTTATCGTCTACAGAAGATCGAAAGCATCATGAATGTAGATCTGAACGATAACGATACCGTCTTCCACCTTCAGCTTTCTTTTAAACTGCTGGATTACGCGAGTTCTCTGGCCACCAAGAAAGAGTTACGCCCCTCCACCCTCGACCCAAAATCTAAGATTGCCTTAATAGAGTTATCACCTAACCTAAGCCCGGCAAACCGGCGCTGAAAGTTGAGTTGAGATAAACCCTCTTGGATGATGGTATCGGGTGCGGCTCGGAGCGGCTTAGAGAATAAAAGTAGCTGCTTGGCGGTAAATTTCCGCCAGACAAGAGGCAAGCCGAAGCCGAATCAGGCCCCCGTGCCGGGAACTCGCCGGGGGCCTGCTCACTAGTGAAGCTTAACAGCACAACAGGCAGCAATCATTTTACCACCATCATGCTCGGCAGCCAGAGGGCAAGCTGGGGAAAGCAGGCCACAATGACCATGCACACGTACTCCGCTATAAGGAACGGCCAAATGCTGCTGAACACCGTCGAGAGCGGTACTCCGCTAAGGCCAGAGAAAAGATAGGCGTCCAGCCCCACCGGCGGCGTCACCTCTCCCATCATCACCCACAGCGTCACCATGACGCCAAACCAGATGGGATCGAATCCCAACTGCAGAATCAGCGGGTAGGTAATGGGCATGGTGAGGATAATGGCCGAGAATATATCCAGAAACATCCCCAGTAAAGTATAAACTACGACCAGGGCCAAGAAGATCCACCACCGCGAAACCGGCAAAGCAGCGGCGGTTTGCCCGAGCATGGCCGGAAGCCGGTTGACGGCCATAAACTTCATAAAGATGTAAGCGCCTACAATGAGGAACATGACCATGGCCGTGGTTTGGCCGGCCTCAACCAAAGAGGCGATAAAATCCCTGAAGCTGAGGCGGCGGGTAAGGACCCCGATCAACACCGCCCCAAAGGAACCCACCGCACCGGCCTCGGTGGGCGTGAAAATGCCGGCGTAGATGCCGCCCAGCATAATCAAGAAAAGCAGTATGGCGTGCCAGGTACCCTTAAGTGCCCCTATCTTCTCCCAAAGGCTGGTCTTCGGCCCCGGCGGCCCGGCCTTAGGGTTGCGCAGGGTAATAATCCACACCGTAAGACAGAACAAAAACAGGAGTAATATGCCCGGGATAAAACCCGCCATGTAAAGTTCGCCCACCGAATTTTCGGTAAGAATGCCGTAGATTATAAAGGACATGCTGGGCGGGATGAGAAAAGCCAGCGGCCCGGAGCAAACGATGGAGCCCACGGCCAGCTTTTCGTCGTAATGATACTCTCTCATCTTGGGCAGAGCCACCTTGCCCATAGTGGATAGGGCCGGCGCGCTGACGCCGGTAATGGCTGCATAAAAAGCGCAGGCTACCGTGGTAGCCATGGCCAGACCCCCGCGAAGCTGCCCCACCCATTTATAGGCGCTCTCAAAGAGATCCTGGCCGATGTTGGTATAAAACAGGACCACTCCCATAAAAATAAAGAGGGGAACGGCCGACAGGGGATAGTCACCCACGGTGGTAAAGGGGATCTGGGAAACCACGCCCAGCGCCGCCTTCGGACCCATAATCACGGCATAACCCACCAGGCCTACCAGCGCCATGGCGGCACCGATCCACATGCGGGCAAACAGAAGCACCACCAAGACGACTAGACCCAAGGCACCGATAAGCTGCGGAGTCATTTTTTCCTCACCTGCCCGGCATAACTTATTAACTGCACCAACACAGCAAGGCAAAATAGCACCAGTCCCAAGCTCATCACCCAGTAGAAAGGAGCGTGAGGGATACGCAAGAGCCCCGTACGGGTGTTAACCTCCAGGGTTTCCTGGATGGTAGCCCAGGTAATCACTACGTAGGTCCCCAGAGTCAGAAGAAGAGTAAACACGCCGACCGACGCCTGGATGCGGCCGGAAAATTTGCTCATTAATAGATCTACGGCTATGTGCTTTTCTTCCATGACGCACCACGCCAGAGCCGGAAAGACAATGATGATCATCATAAACTCGATCAATTCTATCGCGCCGTTAACGGGTCTATTAAAGAGGTAGCGCCCGCCCACATCGGCTACGGTGAGCAGCATCATGGCACAGATGACCAGAGAGGAAACTGTGCCGATCCACCGGCTCACCGCACTCATCACCTGCTTCATGCTTTTTATAAGACCTCCCATCCGCAAATAGTCCCGACAATAAATAAATGCTTAATAAAGATTACGGGCCAACTTCGCCTTCATCTAGAGCCTGCCGGAAATGCCCTAGGACTTAAGTAAATGCTTGCCCGGCCTGCGTCGGCGGTGCTACCTCTCATGTCTTGAACAGCCGACGGCGCAGGCCGGGTGGTAGGGCTCTAGCACCTCCAAGGGACGCCCATCTACCTCAGATCTACCTCAGGCTCTTATTGGGCCTGCTTGGCGAGCTGTAAAACAGTATCATATATCTCCTTGCCGGGGAGGCCTTTTTCCTCGCACTCTTTCAGCCACTTCTCGTGGACCGGCTTCACCGCCTCCCGCCATTGCGCTATCTCGTCGGGCGTAAGAGTGACGATAGTGTGATTCTTCTCCTGAGCCATCTTCATGCACTGCTCAATGTCCTTGAGAGTGTTCTCATAAGCTGTATCTTCCCAAACCTTGGCAGACTGCTCGAGGAGTTGCTGGACATCCTGCGGGAGCTTGTTGAAGGTATCCGCGTTCATAATGGCCATCATGGGAGTCATGTCGATGCCGCCTTCTCCAAACAGCAGATGGTACTTGAGCAGAGGCAGCACCCCGAATACGTTAAGCACCGGCATGTGGTTGTAAACGCCATCCACCATACCGCGTTCTACAGACTGATACATATCGGCGATATCTATCTCTACCGGAGTGGCCTTAAGAGCTACCAGGGTTTCTGCTTTTATGCCCTCAGCAATAGCGATCTTTTTGCCTACAATATCAGCCGGTGTCTTAACCGCAGTTTTGCTAAAGTGGAAGTGCGTACCGGGCATCATGGCCACGGCTAAAACCTTCACACCCCGCCACTCAGACTGCATCTGGGGAAACTTTTGCAAAAGTTGCTTATATATCTCACGTGAATCTTTAATGTCAGGAAGTCCGAGGAAGGGCATGGTGGTAACTAGGTTCAAAAGGAAACCGTCCTCCCGGTCCACCACATAATGAGCGCCAGCCACTACACCCGTCTGCACTCCCCGGAAGGCCTCATTGCCTTTAAGGAGAGCGCCGCCGGACACTACGTTAACTTTGACCTTCCCACCGGAGTTCTCGTTGACCCACTTAGCCCACTTTGTCCAAATCTGGCCGACCATAGATTCGGCCGGATCGTGGTCGTTGAAAGTGAGTTCAATCGTCTTGGGCTGCTCTGCAGGAGCGGACCCCGAGGGCTGCTGTGTGGCGCTCTGCTGCTTGGCACAACCCGCAACACCCGCTAATAAGGTGACCACTATCAGGCAAACTAAAACCGTTACCCACCGTGTGCGTCCCATATGCATATACTAGCCTCCCCCATGCTTTTTGGTTTCGTCCTTTTCCTCCCTACACCCTCAACTACTCCAACAAAAGCCTCACCGTTATTCTTACGCCCCTGACATCACCACCTTCTATGCTTGTCCGCTATTGTGAGATAGGTTGCAAGCCGTTCTTACGCCGATTTTTAAAATCCCCCAAGAAATTTGGGCTAAAAAGGTAAAATTGCAACTTACCGGCTGGATTGGGGAGTCTCTCCGGGCTGAAGCCACGCCGTCAAATTTCACGGCCCACGCGGGCGCCATCGGCAATGGCATCGACTATTAGCCCCGGTTCCCTGGCATCGCCTATGACGTAGACTTCTTTAGCCTTTCCTTTCATCCTTTCCAAAATCTCCGGATCGGCTTTCAACGGCATGGCCGTCACTATCGACTTGGACGTTAAAGTCAACTTCTGCCCGTCCTTGGTGGTAATAACCAGCCCCTCCTGGGTTATCTCTTCCAGCTTCGCCTCGGCAAAAATCTTAACCCCTTTTTCATCCAGCCATTCCAGAAGCCACGGCTTCATAAACACTTCCACCAGACCATCGCCAATTTTATCTTCCGGGCAGGCGTCTGCTATAGTCACTCTCCTGCCTCTTTTCAGCAGAAACTCCGCCGTCTGGCAACCCTGTAATCCCGCTCCGATGACCACTGCCTCTTGGGCCACCGGCATGTAGAGTTTGGTTAAAGACCGCAGCCGCTCCGGTCCGGCCAATTTCAACAGGGATTTGAGCTGCATGTGGAGCTGCTCGCTGGTCACCACGTTGCTGCTCCTTATGCCCGGAATATTGGGCAGGTTATGTCTGCCGCCTGTGGCCAGTATCAGCACATCCGGCTTTACCTGTTCCACCAGCTCCGGCGTGACCTCTTTATTGAGGGTAACCTTCACCCCCAGTTTTTTAATTTGTGTCTCGAGATAGCGAACGATGGCCGGTATATCTTCTTTTTCGGTCCCTTTTACTATCGCCGCCACGAGCATAGACCCGCCCAACCGGCTCATTCTATCGTAGAGCTCTACTTCGTGCCCCCTAAGTGCCGCCACCCGCGCAGCTTCCATGCCTGCCGGACCGCCGCCGACGACCATTACTTTTTTCTTTATCTCGGCAGGCTTGATTTCATATTCTTTCTCTTTACCAAACGCTGCATTGATACGGCATCGGGGCCTTCCACCGGTTTCGACGGAACCAAAGCAAGTCATACAAGCCGTGCAGGGCGCGATATCTTCCTCTCGACCTTCGGCAATCTTTCGCGGATAATCATGGTCGGCTATCAGGCGCCGGTTGAGGTTAATAAAATCAATTTTACCTTCGCGGATCAGCTTTTCCCCCCATGCTGCATCGAGCCGACCAACGGCGATCACAGGCACCGCAACGACCTTTTTAATTTCTGCGGCCGCTACCGTCCAGCACCCGGCGCCATGACCACTAAGGTCTAGAACTTCTTGGTATTCTTTGCGAACCCACTCCGGCAGTTCGGGATAAAAAATCATGTCCGGGAAATGCGTGCTATCGCGCTTGTTTAAATCCCGGGGCCGGTTATAGAATTCTACCCTCACATGGATAGCGTCCGCCCCCGCTTCCTCGAGTAGCTTCGCAAAAGCCTTGCTCTCTTCCAGAGTGATACCGTCTTTCAGCCCGACTTCCAGACCGTTGATAAGGGCTATGACGGCAAAGCCTTTACCCGTCGCCTGCTTTATCCCCTTGAGAATTTCCACCATGAACCTCGCCCGGTTTTCTATACTCCCGCCGTAAGCATCCTGACGCTTATTCCAGGCGCGGGACAGGAAGCTGTTCAAAAGGTGATTACAGGCACCGTTCAACTCTATGCCGTCGAAGCCGGCCTTCTGCGCTCTTACCGCAGCCGATATAAACCTTTCCTTGACCCGCTCAATGTCTTCCAGCGTCATTTCCCTGGCAACACAAAAGCGGGCGATGGGTATCTCCTCTTGGGGTATAGATGAAGCGGCAATAGGCTGATGTCCCGAAAGGTGCCCCGGGTGCATGGGGCCCATATGAAAAATCTGGATAAATGCCGGGCAGTCATGTCTATGGATGGCGTCGGCAAGTCTTTTCAGGCTGGGGATGAACCGGTCTTCATCCATACGATATCCCCAGCCGGGCACCGTACCTATCGGCCAATCTATTTCTCCGGCCCCCGCCGTAACCAAACCAATACCCCCTGCCGCCAACGCCTCATAAAAGTCGATTATCTGCTGAGGTACATGGCCCTCTTCGTAGGGGTAAAAGCCTGGATTGGCGCCACATCTGATCATACGGGATTTAGTGCGTACGGAGCCTATATAGCCCGGTTCGAGAAGTTTCTGAAACCTGCTCATTATTTCAGCTCCTTATCTAAGGCTAACATATCTTAATTTTGATAAATAAACGATGACGACTTTGAGCCCATGATTGCTCTATTTTTATTCTACTTTAAAGCCACGCCCAAGTGTAATTCAAAAACAGATACATCGTTATACTATAAATGCATACTCTAAATGCATATTGGGCCCTCTTTTGAGGCTTGCCTGCTCCAAAAGATTAATTGCTCAAATTGGGTCACCGAAGTGCTTCCGAAAGGAAGAAGTAGGAAAAAGTCGGGAATGCCGGCGGAAGGGGACTTGGGGCCAACCTTGCGAGCCGCAGGCAAAACTAAGTTCGGAGGCGGGGCCGAGGGCACAAGCCCTGCGGCCGCCACTGAGACAGGATAAGGTAAGGAGGATTTTTGAAGGTGAATTATTGAAGGTAAAGAGGGAAGTAAAAGTTCAAACGGGGTGAAATCTCTTCACTTAGGCCCCCGTGCCGAGAACTCGCCGGGGGCCTGCTCGTGGAAAAGCTATAAATACTTCACGTTACAATACAATTTCAGAACTAACCCTTCATGCCGGTCACACCTGCCCGGCACAACTATGCATGAAAATAGGGCTATTTCCGTACTAACTATAGTCCCGCTACTGCCGTCAAAACCGGGACCAGCAGCGCGGCCAGGACTATAAGGAAGAGTGTGGGGAACCATCCCGCCTTAATCATCTCACCAGCCGTGTAATATCCTTTGCTATACGTGATAAGCGGCACCATATCTATGGGTAACAGGAAAGTCACATTGGCCCATACCGCCACTATCATGGCCATAACCACCGGGCTGACGCCCAGCTTTATGGCCAGTGCGGCCATAGGCGGTACCGCCATACCCACCACCGGAGGCCCGGCCGGCACCAAGACATGCAGGAAAGCCATTATGGCAGAGGCCACCAGCAGCACGGACAGAGGGTGCCAGTTCTGGGCTCCGGCCAAACCGGTATTGACTACCCAAGCGGCTCCACCAGACCTTAAAATGCCCGAGGTCACCGCCTGGATACCGCCGATCATAAGGATCATATCCCAGGAAGCATCGCGGTGGAATTCCTTCCACGTAAGCAGGTTTATTCCCGGCAAGAACATCACTATAAGACCGCACAGGGCTACCAGGGTAGTATCCAGCACAGGTACCCAAGTGCTCAGTATCCATAATACCAACATGGCCAATATCAGGGTAACCACTTTCTTTTCCTCGCCCGACATGGGGCCTAGTTCGCCCAGCGATTCCTGCAGAGCCGCAAGGGTTGCGGAGGTAATGGGTTCGGGCTTAAATATCTTTATCAAAGTGAGCCAGGCTACAACCACGGTAATCAGAGCCACGGGAATACCGATCACCATCCACTGCAGAAAGGTGATGTGCACCTTGGCCGCCTCTTCCAAAAGATACAAGGCCATGATATTGTTAGGCGAACCTGCCGGAGTCATCACCCCGCCGATCACCGCCGCATACGGTACCCCGATCATTACGGCCTTTACCAGGTTGGACTTATACATATCCGGTACACTTTTCTGCAACGCCGTAATGGCTATAGCGGCGCACAGAGCGGTAGTCGGAACATTGGACATTATCGAGGAGAGAATGGCCGTGGCCAGCATAAACCCCAGAACTATTTTCCTGGAATCGCCGTGAGCCCACTTAAAGAGCACCGACGTCAGGCGGTTGGCCAACTGTGTCTTCATAATTATAGTCGTGAGGGCGAAAGTGGCAATTAAGAAGAAGATGGTGGGACTGATAAAATCCTTGAATACGTCTGCGAGTTTCGGGGTAACGCCGTAAAAAGGCAGCAGAATCATCAGCAAAAAAGCGGTTATAGCGATAGGAAACACATTCAATACCCAAAGCACGATACCGCCAATAAGGATACCGAAAGCGTTCTTGCCCGCCACACTCATGCCGGCAGGTGGGGGCAAAATGAAGGTCAGTACGAAGATTATAATCCCCGCCAAGAGACCTATAATCCTTTTTCTATCGTCCATATGCACAAACCCCCACTTTCACCAATCAATTTTAAATCGTTTGTTTCAGACCGCACATCACGGCTTATCCCTATTCAGCGCATCGCTCCAGGCCCTAGCTTACACTTCCTTACATCCCGCTCCTTTTAGCACCACCTCCTTGCCGGGTACAGCCCGCAGCTCCCCCATCCGCTCCTTGTGCACAGTGTAACTAGTCGAAAAAGGCCAGCCCCCGGTCGTGGCTGGAGACTATCCCCTAAACTTGTCCTCCGGCCCTCGGCTTCGCAATTGAGCGAGCTTAAGAATCTATGTTGGTAGAATATTATGGCTAAAGGAGAGCTACTCTTCCTGTTTAACTCTTTTCGCCTTTGGCCTACCAACCTTAACTTCAGTACCTTAAAGCCCATATATATATATACCCTATCGTTCCTTAGTCGCATAGCCAGATTCTTACCGGCGGCTTATGTTCGTATTATACTCTTCCTACTCCAGCTCTTACTCTATTTGACGCTTAATCCTTACACACTAGCGGGCCCCTTGCCTCTTCAGGGGCCCGCTTCTTTACCCCTGTCCCCGTAAGCTAACAATAAGCTGACTAGCTAATTAAGGCACAAACAACACCATCTTCTTCCCCTTGGCTACCATCTTGGCCGCCAGCTCCTCCACCGGCCCGTACTCCATGGCCTTGCCCAAACAGTGATGCACGCAGGCCGGCTTCTCCCCTCTGGCTACCCTCTCCCCGCACAGGTTGCAGAACTCCGTAGGAATCGGCACATAATCTAATTCCCACCGGTCGGGAGCTACCTGCATGGGCCCTATCTCTGCCAGCTTAATCCCCCACTTACCCACAGGAAGATTAAGCTCCTTCTTGCAGGCCACTTCACAGCTATGGCAACCGGTGCAGTACTCGTAATCGATCAATAATCCGTTGCGCGACATTTCCTTCCCCTCCAATCGCTATTCTCGTCGGCGGGACCCGGGCTTCCCGTCCATCCTCGGATCCCGCCGCCGTTCCGTACGGTATTTCACCCAGCCTTATCCAGGCCTGCCTGCTTCCCTTAGTCCTCCGCCTTATAGACCTTGCAAATTATGCTCTTGAACGGAGCGCCGAAGCCGAGTTTGCCGATGTGCTTATGCGGCACCAGCAAGTTCACGTTGGCTTCCCATACGCCGAAGAGGCTGGGCTCTTCTGCGGCCTTCTCCGGGAACCACCAGCCGTGTTGAGCATGGACCACCTTCGGGTGGATGCCCACCGTCAGCTTGGCCTTCTGCTTGCACTTGCCGTACATATTCTCGATGTACACCCAGTCGCCGTCCTTGATGCCCAGCTGGGCTGCGGTCTCCGGATGGATCTCCACTATCGGGTCGGAATGTATTTCGCGTATGGTCCGGATCTGCCGGTGCTCCGAATGGAACATACCCCACATCCTGGCTCCGGTAGTCAGGATGAACGGATACTCCCGCGCCAGCTCCGGAGTGCTGTAGGGGCTGTAAGGAGGCTCTTCGTAGTAAGGCAGCGGATCGTCGCCCCAGGCTTCAAACAGTACCGAGTAGAGCTCGATCTTGCCGGACGGCGTCATGAAGCCGGGTTCTCCGTCGGGCCGCAGCTTACCCGTCTCATACTTCCGGTATTCGTACGGCGGATGGACCACCACCCGTTCCTTCAACTCGTCGAAGGTTATGCCCAGCTCGGGCTTCAACTGATCGGTGAAGAATTCTTTGACGTCGTTCCACGGCCACGCCTTGGGATTGAGCCGCTTGCCCAGTTCGAGGCAGATCTCGATGTCCGATTTGCACTCGCCGACTTGCAAAGCCTTGTTTATGGCCCCCACAAATATGGCATTGCGCCCGAAGTGGGTCACCACTATGCCGTCGTGCTCGGCGAAGGTAGAGAGCGGCAGGAATATGTCCGCGAAAGCCATGGCCGTGGGGGTCATAAAGGTATCGGTGGCTACCGCAAACTCCATATTCTTGAGCGCTCTGTACCACCTGTCCGGCGCCGCCGTGTTGGTAGGAGATATAAGGTTGGTGCTGTTGAACCACGCCATCTTAAGCGGGTAGGGCTTACCGGTCTCCAGGACATCCAGGGTTACATCAGGATGGGTGGTAGCCAGAGCGTTGGCCAGTGCCGGATACTCTTCCGCGCCTAGTCTCTTGTTCCACAGCTCTTCCGAGAGCTCTCTCCGGGTCTCTATGCGCCACTTTCCGAGCAGCACCGCCGGCGGACCCACGGTAATGCCTCCGGGCACGTCGATGTTGCCCGTTATGGCTGCCAGAGCCAGTATGGCATGACCTATCTGTACGCCGTTGGGATTCTCGTCCACGGCCAGACCCCAGGTAATGCTGGCAGGCTTGCTCTTGGCGAAGAACCTCGCCGCCTCCACGATCTTCTCCTTGGGCACCCAGGTTATTTCCGCCACCTTCTCGGGCGGGTACTCCTGGACGCGCTGCTTGAGATCGTCAAACCCGGAGCACCACTTCTCTACGAAGTCCTTATCGTAAAGCTCTTCATTGATGATTACATGTAGCATTCCCAGAGCCAGCGCGGCGTCCGTACCGGGCCTGAGCTGGAGCCAGTATTCCGCACGAGAGGCCAGCCACGTCAACCGGGGATCTACCACTATGAGCTTGGTGCCCCTCTTCATCATGTCCACGAGGGAGTGGCCGTACAGCCCGTCGGGGTTGGACTTGAGGGGGTCCTTACCCCATATAATTATGCATTCCGGGAGCTGCCAGCCGGGATGATCATACCGATCCGGGTAGTAACCCGCGAAGTCGATCTCTGGGTAGCCGGTGCCGAGTACGTATTGCGTGATGGCGCACCGCGGTCCGTAGCAGGACCAGCCGCTAAGAGAGTAACACACGTTCGGCGTACCGAGTACGGCGAAGCCCAACGGATAGTAGTACAAGCACGCCTGCCTTCCGGTTCCGCCGTACACCACTATGGATTCCGGTCCGTACTTTTCTTTTATCTCGTTAACCTTGTCTACTATGATGTCCCACGCCTCATCCCAGGAAATGCGCTTCCACTTGTTCTCTCCGCGCTCGCCTACCCTCTTCATGGGATAGATAATTCTCTGGGGATGATGCACATATTCCGGAAGCGTAAGGCACCTAATGCACAGTCTGCCCTGGCTGATGGGGTGTTCCGGGTCCCCTTCTACCTTTACCAGCCTGTTGTCTTTGACATACAGCCGCAGACCGCATCCTACAGGGTGGCATCCGGGCGGGGACCAAGCACAAGTTCTTACGACTTTATAGCCGTCTTCTTCCCAAGTCCACTCTTTTTTAGCGGTACTCATGTTTCCTTCCACCTCTTTCAGAAATGGTATTTTCGAACACGATCTATCTCCACTTGCTATCTCGGTTCACCAGGCTCTACCACAGTCTTACTGCGATTATAGCCTTTACACCCCCTTCTTTGCGGCCGGGATTTATTACCCTTGTTCAGCGTATTCCGGGCTGGCTCACCTCCTTCTAAGGCTGGTAATTCCTCCACGCTTTCACCCCTGCTGTTTCCGCGGCTCCTGGAGTACTTCCCTTTCGTACCCCAGCCTTGCCAGGGGCGTCGCGCAAGAACCCAATTCACCAGACCAAGGTTTTTGTGCAAATCCTTCGTTTTTCCATCCCGCACGCAAAGCAGGTGAATGTATCTGTTGGCCAGTACCGAATAAAGATTAATTGCAAGTTTCATGCCAACATCTTCACAACCTCCCGATTTGGCACCGCAGCTTAGTAATCAAGCCCCCTAGCTTAACGGCTTATCTTATAGGTTTTTCACTTTGAGAATCCCGCTATCAAAACGGGAAAACCTCTAACCCTGCCAAAGCCAGAAATCCCTTCCCTCCTGAGATATCCTGGCGGCGTAATCAAATTCGCCTCCTCACACCCCGGTCTAACACTTTCCTAACAGGGGCCTACCCACAGGGGGCCGACCAAGCCAACATCTTCGGCCGAGGTACAATGACCCACTCATTGGAGAACGATTGCCATTAAAGCCTCCTTGCCTTTCGAAGTCCACCCGACGAAAAATCGCCCTGGGGCCTTAAAATGAACAAGGGGCCGACTGCCGTCTTTACCGATACAGCTCGGCCCCTCTGGCTACGACACATGGCTGTTGATACTAGTCCTCTATACTTTAAACCGCTCCACCTCTTCTTCCAACCGTTTAGCCACCTCTAGAACCTGCTGGGCGTTGGCGGCTATCTCTTCCGTAGAGGCAGATACCTCCTCGGCCGAAGCGGAAATCTCCTGCGCCGAAGCAGAGGTTTCCTCCGCTACGGCACTTATGCTCTGGACCCGTTCCAGCACCACGTCCTTAGCCTTGGCGGTACCGTCAACTTCACGATAAGTTGCCTCAATCATAGGCGCCATGGCCGCCACTGCTTCCAGTATATCGTCAAAAGCCTTAACCGTCTTTTCCACATTCTCCAGCTGTCCTACTACTTGCCGGCCCACTTCTTCCGAAGTATGGACTACCTCCTGCGTCTCGGCAGCAATGCCGTTAAGCAGCGCCCTGATCTTATCCGAAGAAGTCCTGGACTCCTCGGCCAGCTTCCGTACCTCATCCGCCACCACGGCGAAACCCCGGCCCGCTTCCCCTGCCCGCGCCGCTTCGATAGCCGCATTCAAGGCCAGAAGATTGGTCTGCTCAGCTATGCCGTTGATAACTTCCAGGATCTCGCCCACCTGATTTACCGAACCTCTCAAGCCGGTCAACTTCTCGGCCACCACTTTAAAGGCCTCCCGGGCGGTCTTGATGGAGGTGACCAATACATCCAGCTCTCTCTTGCCTAACCCTGCCAACCTAGAAGTTTCTTCGCTATTGGCTCTGACCTGTCCTAACTCCGTATACACCTTCTCCAGGCTGGCAGTTATATTCTCCACCAGGCCCAGAATTTCCTGCAAATGCCCTGCTTGTTCGGAGGCCCCTGCTGCTACCTGCTGTATGGCTTTGGCCACCTCACCGGAAGAGGAAGCGATCTCTTCCGACACCGTAGTCAAGGTTTCGGAATTTCCGACTAAAGTCCCGGCATACTCCTTCACCGCCGTCAGCAAAGGCCACATACCGGTGCGGAGCCGCTCCACCGCCTGGACCAGCCGTCCTATCTCATCCCCCCGGGCCAGTAAGCCCTGCGGTACCGGCTGCGTAAAATCGCCGTCGGCTATAAGACCCAGGTGCTCCACCAACAGGACGAGGGGCGTAGTAATAGTCCTGGCCATAGCATAAGTCAACACAAGTACTAATACAATTATCCCCAGAGATACGAGCAGCATAGACTGCTTGAGGCCGGTATTCCTCTCCAAAACCTCTGCTTTCGGAGCGGTAACCGCCACGGACCAGCCGGTGGCCTTAACGGGGGCGTAGGCTATCAGGTACTCCTGACCTCGGAGAGCATAACTTGCCACTCCTTCTCCCCCCTGGACCATTTTAGACACGACCTCGGCCAGAGAAGCCAGGGAAGGATCCGTCTTGGCCTGTTCTAAAATGTTCTCCTGGGCCTTTACCTTCTCCGCATCCTGATGGGCTATAATCTTGCCCGTATTATCCACGGCAAAAGCATACCCCGTCCTACCGTAGGTGATGGAGGAAATCAGCCCGCTGAACGTAGCCCCGTCCACCTCTCCGAACAGCACGCCGGTTATCTCGTTGGTGGCGTAGTGACGCACAGGGGTGGCAAAGATAAAGGTAACTATATTGTACCTTTTGCTCATCAGGCTGCTGGAGACGGCCGTCTTTCCTCCTAAGGCAGCCTGAAAATAACTTCGGTCCCCGATGTTGGCATTAAATAGCAGCGCATTCCCCTGCCGGTCGGCCATGTCCAACTGCTTAAACCCTACGCCTTCGGCAAACTTCAACTCCTCATTAAGCGCTTGAACCTTCTCTTGCAAGGTGGCCTCACGGTCACCCCATTTACCGCGGATAACGCTATTATTGGCTATGCTGCCTACTACATACATCCGCGCCTGGATGCGGCTATCCACGGTATCCGCCGCCTGTCTGGCCACCTTCAGTAGGGCGTCCCTCGCCTCTCCCTCCAGGGCGCTCCCGGCGCGATTCTGGCTTACCAGGGACAACACCAAACAACCGAGGAGAACGATCAGTCCAAACAGCACCGTCATCCTAAGGCGTAAGCTTCCTGCAAGTTTTCCCATGGCTATCTTTCCGCCGCCCCACCTTCGACGCATTCTTATGTACGGGGCGGCCTTCCCCCCTTCCTCCAAGTGGTAAACTACGGCCTTCCCCATTAATTGGCCGTATGATTCGCCGTACGCCTCAGAGAAGTAGGTGGCCGATTCTCTTTTTTATTTTTAACCTCCCTTGCCGCTTAACCTCCCTTTCCGCTCTTATTGGGTTTACATAAAATAAGGCTCAGGCCCAAATACTTTTCCTACCTGCCTGAGCTTATACAAGTACGCCCATGGCTAAGCCTCCCGATCATCGACACCCCATAGTTCCGCGAAGCACGCCGCCTGGCATTCATGGTCTCCCTCGTTGTATGTACGAAAGTTGCTATATAGAAAACTCGTCATTTAGAGCGGAAGCTTTAGAGGGGGCTCTTAGCCCCCTCCTAAGTTGCCGCGCATCCTCACTTCTGTTAAGCAAGGTGGAGGCTGAGGCAACCGCCATGGTCGGGTTTGACGACACCATACGGCCGGAAGCGACTTCGCTTATGCCCGTTTAGTCTTCAACGGAGGCAGCGTCAAAGCTATAAGAGCAGCTACGATCATCATGGCCGAGGCAAATATAAACGCCGACCCCAGACTATGGGTAGCATCCGCTATAAGTCCCGCCGCCAGCGGTCCCACTACGCGGCCTACGGTAGCCAGAGTGGAAATTACCCCTGTACCGCTTCCCCGTATCTCCGCCGGGTAATAGTCAGAGAAAGTAGCCAGCAGCACCGGAACATTGCCAATACCTATGCCCATTAAAGCGATCATGAAGTATATACCGTTTAGCCCCTTCAGCCCCAACGTATACATAAATCCCAGGGCAAATACTCCCCACCACAGACTGGAAACCGCTATAACGTATTTCCTTTCCCAGCGATCAGATAGCGGACCCCATATCTGCTGGCCCACCAGCTGTAGCAGGTTGTAAATAGTTACCCCGAAGCCGGCTATGGCAGGGTTGAAACCGACAGACCTCACCGAGGCGGCCAAGAAAGCAGTACAGGCCATATAGCCCAGTTGCCAGAAGATGTACATTATACCCAGATGCCACGTTATTCCCATCTTAAGCACCGAAACAAAGGAGGCGCCTCCGGCCGCTTTGTTCCCGGTATTCTCCCTGTTCTTCCCTTCTACAGCTCCCGGCGGTGCGCCTACGGGAGTCAGACCTTTTTCTTCGGGTCGGTTCCTTATAATAGCGAAAATTACTATAGTAGCTATAATGGCCACTATACCCAAAATATTGAAAGCCGCCCGCCAACCGTAAGCCGTGGCGATCTTAGGAACAACAATCCCCAGGGTGGCACCGGTAAGAACCCCTCCAGGGGTGATCAAACTCATCGCGCGTCCCCGCTTACTGGGATGGAACCAGGCTCCGATCAACTTGGGTATCGTAGCGCTGTAAATACCGGCACATCCAAACCCAACTAAAGCGTACAGAATTATTGCCGTTCCCAGCGACTTGGCGGCCAGACCGAAAGTGAATACCATCACCGAAGCTATTAGACCGGCCAAGGAGATCGCATTCCGGGCCCCTATTTTGTCGGACATAAAACCCCAGAAAAAGGAAAACCCTGCGTAACACAACCCAAATACCGAAACGATGGTACCTGCTGCAGCATGGGCAATACCCAGGGTTTTCTCAATATCCGGTAACACTATAGGCAATGTCTGGAGACAGATGAGTAAGATAACTTGGGTAAGAAATCCGCCCGCAACCACGATCCAGCCATAATGAAGGCCGGCACCGGGGGCACTTGCCTCCACATTAGTCTTATTGACCAAAACCATCCCTCCCAGGTGCTATTCTTACTGCCCATCCGCGGCTTGGGGTTACCGCTTAATTCCTACCAAACTTAGTGATACCTCTAACGTTCACCTGGCCACGCACGCCCGAGCCTTCTGGCGCAGGGAACCGCATTTGCTCTGCCGCTTACCGTCTCTCTTTACTGCTTTACCGCTGCAGCAGCACCCTACGCCGTCACGGCTCTCCTCCCTTACTCCAAAGCGCCTCCGCATCCTGCTCTATTGTCTTCTTGGTTCCTCACCCCCCAACCGAATTAATTTAGCGAGCACTACCATCTTGCGCGGCTCCTTAAAGCCGCCGCGCAACGCCGGTAATGCAAACAAGCCCAAACAAGCATGGGTAGCGGTGTAGCAGGCCGCCCCGGGGCACCGCAACTTGAGGTATCCCGAAGCGGCTCCCACCGTCTCCGCTTTTATTCTTTCTTGTCGGCAGAATCCAACTCTGCCTTACAGTGAGGGCACTTTTTTTGTTTGACGCCCTCCAAGATAGTAACTTCCTTCCCACAGTTAGGGCACTTGATCTTCCTGGATATAGCAGTCGGTCTGAAGCACATTAGAGTTTTTACCTCCTTAAAATGTTGGTAAATTATAGTAACCGCCTCGCATTTTTCGGCCTGTGCCGCTTGCCCCTTTTCTTCCACTGGTCCTCGTTTGGTTCGGCGGTCTTACCCGGGGCATGAAGACAGACCGTACTCGACGCGGCCTTCTCATGGGTTGTTCGCCGTATATGGAATATTGGAAATCCCTATGGCTTATCGCTCGAAATGCGGCCTATTTTGTCGAAATTGACCTTAGAGTTTAGCCTCTATTTAAGCTCCTACTGCTGCCCCTGCCGTAGTCCGTCTCCATTACGAAGATTGATCCATTTGATTTTACCTCCGACGAGACATCACTCTCCCTTAACTTAGTTTACCCCCTTCACCTGCTTCCCGCACGCCGGCGGATTACCCTACTGCGCGAGAATATATAGCAAAATTCGTGCCAAGGTTTATAGTGTATAAAGCACCGAACTCCGGCTCTGCAAAAGCCCGCCAATTAAGCCTTCGAGGCAAGCTACCCTATTGGATTATGTTTTAATTATGGTATATAGCTTTTTCACTTTGAGAATCATGGTCTCAAAAAGGGAAAACCTCCTCATGTCTTCCTTACTTCGCCGCCGCATTACCGAGGCCGGCCACACCGCGGCAGCCAGCTCTCCCATTGTTCACTGGACAGGGGGATAACTCGGGGTTTCCTCCTGGCGCATCCCCAGTTTTGATCCTAGGCCTGCTTAGCTTGCGCTCGCTCCAAAAACCCTCGCGGGCCAAACTAGCGCTCGGCTAAAGGCTTCGGCAGGCTTCCCGGCAAATTCGGCATCCTGCCTCAGTTGCCGGCCTCGGCCATCCATGGCCTCGGGCCTGCCTTCACCTTTCGCCAAGCTCAAGTTTGGCTACCGCGAAGGCTTGCTCGCTCGCTTTCAAGCCTAAGCAGGCCCACCCTGTAAAAACTGGGGATAACTCGGGGTTTCCTCACCTTGACAGCTAACTTAAGGGAGGAATATAGTATATATGTCTCGACCCTGCCTGCTCTTGCTTCCTGCGCTTCATTATGTCTATTATTATTCTAGCCACCAGTACCTAATTCCTGCTATCTCTGAGAGTTTCTGAGGATGGTTTTCATGGGGAAGCAGGTTTTCTGCCGGATTCAGAGGATTTATGCCGTACCGGAGGGGGAGACATGTCTTACCTGGAAGAGCTGTGGAAAAATTTCCCCGAACCCGGGGGACAGCTCATTAACCTCTTAAACCAAATCCAAAAAGATCACGGATTTATCCCGCGGTCCCTGCTCACCGAGCTGGCAGCGCGCGCCGGAGTGCCGGAAGCCCAGCTTCACGGCCTGGTAAGCTTTTTTAACTCTTTTCGTACCAGGCCCGCCGGCCGACATCGGGTATGCGTATGTTACGGTACTGCCTGTTACGCCCGGGGAGCTTCCCTTATTTACGAACGCTTAGCCGAGGAGCTGCAACTCGACGCCGACGGTACCTCTCCCGATGGCTTGGTTACCGTAGAGCAGGTATATTGCGTCGGTGCCTGTAGCCGCGCTCCCGTGGTGGTAGTAGATTCGCAGATCAGAGGAAAAGTCAAGGCGGGCCAGGCGCCTTTCCTGGTCCAGGAACTAAGGGGTACCCGGGGTTGATTCCCGTGGTCCTCCCCAGCCAGTTGCAGGTACTCGCTAGGAAAGGGCAGGAATCTCTCTGCCCTCCTGTTTCGCGAATCGGCGTGGGGCTGGCTACCTGCGGCCGGGCGGCAGGCGCTCTGGACCTCCACGCCAAGCTGGTAGCGCGGCAAAGCTGGAGGCAAAAGGTGCACGTCGTCGGAGTCGGCTGTCTCGGAGCTTGTTACGCCGAGCCTCTGGCCAGCGTGCGTACCTCTGAAGGAAGGTATTACTTTTACGGCTTCTACGGGCAAGCAGACAGCAACTCCTTCTGGCAACTGGTCAGAGCCGCCGAAGGAAAGCCTCCCTCCAGGTTCTTGTTGGCCGAGGCTAGAGAGCGTCAGCCGGGCGTGCTGCGGAGTATCCGGGATCTCGAAGTGCTACGGGTGTACGTCCCCGATTTTGCCAACTTTTTCGGGCCCCAGGTCCGGCGGATAACCGGCCGCTGCGGCTTGATAAGCCCGGAAAGCCTGGAAGAGTATGTGGCCACAGGTGGGTACACCGCGCTAGCACGGGCTCTCCTGGAGCTAAAACCCGAGGACATCATAGCCATGGTGACCGCTTCCGGCCTGCGCGGCCGCGGCGGGGCAGGCTTCCCCACCGGTAGGAAGTGGGAGTTGGCCTCTCAGAACTCGGATACGGAGCGCGTGGTCATCGCCAATGCCGATGAGGGCGATCCCGGCGCCTATATGGACCGGGCTCTCTTGGAAAGCGATCCCCATAGTGTTCTGGAGGGCTTGATTCTAGCCAGCTACGCCGTCGGGGCCTCTCGGGCCTATATTTTTGTGCGGCACGAATATCCTTTGGCCGTCCAAACCTTGCGTCAGGCCATCGCCGCGGCTCGGGACGCCGGGCTGCTCGGGCGGCGCATTCTGGGATCGGACTTCAGCCTGGAGGTCTTCCTGGTCGAAAGCCAGGGAGCCTTCGTCTGCGGCGAGGAAACCTCCCTGCTCCAGGTGATAGAAGGAAAACGCGGCGAACCGTACCGCCGTCCCCCCTACCCTGCTACTTCCGGGCTGTGGGGTCACCCGACGGTAGTCAACAATGTGGAGACCTTAGCCAACGTACCCTGGATCGTACGTCATGGACCGGAAGCTTTCCGGGAAGTGGGCACCGAGAAAAGTCCCGGTACGAAAATTTTCTGTCTCGCCGGGGATGTGAGGCGCACGGGCTTTATTGAGGTACCGCTGGGGATAAGCGCCCAAACCGTAGTGAACGGGATCGGAGGGGCGTCCCGCGCTGCGGTGAAGGCGCTGCAGATCGGCGGTCCCTCCGGGGGGATCGTCCCGTACGGCGACTTTCCGCTTGATTACGAAACCGTGGCGTCCTCCGGAGCCATCATGGGATCCGGAGGGCTGGTAGTGCTCGGCACCAACCGCTGTCTGGTAGATCTGGCGCGCCACCTGGTGGAGTTCATGTCCCGTGAATCCTGCGGCAAGTGCTTATTCTGCCGCGACGGTTTGGTGGAACTGGAAGCCTTGCTCGCGGCTCTGACGACCGGCCAGGCCGAAAATGAAGCTATTCTTACGGAAATCGAGGAACTCAGCCGGGCCATCGCCCATTTGGCCATGTGTGGCCTGGGGCAAACGGCAGTCAACCCTGTCTTGACTACTCTCAAGTTTTTCCGCAGCGAGTACGAAGCCCATGTAAAAGCCCGGTGCCCTGCCTTAACCTGTAGACCTTTGATCACCTTCGAAATTCCCTCGGCCCAGTGTCGGGACTGCCGCTGCTGTTATCTCGTATGCCCTACCGGTGCGGTAATGAGGCGAACCGGCAAGGAGAAGTACCTGGTAGCGCAAGACCTTTGCATCAAATGCCGGGTTTGCGCCGAAACCTGCCCCTTCGGTTGCATTAAGATAACTTCGGAGGGTCGCCCATGAATACAGTGAAGATCGTAGTCGATGGACAGGAGCTTGCGGTCCGGGAAGACCTCCCCTTAATCCAGGCCCTGCAAAAGCAGGGAATCTATCTTCCTTCGCTCTGCTACCACCACCTGCTCGGCGGGCACGGCAGCTGCGGCCTGTGCGTGGTAGAAATCCACACCGGTGCGGGCTGGCGTCCTTCCCATGCCTGCCTGCTGTACCCCCGAGAGGGCATGCAGGTAAACACCGATACACCCGGTACGCGGCGCCTGCGCGCTTGGGCGGCCCGCCTCCTGCTCCGCCGCGGCCCCTTTCGCGAAAAGAAAGTAGAAGAGCTCCTTCTCCGCTTGGTAGGGGAAGGCAGGAGGGAGATGCACCCCGCATCCCCCCTTCCCTCGCCCCCCGGTACGGCAGTGGACGCCGCCCACCATACCTCGGCCGCCCTCCGGCGACCGGTCGTAGAGCGTGCCGGCACTGCCGCAGCCTTCGGGCCACGGCCCCCTACTCCGGCTGCGGGGTGTATTTTATGCGGGCTCTGCGTCAGGGTCTGCCAGAAGGTCGGCAAGGACCGCCTCACTTTCCTGTGGCGGGGGAAAAATTTGCAGGTGGGTTTCGTCCCCGGAGCAGAGGCGGAGGCCTGCGGACATTGCCGGGCGTGCCAGCGCATCTGTCCCACCGGCTTCATCGCTCCCAGCGCCCGCGAAGCCTTCACGGCCAGATTGTATACTCCTTAACTAACCGGCCATGCCCGGCCATAAAACCATCTATTTTGCGGCCGCTTAACCGCGCCCGGTCCCCAGAGAGCAGCGTGGCCGGCAATTTCTTACAGCCGCTACATCTTGGACTCCGGGGATAAGATAATGGTTCCCACATTGACGCTTTCTTTCAGCTCGACTTTTAGGCGCTGCTTCGGGTATCCTTCCAGAAATATCTCCAGGGTATAGTGCCCGCTCTCCCGGGGCAAGCCATCCAACTTAAAATCTCCGAAGCAGTCGGTTATCGTTTCCCCGATTATTGTCCGGTCCCGTAGCAGCCGGACTCTGGCGCCTTCGACGCAGTCCATCGTACCGTCTTCGCGCCTGAGAGCCACGCTGCCGCCTATAAAGCACCGGGTATATAAATACAGGTGTTTATAGTAAACTTGCGCCTGCCAGCCCGGTTCCGGGCACCAAACCTCTAACTTTTCGCGCTCGATAAGACGCTCCCTCTCTTCTTCCTCCATATATCTTACCTGCAAAGCCCCGGTAGGGCAGGCTTGGGCGCAGCGGGTCTTGTCCCATCCTTGGTCTAGCAAATGGGCACAAAAGGTGCACTTTTGGGGAACCTCTCTCTCACTGTTCCAGAATATCCTACCCCAGGGGCAGGAGTCGACGAGTTCCTTCTGCCCTTTAGCCCGGTTAGGATCTATTATTACAATACCGTCCGTTCTTTTATAAACGGAGCCCTTGGAGGCCTTAATACACGGCGCCTCTTCACAGTGCATACAAAGTAGCGGCAGATAACTTATATCTACTAAAGGATATTGTCCCCTCTCGCGGCACTCCAGGTTAATCCAGTAGTGCCCGTGCCGCGGTTGAGGTAGCGCATAGCCGGGCCACTCGTTATCTACATGTTCGTCCTTACAGGCCAAGAGACAGTTATAGCAGCCGGTGCATTTTGCCAGATCAATGATCATGTACCACTTCTTCAAACCGGCTCTCCTCCCCATTTTTCTATTTCCACCAGACAGGAATTAGCCGCCATACTATGGGACCTCTGAATCATCATACGGCTGGGCGTAAGCAGGTTTACACACCCGCCGCGGTCCGGGGACGCGCCGGGTTCGCCCAACGGCTCGAAAATAGCCGAGGAGGCATAAGCATGCACCGTGCCGGGACGAACGCGCTCCGTCACCCGTGCCGCACAGATCACCGCCCCCCGGTCATTGAAAACCCTGACCAGATCATTATTATTGATACCGCGTCGGGCCGCATCCTCCGGGTGCATCCTTATGACCCAGTAGTAGTAACCGTTTATCAGAACTCTATGCTCGCTTATGTCGTTGGTGAAACTATCCTTGCCGTCACCCATGGTATGAAAGCTGTAGCGCGGGTGCGGAGAGATAAGCTGAAGGGGGTACCGCGCGAAAAGCTCTTCGGTATGGGGCCCCTCCCAAGAAGGTATATATTTACATATAGGCGGCCTTTCCGGATCCTGCGGATCAAATCGCTTTAAACTGGAACATTCGAATTCGATTTTACCCGATTGCGTCTGAAGCCCTCTACCGTACTCTTCCGTATAGTCCGCCGGAAGCGGCGCTATCTCCGGGGTGTCCTTAACGCGGCCTTCCACCAGCCACCGGTAGGCCACCGGGTCCCTGCGCTCTTCAGGGGGAGGAGGTACTACAAAGTATCCCTTCTTTAGAAACTGCTTCCACGAAATGTGCCGGGGCAGGTCACTGGCCTCAAACATCCTCCTGCACCAAGCCAGTTCGTCCATGCCTTCGGAGTACACCAGGGCCAGCCCCAGTCTCTGGGCAAGTTCAAGAAAGATCTGAAAATCCGATTTGGACTCGCCCAGGGGTTCAATACATTTGTGTTGCAACACTATTACCCGATAATTACACTGGTTGTAGGAATGGGGGATGATCCCTCCGCAGTTGGCAAATTCACTAATATCCCAGCGTTCGAAGTTAGTACAGGCCGGCAAAATGATATCCGCAAATTTGGCTTCTCCCTCGAACCATATCGATTGATTGACCACGAACTCCAACTCCTCAGAACGATAAGCCCGGGCATAGCGGTTGGTATCGACCATAGTTCCGAAATGGGAGCCGCCATACTTATAGTACATCTTCACCTTGGAGTAGCCCGGGGCCGGATACTCAAATTGGCGAAACTGGCCTTCAATGGTCTTGGAATCCGTCAAGTAACCCGAACAGCGACCTTCTAAGATGGCTTCGGGGATCTTCAGCCGGGGAACCCTCTGGTAGACCGTATTTATGGTCGGGAGTTGAGGCATACGCTGGTACAGGTTGGCTGCCAGAGCCGTCCCTTCCAGATCCCCCGATAAACCGCCTTCGGCATAGCCCGGAAAATAGAACTTAGTATCCACGGGCGTACCCTGCTGTAAACATCCAAAGTTGACTCCGGCTTTGCCTAAGCCCTGCATGGCCATCAGGCAGATCATGGCCCGAGCCCATTGCGTACCTGTAGCCGTGCGGCACGCACCCCCAAACCCGGCAATACCGCCCGGAGCCAGATAGGTCTTCCTGCGCGCCCACTCTCGCGCCAATGCCCGTACATCTTTGGCGGGAACGCCGGTTTCCTGCTCCTGCCACTCCGGCGTCTTGGGAATGCCGTCTTCCTTACCCAGAATATAATCCTTCCACCGGTCGAATCCCACGGTATGAGCGGCTACATATTCCCGATCATAGAGGTTTTCCGTAATCCATACATAAGCTATGGCCAAAGCCAGCGCGCTGTCGGTCCCCGGTCTGGGAGCAAGCCACTTACCTCCCAGCCAGGCGGCCGTATGGTTGAAGAAGGGATCGATATGCACCAGTTTAATGCCCAGCTCTTTGAGCCATTGGCGCCGGACCGTTCCTTCATGCGCCCCATACACACCGCTGGTAGACTCCGGGTCGCTCGACCAAAATACAATCATCTCGCAGTTTTTAAGGCAATCCTCCACCGTTCCGTAAGTCTCTGCCGCTCCGAGGCGCATACTGTGTCCCCAGTGGTGCATAGCTCCCCAGTACCAGCCTTCCCAGCTATCGGGATTATGCACTACCGGAGTAAACCCGATAGAATTGAAAAATCTGAGCCTGGTACTCAGCCAGTAGCCCAGGTTTCCCCATGTATGGTGCGAACCGCTCCCGTTCATTATAGCGCCGGGCCCATACTGCCTTTTTACGCGCTTTATCTCTCCGGCCACTATGTCCAGGGCTTCATCCCAACTTATCCTCTCATAACCGGAAATCCCCCGGTTATGGCAGTTCCTCTTACCGTGGGGATCAAAATCTACGCGCTTTAAAGGGTATAATAACCTGTCCGGCGAATAAACCATAGATTTCCACGCCAGGGTATGGGGGGAGACGGTAACTTTTTTGGGAGGACTGAAATGGACGTTCCTCGCCTTGACCACCCAGGGTTCCGGGTCGTCTTTACCCAGCTCGATAGGCGTGATGCGCAAGATTTTGCCCTCTTTCACATAAACGAAAACCGGTCCGCCGTTCGTGTTGTTGGTATAGCGCCTCACACCTTTACCCAGATCCACTCCGTACTCCATCCCCACGGTGAAAAGTTGATTAAGTGTCTGCATAAACCACACTACTAGATCATCAGGCCCCTGCACTGCCAGGTTAAAGGTCTTAGCGGCATTGATAAAATCCAGATAATTTCTCTCGGGTTTCAGGAGCCGGTTGGCTGTCTCCAGATTCTCGAAAGCCAAAACCACATCCGGTTCCGGATAAATGCCTTTTTTAGAGCGCACCCGGCCATCTTTAAAAATGAAATACCTTCCCAGGGAATTATCCTTCAACTTTATTTGGGCTACCAGGTTCTTCTCCCTTAAACGCCGGCCGTAAGCCGGATACCGCTTGGCCGCCCAATTAAAGAGCTTCTCCAGCGCCCATAAAGTAAGACTAAACTGAAAATCCTGCACCCGCATCTTCTAAACCTCACCCTCTTTCTTGAAAAAGTAGCTCTTACAAGTGGCTCAGGCAGCCCCCAAAGGGGGCTGCCGCCGATTCGAGGACATCTCCAACTCCCTAAATCTGCAAACCCATTTCTACTAACCTTTCCTCTTATATTAACCGATCATACCGCCTATACCCGCACTAACCCTTCATGCCGGCCACGCCTGCCCGGCACAAACGCTTAATGCAAATGAGAAAATACCGCCGCACGGGCAGCAGGAACGTCAGCCTCCATCCCCTCTTACGGCTCTACCTCCATAACCGCCACTTTTTCCGGGATGATAAGCCTGGCC
>JBNATU010000022.1:0-48783 GCA_049701195.1 Neomoorellaceae bacterium
ACTCTTGGAGCATTATCGGCTTACAAAGGGCTGGCCCTCATAGTTACCGACGGCCTGCCTATAGCCGGCATTCCTCCGCTTATAGTCTGGCTGGGAAGCGGAGACGTGCTCGGAATACCGGTAGTTACCGTGGGAGCGGCGGTGGTTGCGGTGATCGGCTGGTTTCTGCTGACCCATACTACCTTCGGCAGGGCGGTGCTGGCCATGGGGGGTAACCAGGAGGCAGCACGGGTATCAGGCATAAACTTAACCCGCACTAAGATTCTGGTCTACTGCTTTGCGGGGCTCTGTGCAGGCATAGCCAGCATATTTATGGTGGGACGCCTCAATTCCGCGAACGCTCTTATGGGTACAGGCTTGGAGCTCTCGTCTATTGCGGCGGCGGTGATCGGAGGCACTAACTTGTTGGGTGGTGAGGGCAGTATCGGCGGTACCATATTGGGAGTCGTTACGATGGGCGTCTTGGCCAATGGCTTAGACCTGCTGAATATATCGGCTTTCTGGCAGCAAGTTGTTTTAGGGCTGGTAATAGTGGCGGTGGTGGTATTCGACCAGTGGCGCCGCAGGCGTTGGGGAATATGATCTGAGGATTAACCGAAAGGAGGAAGAATTATGGGCTTTAAGTACAGTGTAAGTAACTGGATATATGGGGAAGAAACCCTAGACGTGACGCTTGAGCGCCTTAGCCGTTACGGCTACGACGGGATAGAGCTCATGGGCGAGCCCGGCCGGTATAAGGTAGAAGAGGTACATGCACTATGCAAGAAATTCGGTCTAAAGGTTTTAAGCATAGCGGGTATGTATCCCTGGCCCACAGACGAAAGAGATCTCAGCAACCCTAGTGAGACAGTCCGCAGCCGGGCCGTTCAGTATCTTAAGGATTGCTGCGACTTTGCTGCCAGGCTAGAGGCCGGAGTGATCATAGTGGTTCCCTCGGCGGTAGGCAAGACCCTGCCGGTGGGTGAGCCCAGGAGCGAGGAGCAGTGGCTTGAAGCCTATGAAAAGGAATGGAAATTCGCTGTGGAGGCCATAGGAGAGGCCGCCCTGTACGCCGAGAGGAGAGGTGTGGTTCTAGCTATCGAGCCCATAAACCGTTACGAAACTTTCCTGGTAAATACCTGTGAACAGGGGTTAAAGATGATAAAAGAGATAGGTTCGCCGGCTGTAAAGCTTCACCTGGACGTTTTTCATATGAACATAGAAGAGAAAGATATATCGGAAGCTATCCGAACTGCTTCGGGGATGCTGGTCAACCTGCACGTAGCAGACAGCAATAGGACGGCCGTGGGAGAAGGCCATGTAGATTTTAGAGCCGTAATAGACGCACTTTTGGATATAGGCTATGAGGGAATGCTTACTTTAGAGCCGCTACCTCCAGTCCCCGATCCCTACATGGCTGCACGTATGAAGCGCTTCATGCACCTGTGGGAGGACTATGCCAGGGTATCGATAGAGCGCTTGAAAGGGATAGAGGACGAGCTGAGAAGCCGGAGAAAAAAGTAGAAGGGTTGTCCTCAAACCTGTAAGGGAGGGAGTTATAGTGTTACGAATTGAGGCGGCTGGAGTAGCTGTTCTGGGCATAGGGAGAGCGGGTATGGTTCATGCGCGTAACTTTGCCGAGGCCGTTCCTGGGGCCAGGCTGGTCGCGGTATATGACGTGGAGAAGGAACGTGTCGAGGCGTCGGCCAGGGAGCTGGGAGTTAGGGGTTATACAGATTTGGATAAAGTGTTGGCCGATCCGGAGGTAGATGCGGTGGTAGTGGCAGCTCCTACTTTTGCTCACCGAGATCTGGTGGTAGCCGCGGCTAGGGCCAAGAAGGCCATTCTATGTGAAAAACCTTTGACTTTAACTCTTGAGGAAGCCGAAGAGATGCAGGCGGCGGTTGAGGAAAACGGAGTAGTGTTTGTTATGGGCTTTATGAGACGTTATGACGACAGCTTCCGGCGGGCTAAGGGAGCATTGGAAAACGGAGAGATAGGGGCTCCCCTTATCGTGCGGTCGGTGGGCAAGGGCCCTAGCCTACCTCCACGGTGGGCCTGGGATGTGCAGAAGAGCAACGGGATCCTGGGGGAGGTAAACAGCCACGATTTTGATGCCGTGTATTGGCTTATGGGATCCGAATACAGTTGGGTTTATGCCAAGGGGAAAAACATGCGCTGTGAGGAGCTAAAAGATGAATTCCCCGAGTTCTACGACCATGTCCTGGTTATGTGTGAACTGGCCAACGGATGTATGGGAACCATAGAAGGCTCCTGCCCTAGTGAGTACGGGTATGATGCCCGAGTGGAGATACAAGGGACCAAGGGGGTGCTCTTTATCGGTGATATAGCCGAATACGGGGTTACTGTATGCAACAAAGGAAGGGGTGCAAGCCGGACCCTGGTCAACAGCTGGCGCAGCCTGTTCCGGGAAGCGTACATTCGGGAAGACAGGCACCTTATAGAATGCCTTATACAGGGGACAAAACCTGAAACCACCATCGAGGATGGCAAGAGAGCGCTTAAGGTAGTACGGGCTGCCAATCGCTCGCTGGTGACCGGTGAGGTAGTGTACCTGTAGAAGGAGAGGGCCTTTAAAGAAAAGGCCTGTTATAGGGCTAAAGTGTATATATCCCAAAGCCTGTAATGATAACATTATGTGCTAGCAATTGGGGTAGACCAGAGCTCAATGATTCCAGAAAACGGGGTGAGGCTGTTGTTTAAGGGTGGATATATGGGGCGAGTCTTAAGGGTAAACCTTACAGAGCAGAAGGTACAGGTAGAGGAAGTCCCTCCTCGTCTTTACGAGCAATTTTTAGGAGGGCGCGGTTTGGCAGCTTATTATTACTATCGCGAGATACCGGCCGACACCGAGCCGCTTTCCCCGGAGAATAAACTATTCTTCTTCACCGGACCTTTGACTGGGGTCCGGCTCCCCTCCACCACCAAGTTTAACATGGCTACCAAATCCCCTCAGACGGGGCTATACCTCTGCTCCAACTCCGGAGGCGACTTCGGACCGCACCTTAAATTCGCAGGCTTTGATGGATTGATCATTGAAGGCAGGGCGGAAGTACCCGTTTTTCTGTACATCCGTGACGGCCAGGTAGAGTTTCACCCCGCAGAGGCCGTGTGGGAAGAGCAGACGGGCGAGGGGACGGAGACTATAAAAGGGATTATCGGGGAAAAGAGAGCCTCGGTTATGATTGTGGGGCCGGCCGCAGTTCGAGGGGCAGATATAGCCTGCATCATGGTCGACGGCCGGAGTTTTGGACGTGGAGGCGCTGGCCGGATCATGGCCAACAAAAACCTCAAGGCCATCGCCGTTTGGGGCAAGGGGAAGATTCCGCTCCACCTACCCGAGGAGCTCGCCGAGTTCAGCCGGGAGGCTATGAGAAAGGCCCGTGAGAGCCGGCCCGTGCACACGCGGTTCGGGACGGCCCAATATACCGGGGTGCTAAATGAGCTGGGCTGCTATCCGAGCTATAACTTCCGCACCGGCGTATTCGACGGTATAGAGACCATTAAGGCCGAGTATATGGAAAAACATTATAAGGTGAGGAACAAAGCTTGCTATTACTGTCCTATAGGGTGCGCTCAGGTGTGCGAGGTTAAAGAGGGACCCTTTAAGGGATTCAGGTCCGATCCGGAGTACGAAAGCATAGGCGCGTTGGGCGGCCAGTGCGGAGTGGCCGATTTTGCGGCCATCATCGCGGCCAATAACCTTTGCGATGAATATGGGTTGGATAGTATGTCTACCGGAACTATCATAGCCTACGCCATGGAATGTTTTGAGCGGGGGCTGTTTAGCCAAGAGCTGATAGGTAGAGAGCTCCGCTTTGGCGACGGCGAAGCCATGGTAGAGATGGTCAGGGCTATGGGCGAAATGAGAGGCTTCGGGGCCGAGCTGGCCAGGGGCTTCCGTTACTTGGCCGAGAAATATCCTGAGACTATACCTTACATGATGCATTGCAAATGGATGCCCTTTGCGGCCTATGAGCCCCGCGGATTCTTCGGGATAGGTCTCTCTTACGGTACATCCAGCCGCGGCGCTTGCCATAATGTAGGGGGCTGGACCATTCGGGATGAACTGTTGAGCGGTAAATATGATCGGTTCGCTACCAGGGGTAAGGGTCTTCTGGTAAAACGTATTCAGGACAATCGTGCCTATGTGGATTCTCTGGGCATATGCACTGTAGCCCGGTCGGCTATGGGCTTTAACGACCAGCCGAGCGGCAATGTTTTGGAGCTGGTCACCGGTGTGGATCTTACTCCCAGGCTTATGGAGATAGGGGAGAGGATCTACACCTTAGAAAGGATGATCCTGGTGCGAGAAGGGGTGACCCGTAAAGACGATTATCTTTCCGAACGCATTATGAAGGAAGCGTTACCTGAGGGACCGGCCCAGGGGAAGGTGTTGACTAAGGAGATGTATGACGAAATGTTAGAGGAGTATTATGCCGCCAGGGGATGGGATAAAGAAGGCAGGCCCACCCGTGAACGCCTCAAAGAGCTGGGCTTAGATTTAGATTAATGGCGGTAGAAGACAATGGAGCCCGAGAAATATATTAAGACCAGGCCAACGGAGGTAACCGGCTATGCAGGTAGCCATAACCTATCTGGGACCGGCGGCCAGCTTTGCGGGCAGGGCGGCTAGCATACTGGAGTTTAAGGCGCCGGTTACGCTAAAGGAGGTCATGGAGGTCGCGGCCTCGGAGTGCGGCTTCCGTTTTGACCCGGCAGCTTGGGCGTTACTGATGGACGGCCGGGGTGTGCCTCCGGAGGAATGGGAGGTCAGACGAATTGACGGAGACTGCGAACTCAAAGTTTTACCCATGCTCTCGGGAGGGTAGGCAGATGAGTATTAAAGTAGTAATAACTCCCAGGTCCTTTGCGGCCACCTCCCCCCTGCCGCTGAAGGTTCTGGAGGAGAGAGGTTTTACGATAGTACGTAATCACCTGGACCGGCCACTTAACGAGGAAGAATTGTTAGAACTGGTACGAGATGCCGACGCTCTCATCGTAGGCATTGACAGGGTGACCAGACAGGTGATAACCCATGCCCCGCGGCTTAAAGTTATCTCTAAGTACGGCGTGGGTATCGATAACATTGACCTGGAGGCTGCGGCCGAGAGGGGGATTACGGTGACCAATACCCCGGAGGTGAATACCGAGGCCGTCGCCGATTTAACGGTAGGGCTCATGCTGGCCGCCGCGCGCCAGATCCCTCAGGCCGATGCTTCCATGAGGCAGGGCCAGTGGAAGAAGTTTATGGGCATGGCCCTGTTTGGGAAGACGGTAGCCCTTTTGGGTACAGGCCGGATCGGCCGTGCGGTGGCGAGAAGGCTCAAAGGCTTTAATACCAAGCTCCTCTTGTATGATGTGCATCCAGACCCTTCCTTTGCTGCCGAGGTGCAGGGAGAATACGTCGAGCTTACCCGGGCGTTACGAGAAGCGGACTATATCTCCCTACACCTCCCCCTTCTGCCGGAGACAGCGAACCTTATAGGAGAGAAGGAATTAAGGCTCATGAAGCCCAATGCCGTGCTGGTAAATACTTCCCGTGGCGGCATCGTAGAGGAAAAGGCCCTGGCGCGGGCCCTGCGAGAGCGCTGGATCCGGGCCGCAGCTTTGGACGTGTTTGCCGAGGAGCCTCCCCGGGACCAGGATCTTTTAAGCCTGAGTAGCGCGGTCTTTACCCCTCATATCGGCGCTTATACGGAAGAGGCCGTACTCCTTATGGGGCTGGAGGCTGCGGAAAATGTTATAAGCGTGCTGGAAGGGAAAAGGCCGCAGAATGTAGTATCTCGTTGTAAAGCCTCCTGATAGAGTAGAACATAGGCGCTTGTAAAACTTCTAAGGAGGGGTTGGCCGGTGAAAAAGGCAGTATACCGAGGAAGAGAGAACATCGAGGTGGTGGAGAGCCCGGTTCCGGACGTAGGCCCCCACGAGGTATTATTAAGGGTTAAGTATTGTGCTATCTGCGGAACAGATGTTCGTATATACCATCACGGTCACTTTAAGATCCCGCCGGGAAGCGAGCGAGTATTGGGCCACGAAATAGTAGGAGAGATAGCTGAAGTGGGAAGCGAAGTGGTGGGTCTTTCCCCGGGGATGCGGGTAGCCGTAGCCCCCAACATAGGGTGCGGTCAATGCCAGGTATGTATTCAAGGTTGGAACCAGCTCTGCCCTAGTTACGAGGCTTTTGGCATAAGCCTGGACGGGGGATTTGAGGAGTACATGAAGATAATAGCCCCTGCCGTCCGCCAGGGCAACATAGTTAAGATCCCTGATGGGGTATCTTATGAAGAAGCTGTGCTGGTAGAGCCCCTGTCTTGCGTCTATAACGGTGTGGAAGCGGTTGACATACGTGCCGGTGATGTGGTGGTAATCGTAGGTGCCGGCCCCATAGGTCTTTTGCACGTCCAGCTGGCCAAGCTGGAAGGGGCGGCCAAGGTGATACTTAGCGAAACGGTAGAGGAACGCCTGCGGGAAGGTGTGCGGTATGGAGCCGATGTATTGGTCAATCCCTCTAGGGAGGAGCTTAAGGCGGTGATCTTAAGGGAAACTGAGGGGCGAGGCGCGGACGTGGTTATCACCGCCTGCTCTATACCTGCGGTGCAGCAGCAGGCCCTGGAATTGGCGGGGGTGCAGGGCCGTATCAATCTGTTCGGCGGCTTGCCACGCGGGCAGGAGATGGTACCCCTAAACACCAACCTCATTCACTACAAACAGTTGAGAGTCACCGCGACTACCGGTTCCAACCATTATCAATTTCGCCGTGCCTTGCAACTCATTGCCGCCGGCCGCATAGAGGTAAAAACCCTGATAGACAGAATCTATCCTTTGGAAGATATAGAAGAGGCTTTCCGAAGGGTGGCGGAGAAGACGAGCAACAGGAAGGTAGTCATCGGCTTTGAGTGGTAGCCCAACCTCCGGCTCCGGAGCCGGGACCGTAAAGTCCCCGGGAAAGCACGCCTGCAAGCGCTAAAAAGTCACCAATACTGGCCAAGAATGAAGAGACTGAAAGGAGAGGACGGCGTTGAAGTTGTTTAAACCCTTCAATACCGTATGCGATCTGAACACCGGTGTCCTGTCCCCACCCGGCAACCATATAGTGCGTTACCTGGCTGATATGAAGGATATGTTCCAAGACCGGGCCGCTCTAGAGAAAATGCTTAAGGAGAATCCCAAGGTTTACGAATTCTACAATGTAGTGATTCCTGAAGAGGACGGGCATCTGCAACATTGCACCAGTATTATTTACTCCGGCAAAGTAGGCGACGAGTATTTCATGACCAAGGGCCATTTCCATGCCGTGGCCGGCACTGCAGAAATTTACGTATGTCTGGCTGGCCGGGGGTTGCTCCTCATGCAGACGCAGGACGGTCAGTTTGAGGTCTTGGAGATGTATCCGGGGAGCATATCCTATATTCCGCCTTACTGGGCCCACCGGACCGTGAACACCGGCCAGGAACCGCTGATCTTCTTCGGCGTGTACCGGGGTGATGCCGGACATAACTATGGAGCTATAGAGAAAAAAGGTTTCTGCAAGCTGGTCGTCGAAAAGGATGGTCGACCCCAGATTATAGACAATCCCCGCTATACTTTCGGGGAGGGAGACTGATGAGCGGGAAATATCTTTTGGGTGTAGACATCGGCACTGCGGGCACGAAAGCGGGAATTTTTGATCTAGAAGGTCGCCTCATAAGTGTCGCCTACGCCGAGTCCCATCTAAAATATCCGGCGCCCGGATGGGTAGAGCAGGAGGCAGAAGATTTCTACCGCACGGCTTGCCTTACCATCCGCGAAGTTTTGGAAAAAAGCCGGGTTCGCCCCCGGGACATAGCCGGTATGGCCTTTGATGGGCAGATGGCCGGCATTATGGGCATCGATGAAGATTGGAATGCGGTTACCCGCTACGACTCCTGGCTCGATGTACGCTGTCAGAAGTATGTAGACTGGCTTAGGGAAAATTACTGTGAAAAGCTCATAGCTACGGTGGGGATGCCCCCCTCCATAGCTCATGGGCCTAAGATGATCTGGTGGAAAGAAGAAGAACCGGAAGTCTATAATCGTATCGCCAAGTTCATTGTTCCTGCCGTATACGTGGCCGGGCGTATGTGTGGCCTGAAGGCAGACGAGGCCTTTGTAGATTATACGTATCTCCATTTTTCCGGTGTTTCGGACGCCCTAAAAGGCCAATGGTCTTCTGAACTGCTCCATGCCTTCGGGCTGCCTTTAGAAAAGCTCCCCCGGATAGTGGAACCGTGGCGCATAGTGGGCTGCGTGACTGCAAAGGCGGCACGGGATACGGGCTTGGCCGAGGGTACGCCGGTAGCCGGGGGTGTCGGCGATACGGCAGCCAGTTTCTTAGGGGCCGGCATGGTAGAAAAGGGGCAGGCGGTAGATGTGGCAGGCACGGCCTCGGTGCTGGCTGCCTGCGTGGATGAGTTTGTGCCGGACATAGAGAACAAGACCCTGATCTTGCCCCGGGCTGTTCAAGCGGGATTATGGTTTGCCATGGCCTACATCGGCGGTGGGGGCCTGTGCCTGCGCTGGTTCAGGGATACTTTTGCTGCGGAAGAAAAATCAAACGCCGACCGTACGGGACGTGACGTTTACGATATCCTTAACGAGGCAGCGGAAGCGGTTCCCGCAGGAGCTGCAGGGCTTTTCTTCATACCCCATCTGGGGGGCCGGGTCTGCCCCTACGATAGCCATATCAGAGGAGCCTGGTTGGGTTTTAGTTGGAATCATGACCAAGGAAGCTTCTATCGCTCTATCTTGGAGGCTATAGCCTACGAATACGGGCTTTACCTGGATATCATCCGTAGACTCTATCCCCATTTGGAGGTGAAGGAAGTACGCGCCATCGGGGGCGGAGCGAGGAGCCACCTCTGGAATCAGATTAAGGCCAATGTATTAGGAGTGCCTTACGTGAGCCTGGAAACGGAGGAGGTGGCCATACTAGGTTCGGCGTTGGTGGCCGGGTACGCCGTAGGCCTCTTTAAGGATCTGGCCGGTGCAGCCAAGCAATTTGCTCGGCCGGCCAGAAGGTTCGAAGTGGACGAAAAAGCTTACGTTCATTACCGTCCCTATAGGGCACTTTATACGAAACTTTATTCGGCCTTAAAAGACATTTACGACGGAATAGCGGAGTTACCTGGTCGTCTTCAAACCCGACTTTAGAAAGGTGGAGGTTGTTTTACGCTTACCTCGGGGCGCTTTTCATTTTTATTCACCAAGAGCCGGCCGGTTTCATACCTTATATTAGCAAACCATGCCTTAAACGAAAGGAGACCGGCCTTATGAGCGACGAAAGCAAGAAAGCGGAGGCAACTGTAAGCGAGGCGGCAGCTCAGCATATGGTACCTCCGTGCCCCCACGGTTTCCATTACACCGTCAAAAGTGGGGACACCATGTACCTGATAGCTCAGCAATTCGGAATATCCCTTAATGAACTTATAGCGGCCAATCCTCAGATTAAGAATCCAGACCTTATTTATCCCGGTCAGGTATTGTGCATCCCCAAGAGAATGCCTGGCCCCTGTCCGCCTGAACCGTGGCCGCCTGTACCCTGTCCCGAAGGTTTCTATTATACTGTCCAGCCGGGAGATACCATGTATTCAATTGCCAAGAAATGTAATGTCAGCCTTGATGCCTTGATAGAAGCCAATCCCCAGGTTCATGACCCCTGCTTGATTTATCCCGGCCAGATACTTTGCATTCCTCGTAAACCCAGGGATCCCTATCCCCCTCAGCCTTGGTAAAAATTTAAATAAATCTTCGTAGCAAAACTGCTTGATATTGATATCTTGATATTGATATTTAGAGGGAATTAGCAGGGGCCATTCCGGTTTCAGGCCGCTGATTTTGGTGAAAGCAATCTGCACGGTGGAGGGACCAGCCGCTCCCTCCGCTTCTTTTATCCTGGCCGGGGAAAATAAGAGCTTTTGGGCGGTGACCAGGTATTGCCGTATGCCTGTCAACCATGCGGTCCAAGGGTACTGACGTCTACAACGCCTTTTACAAAATGGAATCTATAGAGCACTTCGCAAAGATAAGCCTGGTAGCACGGCAGCTGGGTGGGGAGCGCGTACTCCCCTGTGAGGAAGTCGAGAAGCTGCTCCAGATCAGGGAAAAGCTCGGTGTTAGCGGGCGCCACCCCGGCTTTTAGGGGCGTGGTGCCTGTGCTGTAGCCTATGCGGGGCAAGGATTCCCGCGGTAAAAGCCGAAAGCGGCAGGGCCATAGTGGGCACTTTGCAGGACGGCGCCTCACACTGGAAGAAATTTATCGTTTTCCCAATGAACCTGTACGGGTGCCGGACGGCCTTCACTGGGATGTCTTACGCCTCTTTCATGAAATGAAGGAAGGCCTGCGCCGGGCGGCAGCCCGTTACGGAAGGGACTTAAAAGGCATGGCCGTCGACACTTGGAGAGTGGACTTTGCCCTCCTGGGAGAAAGGGATATCCTTTTGAGCAATCCCTACCACTACCGTGACCGCCGTACGGAAGGGGTAATGGAGGAAGCCTTTAAGCTTGTCCCCAAGGAAGAGATTTTCTCCCAGACGGAAATCCAGTTTTTGCCCTTCAACTCCCTTTATCAACTCCTGGCCTGGCGGCAGCAACAGCCTGCCCTGTTAAAACAGGCCTGCACCATGTTGATGATCCCGGACCTTCTTAACTACTTTTTCACAGGGGTAAAAGCCGGGGAATTCACCAACGCCACCACTACCCAGATGTACAACCCCCGTATCGGCACTTGGGCTGTCGATTTGCTTACCAGGTTCGATTTGCCGGTGCATATGCTTCCGGACGTCAACCCTGCGGGCACGGTCCTCGGACCCGTACTGCCGGGAATGGCCAGGGAAACGGGGGCGGGGGAGATACCCGTTACTCTTCCCGGAAGGGGGCTACCGGACCGCCGCCGAGCCGCAAGGTGAGGCCCGGGTCAAAATCTCCCCCAAACTTTGAGCTTCAGCCTGCAGGCGTTCTGCGGCAGGTATCTTAGAGGTATTTCCTCAAATTGGTGAACCATCTCCTTTAGTTCCACGCTGTCCTGCCTCAATTGGTAGAGGGCCATATCCCAGAGCCCTTGCTTTTCCAACTGGATCTGGCGGTGATCGGAAAAAAAGCAGACCTTTTCTATCTCCATTCCATAGGGGGCGGCCAGCACTCCTGCTCCCTGCAGAGCAGGGTCGGCGGGTGGCGACAAAACCGGGTACCGGAAGGTCCGCGGAATTTCCTGAGGCTCGGCCCAGCATACTACAGGGATGGGGCCGGGGAGGGGGTTCAAGGCCTCCAGGGTTTTCTCCCAGGAGTGAGGATGCGGCCTTTCGGGAAAGCGAATAACGTGGGGATAACTACCGGCCAGTTCTACTCCGTGAAAACCGGTGAGGCCCGTAGACAATTTCGGCAGGTAGCGCTCGGTAAGGCCCAGTGCTAATCCCTCACGGCCGGGCGGAACAACAAAGGTTTCTCCCTGGCGGACCCACCAACTGCTCGCGAGCAAGTATGAAGCAAGGATGGCCTGCCAGGTCAGCAGGGGATAAGCCAGGGCCATGCGGTGACCGGTTAGGGTGCCATCGCCTTTGAGAAAATAGATAGGAGCCGATATGCCGGAAGAAGCGAGCAAATTCTCCAGCCAGGAACAGAAGGATTTGGTCTGGTCTGAGAGAAAGGCATCGATTAAGAGCGCATTTTCCCTCAAGAGAAAGTTTAGGAGGTGGTAGCGGTAGGAAGAATAAAAGGTGAACCGGCGCGGAAAAAGTTTCTCTATTGTTTCCATTACTTCCTGCTCCGGGGCGGGGTCTAAGGGAGAAGAGGCCGAGTTTATAGCCAGGTTTTTAACCGGAAGCTCCACCAGGTGTGCGAGGGCCTTTTCCAGCTTAGAGCGATAACCCGGCTGGCCGGGTAAAGGCAACTCGAAGGTGTAGAGTTGAAAGCTTTTCTTCTTAAGCAACTCGCTTACCGGCGTCAGTTCCAGGGGAGCGGAAGTTAGCCGGAGATACCCTAAAGCGCTCTCCGCATTCCAAAGCAAGGTGGTCAGATCGGCTGCGACCAGCACCCTTTGGACCTCCGTAGGGGTTATCCCGTGGTGGCAGAAGAAACTCTGGATATTTTCGGGAGGGAGCGCACGGGGACATTTTTCTTCGGCCAGCACAATCCCTTCCTGCCCAAAGAGCAGGTTCACTTCATCTTCTTGAAAGATGAGGACCAGATTTCCTTGCAATTTTCCCCACCACACCTGACTGCCGGGCAAGTTAGCCGCGGCGGCCTTAATAGTAATTAGTAGTAATAGGAAAAGTATAACTTTTCCAGGGGCTCGTACCGGGATTTATAGCCAAAACACTGGGGCCCTACTACATTAAGAGCTTTTTTAGTTTTAAGATGCACCGGTGCCGGCAGGCCGATTACCGCTACCTCCATCCCGGGAGTCACCTCGTTATTGTTTAGGGGCTTCAGAGTATCCATGTCTACCAGGGAGATTAGATCCGGCACCATGGCTGCCACCCGGTTGTTACGGTAGGCAATCAGGTTCTCGTTCTGGATCAAGATTTTAAACTCTTCGTCAGCATAAACCCCGCTTCCTCTTAAGGTGATGGTACGCCACTTCAGGGTTTCTATTTTACCTATATCCTGGATAAACCCGGTAAAGAGCTCGATGGCGCTGCCGTAAAGGGAATTTTTAGTGACCAGGATCAGCTCTTCCAATAACTGGGCATAAGAGCCTGGATTAAGGAAAACCCGGCCCAGCTCGGCAGCAAAAGAGATAGTGTGAGGAAGGAGAATGCGCTTGAGTACGCTGCCTTTAGTGGGGAAGCCGGCGAAGAAACCGACGCCGCCTCCTTCGCCCACCGCCCGGCGCGTGTTTAGCTCCAGCAAGAAATTGTCTTCTTCCGCAAAAATATGTTCTTGGCCGCGGCTGTCGATCAGGACCAAAGGGGTGCCCGTAAGCTGGGCAAAGTGAAAAGTGGTCATCTGCAATTCGGGGAAGGCGCGCCCCATGGCATCGGCATCTACCAGGGGCAGGCCGGCGCGCCGGGCCACCAAAAGAGGATAGAGGATATTCACGCCGGCTCCTTCCACCGTGACCAGGGCCGAAAATTCCTCCCCGGTCAAGCTTTTCAACTGCTCCAGAGCCCGGACTCCTTCGTGACCGGTGGGCAGGTTCTCTTCTGCCAGTTCCGGCGAGCCCATCAGGCCCACCGCAGCGTACCTACCCTCCGGTTCCAGGTCTGCGAAGGGGATAAGCTTCACCGCACCCTTCAGAGATAATAGCTCTTGCAAGAGAAGGGCCATAACCTTGGTTTTTCCCCCGCCGCCGGACCCGAGGAAAATACCGCCGTAAAGGAGAGGTTGTATCCATCTTTCGTCTATAATCGGCATTACCGGCACCTCTTACAGCTTGTATTTTCTTAGCCACCGGTAAAGGGTGGGCAGGCTGATACCTAAGTGCCTGGCCAACTCCTTCTTCCCTTCCACGGAATAGCCGAAGCGGTCTAAGAGCTGGACCAGCTCCTCCCGTTTGACCCTGCCCGGGCGCGTATCTTTCTTACCGGGCGGAGGTTGTGGCTGGAAAAACCTCCGGAGGGACAGGGGCAGACTCTCTACTCCGATTTCTTCTTGATCTTCTACGGTGACCATATATTCCACGGTGTTTTCCAGCTCCCTTATGTTTCCCGGCCAGGGGTAGGCCTGCAAAAGCCGGAGGGCCTCGTCGGTGAAAGTTTTGCAGTCTTTGTTGAGCAGGATACAATACTTTTTGAGATAATAGTAAAGCAATGGTTCGATATCCTCCGGTCTTTCCCGCAACGGCGGAATATATATGGGAATAACACTTAAGCGGTAGAACAAGTCTTCCCGGAACTGGCCGGTGGCGATCATTTCTTCCAGATTTCGGTGGGTGGCGGCAATAATGCGGACATCGATAGGGAGCGGCCTTGTTCCTCCCACCCTTTCAATCTTTTTCTCCTGAAGAACCCTTAGCAGTTTGGCCTGGAGGGCCGGCGGCATATCCCCGATCTCATCCAAGAAGAGGGTACCCTGGTGGGCCAGCTCTATCTTGCCGGGCTTGCCTCCCCGGCGGGCTCCGGTAAAGGAGCCCTCCTCATAACCGAAAAGCTCGCTTTCCAGCAGGCTCTCCGGAATGGCGGCGCAGTTGATGGCTATAAAGGGTCCCTTGTTTCTGGGACTGTTCTCATGAATAGCTCGAGCGAACATCTCTTTTCCCGTGCCGCTTTCTCCCCGCAGCAGAATGGTGGAGTCGGTGAGGGCGACCTGCCGGGCAATGGAGATGGCTTTGAGGAGTTGGGGATTCTTGCCGATAATTTTGGGCAGGGCGGCGGGCCCCCGAAACGGGGAAGCGGCACTCTTCAAGTCCCGCTTTTCCCGCCGGGTAAATACGGCTCCTCCCAGATAATGGCGGCCGTAATGAAAAGGGTGCAGGCGTACCGGTAAAGAATTGTTCCAGACCGTTTCCGTTTCTTTCTTACTCTGAAGCAGTTTGTGCAGCTCGCGGGCTTCCCGGAAATACCGGTAAAGATTTAGCTCCCCGGCCAGGTCGTTTTGATAAATTACCTCTCCCCGGTCATCAAAAATGATGAGCCCCTCATTCAGCAGACGGCCGCAGAGCTCCACGGCCTGCCGGTAAACCTCACCCGACAACCAGCCCTTTTCCTGCTCCAGCACGGAAATCAGGAGGTGGCTCAATTCTACCGCAAACCTGGGCCAGGAAGAGCTCTCCGCCAAGGGGTTGGTGACGGAAAACTGCCACCCTATACCCATTTCTTCGCCCCAGAGGTGCAGGGGTACCAAAAATTCGCTCTGCCAAATGCAGAGGTGCTGGTCGGGGCAGGCGGAGCAAAGGGAGTGCTGCCCTCTAGTAATGGCTACAGGATGAGAAAAAGAGAAAAGTCTTCTCAGATGGTCTAAAGAGGGTGCTGGAGACTTTGAGGGTGAGAAAACTCCGCGAATCCTTTGTGCATCCCACCAGACCACCTGGCAATGGAATAATGAGGCCAGGCTTTCCAAGAAAAAGTCCAGTTTAAATTTTCCTTCCCACAATTTTAACACCCTGCTTCGCCGCTCTTCTGACCACGGTTCCGTTTATCCTTGTTATGAGATGACAGAGCTTGCTTTTTTTCAAGGGTTCGCTTGTCTCCCCGTAATAAGAGGTGGCAGGTTTATATATCCGTATATCTCTAAATCCATGATAACTATATAATGATGAAAAAACAAGATAAAAAATGAGAAACAAACGATAAATATTCTGTTTTCAGCAGACATATCTGCGAAACTGCTACTTATTTGACGCCAGAATTTCCGGTCTCGCCACCGCTTCTACCTGAGAATCCGTGGCCTTTCCTGCCTTTTCGCGGACAAGAAGGCTGGCACGACTCTTGCTAACTATAATTTAAAGCGGCCAGACTATTTTGCGGGAGGTAGGAGAAGGTGTCAAGACAAAGTACCGATGATTTCGCTTTAAGTCGCATACCTTTAAGCGCGCGGCGCCCCATGTGGGAGGTTTTCATGATCCGTTTCGGCGGAGTGGTGTGTTTGCCCCTGCTCATGACCGGAGCGGTACTGGGTTATGGCTTGACGATAAGGGATGCCCTTTTGGCCACCGTGTTGGGGGTGGTAATACTGGAAATAGTGAGCTTCCTGGTGGGGGTAGCCGGAGCCTGGGAGGGGATGTCTACCAGCTTTCTAGCGCGGTGGGCGGGATTCGGTCAGCTAGGCTCTAGCCTTATAGGCCTCATTATAGCCGTCTCTTGCGTAGGATGGTTTGGCATCCAGAATTCCATCTTCGCCAATGGCCTGATTTCCGCTTTAGGAGGCAAAATCAGTTTTCAGTTGATGGCGCTCATAACCGGCTTGGGCATTACTATTATTGTGGTGTATGGCTACCGCATGCTCAGCTATACGGCCAACATCGCCGTCCCCGCCTTCTTGCTGGCCTTATTGTACGCTACTTACAAGATGATAGGGAATTTTAACATGGCAGAAGTCCTATCTTCTGGCCCGCCGGGGCCAGCTTTAAGCCTGGGTGTGGCCGCCACCATAGTAGCGGGCGGCTTTATGGTCGGCGCCATCGTTACGCCGGACCTCAGCAGGTATAACCGGGACACCAAGGATGTTTTCTGGATGACTTTGCTCAGCCTGCTTTTGGGTGAGGTGTTAATAAACTTTTTAGGCGCCGCTATGTCCCACGCGATAAAAAGCAGCGACATAGTGACCATCATGTATGATCTGGGGGGATGGCTGGCCGCTTTGCTGGTCATTTTCTCCACCATCAAAATCAATGACCTGAACCTTTATGCCGCTTCCCTCGGGATAACCAACTTCCTGGATGCAGCTTTCGGTTGGAAGGTCAATCGTGGGAGGGCCACTCTGGTTATCGGGGCTCTGGGGACGGTCCTTTCTATATTGGGAATTCTGGACCGGTTTGTGAGCTTCCTGGTTTTGTTAGGGGTGGCCGTACCCCCCGTCGGCGGCATCATGGTGGTGGATTATTTCATTCTTAAGCGCTTCCGGAAGGAATTAGAGGAAAGCCGCCGGGAAGACAGTTTGCCGGTGATCGCCGAAAAATGGAACCCGGTAGCGATACTGGCCTGGCTGGCGGGCATCTTGGTGGGCTATTTCGTCCGGCAGGGAATCCCGGCTCTAAATTCCTTAATCAGCGCCGGAATAGTGTACTGGGTAGTAATGAAATTGTACGCGGCCGTTAGCGGCCGGAAAAATATTCGTTTCCTAGATACGGAGGCGTGAGGGGGACCTGGTTAAATGACCAAGATTGACGCTCAGACTATTGAAGATATCGCCCTGGGCGCCGCTCTCTTGGGTACCGGTGGGGGCGGCGACCCTTATTTGGGAAAACTTATGGCCCTTCAGGCCATAAAGGAATACGGGCCGGTGAGCCTGATAAGCCCCGACGAGGTGCCGGACGAGGCGGTGGTGGTACCCACTGCCATGATGGGAGCTCCTACCGTATTGATTGAAAAAATACCCAACGGGGAAGAGATTATCCGGGCCTTTAACGGCTTAAAAAGCTACCTAGGTAAGGAGATCTATGCTACCATGCCCATCGAGGCGGGCGGGGTAAATTCCATGATACCTATTGCTGTGGCCGCCCGTCTGGGCCTACCCTTGGTGGACGGCGACGGTATGGGACGTGCCTTCCCCGAACTGCAGATGGTCACTTTTCACCTCTACGGGGTGCCGGCCACTCCCATGGTTATGGCCGACGAGAAAGGCAATACCCTGATTTTAGAAACCATCAACAATTTCTGGACCGAAAGCCTGGCCAGGAACGCCACCGTGGTCATGGGCGGCTCGGTAATGTTGAGCATTTACCCCATGACGGGGAAAATCCTTAAAGAGGCCGTCATAAAGAACATTGTGTCGTATTCGGCCAAGATAGGCAGGGTGATCAGGGAAGCCCGGCGGCGGGGGGAGAATCCGGTCCGGGCTCTTCTGGAAGCCACCGGCGGCTTCGAGTTGTTCAAAGGTAAAGTAGTTGATGTCCTGCGGCGGACAGAGGGCGGCTTTGTCCGGGGTGAGGCCAGGATAGAGGGATTGGAGGAATACAGAGGCGAGGTCCTACAGGTAAGATTTCAAAATGAAAACCTGGTAGCCATACGGGGAGACCGGATCGTGGCCAGCGTACCCGACCTGATTTGTATAGTCAACCTGGAAACCGCTGTCCCCATCACTACGGAAGGGCTTAAATACGGCCACCGCGTTTTCGTCCTGGGCCTACCCTGCGATGGAAAATGGCGTACCCCTAAAGGTTTGGAAACAGTCGGCCCCCGCTACTTCGGTTATGACCTCGATTATGTACCCGTGGAAGTGCTGGCGCAAGGAGGAGAAAAGCCATGAGCTACCGGCTGGGCATTGATGTGGGCGGTACGAATACGGACGCGGTAATCGTGGATGAGCACCTCCACCTGATCGCCAAGGTTAAGACCCCCACCACCAGAGATGTGACTACGGGTATTCATACCGCGCTGAGCAGGGTTTTGAGCGAAGCGGGTATAGACAAAAAGGAAATAGCCTATGCTATGCTGGGAACTACCCACTGCACCAATGCGATAGTCGAGCGCCAGCGGCTCTGCCGCGTAGGTATCTTGCGTATTGGGAAACCGGCCACCAAGGCTATAGCTCCCATGGCTGCCTGGCCGTCTGATTTAGTCAGGGCTATCGGCGAAGAATATTACCTGGTGAGCGGCGGCCATGAATTTGACGGCCGGGAGATTGCGGCCTTTGACCCCGAGGAAGTGCGAACCGCTGCCCGCGCCTTCAAGGGGAAGGTGGAGGCTGTGGCCATAACCGCGGTGTTTTCCCCTATATCCGCCGACCACGAAAAACGGGCGGCGGAGATTATAAAGCACGAGCTGGGCGACATACCCGTTTCTTTGTCGCATGAAATAGGCTCTATCGGGCTTCTCGAAAGAGAAAATGCTACCATTTTGAATGCTGCGCTGGCGGAAGTGGCTCGCACTACCGCTCTGGGTTTTAAGACCGCTCTGGAGCAGGAAGGAGTGCAAAACGCCCGCGTTTACCTGTGTCAAAACGACGGTACGTTGATGTCCCTGGACTACGCCATACGTTACCCTATTCTCACCATCGCCTGCGGGCCGACCAACAGTATTCGCGGAGCCTCTTTTTTGAGCGGGCAGAAGACGGCTATGGTTTTAGATGTGGGAGGCACCACCAGCGATGTGGGGGTAATCGTTAACGGCTTCCCCAGGGAATCCTCCGTAGCCGTAGAGATAGGCGGCGTGCGCACCAACTTCCGCATGCCGGATTTGATCTCCATTGGGCTGGGTGGGGGAACGATTATTCAAGAAGTAAACGGGGATATCCGGGTCGGTCCCCAGAGCGTGGGTTACCGGTTGACCGAAGAAGCCCTCGTTTTCGGCGGCAACGTCCTCACGGCTACCGACATCGCCGTACGGCTGGGCCTGGCGAAGATCGGGGAGCCCTGGAGGGTAAGCCATATAGATGAGGGATTCGCGCGGCGTTGCCTGGACAAGATAATGGGCCTGGTGAACGAGGCCATCGATAAAATGAAACTTTCGGCCGACCCCTTGCCTCTCATACTTGTGGGGGGCGGGAGCATCCTGGTTACCGAGGAAGTGGAGGGGGTATCCGAGATAATTCGACCCGACCACTACGATGTGGCCAATGCCTTGGGAGCGGCCATAGCCCAGGTGAGCGGTCAGGTGGAACGCATTTTTGCCTTAAGCGAAATAAGCCGCGAGGAGGCTCTCCAACAGGCCAAAGCCCTGGCCGTGGAAGAAGCGGTAAAGGCGGGTGCCAAACCATCTACAGTCCAGATTGTAGAGGTAGAGGATGTGCCGCTGGCTTACCTTCCCGGTAACGCGACGCGCATAAGGGTTAAGGCGGCGGGCGATCTCAGCTAATAGGCCGGTAAAAGGATGAGGGGGCGACAGCCCCCTCGATTCATTACGGCTACTATGTGGGGATCAACCACCTCTGCCACCCCCGAATAATCCGCTTTCAAGGCGCCGGCGCAAGCATTGGGCCTGTTTAGAGGAAAACAAGATCGGTGCGCCGTGGGTTATCCCGGTTTTCGCCCTCCGGGCCGGCTTAATAACTGACGTATCCCCAGTTTTGCTCCTAGGTCTGCTTGGCTTTCGCTCGCTCCAGAAACCCTCGCGGGCCAAACTATCATTCAGCCTCAGAGCTTAAGGCGGACTTCCCGGCAAATTCGACATCCTGTCTCAGTTGCCGGCCTCGGCCATCCCTGGCCTCGGGTCCGCCTTCGCTTTCGGCTTCATTAAGTTTGGCTACCGCTCGGGTTTAGTCGCTCGCTTTCAAGTCCAAGCAGGCCTCCCCTGCAAAAAGTGGGGATACACCAGGCTTAATAAGTCTTGACCGTGACGGTATTTTTGGTGGTTGGAAAGGCCTCGGTATTGCCGGGGTGACCGATTTCTGATAGACTGAAACTAGCAGAACGGGAGCTGGGAGAAACAGTGACCGGGGAGAAGACGAGGGTACGCGCCGTTTCTGGTATCTGGATCAGACTGCCGGAAGAACGGTGGCAGCACATAGTCGAAGAACATCCGGAACTCGAAGACCTGCGCCAGGAAGTGCTCTTTACCGTTGAGAGACCCCTTAAGGTTTTGGCAGGGAGCCACGGTGAGCTGTTGGCTGTCCGGGAAGTAACACCCGGGAAGTTCCTGGTGGTGGTGTACAGGGAAACAAGCCCTGACGACGGCTTCATAATAACGGCGTTTTTGACCCGAAAGGTTGGACGGATGGGAAAGAGGTTGGTCGTATGGCCGAGACAATGAACTACATCGAGTTGGCGGAGACGGTTTCACGGGTGGTAATGAACTCCGGCCTGCCCGTCCTGCGGGTGTCCTACGATGCGGAGGGCGACGTCCTATATGTGCACTTCACGGAACGACCGATCGCCGCTGACGACAGCGAGTTTATCGGGGACGACACCGTGGTGCGCTTCCGGGGCGGCGAAGTGGTCGGTGTGACCATTCTGAATGCGAGCAGGCTGAAGGAGCGGGAGAAATGACGGAAAAGTAACGTAGCTGCATTTTGGACGGAGACAATAAACGGAGTGCCGCCCAGCTCGCTTTTCCGGTAAAGCGTTTTCACATTTAGTATATTTTTGTATATTTTGCTCCTTATCCAACGCAGATGACCCCCGGCTCAACAACTGGCATATACCCGGTTTTTTCAAGGGGAGGCCTGCTTGAACTTGAAGGCGAATGAGCAAGCCTTCGCGGCCGGCCTAGGCTTTAAGCTTCTGCCGAACCTGAGGTGGGGTCGAGGATAGAGAGGCCGAAGACCGGCCCATTGGCAAGGAGGCCGACTGTCGAGGGAACCCCGACTTAAGCTTTTAGGCCGAGCAAAAGTCCTCTCTGCGAGGGAGGCCTTTGCGAGCGCAAGTCAAGCAGGCCTGAAATAAAAACTGAGGATAACTCAGGCTTAACAGGTCTTGACGGTGATGGTATTTTTTGATATAAAGTAAGTAATCACTTACTTATCTTGAGTGTTTACGGGAAATATTTTTGCATTTTGTCTTCAAGTCCTGATGAGGAGGCGGTGAGGCAAGAGATGGAGAAGCAGAAGGTACTCTCCCGGGCAAAAAAAGCAGCGGTTCCTTTGATTATAGTTCTGCTTTTGGGGGCTATCGTAGTGGCGGTTAAAGGCCGTCCCTCCTCCACGGTGGGTGTGGAAAACGGCCGGCCGGTGCTGCGCGCTTCCGGGACCATTGAAGCGACGGAGATAGGGGTGGCTGCGGAGATTTTAGGCCGGATTAAAAAAATCCAGGTCCAGGAGGGAGAACGGGTGGCCGCCGGAAGCGTGGTGGCCGTGCTGGAGGATAGCGTGCTCAAGGAACAGGTGGCCCAGGCGGAAGCCGCAGTGGCGGAGGCGGAAAGCCGTTTGACCCAGGCGGAAGTGAATTGGGAGATGGTGCGGGACAATGTGGAGGCTAACATAAAAGCCGCTCTGGCCAATCTGGAAAAGGTGGAAAACGGTGCGCGGCCTCAGGAGATCAACGAGGCCCGGCAGAATGTAGCCCAGGCCCAAGCCAAGGTAAAATATGCGGAAGATCAGGTCCGTCGGCTGGAAGCCCTATACCGGCAGGGAGTCATTCCTGAGCAGCAGTTGGAGGAAGCTAAGACTAATTATGAGGTGGCCCGGGCCCAACTGGGCGCTGCGGAAGAAAAGTTGTCGCTTTTGGTTTCCGGCTCGCGGGAAGAGGACCTGGCTGCGGCCCGGGCCAGTTACGAGGTAGCCCTGGCCGGACGGTATCAAGTAGACCTGCGGGCTAAAGACGTGGAGGCAGCAAGAGCGGCTCTGGATAAGGCCCGCTCCAATTTGAAAGTGGCTCAGGAGCAGCTGGATAAGACGGTGATACGTTCCGGCGTGAACGGTATAGTGTTGCGGACCAATTTCAGTGCCGGAGAAGTGGTCAGCCCGGGTGTACCCATTGTAACCCTGATCGACCCGGCGGACCTGCGGTTGATTATTTATGTACCGGAGCCGGCCATAGGCTACATCAAGCTCGGCCAGGAGGCTGCGGTGGCGGTAGATTCTTTTCCGGGAAAGACTTTTATCGGCAGGGTAAGCGAGATTGCCGACCAAGCCGAGTTTACTCCTAAGAATGTCCAGACCAAGGAAGAAAGGGTAGACCTGGTGTTTAAAGTAAAGATAGCCCTGAGGGATGAGGAGGGCGTGCTAAAGCCGGGGATGCCGGCGGATGCGGTGGTTTACTTGGACGGCCGGGAGGCCGAGTGAGACCTTATGGAGGGAAGCTCAAATATGCCGGCCATTCAGGCACAAAGGCTGGAGAAACGGTTTGGACACGTCCGGGCTGTAGATGGTTTAAGCCTGGAGGTGAACAGGGGCGAGATCTTCGGCCTGGTGGGCCCTGATGGGGCCGGTAAGACTACTACTATAAGGTTGCTTACGGGTATATTTTTGCCGGACGAAGGGAGAATTTCGGTCCTGGGCCGGGAGATTCCTAGAGAAGTGGAGCTCATCAGGGCTCAAATAGGTTATATGCCCCAGCGCTTCAGCCTTTATGGGGATTTGACGGTAGAAGAGAATCTGGATTTTTATGCCGAGGTTCACGAAGTGCCGGTTCCCTTACGCCGGGAGCGCAAGAAGAGACTTTTGGCCTGGGCGGGCTTGGAAGAGCACGACTCCAAAATGGCCGACCAGCTATCCGGGGGGATGAAGCAAAAGCTGGCCCTGGCCTGCAACCTTATTCATGAACCGGCCATCCTTTTTCTGGATGAGCCCAGCACCGGGGTAGATCCCGTGGCCCGGCGGGACTTCTGGCATATGCTTTTTAGATTGCGGGAGCAGGGCTCTACGATACTGGTGAGCACGCCTTATATGGATGAAGCGGAACGCTGTGACCGCATCGCTTTTATGTATGAGGGCCGCATTTTAGCCTGTGCTGCTCCTCAGAGCACTAAAACACTTTTCCGGGGCCATCTTTTCTTTTTGCGCACCGAAACTCTGGACATGCTGCACGCGGCCAAGGACCGGCTAAAAGAAGAACCCTGGTTGGAGGAGGTTTTAATTCACGGCAATTCCCTGCACTTCACCGCTCAGGACGCAGAACGGGTGACCAGAGTGGTGCGGGAGATGCTGGAGAAGGAAGGGGTGAGGGTGGTGGAACTGAAGCCCGTTCCCCCCTCCCTGGAAGACACCTTTGCCTTCCTGGTGAAACGCGGAGCAAAAAAGGGGGGGTGAGGTGAGCTTTGGCGGATCATGATTGGGCCATCGTGGTGGAGGGGTTGACCAAGCGCTTTGGCACCTTTACCGCGGTGGATAAGGTTTCTTTTAAGGTCAGGCGCGGGGAGATCTTCGGTTTCCTCGGCCCTAACGGTTCGGGAAAATCCACTACCATCCGTATGCTCTGCGGCCTTCTGGTGCCTACCGGCGGACGGGCTTCGGTTCTGGGCTATGATATTGTGCGGGAGGCGGAAGCCATTCGCCTTAGGATAGGCTATATGTCCCAGAAGTTCGGCCTCTATGAGGACCTGACGGTAGAGGAGAATCTGGAATTCTATGCCGGAGTGTACGGCGTGCCGCCGGAACGTTTTCCCCGGCGCAAACAGGAAATATTGGCTCTGGTGGGCCTGACGGGCAAAGAGCGGGTTATGACCAGTGCCCTGGCGACGGGTTGGAGGCAAAAGCTGGCTTTGGGATGTACCCTGCTCCACGAACCACGGCTGGTATTGCTGGATGAACCTACCAGCGGCGTGGACCCCGTGGCCCGCCGCAATTTTTGGGATTTGATCTACGGGCTTTCCCGGGCCGGCGTGACCGTGCTGGTTACCACCCATTATATGGATGAAGCGGAGCACTGCCATACTATAGGGTTCATCTATAAAGGGAAGCTGACGGCCCTGGGCACACCCGATCACTTAAGACGGACGCAGGTGCGCGGGCAGATCTTGGAGATCCAATGTTCGCCTCTTATGCCGGCTTTAGAGGCCCTGTCCCAAGTTCCGGGGGTGATGGAGGCGGCCATGTACGGTGCCGGGCTGCATGTGGTTGTAGAAGACGCCTTCCGGGAGGCCCCGGAGGTGCGCCGGGTTCTGGAAAAGGCGGGCGTGGCGGTGAAGTCTGTACTTCCGGTAGAGCCGGGTTTGGAAGATGTGTTTGTGTCCTTGGTGGAGGACGGCGCTTGAGACTGAGGCCCTACGGCGAAAGAGGCCGGTAGGGAGGATAGAGGGAAAGACGGGAAACCGGTGGAGGCTTATTCTTAGGGGTGCTTCCGAAGGAAGTAGGTGAGCTATTCGGGTTCGAAGATTTGACTTCGGAAGCCTCTCTATGGGGGAGGGTTGTTGTCGCATGAACTTTAAACGCATCTGGGCCATTATGAAAAAGGAATTTATCCATATAAGAAGGGACCCCCGCACGCTGGCATTAATTCTTCTGATGCCGGTGATCCAGATGTTTATCTTCGGCTATGCTCTGTCTACTAATGTGGAGCACATAAAGACGGTGGTCTGGGATCAGGCCCGGGATCAGAGGAGCCGGGAATTGGTCCAGGCTTTGGAGAAGTCCCAGTATTTTGATGTGGTGGCCTATGTGGAAAGCCATGATACTATACGGGAGTGGGTGGACAAGGGCAGGGCCCGGGTGGGCCTGGTTATACCGGCGGATTTTTCCCGGCGCCTGGATCGGGGGGAGGCATCGCCGGTGCAGCTCCTCATCGATGGATGTGAGCCTACTACGGCCAGCACGGCTTTGTATGCGGCCAATAGCATTGCCCAAGCCAAATCTGCCGCCTGGCTGGCGGATATTCTGCGCCAGAGGGGTGCAGGGAGCAGTTTGGCTTTTCAGGCCAGAATAGACGTCCGGCCCTGGGTGTGGTACAACCCCGAGATGAAGAGTGTAAATTTCAATATCCCCGGCCTTATGGGCGTTATCTTGCAAAACATCACCATGATACTCACGGCCTTCGCTATAGTCCGGGAAAGGGAAAGGGGTACCTTGGAGCTCTTGATAGTAACCCCCATCAAGCCTTTGGAGCTCATGTGCGGTAAGGTTATCCCCTATATCATCATAGGTTTTGCCGATCTGCTGCTGGCTTTGGGTATGGGAACATTGCTCTTCCACGTACCCGTACGCGGAAGTCTCCTTCTTCTTTTAGCTCTTTCGCTGGTGTTCGTAATGGGTTCGTTGAGCATCGGTTTGCTTATCTCCACGGTTTCCCGGACGCAGCTTCAGGCCATGCAAATGACCATGTTTCTGATCTTGCCTAATATACTGCTTTCCGGTTTTATGTTTCCTCAGGATTCCATGCCTAAGGTAATGCAAATCATAGGAGAGATAATTCCGTTGACCTACTTCCTCCAGATCTTGCGGGCGATAATTTTGAAGGGCGTGGGGCTGACGTATCTCTGGGTGCAGGTGGTTTATCTCTTAGTCTTCGGGCTGGCCATGATAGTGATCAGCGGGCTGCGCTTCCGCAAGAACCTGGAGTAGAGCCTCGTTCCGCCGATGCGGCCCCGGCAAAAGGAGGAAAATGGCTATAATTAGGGTATTTTTCGGGATGACCTCTCATGCTGCTGGCGCAGCCGCTTCAGAGAATGAAAATCGTAACGACTATTTTCAGAGTAGACGCTCATGCTGCTGGGGCAGCGCCGGCAGAAGAATGAAAATGGTCAAGGCGTATTTTCAGTATAGATGGTTGCCGCCGGTACGGCACATTAAGGGAGAGAGGAAAAGGATAGAGAAGAGGAAGAAAAAGCGAATGGATGAGAAAATAGCTAAGGATAAAAGGATATTTGCGGAGTACCCATGGGAGGGGAAGCCAGGACACCCTTCCCAGGGAAGGAGAGGGGTTAACAGCCGATGTCCGCGAGGGAAAGCAAAGCAGTCAGGCGGGAGCAGATAATCTCGGCTATAGCGAAGATAGTGGCCACCCGGGGATTGAGCCGCTTAACCACGGCCGCCCTGGCCCGGGAGGTCGGCTTGACCGAAGGCGCTCTTTTTAAGCATTTTGCCACCAAAGAGGATATGTTAAAGGAAGCCATCAGGGAAGCGGGGTACGGCATGGTGGACAAGGTGGCGCAGATCGCGACCGGAACCCTGTCTCCTGAGGAAAAAATAAAGTGCCTCCTGGACTTTCATGTGGGCCTGTGGGAAGCTAACCCGGAGGTATGCAGGTTTGTCTTAAGGACGGTCTTTTCCGGTGAGGTTTATAGCAGTTACCCCAGGCTCAAAGGCCTGATAAAGGATATAATGAGCAAATATGTCGGCCATGTGGAAGCCGTCTTCCGGGAAGGGGAGAAACGAGGCTCCTTTCATCTTAATTATTTTTCCGCCGAGAAGCTCTCTTATCTGTGGGTGGCCCTTTTGCAGGGAACTTTTGTCCGCTGGCACCTGCAGGAGAGGAAGCCTTCCCTGAAGGAAGAAGCCGGGCAAATTTTCCAGGCGATAATGCTCTTGGCGGGGAAGAAGAACCTTTTGGTTCCTGAGGCTTGAGGGATGCCTCCGGTTGATGCCTGGGGTGTCCCCACTTTTTGGCGCGGAGGCCCTTTTCTGACGTATCCCCAGTTTTGTTCCGAGGCCTGCTTGGCTTCCGCTCGCTCCGGAAACCCTCGCAGGCCAAACTATCACTCAGCCTCAAGCTTCGGCGGACTTCCCGGCAAATTCGACATCCTGTCTCGGTTGCCGGCCTCAGGCCTCTCAAAAGCCTCGGGTCCGCCTCCGCTTTCGGCTTCGTTAAGTTTGGCTACCGCGAAGGCTTGTTCGCTCACTTCCAAGCCCAAGCAGGCCTGCCCTGTAGAAAGCGGGGATAACTCAGGGCCCTTTTCTGTTGACACGTATATAAATACGTGCTAAAATGTGTTAAGGATGGTGTTCCGCTTTTAATGAAAGCATTTTCCTCGCGAGAAGTTCTTCGAATACTCCAAAAGGATGGATGGATAATTAAGAATCAGGTTGGTTCGCATGTGCAGCTAGTACATCCAGTCAAACCCGGCAAGGTAACTGTTCCTCATCCTAGGAAAAATATCCCACTACGGACGCTTAAAAGCATTTTCCGCCAAGCCCGTCTAGAGGAGGGACTGGACGATGAGTAAGGATCACTATATTTATCCTGCTGTGTTTACTTATGAAGAAGATGGTATTTCGGTCGAATTTCCCGACCTGCCTGGCTGTTTTACCTGCGGCGACACTACTGAAGAAGCGGTTCAAATGGCTAAAGAAGCCCTGGCGCTCTACCTTTACAGCCTAGAAGAGGAAGGGGGGCCGATTCCTGAACCTTCGTCCGTCCAAAACATCAAAACTGAACCTCATCAGGCAGTAATGCTTATTGAAACCTGGATGCCTCCGTTTCGGGAAGCCATAAGGCAAAAACCCGTTAAAAAGACCCTCACTATTCCCAAATGGCTTAATGACTTGGCAGAGCGGGAAGGGGTTAACTTTTCCCACCTGCTTCAAAAGGCACTGAAAGAGCACTTGGGGGTAAGCGAGCCGCCTGCCAAAAGGCTATAATCCTGCTTCCCGAGTTCGACAGTTGATAAGTAAACAATAAGCCTGACAGGTTATGCCGCAAGGCTTCCAGGGATAGGCTTTTTTGAGAGGCGTGTTACTAGAGTTTCTACTCCTTAAAGGTTAAAGGGAGCCCTATCGCCAGCCGTCCGGGCTGTGATGCCTCTCATGATAGGGGCCAACGCAGTCGGGGTAACAACTTTCGGGCTGCTTACGGACCAGAATATTTGGGTTAGTGTCCCTGTGACTTCAGCGTGTAAATGCGTACTCCTTATGATACTGCTCAAATAGGCTCCCGTCCTAACCGCCCGGTGTGCCGAAGCTTCCTCGTCTCCCGGTTCTTGGTTACCAGAGGGGGCGGGTCTGCGGTTTCTTTCGCTGAAACATACTATTTCCGAAAGTATATTTTGCCGGCAGTAGAGCGAAAGCGGAGAGTGAGCGGAGTGAAAGCGGAGCGAGCCTTCGGCGGCAGCGAAAAGGCCGGAGCGTAAGAGAAGAAGCCCTAAGTGCGGCCGTGGTCCTGCCGCAGACTTATTTCGTGCTGCCTGCGGTAAAAACAGGGTAGACGCTCATGCCGCCCTGGCGGCACCAGCAGAAGGATGAAAATAGCCAAGGACTATTTTCGGAGTAGGCCCCATGCGGCCAGCGCAGCACCGTCAGAGAGAGGAAACGGAAAATAGTCAAAGCGTATTTGGGGGATAAAAGTAAAAAAACGGGGCAGAAAAAGAGGAAAAGGCCAGGGGAGAGGCGAATTAATACCTCTTAAGCTGAATACCATACGGCTATATCGTACGCCGGGAAAGATAGGTAAGGAGGGCTTAAAAAATGGAGGAGACTTCTCAGATCAGGTCGGTGGCCAAAGCGCTGAGAATTATCGATGTGCTGGCGGAAGCGCGGGGGGAATTGGCTCTCCACGAAATCGCCGGTAGGCTAGGGCTGGCCAAAAGTACGGTCCATGGATTGCTCTCTACTTTGCGGGATTTCGGCTATGTGGAGCAGTCGGTGTTTACCGGGAAATACAAGCTGGGGGTACGGTTATTTGAACTGGGCAATATTGTGGCCCACGGCTGGGATGTTCGTACGGTAGCGGCCCCTTATATTCAGAGGTTGGTGGATGAACTGGGAGAAACCGTTCATTTGGTGGTGTTGGATAAGGGGGAAGTGCTTTATATCGATAAGCGGGAAAGTCGGGAGTCTTTGCGCATAGTGTCCCAGGTGGGCATGCGGTTGCCGGCCCACTGTACCGGAGTGGGCAAAGTGCTTTTGGCCTTTCTGCCGCCGAGCGAGGTAAAGCGGATTATTGCCGCCCGAGGCTTACCTCGTTTCACCAAAAACACTATCACCGACCTTAAGACTCTGGAAGCCGAGCTGGCCCGAGTACGGGCCCAAGGGTATGCTATTGATAACGAGGAGATCATGGACAGTCTCCGCTGCGTGGCCGCCCCCATCCGCGACCACAGCGGCAAAGTCTGCGCGGCCATGAGTGTTTCGGGCCCCGTAGCCCGGCTGGAGGGAGAAAGGCTGAACTTAGCTATAGAGCGGGTGACCAAGACCGCGGCAGAGATTTCCGCCGGTTTAGGGTACCGGGAGGAACTCTGGGCCCGGACCTCCACTCCTCAAGGTGTATGACGGCGGCCCGGTTGGGAAAGACTTTGAGCAGTAGAGGAGGTTCGTAGCAGGTTGCTTTAGGGGGCTTTGTTTCTTGGATATGGGAGAAAGTTTGGTGGGCTCTTATTTCAAGTTTGTAGAGGGCTGTAAGATGGTGGTTTATAACTGCCAGATGGAGGAAGGGGAGATAGATGTAGTAGCCCTGGATCCGGCGGGGGACCGGGTGTACCTGTGTGAGGTGGCCACGCACTTGCGCGGTATGCTCTACGGCCGCAGCAACGGCACCACCCTGGCCCGGGTGGAGCACAAGATCCGGCGGGCTCTGGGCTTTGCGGCGCAGAACTTTCCCCAGCGCACCGGCGTTTTTATGCTGTGGTCTCCGGTGGTCTCCCGGGGCTTGGCCGAGGGATTTGCCCGTCTGGCTTCCTCTTTGGCCCTACAAGGGATGCAGGCCCAGTTTATTATTAATAGAGAATATACCGCGCGCATCCGGCGCCTGAGGGAGGCGGCCCGAGAGAACATTAGGTTAACCGATGAGCCGGCCTTCCGGCTCCTGCAAATTTTGGAGCATTTGCGCTGACCCGCAAGATGGTGGATAAAAATTTTGTTGAAGAATGTTTGCAGGTAAGATATAATCATTACGTATAAACGAAGGCGCCTGGCCGGGCGCTTTCCTCATTTTGGGAGGGGGATTTTGAAGGCATGACGGAGACGGAGGCCCAAGCCAGGGAAAGGATTCTCCAGCAGGCTGAAGAATTAGGCGTAAAGTTCGTCCGTTTGCAGTTTACGGATATTTTCGGCGTGCTCAAGAATGTAGCTATTCCCGTAGATCAGTTACCCAAGGCTCTGAATAACGAGATAATGTTTGACGGCTCTTCCATTGAAGGCTTTGTGCGGATAGAGGAATCCGATATGTATCTGCGACCGGATCCTTCGACTTTTACGGTCTTCCCCTGGCGTCCCTATGAAGGTACGGTGGCCCGGCTCATTTGCGATATTTATAATGCCGACGGCACTCCCTTTATCGGCTGCCCCCGGAACACTTTAAAAAGAGCTATCGCCGAGGCGGAAGCCATGGGTTTCACCATGAACGTGGGTCCGGAAGCCGAATTCTTCTTGTTTCACACCGATGCGCACGGCCGCCCGACCTTGGAAACCCATGACCGGGGGGGATATTTCGATCTCAGTCCGGTAGATTTAGGAGAAGATGCCCGGCGGGATATGGTAGTCACTCTGGAAAAGATGGGTTTTGAAGTCGAAGCTTCGCACCATGAAGTGGCTCCGGGCCAGCACGAGATAGATTTTAAGTATGCGGATGCGTTAAGAACGGCGGACAATATTGTTACTTTCAGGTTTGTGGTGCGTACCATCGCCCAAATTCACGGCCTGCATGCCACTTTCATGCCCAAACCCATTTATGGTATGGCCGGTTCGGGGATGCATTGTAATATTTCCTTGTTCCGGGAGGGGAGGAATGCGTTCTACGATCCCCAGGGAGAGCTGGAATTAAGTGAAGTGGCCTATTATTTCTTAGGCGGGCTGATGTTTCATGCGCGCGGCATGGCGGCCATAACCAATCCTACGGTCAACTCGTATAAGCGTTTGGTTTCAGGGTATGAGGCGCCGGTGTATATCGCCTGGTCTCCTAAGAACCGGAGCCCCCTTATCCGCATACCGGCCAAGCGGGGAGCTTCCACGCGGCTGGAAGTGCGCCATCCGGATCCCTCGTGCAATCCTTATTTGGCCATCGCGGTTATGCTCAAGGCCGGCCTGGATGGGATCAAGAATAAGATTTTGCCGCCGCCGCCGGTAAACAGCAATATTTACCATATGAGCGAGGAAGAGCGAGAGAAGTTGGGAATAAAGACTTTACCTACCAGTCTGGGGGAAGCGCTGGAAGAGTTGAAAGCTGACCCGGTGATGGTGGAAGCTTTAGGTCCCCATATTTATGAGCGTTTCTTGGAAGCCAAGCGCCTAGAGTGGGAGGATTATTGTACTCGCGTTCATCCTTGGGAGATCGAGCATTATTTGACCAAGTTTTAGGAGGGAGCGCCTTTGACCTATAAGATTGCGGTCATCGGGGCGGGACCGGGCGGTTATGTGGCCGCCATCCGGGCGGCTCAACTGGGAGCCAAAGTGGCGGTGGTCGAACAGGGCGCTCTGGGCGGCACCTGTCTGAATAGAGGCTGCATACCTACCAAGGCTTTGCTGGCCGGGGCGGCGCTGGTTCAGGGTATCAGGCGGGCGGCCCATTTCGGCATTGAGGTGCAGGGCTATACGGTGGATTACAGCCGGCTGGCGGCGCGCAAAGAGGCGGTGGTAAAGCAGTTAAACCAGGGCATCGCTCTTTTGTTCAAGAAAAATAAAATAGATCTGTTCTCCGGCAGAGCTTGTCTGCGCGGACCCCGGCGTATTGCCGTTACGGGAGATAACGGACAGGTGCAGGAAATCGAAGCGGAAAATATCGTACTGGCCACCGGCTCGGAGCCCGCTCTCCTGCCCTCTCTAGGATACAACGGCCGAAACGTAGTCACCAGTACGGAAGCTTTGGAGTGGACCGCGCTGCCCGAGAGCTTGCTTATCATCGGCGGCGGGGTTATCGGGTGTGAGTTTGCTACTCTTTTTAGTACCCTGGGGGTGAAAGTTACCCTGGTGGAGGCTATGCCCACCGTTTTGCCTATGATAGATGGAGAGCTGGCCCGGCGTTACCAGATGCTCCTTAAGCGTACCGGAGTAGAGATAAAGACGGGCGCTCAGGTTACGGCGGTACGCGAGGAAGAGGGCCGGGTGAAGTTAACCTTAGCTACCGGGGAGGAGCTCGCCGCGGCCAAAGTGCTGATTTCCATCGGCCGCAGGTTTAATACTTCGGGGTTAGGGCTGGAAGAAGTCGGTGTAGCCCTGGGTTCCCGGGGCGAAATCCTGGTGGATGATTATTTGCGTACCAACATAGAAGGCGTGTACGCCGTGGGCGATGTTACCAATAAGATTCAGCTTGCCCATGTGGCTTCGGCCCAGGGGATAGCGGCGGTGCAGACCATATTGGGCCGGCCCACCAAGGTAAATTACGAGGCGGTGCCCAGTTGCATTTTTACCTACCCGGAGATCGCCAGTGTAGGATTGACCCAGGAAGAGGCCGAAAAGCGCGGCTTTAAGGTGAGGGTAGGCAAATTTTCTTTTCAGGCCAGTGGTAAAGCTCAGGCCAGCGGCGAAACCGACGGTATGGTTAAGATAGTGGCCGATGCCGCCAGCGACCGTATTTTAGGGGTGCATATTATGGGGCCTCACGCTACGGAGCTCATTGCCGAAGGCACGCTGGCGGTAACCCAGGGGATAAAGGCGCGAGAGCTGGCGGAGTGCATCCACGCCCATCCTACTTTAGCCGAAGCGGTCATGGAAGCGGCGGAAGCCGTGCACGGTAGGAGCATTCATGCTTAAATCTTAAAGAATGGAAGGACGCTTGGGGTTTTAAAGTTTGGTAAAGTTTGAAAGGTTTTCCGGGATGAATGTGGGCTATTTTAGCCCTCGAGTTCAGCAAAGGAAAGGGGATAGTTAAAAGCCTTGGTCAAGCGTCTGCCGCCCTGGCTGCATAAAAGGATTCCGGCTTCAGGGAGTTTGGAAGCTACCAGAAGGTTATTGGAAGAACTGAAGCTCAATACGGTATGCGAAAGCGCTCTCTGCCCCAATCTGGGAGAGTGTTTCGCCCGGCGGACGGCAACTTTTATGATTCTGGGCCGAGTCTGCACCCGCAACTGCCGTTTTTGTGCGGTAGAAGGGGGGCGGCCGGAGCCCCCGGACCCTGATGAGCCCCGGAGGGTGGCGCAAGCAGCGGCCAGACTAGGGCTAAAACATGTCGTAGTAACTTCGGTGACCCGTGATGACCTGCCGGACGGAGGGGCGGGCCAATTTGCGGACACTATCAGAGCCGTGCGGGAAGAGCTGCCTGGCTCGGTGATAGAGGTGCTAACGCCGGATTTTAAAGGGGATAGGCAATCCCTCGCCAGGGTGGTGGAAGCCCGACCTCACATTTTTAATCATAATGTGGAGACGGTGCCGCGGTTGTACCCTCAAGTACGGCCGGAAGCTGACTACCGGCGCAGTCTGGAGGTACTGCGGCTGGTGAAGGAGCTTTCTCCCCACGTTTATACCAAATCCGGCCTTATGGTGGGTCTGGGGGAGACCCGGGAAGAAGTGGAAGAGGTCATGGCGGATTTGCGACAAGTAAGTTGTGACATTTTGACTATTGGGCAATATTTGCGCCCTTCACCCCGCCATCTGGAGGTTAGAGAGTTTGTCCGGCCAGAGGTGTTTGATTATTATGCCGAGGTAGGCCGGAAGATGGGTTTTCTCTATATTGCGTCCGCTCCTTTGGTCCGGAGCTCCTATAATGCGGCTGAGTTCTCGCGCTTGCAGGGGATGAGCTAATGCCTTGGCGAGTGAAAAGTGGGGATACGCCAGGTCGCAAAGCCCTTGACTTTGAGAGCGTTTTGGGGCATAATAGAATTTGTCAAGTGTGGGCTCGTAGCTCAGTGGGAGAGCACCTCCTTGACGCGGAGGGGGTCGCAAGTTCAATCCTTGCCGAGCCCACCAGCGCAAGAAGGCAACCGAAGGGCTTAAGCCCGCAGGTTGCTTTTATTTTTAAGGCCTCTAAAAGTCAACGGCTCGGCCCCATCGGAACTGTCCCCCATGCAGGTACGGGTCCGTTACTTTAGGGAGTCAAAAACTTTAAGGAGAGGGTTAGAAGTGTTCAAGGACAAAGTTTTAACGTGCAAAGAGTGTGGGGCTGAGTTCGTGTTTACGGCTGGACAGCAGGAATTTTTCCAGGAAAAGGGTTTTACTAACGAGCCTTCCCGCTGTCCTGATTGCCGGGCCGCCAGGAAGCAGAGAAATTCCGGCCGGAACAATTATTCTGGCCGGCGCACCATGTACCGGGCGACCTGTAGCCGCTGTGGAGCGGTGACGGAGGTACCTTTTGAGCCGAGGCCTGACCGGCCTGTTTATTGCCGGGATTGCTATCAGATGAAGCGCATAAATTACCGCTAGGCCCCAAAATTGAGGCTGGGGGGTAAGCCTCCAGCCTCAATTTTTGGTTACATAGAAAGCTGAGATAGAGCGGATTTTAAGTTTAAGATAGCGGGGTTTTATAGGGGTTTTTATATAACGGGTTTTTATGTAACGGTTTTTAAAGGGTTTTATTTGGTTTTTTATTATGTCGGCGTGAAGAAGTGGGCGGGAAGAAGTAATCGTATACAAAAATGCGGGGGCTCATATAATATCACCACAAGGGGGTGCAACCCGTGACCATACTTTTGGCAACAGCTAGATCGCCGTATATTCTCGCTACCAAACTGTACACTCTGCTGGGAAAGGAATTGAGCCTCCAACAATGGCAGATGGGGGGCTTTAATTTCTGCCGGTGCCAGATAGCCGGAGAGCATAATCCCTTGCCGGCGAGAATGCGCAAACGATTTCAAGAGCAAATAGCTCAGAGTGTAGCGGCTTTTATCATCGAAGCGGTAGAAGAAGAGCTCCTGGCAAAAATTTTTTGGCAACAGTATGAGGTGGATGAGCAGCAGGAGGCTAAAGAACTTTGCCTTAGGGCTAAGAAAATTTTGGATCAGGCTGACCAGGGGCATTTTCCGGGTTTATCCTCGCGCAGAGAGCTTCTGGCCAGAAGGCTTAAGGAATACCTCCAGGACAACAGCTACTTGAACATTGATGGTTTTATTCAGTTCCGTCTCCCCGATTATATGCTGGAACTAGAGCAGGCGGCAGAAGAGGCTGTGGAAGAATATATTGTGGAAAAAGAGTACGATGAATTCATCAGTGTTTTGAGATATTTTGTAGAGATGCAGGAACCTCGGGTAGAAAAGGTCCACGTGGTCCTAAACCCTCAAGGGGGATTCCAACTGTACGGTGGAGAGACCAAAAACCTGGAGAAGGATTATTTGGAAGGATGTATGGTGGATATGGAGGATAATGAGTTGAATTGTGAAGACCTTTTGCTGAGCGCCTTAATTACTCTAGCGCCGCGCCAGATAATTCTTCACGGCAGCGAAAAAGGGAGGACCCGTGGTACGGTAAACACCCTCAAGAACGTATTCGGGGAACGGGTGACCATGTGCAGCGGTTGCAAGCGATGCCGCCAGCTTTTGCATAAATTTTGATCTCTTGTCTTTTCCCCCGCTATCTGCTATTATCAGGCGGGGTGAGCTTGTGCTTAGGTGGATTGTTGTCCCCTTATTGGGAGCTTTTATCGGTTGGATAACTAATGTTTTAGCCATCCGGATGCTTTTTCGCCCGCGGCGCCCCTTTAGATTTTTCTTTTGGACGTGGCAGGGCTTGATTCCTAAACGACGGGTCGAGATAGCCGCGAGTTTAGCTAAGGTGATAGACAAGGATTTGCTGCCGCCGGACGAGATCTTATCCAGGCTTAAGACCCCGGCGCTGGAAGAGCGGGTGACGTCTCTGGTAGGCGAGCTGGTGCGCCGTAGGGTGGTGGAGCGCCTTCCTTCCTTTGTGCCGCTCTCCTGGAAGCAGGCCTTTAGCCAGATGGTAGAAGAGGCGATGCGGCGGGAAATTCCCGGGTTTTTGGAGCGCTTGCAGGAGGAATTTTTGTCCGCCGGAACCGAATTTTCCCTCGGTAAGATGGTAGCCGATAAGTTAAACAGCCTGGATCTGGAGCAGGCTGAAGAATTAGTGATAGCCGTAGCTTCCCGCGAACTGCGCTATATTGAGATTTGGGGCGGGGTTTTGGGTTTGGTCATCGGTGTGGTACAAGCCCTGGTGACCGGCTTTTCTTGACAATGATTCGAGCTGCCGGCTATAATGGAATAAGACTAATGGCTAGGAAGGGGAAATGAGGCCTCTTGCCGGCCCGCAGAGAGGGGGTGCCGCGGCTGAAAGCATCCCTGGGTTTTGCGGTAGAGAGCCTTACCACCCTGGAGCTGCCGGGTCGAAAAGAAGGAGTAGGCCTGGCCGGTAAGCCACCGTTAGCGGGCGCCAGAGGGGGGCAAATAATTTTGTTCCCGAAGAAGGGTGGAACCACGAGAGGAACTCTCGTCCCTTTAGGGGCGAGAGTTTTTTCGTTATATTTTTCGTTGTAAGCGGCCATACCCCGGAAGACACAGTCATTTTATGGGAATACACTTAAAGGCTATTTCCGTGCTAACCCCTCATGCCTGCAAGGCATAACCACTTATAAAAATAGCGCTATTTTCGTACTAACCGACCATGCCGGCTAACCTGCCCGGCACAACCGTGCATGAAAATAGAGCTATTTTCGTGTTAATTCGTGTTAAAAAGGAGGTAATGGGAGAAGATGCGCATCATCTTGCCGGATGGTTCCCAGAAAGAGTATCCGAATGGTATAACTGCTCTCCAGATAGCTGAAGACCTGTCGCCGCGACTGGCTAGGGAGGCCCTGGCGGCTAAAGTTAATGATGAAGTATGGGATTTGACACGACCTATCCCCGGAGATTGCCGTCTAGAGCTTTTAACCTTCGACCACGAGGGGGGGCGCCTGGCCTATCGCCATAGCGCGTCGCATGTATTGGCTCAGGCGGTTAAGCATCTCTTCCCGGGGACCAAATTGGGGATAGGACCGGCCATTGACGAGGGTTTTTATTATGATTTCGATAGTGAGCATAAATTTACTCCTGAGGATCTGGCAGATATTGAAGAGGAAATGAGACGCATTATTAAGGCTGATTATCCCTTTGTGCGCCGAGAGGTGAGCCGTCAGGAAGCCTTGGAGCTTTTTCGAAAGCTGAACGAGCCCTATAAAATTGAGCTCATCCACGAATTGCCTGAAGGAGTAGTTATCAGTATTTATCAGCAAGGGGATTTTTTGGACCTCTGCGCCGGTCCCCACCTGCCGTCCACCGGTTATCTTAAGGCCATAAAATTGACCAGCCTGGCGGGAGCTTACTGGCGGGGCAGCGAGGCTAATCCTATGTTGCAGCGCATCTACGGTACGGCTTTTCCCAAGGCTTCTCTTCTAGAAGAATACTTGCAGCGCCTAGAAGAGGCTAAAAAGAGGGATCATCGCCGCTTGGGCGCTCAGCTAGGTATTTTTAGCTTACAGGAGGAAGGCCCGGGTTTCCCCTTTTTCCATCCTAAGGGTATGGTGCTCCGCAATGAACTGGAGCAGTTCTGGAGGGAAGAGCACCGGCGGGCAGGGTACCTGGAGATCCGGACTCCTATAATTTTGCACCGTTCTTTGTGGGAGAGGTCGGGTCACTGGGAGCATTACCGGCAGAATATGTATTTTACTAAGATAGATGAGGTGGACTATGCCATCAAACCCATGAACTGCCCGGGCGCTATTCTGGTGTATCAGAGCGAGCAACACAGCTACCGCGATCTTCCTTTGAGGCTGGCAGAGCTGGGCCTGGTCCACCGCCATGAGAAATCCGGGGTGCTTCATGGGCTGATGCGGGTGCGGGCTTTTACCCAGGATGATGCCCATATTTTCATGCTACCTTCCCAGGTGGAAGCCGAAATTCAGGGGGTCATCGATTTAGTAGATAGATTTTATAGGCTTTTTGGTTTCCAATACCATGTCGAGCTCTCCACCAAACCCGAGAAGGCTATGGGTTCCGACGAGATCTGGGAAATGGCTACCAGGGCCTTGCAGGGAGCCCTGGAGGCTAAAGGCATAGAGTACAAAGTGAATGAAGGGGAAGGAGCCTTTTACGGTCCTAAGATCGATTTCCATTTAGAAGACTCGTTGGGCCGTACCTGGCAGTGCGGTACCATACAGTTGGATTTTCTTATGCCGGAGAAGTTTGATCTCACTTACATCGGTGAAGACGGGCAAAAACACCGGCCGGTAATGATTCACCGGGTGGTTTTCGGCAGCATAGAAAGGTTTATAGGTATTTTAATTGAACACTACGCGGGGGCCTTTCCTGTATGGCTGGCCCCGGTACAAGTAAAAATTCTGCCGATAGCCGATCGACATCATGGGTACGCTTATAAGGTGCGCGAAGCGCTGGCGAAGGCCGGAGTGCGGTGTGAGGTGAACGACCGCAACGAAAAGATCGGGTATAAAATTCGAGCGGCGGAGGTGGAGCGTGTCCCTTATATGCTGGTTATAGGGGACAAAGAGGCGGCTGAAGGCACGGTGGCCGTGCGGCAGAGAGGTAAAGGCGATATCGGCAGCGTACGGGTGAGCGATTTCGTGGATCGTCTGGTCCAGGAGATAAAGGAGCGCAGAAGTTAAAAGTTTAAACTTATTGACGGTAATCTATGGCTATGCTATACTAGCGCAGGAAAGCAGAAGCCATCCGCTTCTCACCTTACAGCCCCAGGCTGGTAAGGTTTTGGCCCAGGAGAGGTTCAGCGTATAACTATGAGCGGGTGGAAAGGCCCGCTTTCTTTTTACTGGGCGGAATTTCATCTGGAGGTGAATAATTATCAGCAAGGATTGGAGGGTGAACGGAGAAATCCGGGCCCGGGAGGTGCGCCTGGTCGGAACCGACGGCCAGCAGTTAGGCATTATGCCTTTGCGCGAAGCCTTGCGCATAGCTCAAGAGCAGGGGCTGGATTTGGTAGAAGTGGCGCCGCAGGCGCGCCCGCCTGTTTGCCGTATTATGGATTTTGGGAAGTATAAATACGAGCAAAGCAAGCGGGAGCGAGAGGCTAAAAAGAAGCAGCGTATAGTTAACATTAAAGAAGTTAAGCTGCGGCCCGGTATTGAGGAGCACGATTTCCAGGTCAAGGCCCGTAATGCCCTTCGCTTTCTGGAAGACGGCGATAAGGTAAAAGTGACGGTCATGTTTCGCGGCCGCGAGATTTCTCACCCGGAGCTGGGAGAAAAACTCTGCTTGCGGTTGGCCGACCAGGTGGCGGAGATAGCCTCCGTTGAAAGGCCGCCCAAAATAGAAGGGCGTAATATGGTAATGATCCTGGCGCCTAAGAGCCAATAACGCCTAAGAACCAATCCAAAAGATAAGAGGTGTATAAAAGATGCCTAAGATGAAGACCCATCGGGGAGCTGCCAAACGCTTTCGCCTGACGGCCAAAGGCAAAATCAAGCGGTCTAAGGCTTTTAAGAGTCACCTTTTGACGGGGAAAACCTCGAAAAGAAAGCGCAGCTTGAGAAGACCGGCTTTGGTATCTGCTGCCGACCGCAAGCGAATAGCCAGGCTGTTACCTTATGGAGCTTAGAGGGGGAAAGCAGAGATGTCCAGGGTAAAACGAGGTGTAACCAAGAGGCAACGCCATAAGAAGATTCTCAAGTTGGCCAAAGGTTATTTTGGAGCTAAGTCGAAGCTGTTCCGGGTAGCCAATCAGCAGGTAATGAAGTCTTTGGTGTATGCTTATGCACACCGGCGTAAGCGGAAGGGCGATTTCCGCAAGCTGTGGATCGCGCGTATTAATGCGGCCGCCAGGCAGAACGGCCTGACCTACAGCCGGTTTATCAACGGTCTGAAACAGGCGGGGATAGAGATAAACCGCAAGGTTTTGGCCGATATGGCGGTAAACGATGCAGCTTCCTTTCAGCAATTAGTAGAGATAGCCAAAGAGAAATTGGGGGTTGGGGCCTAACTTATGAAACAATTTGCCGTTATAGGCTTGGGGCGCTTCGGAGCCAGCCTAGCCGTCTCTTTAGCCAGGATGGGTTGTGAAGTCCTGGCTATTGATTCTGATGCCGCTAAAGTAGAAGCGCTAATGGACGAAGTTACCTATGCCGTGCATGCCGATGCCCGGGATGAGGAGGCTTTGAAGGCGGCAGGCGTGCGTAACGTGGATGTAGCCGTGGTGGCCATTGGGGAGAATGTAGAGGCCAATATTTTGGTAACTTTAATGGTAAAGGAATTGGGCGTTAAATGTGTGGTGGCTAAAGCCTTAAACGAGCTGCACGCTAAGGTGCTGGCCAAGATCGGCGCGGACAAGATCGTTTTTCCGGAACGCGATATGGGGGTTAGAGTGGCGCGTACGCTGGCAGCGGGAAATGTGCTGGAGCATATTGATTTATCGCCCGAATATAGCATTGAAGAAATTGCCGCACCTAAACGCTTGATAGGAAAGACTTTGGGCCAGCTCAATTTGCGGGCTAAGCACGGGACCATGGTGGTGGCTATTAAGCGGGAGAGAAATAGTATAGTGGTGGCACCAGGAGCCGATGATATGATAAAAGAAGGGGATGTATTGGTCCTCATCGGCCCTACTAAAGCGCTGGAACATTTTCAGGAGCGGGAGTGAAATAGTAGAGGCTTATGATTACTTCCCGGGCCAACAAACTGGTGAAATTGGCCCGTTCTCTCCACCGCCGTTCCCAGCGGGAAAAGACCGGTCTGTATTTGCTGGAAGGAGAACACCTTCTATCTGAGGCTCTGGCGGCGGGCGCAGAGGTGGAGTTTGTGCTGTATACTAAGGATTTTGCCAGGGCTCCTAACCATAGCTTGTTGTTGGCCGGCCTACAGCAGGCCGGGTATCCATGTGAAGAAGTAGAAGAGGCAGTTATGGTGAGCATCGCCGGCACCAGCAGCCCACCCGGCATTTTAGCCGTAGCCCGGCAGAGAAAATACGGCTTGGCGGACCTTCTGAGAGGTCAGGAGGTTTTTTTATTGGTGGCGGATGCGATCCAGGATCCGGGCAATTTAGGAACTATGCTCCGTACGGCCTTGGCTGCCGGATGTACGGGGGCAATTCTTACTTCGGGGACAGTGGACCTTTATAATGAAAAGGTGGTTCGGGCGGCTATGGGCGCCCTTTTTCGCTTGCCCGTAGTCCACGGTACGGCCCCTGGGGAACTGGTGGCCTTCCTGCAGGATCGAGTAAAAATAGTTGTGGGTCACGTAGGAGGGAAGCGGCCTTACTATGATGGCGATTACCGGGGAAAGCTGGCCATTGTGGTGGGGAATGAGAATAGGGGCCCTAGCCCGGAACTGTTGCGAGCGAGTTCGTTTTGGGTAAAGATCCCTTTATGGGGGCCGGTAGAATCCCTTAATGTAGCTGTGGCCGCAGCTATTTTGCTGTACGAAGCGGCTCGCCAACGGCATGAGCGGGAGGCTTAAACATGTTACGGCTGACTCCTACCCAGGGTATTGTTTTGGGATTTGCCTGCGTAATTTTGTTAGGGGCTCTGTTATTGATGCTCCCTGTGGCTTCGGCTACGGGCGAGAGGACGGATTTTTTGACCTGTTTGTTTACTGCTACTTCCGCAGTTTGCGTGACCGGACTGGTGGTGGTAGATACGGGGACCCACTGGTCTCCCTTCGGCCAGGCGCTTATTCTGCTGTTGATTCAGACAGGCGGACTGGGCTGGATGAGTGTGGCCACCCTGGTGGCTCTGATAGTTCGTAAGCGGATTACTTTAAGGGAAAGAGTGTTTATACAGGAGGCTTTGAACAAGGAGAATCTGGGCGGGGTGGTGGATTTTGCCCGGAGAATAGTCCTTACTACCTTTATCGTGGAGGGTCTGGGCGCTTTTATCTTATCTTGGCGCTTCGCCCGGGATTTCGGCTGGGGACGGGGAATTTATTATGGGGTATTTCATGCTGTATCCGCCTTTAACAACGCCGGTTTCGATGTCTTGGGGCAAGCTTTTGGTAAATTCTCCAGTTTGACAGCTTATGTGGCCGATCCCACAGTTAATTTTACCATTACCACTTTGATAATCCTGGGGGGCATCGGGTTTCCGGTGATCATGGACATCTGGCGAGCCAGGAAATTCTCTCGTTTGAGCCTCCACAGCAAGCTGGCTTTGCTTACCACTTTGCTACTTATTGTGACGGGTACGGTGCTGATTTTAGTCTTGGAATGGGATAACGTCCGTACCTTGAAGCCCTTATCCTGGCCGGTAAAGCTGATGGCCTCTTATTTTCAGGCGGTGACTCCCAGGACGGCCGGCTTTAACACTCTGGACATTGCTGGAATGAAGCCGGCGAGCCAATATTTGCATGTTCTATTAATGTTTATCGGGGCTTCTCCGGCCGGAACCGGAGGGGGTATAAAGACTACCACTTTTGCGGTGCTGGTATTGGCCGTGATTACGGTGATACGGGGGGGCCAGGAGGTCGTATTCGGTGGGCGCCAGATTACTTGGATGCGAGTGCTTAAAGCTTTGAGCATTGCGGTGCTCTCGTTCGCTTTGGTAAACGTCGTCACTCTTATATTGTTGATCAGTGAAGGGAAGAGCTTTTTGCCGGTGCTGTACGAAGTCACCTCGGCCTTCGGCACGGTAGGCCTGACCACGGGGATTACGCCGGAACTTAAGTTTTGGGGTCGGTTGCTGATCATTTTGACCATGTTTGCGGGAAGAGTAGGGCCCTTGAGTTTAGCCATGGCCATTTGGAGACGCCAGGTGAAGGCCAATATTCATCATCCCGAAGAGCCGGTTATTTTAGGCTAGTCAAGGAAGGGGCTGTATGCTATAATTTTTCTTAATAAAAGGTCCCCAGCCTTGGAAAGGGCGTGATAATGTGCCTTGGCCCTTAAGGGCAGAATTCTTTTGGAGAATTTTTGAGAAAACGGGGTCCATAGCGGCTTATATTATTTATCGCCGTCTGCTGGTGCAATAGATAGAGAGACGCCCAAATGCTATGAGCGGGAGGAGTAGCTTGCCGGGACCTTACAGGGAGGTGGCGCCGTGGACTGGAAGCGCTGCTAAGGGAGAGGCAAGGGAAGTTCGCCCGGGAGCAGCAGGCTGAAAGGCTTAAGGTAGCTTAGTAGGCTGTGGCCGGTGCTCCTACCGTTATCAGGGAGACCTGTTGGTGGACAGGTAACTTGGGGTGGTTTAGAGGATTAAGAACAGGTCTTCGTCCCGAAGGGGCGGAGGCCTTTTTTATGAGGTGAGGAAATGCTGGAAGTAATTGACGCCATAAGAGAAAAGGCTCTGGCGGAGATGGCCAAAGTCGATAGCCTGGAGGCTTGGGAGACGGTAAGGATAAAGTATTTGGGTAAGAAGGGCGAGCTGACTCAAATTTTGCGGGGCATGGGACAATTACCCCCGCAGGAAAGGCCGCGGGTGGGGCAGCGGGCTAACGAGGTGCGGGAGGAACTGGAAGAGGCGCTGGCCCTGGCTAAAGCTCGCCTGCTGGAGCAGGAGAAAGAAAGACGCTTCCAAAAGGAAAAGCTAGATGTAACTTTGCCCGGCCGGCCTCTGCCCCGAGGTTACCGTCATCCTTTGAATGCGGTCCTAGAGGAAATTAAGGATATTTTCCTCGGTTTGGGCTTTGCGGTGGCCGAGGGGCCGGAGGTGGAGACGGATTACTATAATTTTACGGCTTTGAACCTGCCTCCGGACCACCCGGCCCGGGATATGCAGGATTCTTTTTACCTCAGCCCGAATGTTTTACTGCGCACCCATACTTCACCTGTGCAGGTGCGGGTAATGGAAGCGATGCGCCCGCGGTTGCCTATTCGCATTATAGCGCCGGGGAAAGTTTACCGCCGTGATGATGATGCTACCCATTCCCCTATGTTTCACCAGGTAGAGGGGCTCCTGGTGGACAGGAGGGTGACTTTTGGAGATTTGAAAGGCATACTTATGGCCTTTGTGCACCAAATGTTTGGGCCTGAAGTGGAGGTTCGCTTCCGACCCAGTTATTTCCCTTTCACCGAACCCAGCGCGGAAGTAGATATTTCTTGCGTTATGTGCCGGGGGCAGGGTTGCCGGGTGTGCAAGCAGACAGGCTGGTTGGAGATATTGGGTAGCGGCATGGTGCATCCTAAGGTGCTGGCCATGGCGGGATATGATCCGGAAGAAGCCAGCGGTTTCGCTTTCGGCCTGGGTGTAGAACGGATAGCCATGCTCAAGTACGGTATAGATGACCTCCGCCTGTTTTTTGAAAACGACCTGCGCTTCCTGAAGCAGTTTTGAGACCATCGAAGAGGTGAGGTGTAAGGCTGTTGCGCGTACCTTATGGCTGGTTGAGAGAGTATGTGGAGTTGGAGTTGCCGCCGGAAGAACTGGCCCACCGGCTTACCATGGCGGGCATACCGGTGGAGAATATTATTTATCCTCGCTCGGATCTGGCCGGAGTAGTGGTAGGGGAGATTAAATCTCTGGAAAGACATCCCTATGCTGATCATTTGAAGGTTTGCCTGGTAGATATAGGGGGCCAGGTCTTACAGGTAGTTACCGGAGCCCCTAATGTAAGGATCGGCCAAAGGGTGGCGGTAGCCTTGGAAGGGGCCCGTTTGCCCGAAGGCCGGGAAATTCGCCGGGCTTCTTTTAGAGGAGTGGAGTCTCAGGGCATGCTTTGCTCGGCTCAAGAGCTGGGTTTGGATACGGCGCTGGTGGCGCCGGAGGACCGCGAGGGCATCCTAACCTTGGCTCCCGACGCCCGGTTGGGAAGTGAAGCGGCCGGAGCTCTGGGATTGCAAGAGACGGTATTAGAGTTGGAACTTACGCCGAATAGGGCTGATTGTCTGAGCATTCAGGGCGTGGCGCGGGAAGTGGCTGCTTTAACCGGTGCGCCTTTACGTTGGCCTTCTATCAATCTTTCTGAGGAAGGGCCTTTAGCCTCTGAACTGGCTGCGGTGCAGATTGAGGCGGCGGATATGTGTGGCCGTTATGTAGCCCGTATAGTCAGAGGGGTGAAAATAGGGCCCTCGCCGGCTTGGATGCAGGCCAGGCTGCGGGCGTGCGGCCTCCGGCCCCTGTGCAATGTGGTGGATATAACTAACTACGTTATGCTGGAGAGGGGCCAGCCTCTCCATGCTTTTGATTATGACCTGCTGCGGGGTAAAAAGATCGTGGTGCGCCGGGCAAGGCCGGGAGAGAAGCTGGTTACCCTGGACGGACAGGAGCGAGTGCTGGAGCCTGATTTGCTGGTTATAGCTGATGCTGAGCGGGCCGTAGCTTTAGCAGGAGTTATGGGCGGGCTGGAAACCGAGGTGACCGCAAGTACCGTCAATGTTTTTATCGAATCGGCTCATTTTGACGGAGCGGCTATTCGGCGGGCCTCCAGGCTTTTGGGTTTGCGGTCGGAATCCTCTCTGCGTTTTGAACGGGGAGTAGACATGGAAGGCGCTCCTCAGGCCGCCGACCGGGCCGCCGAACTTATGCAGCTCTTGGCCCAGGGTAAAATAAGCCCCGGGTGTCTGGATGTTTATGCGCGGAAGCGGGAGCCGGTGGTGATTACCCTTCGTCCGGAGAGGGTGAACTTCCACCTGGGAACCGATTTGGCGGTAGAGGAGATCAAGGGTCTTTTGACCCGACTGCACCTCCAGGTGGAGGGAGAAAATCCCTTGCGGGTTACGGTGCCCTCCAGCCGGGGGGACCTGACGCAGGAAATAGATCTGGTGGAAGAGGTAGCGCGGCTTTACGGTTATGACCGTCTGCCGGTAACCATACCCGGGGGTGTGGTGGCAGGAGAGAAAAAGTCTGCCCGGCAGCTTTGGGAGGAAGCCGGCCGTGAGGCTGCTTTGGCCTGTGGTCTCACTGAGGTGATAACTTATAGCTTCATAAACCCTAAAGTGTGGGATGTATTGCGTTTACCCGTGGAACACCCTTGGCGGCGAACCGTGGCTCTGCAGAATCCCTTAAGGGAGGAGCAAAGCGTTCTGAGGACCACCTTGCTTCCCGGACTTTTGGAGGTGGCCGGCCGCAACGCCAGCCGCAAGGTAATGCCGGTGGCTATATTTGAATTGGGCCGGGTTTTTTTGCCTCGGGAAAGCGAATTGCCGAAGGAGCCCTTGAGATTGGCAGGGCTGGTCATGGGTGCTGAGGAGCGGGGCTGGTCCTGGCCGGAGCAGGAGATGGATTTTTATTATCTTAAGGGCATAGTGGAGGAGATCTTGCGCCGATTGCGAGTTCCGGGAATTCGTTTTGCAGCCACGGCTTCCTGGCCTTTCCTTCACCCGGGCCGTGGTGCCGAAATCTATAGTGAGGATATCGAACTGGGCTTTTTGGGTGAGCTCCATCCGGATGTGACCCGCAGTTACGATTTGCCCTATAGGGTCTATGTTTTCGAGCTGGATTGGGAGACGGCCGGAAGGGTCCCTAAGGTGGCGCCGGTTTATAAACCCCTGCCCCGTTTCCCTGCGGTGGAGAGGGATCTGGCGGTGGTGGTGCCCGAAGAGATCACTGCTGAAGAAGTCCTACAGGTTATCCTGAGCGCCGGAGGCTCCTATTTGAAGGATTGTCGCCTTTTCGATGTGTACCGCGGCGAGCAGATCGCCTCGGGCCATAAGAGTTTAGCCTATACCTTGACCTTCCAGGAGGAAGCACGGACTTTAACGGATGAAGAAGTTAACGCCGCCCTGGGACAGATAGAGCGGGAATTGGCCCGCCGCTTGGGCGCCTCTTTGAGAAAATAGCCTCTTTGAGGAAATAGAGCTTTGGTTGAGATGATCTGGTGCAATTGTGCAATTAGGGGGTGGCCACCGTTGCCCGAGGCTAAGCTTAAGGAAGAAAGACGGGAAGAGGGAATTAACCGCGCTGCGGTAACTATTTTTGATCAGGAATATGTTTTGAAGGGAACCGAAACGCCCGAGTATATGCGCTCGCTGGCTGCCTATGTGGATAGGAAGATGCGCCAGATCGGCCAGAAGTGCCCCCATTATCCGCCGATTAAAATTGCCGTGCTGGCGGCCCTTAACATAGCTGATGAATTGAACAAGGTCAGGCAGGAGTATGAAACCTTGATTAGGCTTATACAGGAGGAGCGAAAAGGTTGACCAATCTGGAATTAGCCTGGGCACTGGCTGAAATGGCGGACCTCTTAGAAATCAAGGGCGAGGAGCCGTTTAAGGTAAGGGCTTATCACCGGGCGGCTAGGGTTTTGGAGTATTTAAAGGAAGAGGCGGCCAGCTATCATGCCCGGGGTGAGCTGGAGAAGATTCCTGGCGTAGGGAAGAATCTGGCTAAAAAAATAGCCGAGCTCTTAGAAACCGGGCGTTCCAGCTTTTTGGAACAATTGCGCCGCGAAGTTCCACCTGGACTGCGAGAGATGCTGTCCATTCCCGGCCTGGGAGCCAAATCTATCCGCCAGATTTATCAGCATTTGCACGTGACCACCCTTGAGGAGCTGGAGCAGGCTGCACGGGAGCGCAAGATACGCCAATTGCCGGGTATGGGCAGCAAAACTGAGTTGGCTATCTTGCGCGGCTTGGAGCTGCTTAGAGAGAGCCGGGATAGAGTGCCCCTGGGTATCGCCCGGCCTTTTGCGCAACTGGTATGCCAGCAAATCCTGGCTTTGCCGGGTGTGGCCAGAGCAGAGATAGCCGGCAGCGTGCGCCGTGGCTGTGCCATGGTAGGAGATGCGGATATTGTGGTCGGAGTGAGAGGCTCTGCGCCGGTAGCCGAGGTTATGGCGCGCCATCCTCAGGTGAAGGAAGTGCTTGAGGTGGCCGAACACCGTATCTCGCTACGCACTTGGGCCGGAGTAAAGCTGGAGATTTTCTTGGTTTCTGTGGAAAAGTTTGTTTCCAGCTGGCTTTACCTGACGGGATCGGCGGCCCACCGGGAGGAGTTGAGGCGTTACGCCGAAGAACGCCGTACGTCGTTGTACGCTTTGGGTTTACCGTCCCGGCTGGAGGAGGCTACCGCCTCACTGGCTTCGGAAGAGGAGTTTTACGGGAAGTTGGATCTCCCTTTCATTGTACCGGAACTGCGAGAGGGCCGGGGGGAAGTTCAGGCTGCCAGGGAAGGCCGCCTGCCCCGCCTGGTGGGTTTAGAGGATGTTAAGGGAGACCTTCATGTGCATACCCGCTATAGCGATGGAGCACATACTCTGATAGAAATGGTGGAAGCAGCGAGGACCAGGGGCTACCGGTATCTGGCTATCACGGATCATTCTCGTTCTTTGGCGGTGGCGCGGGGATTGAGCGTGGAGCAACTGCTGGCCCAGAAGGAGGAAATCGCCCGGCTGAACCAGGAGTTGGAGGACTTCACCATCTTGGCCGGAGTAGAAGTGGATATATTATCGGACGGACGTCTGGATTATGAGGATGAAATTTTGGCTTCTATGGATATAGTGATAGCTTCTATCCATTCGGGACTCCAACAAGAGGAAGAGCAGGTTATGTTCCGCTTGGAGGCCGCCATGCGCCATCCCTATGTGGACATAGTGGGACATCCCACGGGCCGCATGCTGGGGCGCCGGCCGGCCTATGCAGTTAACCTGGAGAGGCTCTTAGAGCTGGCCGCGGAGACCGGGACTATCCTGGAGATAAATGCCTGTCCTGACCGTTTGGACCTGGATGAAAATGCCGCCCGCCGGGCTAAGGAGTATGGCATACCCCTGGCCGTGAATACGGACGCCCACGATGCCGGTCGCCTGGACGACATGTGGTACGGTATTACTGTGGCCCGGCGCGGCTGGCTGGAGCCGGAGGATGTGGTCAATACCTGGGACTTGGAGAAGCTCCTTAGGAGGCTTAAGCGGAATAGAGGCAAGAGCAGGGGGGGTTAGCCGGAGGATGAGGCGGCCGGCTTAGGCCCCAAGCGAGGATTTTTCCGGGCGGCTGGCCCAGGCTTTGAGAGAGAGGCCTAAAGCTTAAGAAGGGGTCGAGGATAGAGAGGCCTAAGACCGGTCCATCGGCAAGGATGCCAACTGTCGAGGGAACCCCACCTTAAGCTTTTAGGCCGAGCAAAAGTCCTGCCCGCGAGGGAAACTTTCGCGAGCGAAAGCCAAGCAAGCCTGGAATAAAAACTGGGGATAACTCAGCAATAGAGAGGCTTGATTTTTGGTTTAAACTAGTGCAAAATATAACTAGCAT
>JBNATU010000023.1:0-46972 GCA_049701195.1 Neomoorellaceae bacterium
CCTGCTTTTACTCCCTATACTTCGGCTTTATATATTTTTCGTGCGTCAGCACTGGCCAGTAGCACGGTTAATTGACAAGGGAGCTGGCTTCGGGTTATAATGTAGGAAAATTTAGCCGGCAAAACCTCGTCACCCAGGATAGATGGCGACGAGGTTTAGTTTTGACGAGGAGTGGAGACCTGTCTTGACCGGAAACGAGCTGCGGGAAAGTTTTCTCGGTTTTTTTGCGAGCAAAGGGCATACCGTGGTGCCCAGTTCTCCGCTGGTGCCTTACAACGATCCCACCTTGTTGTTTACCAATGCCGGTATGGTCCAGTTCAAAGATGTCTTTCTAGGTTTAGATCGCCGTCCCTACACGCGTGCCACTACAGCACAGAAATGCGTGCGGGCCGGAGGAAAGCACAACGACCTCGATACAGTGGGGCGTACGGCTAGACACCATACTTTTTTTGAGATGTTGGGAAATTTTTCCTTTGGGGATTATTTTAAGAAAGAAGCCATCAGCTTCGCCTGGGAGTTTCTAACCCGAGTACTGGAGCTGCCTCGAGAGCGCCTGTGGGTTACGGTCTACCGGGATGATGAGGAGGCTTTTCAGCTCTGGCAGGACATAACCGGTATGCCGCCGGAGCGAATAGTACGCCTGGGGGAAAAGGATAATTTTTGGGCCATGGGGGAGACCGGTCCCTGCGGTCCTTGCAGCGAAATAATTTATGACCGCGGACCCGAATACGCTTGTCGGCAAGAGGTTTGCGCCTTGGGTGTTTGTGATTGTGACCGCTGGTTAGAAATATGGAATCTGGTCTTTATGCAGTATAATAGGGATGGGGAAGGAAATCTGGCTCCTCTACCCAGGCCGAGCATCGATACCGGGATGGGCCTGGAGCGCATAGCCTCGGTAATGCAAGGTGTGGACAGCAACTTTGATACTGATCTTATCCGGCCGCTCATAACCGGGATAGAAAAAATCAGCGGTTGCACCTACAGCCGGGGAGAGGAAGGTTTTCCTTTCCGCGTCATAGCCGATCATGCCCGCTCCTGCACTTTTATCATCGCCGATGGCGTTCTGCCGGGCAATGAAGGGCGCAGCTACGTTCTGCGGCGCATTTTGCGCCGGGCTTCCCGCTTCGGCATGGCTCTCGGTTTGGAACAGCCTTTCCTTTATCGTCTGGTTCCGGTGGTGGTAGAGGTTATGGGACAGGCTTATCCAGAGGTAGCCGCACGGGAAGCGGAGATTATGCGCATAGTTAAGCAGGAAGAAGAACGCTTCCATGCCACCCTCCACGAGGGCCTTAGAGTTCTGGGGAATATTTTAGCTCGGGCAAAACAGGAAGGACGGGAAGAGATAAACGGCCAGGAAGCCTTCCTGCTTTACGATACTTACGGTTTCCCCTTGGATCTCACGGAGGAGATAGCCGGGGAAAAAGGGTTTAAGGTGGATCGCGAAGGTTTTGCTGCGGCCATGGATGCTCAGCGGGAACGGGCGCGGGCGGCGCGGGAAGAGGGGAAGAGCTATGAACTGGCCTGGGCTCTGGCAGAGAGTCTGGGCAGTCTTCCGGCCACTTTATTTACAGGCTATACCCGCCTGGAAGATGAAGGTGTAGTATTGGCCATCCTCCAAGAAGGGGTAAAGCTCGAAAATCTAGGTGTCGGCCTTAAGGGTTGGGTATTGATGGATCGCACGCCTTGTTACCCGGAAGGCGGCGGTCAGGTGGGGGATGAGGCACGACTTTTCTTCAACGGGGGACAGGGGGTAGTGCGGGATACCCGCCGTTTACCAGATGGCAAGATCATCCATGAAGTAGAGATTACGGCCGGGACCCTAACGGTAGGGGATAAAGTAAAAATAGTAGTCGACCGCCAAAAGCGCCAGGCTACTGCCCGCAACCATAGCGCCACTCACCTGCTGCACCGCGCCTTGAGGGAAGTGTTGGGAGAACATGCTCACCAGGCCGGCTCCTTGGTCACGCCTGAACGTCTGCGCTTCGATTTCACCCATTTCGCCCCCTTAACCTTTGAGGAACTGAAGGCTGTGGAAACTAAAGTCAACCAGCAGATCTTGGCCAATTTGGCGGTGGAAACCTTAGAGACCTCCCTAAAGGAAGCTCAAGCCATGGGAGCAGTTGCTCTGTTCGGTGAAAAATACGGTGAGCGAGTGCGCGTGGTCAAGATGGGCAATTACAGTTTAGAGCTATGTGGTGGGACCCACGTAAGTAGGACCAGTGAAATAGGGCTCTTCCGCCTCACCAGTGAAAGCGGTATTGGCTCGGGCCTCAGACGGGTGGAGGCTGTCACGGGGGAAGCGGCGTTAGAACTGGTGTATCAAGAGAGGGCTTCACTGGAAGAGGTGGCCGCCCTGCTCAAGGTGCCCGTATCCAGTGTGGTTCGGCGGGTGGAGGACCTATTGTCGCAGCTTAAAGAACTGGAAAAGGAAGCGGCTTCCTTACGTACCAGACTGGCTATTTACGAAGTAGACAAGCTGCTGCCCCAGGCTAAGGAAGTTAGGGGGGTGCGCGTGTTGTCCGCCCGGGTGCAAGTAGCCGACGCAGATGCTTTGCGGGAAATGGCCGATCTGATAAGGGCCAGGATGGGATCAGGCGTAGTGGTCTTGGGGTCGGCCGGCGAAGGACGGGTTAATTTTGTAGCCATGGCCACTAAGGATGTAGTGGCGCAAGGGATTCATGCCGGAAATTTGCTGAGGGAGATAGCCAGGAGGGCCTCGGGAGGCGGAGGCGGCCGGCCGGACATGGCCCAGGCGGGAGGAAAAGACCCGAGTAAGCTGGATGAAGCGCTGGAGTATAGCCTTCAGGTGGTAGCCCAACAGTTGGGCACTGCCGGAGCTGAAAGGAGCCGGTAATATGCAAGAAACCATGATGTTTAAAATGGAAAAAGAGGAAAAGATAAAGGTAAGAGACGTTTTATACGAGGTTAGAGCGGCCCTGGTGGAAAGAGGATATAATCCCATTAATCAGTTGGTAGGCTATCTTTTATCCGGCGATCCAGCTTATATTACCAGCCATAAAGGCGCCCGCAATCTAATTCGGCGGGTAGAGCGAGACGAAATTTTAGAAGAATTGCTTAACAATTATTTAAAGGAGGAGTAGCCTGATGGGCCTCTCTGACTTAGAGCTAACAGTAAACTTGTACACCGAGGGGGAAAAGTTCTTCGATCTTCTGAAAGCGGCTATCCGCGATTGGCAGCACTCTCCCTGGGGTCACGAGCGGGAACGAGCTGGTTACGCTTTGGAGCTCTACCGGCGTGGATTGGATATTTTGCGGGCTCACCTAGAAGAAGCTCGAGCTAAGGCCGAAGTCGGCTACTTTACCGGAGAGGACAATCGTTTACTTTCTCAAGCAGAAGGGCGTATGCTGTATTGGGAGAAAAAGTTGGCCGAGCTCACCGGAAAACCGGACAAAGACGGGCTCTAAAAGCCTGGCTAAGGGTCAGGCTTTTATATATTAAATTTGGGCGGAAAGGGAATAAATGTTGCCCTACGTGGAACTGGGGAATACCGGCCTTAGGGTTTCTCGCCTTTGTTTTGGAACCCTAACCTTGGGTCCGCTTCAGGCGCGGATGGAGGTAAAAGCCGGTGCGGCGGTGATAAGAAAAGCCCTGGAGTTAGGGATAAACTTTATCGATACGGCTGAGAGTTACGGAACTTATCCTTACGTGCGAGAGGCTTTACGCGGCTGGCAAGGTGCGGTAGTTATAGCTACCAAGTCTTACGCCTATACTGCCCTGAACATGGCCGCCAGTCTGGAGAAGGCGCGGCGGGAATTAGAACGCGATGTTATAGACATCTTCCTTTTGCATGAACAGGAGTCGGAGTGGACTATTAAGGGGCACCGGGAGGCTTTAGATTATCTTTTGGAGGCTAAAGCCAAGGGCCGGGTACGGGCGGTAGGCATCTCCACTCATGCCGTAGCCGGCGTGCTGGCGGCGGCCAAATTGTCGGAGATAGACGTCATTCACCCCTTGATCAATCTCCAGGGCATAGGCATTCTGGATGGAAGCCGGGAAGAAATGGTAGGAGCTATCCGCCGGGCAGGTGAAGCAGGCAAGGGAATTTATGCTATGAAGGCTCTGGGCGGAGGGCACCTGATACGGAGGGCGCGAGAAGCGCTGGAATTTGTGTTACAATTGCCCTTTGTTCACTCGGTGGCCGTAGGGATGCAATCGGAGGCGGAGGTGATAATCAATACAGCCTGGTGCAGGGGAGAAGAGCCTCCGGAGGAAATTTTGGGGCTGGTAGGGCGAAAAAGTAGGTGCCTCCACATTGAGCAATGGTGTAGCGGCTGCGGTAGCTGCGCCAGGCGTTGTCCCCAGGGGGCGCTGAGGATAGAGAACGGCCGGGCTTTAGTAGACGCCTCCCGGTGCGTTTTATGCGGTTATTGTGCTACCGTTTGCCGCGACTTTTGTTTGAAGGTGATTTGAGCTTTGCGGATCATGGGACTGGACATAGGGGATAGAACCATTGGCGTAGCTTTGAGCGATCCCCTGGGCTGGACGGCGCAGAGTTTGACCACTATTAGGCGTAGCCATACGGAGGAAGACCTCGCAGCTTTATCCAAGCTAGTCCAAGAGTATGAGGTCGGCCGGATAGTAGTAGGTCTGCCGCTCAGCCTGAACGGCACTTGGGGGCCCCAGGCTCAGAAAGTAAAAGAGTTTGTCCACAAATTGGGAAAAATTTTGGCGGTACCTGTGGTACTTTGGGATGAACGCTTGACTACTGCGGCCGCTGAGCGAATCTTGCTAGAGGCCGATCTTTCCCGCCGCAGGCGTAAAGGTATAGTGGACCGCCTGGCGGCAGCGCTAATCCTGCAAAGTTATCTTGACTGCCACCGGTCGGATGGGGTATGATAGGTCCAACTTTAAAGAATGAGGTGAGGAGATGTCCTACCAGGAGAATACCATTTTGTTAAGAGATGAAGAAGGCCAGGAACACGAGTTTTTGGTGGTAGATATTTTGGAGGTTGATGACGGAGAGTATGCGATTTTGTTACCGGTGGCAGATAACACCGGCGAAGCTATCGTATTAAAAATCGCCAAGGACGAGCAAGGCCGAGAAATCCTATGCGCCATCGAAGATGAAGGAGAATGGGAACGGGTGGCTGAAGCTTGGGAGGAATTGTTGGCGGAAGATGAAGACGAGGAAGAATAGAAGAATAGGGATAGACAGGGACCTGGTTAAGGCCGGGTCCTTTCTTTTATCCGGGCTGCTCGCAGGGCATATTATGGATCAGGAGTATACCCGGCAAGGGAAGGGATGAGATTGAAAAAGATAGCGGCAGCCCTTCTTCTGATCGCCAGCCTGATTATCCTGAGGGGGATAACCTCTTTTTACTCCGAGCGCATTTTACCCGGCGTATGGGTAGGTAACCTCAGCCTGGGAGGGCTTTTACCGGAAGAAGCGGGGAGGAGGCTCACGGAGCTGGCTTGGGCAGAGGCTGAGCGGTCGGTTAAACTCCTATGGGAAGGCGAAGTGCTGGAGGCTAAACTGGGAGCCTTGGGGTTTACGGTGGATGTAGAAGGAACTCTGGCCCGAGCTTGGGCTATTGGTCATACGGGACCATGGTGGCTGAGGTTGAGAGCCTTATGTCCTGGCAAGCGCTATCCGATAAATTTAGTCTACCATCATCAAAAAGATAGAACCCAGGCTTGCCTAGAAAACTTACTCGGGCCCTTGAGAGTGGAGCCCCAGGATGCTCGCTGGGAATTGGACGACCGGGGAGGAGTACGCCTGGTACCGGCGCGAGACGGTTGGGTAGTAGACGTTGAGGCTCTGTGGGCGTTCCTGGAAAAATGGTCCTCCGGAGAGGCGAGAGAGCCCCTTCCTGTCCCGGTGAGGAAGGTGGCACCGCGTATCGCCACCGAAGAAATGGCACAGCGGGGTATTGCTAAGGTGGTGAGCCGCTCTACGACTTATTTTAATCCCGATGAAGAAAACCGTAGCCACAACATCCGTCTGGCCGCGCAAGCCCTGGACGGAAAGTGGCTGGAGCCAGGGGGAGAGCTCTCCTTTAACCAAATCGTGGGCCCTAGAACAGAGGAACGCGGGTATCGAGAGGCTTTAGTGATAGAATCTATGAATTTTACCCCCGGTGTAGGCGGAGGCGTATGTCAAGTTTCCACTACCCTTTATAATGCGGCGTTGCACGCCGGTTTAACAGTAATAGAAAGGCAACCCCATGCTTTAAGAGTAGATTATGCGCCTCCGGGCCTGGATGCCACGGTGGCTTACGGACTTATAGATCTGCGCTTGCGCAACGACACGCCCTACTGGTACTGGATCAAGGCCGTGGTCCGAGATGAAACCCTCACTTTCACCTTCTACGGTCCCCAAGGAGCGCCCCGGATAGAAATAACTTCGGAAATACTAGAAAAAATCCCGCCGCCGCAAGAAATAAAACCGGACCCTACGCTACCCGCGGGCAAAACCTTTACGGAAAGAGAAGGCCGGTGGGGTTACCGCGTTCGGGTAAAGAGAAGGTGGAATCTCGAAGAAAGGGTCTGGGAAGAAATAGTTTCCCAAGATTATTATGCGCCGGTTCCCCGAGTTGTTCGCCAAGGGATAGAGTGACAAGCCCTTTCTCACCCTGCTATAATGGAAAAAGGAAGCTCGGGGGGAAGAAAAATGCATCAACCGCCGACGTGTACTAGAGAATTATCTGCGTGGAGGTTATCCCGGCGCGAACTCAGTTTATGGATGCTGGTTATAGTTTTTGCCCTCGGGATGACGGTTTTGGTCGGGTGGTGGCATGCGGCTACCCGGCCGGAAACCCGTTTGTCCCTGCCGGCGCAGGTAGCCATTCCTGCCGGTGCTACGGCTAAAGAAGTGGCCGAACTCTTAGAGGCCAGAGGTATAATTAGGAACGCTCTGGCTTTCCGAATATATGCCTCCTGGCAAAAGGTTGACGGGGAGCTGAAACCCGGGGTGTACTTGTTCCAGCCCGGTGAGAGCCTCTCCGAAATTTTGCACCAGCTGGTGGCCGGGAGGGTAATGGAAGTAGAGTTTACCGTACCGGAGGGTTATACCCTTAAACAAATAGCTCATCTTTTGGAAGCCAAGGGATTGGTTTCTCAGGAAGAGTTTTGGCAGGCGGCGGCCAAACCCTACCCTTATGCTTTTCTGGACGGTGTTCCTCGGCAGCCTAACTATCTAGAGGGTTTCCTTTTTCCCGATACCTACAGGGTACCGTTGGGTACCCCGGCGGAAATCATTATTCGCCGCATGTTGGATCGCTTCCAAGAGGTATATAACGAAGTAAGTCGTCAACGGGCGCCCGGACTGGAGCTGAGTACCTTAGAGATAGTTACCCTGGCTTCTCTGGTAGAAAAGGAAGCTAAGCTGGATGCAGAGCGGCCGCTGATTGCCGGGGTGTTTTTGAACAGGTTGAGGCGAGGTATGAGGCTCGAATCCTGTGCCACAGTAGAATATTTATTGCCCTCCCCGAAGCCGGTACTGAGTTATGAAGATTTAGAGATAGATTCACCCTATAATACCTATAAGGTAAGCGGGCTGCCGCCGGGCCCCATCGCTTCTCCGGGAAAACTTTCTCTACTGGCCGCCTTAAATCCGGAACCCACAGATTATCTTTATTTTGTAGCCCGACCCGACGGCTCACATGAGTTCAGCCGCACTTTAGAGGAACATAACGCTGCCGCCAGGCGCTATGAGGTACGGCCGCAGTCTTAAGATTTAAGATCAAATATCCTAATTACCGGCAGGGCTGGTAGACAAAACAATAAGGCTGTTTTCGTGTTAATAATTTTCATGTTAATAAATGGTAGTGACGGGGTTAGTTATAATCTAACCCCTTTTTTATTATCTTTTATTAGTGAACGCCAGAACATTGCTAGAGGGGGTGAGCCTAATGGAATAACCCAGAAAAACCAGGCAACCGAAGGTGGGATGCTGACGGAGCGATTAGGCCAAGAAGGGCGGCTAGAGGAGGGGAGAAAATGGCTCCGGAAGCCAGAGGAGCGCGGTCACCGTTTCTCGTAACCGAGGATTGGTGGGCTGTATGGATAGGGCTGTTTATCTTTCTGCTCGGTTTGCTTAAACTCACAGGGACCGATGTGCTAGGCTGGGCCGTAAAAACCCATACGTGGCTTCAACTTTCCCGGGCTCTATCTCCGGTATCCGAGGTTTACCAGGGATTGCCCGGCGCCGTTTCTTTAATTTTAACCTATGCTTTCTTAACCGTTTTACTTAGCCTGGGGGTAGCCGCTATGGGCGGCCGAGTAGGCCGCTTTATCCTGGGCTTTACTCTCATCTTTGGCCTCACTTATTTTTGCTGGATGGTCGGTAACTATGCTTACATCGCCGCCACCCCTGACCAACTGGCGAAATTGAAAATTGGGTGGTCCTTGAGGTTGACCGGCGAGTCCGGGTTTATCGTATCTCTTATGGCGGGCCTGTTGATCGGCAACTTTTGGCCGGGATTGGCCCAATTCTTACGCGAGGCTACCAGGCCGGAATGGTTTGTAAAAACCGCTATTGTTATCCTGGGGGCGAAGGTGGGATTGTACGCGCTTCAATCCGCCGGGCTGGCGGCCCAGGTAGTGCTGAGAGGATTTTGCGCTATGTTAGAAGCTTACCTGATCTACTGGCCCCTGGTTTATTTTCTGGCGCGTAAGTATTTCAAGTTCACTCCGGAATGGGCCGCACCTCTGGCCTCGGGTATTTCCATTTGCGGCGTTTCTGCTGCCATAGCTACGGGCGGAGCCATTAAAGCCCGGCCCATCGTACCGGTTATAGTATCTTCTTTGGTAATCATCTTTGCCGTAGTAGAGCTCCTGATCCTCCCCTTCATCGCCCAAGTAGGGCTGTACAAAGAACCCATGGTAGCCGGAGCCTGGATGGGATTGGCCGTGAAGACCGACGGGGCGGCAGCAGCCAGCGGGGCCATGGTCGATGCCCTGATCCGGGCTCGGGCGGCTACGGCCCTGGGTGTCCAATGGCAAGAGGGTTGGATGTTGATGACCACCACCACCGTAAAAGTATTTATCGATATCTTTATAGCCCTTTGGGCCTTCCTGTTAGCCTTTATCTGGACGTGGAAAATAGAAAAAAGGGAAGGGGAGAGGGTGGCAGCCGCGGACATCTGGCAGCGTTTCCCCAAGTTCGTTATAGGCTATGCTGCTCTTTTCCTTCTGGTATTGCTTATCGGCGCAGCTATGGGGCAAGAGGGCTTTAAGCTGCTCAGCTCCGGTGTGGGGCAAGCGGACGCTTTTCGGGGGATATTTTTCGCCCTCACGTTTTTTACCATCGGCTTGATGTCCAACTTTAAGAAACTTAAAGAAGAAGGTATGGGGAGGTTGGCTCTGGTATACTTGGTCTGTTTGTTCGGGTTCATCATCTGGATCGGCCTGTTTATTTCCTGGGTATTCTTCCACGGTATAACCCCGCCGGCTGCCTAGGGTGCTCCCGGAGGAAATAGGAAAATGTCGGGGATGGCGGGCGTAAGGCGACTTGGGGCGAGCCTAAAAAATACCGGCGCCGGCGCCCCGACATGGGGAATGTTTTGGAAACATCCGCCGAGAAAGGGAGGAGGAGGATGGGAGATGGATGAAGAAAAACGCCTGCCCCAGCAAGAGGAATGGCGGGATCTGCTCCCGGTGGAAAAGGAATTAATCGGCTACAGTTTAGGATTGGGCATCGTACTTCTGGTCGTGCTGGTCTGGGTAAGCCACAGCTTGCTGTAGTTTTCCTGCCGTCCTGGGAAGCCCCGGAATCTCCGGGGCTTAAGTTTGAGGTTGGCTTAAACAACGGTTTGCCTTCGGAGCAAGAGGGAATAATAACCATTGGTTATAATAAATCTAACTGCTTCTGTGCTAAAATAAACCTTAAGAGCAGTCGCTTAGAAAGGAGGGGTATGGTGAGCGAGGGAAAAATCAAACTCACCCATATGTCTTGCAGCGCCGGGTGAGCGGCTAAGATGGGTCCGGGGACCCTAAGTCAAATACTGCAAATGTTGCCACCGCAGGTGCTGCAAAGCCCTGACCTGATCGTAGGGATCGAGACTATAGATGATGCCGGGGTCTATCGCCTCACCGAGGATATAGCCCTTATCCAGACCGTCGATTTTTTTACGCCTATTGTAGATGACCCTTATCTTTTTGGCCAGATTGCCGCGGCCAATGCTCTGAGCGATATCTACGCCATGGGCGGCAGGCCGCTGACCGCCTTAAACCTGGTATGCTTTCCCAGCCGTAAGCTGGATATAGCTGTGTTGGGCGAGATTCTGCGAGGTGGAGCAGAAAAAATCGCCGAGGCCGGAGCTATATTGGTCGGCGGTCACAGTATTGAAGACGAAGAACCCAAGTATGGTCTTGCCGTCACCGGCGTGGTCCACCCCGAGAAGGTGGTTACCAATTGCGGTGCCCGTCCGGGCGATAAGCTTATTCTCACTAAGCCTTTAGGAACCGGTATTCTGGCCACAGCCTTAAAAGCGGAGTTGGCCGGGCCGGAAGTAGAGGCGGAGATGGCCCGATGGATGGCCCAGCTAAACCGTCAAGCAGCCGAAGCCATGGTAGAGGTAGGCGTCCACGGCTGTACGGATGTTACCGGCTTCGGACTGTTGGGCCATTGCCTGGAGCTGGCTCAGGGCAGCAGCGTAGGGGTGGTATTACAGAGCCGGGATATACCTCTTCTGCCGAGAGCCTTAGAGTTTGCGGCCATGGGCTTGGTGCCGGCTGGGGCCTATGCTAATAAGCGCCATGTAGAGCGGAAGGTGAATTTTGCCGATCAGGTTAGCGAGGCTTTACGGGATATACTCTGGGACCCGCAAACCTCAGGAGGCCTGCTGATAGCCGTTCCCGCAGAGAAAGCTTCGCTAGTGATGGACAGGCTGCATGCGCGGGGCGTAGAGGCGGCCAAGATAATCGGAGAGGTGGTACCGGGTGTGGGGGAAATTTATGTGGCTTAGGCCCGCGCTTGACAGGACGAGGACATCTGGTACAATGAATTTTAGGAGGAAAAAAATAGTATAACTCCCCAAAGCGAAAGGAGGGTTCGCTGGTGGATCTAGGGCTGAAAGGAAGGGTGGCTCTGATTACCGGAGCGGCGCAGGGTATAGGTAAGGCCTGTGCTTTGGTGTTGGCTCAAGAAGGATGCCATATTGCTATTTGTGATATTAATGAAAAAAATCTTCAGAAAGCAGCGGAAGAAATTCAAGCCCGAGGAGTAGAAGTGCTGGCCGTTCGGGCAGATGTGACCCAGAAAGAAGAGACGGACGGCTTCGTAGCCCAGGTGGCGGCAAAGTTCGGGCGCCTAGATATTCTGGTTAACAATGCGGGTACGGCGCGGTTGAGCGACTTGATGGAGCTTCCTGAGGAACAGTTCCGTTATAACATGGAGCTTATGCTTTATGCTTTAATCCGCCTCAGCAAAGCGGTGGTTCCGTATATGCGGGAGAAAAAGTGGGGCCGGATTATCAATATTTCCTCCATATTCGGCAAACAACCGGGCGGGATCCTGGACTACGATACCATCAAGGCTGCAGTGATTATGGTAACCAAAGATTTCGCCAATTACCTGGCCAAGGATGGAATTTTGGTTAACGCTGTGTGTCCCGGCCCCATCCAAACGTCTCTATGGGAAGGGCCCGGACAACTGGGTGAGCAATTGGGCCAGATGATGGGCACTTCCGGCCGGGAGGCCATGCAAATTTTCGCCCAGCAGAATATTCCTCTCGGACGTTACGGTTATCCCGAGGAGATAGCTAACCTGGTGGCGTTTTTGGCTTCGGAGAGGGCCAGTTATATTACCGGACAAGCTATTAATGTGGATGGAGGGATGGTAAAAGCCTGCATCTGATGCAGGCTTTATCGCCGGTATGGGTAAGTAGTAAGATGAATTGGGAAATAGGTACCATAAAAGCCGACTTCGATCCAGGAGGCTTCGACCGAAGTGTTTTGCGGCTTTAACTGATGTTTGAGGGCCAGACGTGGTAGGAATACCGTCTGGCCCTTAGTTTGGGCCTGCTCCTGCCTCGATTACCGGCCGAAGGTCTCCTGCCCTCCAAAACTAACAATTGACCTAAAAGCTTAAGGCGGGGTTCCCGCGAGAGTGGGCCTCCTTGCCGATGGGCCGGTCTTAGGCCTCTCTGTCCTCGACCCCTTTTTAAGCTTTCGGTCGAAGCTTAAAGCCTGTCCTAGCCGCGAAGACTCGCTTTCAAGCCCGAGCAAAGCAGGCCTCTATAGCAAAAACTGGGGATAACTCAGGAAAAATAGGGCTTGCTTATAAGCAAGCGTTCTGTTAAATTGTATAATAAGGTATCCCAAATACCAAATAGCGTATTTCGGTGCCAAACTGGAAGTGACAGGGAGTGGAGACCGTGGAAAGCATCTTGAAACCTATCGATCTGGAATCTTATCAGCCGGTTAGACGTGAGGTATACCAAGCCCTCAGGGAGGCCATTCTGACCGGAAGGCTGAAGCCGGGAGAGAGAATGGTGGAAAGGAATCTGGCGCGGCAGCTAGGGGTTAGCCGTACACCTGTCCGGGAGGCCATACGCAAATTAGAGCTGGAAGGTCTGGTAGAACACGTACCGCGCCGGGGAGTGGTAGTGGCGCGTATCTCTAAAAAAGAGGCTTGGGAGATTTATAGTATCCGGGCTGTCCTGGAAGGGCTGGCTGCCCGTCTGGCGGCTGAAAACATCACTCCTAAACAGCTTGAGCGCCTTGAAGAGCTGGTAAAGGGGATGGAAGAAGCGAGGACCAAAAAAGATACGGAAGAACTGCAGAAGCTGCACATGGAATACAATGAGTTGATTTATCAGGCGGCAGAAAGTCCCCGGTTGCAGCAAATGATCGTTAATCTGGTGGAGTACATTATCGGCTTCACCAAAGTGGGCTATGCGGTCCCGGGACGAATCCATGCCGCCACCAGGGAGCATAGGGAATTGCTGGAAGCGCTTAAGGCTCGGGATGCCGAGCGCGCCGAAAGGTTGGCTCGCGAGCATATTGAGAATTCCCGTCAAGCCTATTTTGCCCAGTTGGCCCTGGAGGAAGATGGCTATAACAAATAAGCAAAAATTTTTTAAACGGGCAGCAGGATTTTTGGAGGAAAGAGCGAATATTTATATTAACAAAAGTGGTATACCAAAAAACCTATTATAAAGCCCCGTGGTACACTAAAAGTGGGAGTAAGCTACAAAGCACCAAAAGAATGCCTGAGTAAAAAGGAGTAGTAAGGTAAAAGCAAGACAGAGGTAAGATAAGAAGGGGAGAAGCTTACCCCTGGAGCAGAAAGGTTAAAGTTGAGGAGTAGCACAAGAGAGAGGGAGCTTAAATTTAAAGGCGATTAAAATTCTAATACCAGTTAGCAATTAGATTTGCCGATCTCCTTAGAAGCAAAATTATACAATAAAAATATATAAATTTAAGGCAATGTATACCGAATTTCAAAGAGACTGGGTACGTGCCGGACGAAGAGCCGGCCGAGCGGGCGCGAAGCAGGAAGAAGGCCAGGAGCAGGAGGAAGGCCATGCAAGAGAAGGTAACTCTTAAAGTGGCAGAAGGCATGGTAGAAGATGCGCGCAAGGGTATTGTGCGCCTATTGGGCGATGTAATGGAGCGGCTGGGTTTGAACGCCGGCGATGTAGTGGCTATTACCGGCAAGCGCAGCACGGTGGCCAAGGTAATGCCGGCCTTTCCGGACAAATGCGCTCCCGGGGCCATCCAGATGGACGGGACCGTACGCCATAACGCTCAAGTAAGCATAGGCGAAGAGGTGACTCTAGAGCCTGTGCCCTGGGAAAAGGCTAAAGTAGTGGTGCTGGCTCCGGTGCTGCCGGGATGGACGCTGGAAGGGGAGCACGAGATCACCCATATAAAGACGCGCCTGTTAGGCTTGGCCGTAGTGCCGGGAGATCAGGTAAGCATCACCCTATTCAGCGGCCGGGAAGAGGCGTTCACCGTAGAAGGGGTGACGCCCCGGGGGGCGGTGATTATCAACAAGGACACCGCTCTGCGGTTCAAGGGAGGCGAAGCCGGCGAGGGTAAGGGCCAGCGGGTGACTTACGAGGACATAGGAGGCCTGGCCAAGGAAGTTCAGCGGGTGCGGGAGATAATCGAGCTCCCCCTGAAGTACCCTCAGCTATTCAGAAGTTTGGGGGTGGAAGCGCCCAAAGGAATACTTCTTTACGGTCCGCCCGGCACAGGTAAGACCTTGATCGCCCGGGCGGTGGCCAGTGAGACGGAGGCTCACTTTATCCACGTTAACGGGCCGGAGATCATGCATAAGTATTATGGAGAAAGCGAAGCGCGGCTGCGGCTGGTGTTTGATGAGGCGCGGAAGAAAGCTCCGAGTATCATTTTTCTGGATGAGATAGATGCTATTGCACCGCGGCGGGCCGAAGTCCATGGAGACGTGGAGAAGAGGGTGGTGGCCCAACTACTGGCGCTCATGGACGGCTTGGAGTCGCGGGGTCATGTTATCGTGATAGGGGCCACCAATATTCCGGACATGGTAGATCCCGCTCTGCGCAGGCCGGGGCGTTTCGACCGGGAGATCGCCATCAATGTGCCCGATCAGCGGGGACGGGAAGAGATACTGCGCATACATACCAGGGGTATGTCCCTGGCTCCGGATGTCTCGCTGTCGCGCCTGGCGGCCATGACCCACGGCTTTGTGGGGGCGGATCTGGCGGCCCTTTGCCGGGAGGCGGGGATGTACGCCCTACGGCGGGGACTGAAAAATGTCCCCTTGGGAAGCGAAACTTTGGTCAACCTCCAGCTCCAGGTGACCATGCGGGATTTCCTGGACGCGCTGGCGGAAGTTGAGCCCTCGGCTACGCGAGAGTTTGCCATGGAAATTCCCGAGGCCACGTGGGAGGATGTAGGGGGCCTGGAGACGATAAAAGTGCGCCTGCGGGCTCTGGTAGAATGGCCTCTAAAATATCCCGAACTTTTCCGGCATTTTGATCTGCAAGCTCCTAAAGGTATACTTCTTTCCGGGCCTCCGGGTACAGGCAAGACCTTGGTGGCCAAAGCCCTGGCGCGCGAGAGTCAGGTAAATTTCATTCCCGTGAACAGTTCCCTCCTCTTTTCCCACTGGTGGGGGGAAGCGGAAAAAACCTTGCATGAGATCTTCCGTAAGGCCCGACAAGCTTCCCCCTGCATACTGTTTTTTGACGAAATCGATGCCCTGGTTCCTGCCCGCAAGGGGGAGGGGAGCACTACAGGCAGCCGCCTGGTGAGCCAGTTCTTGTCGGAACTGGACGGCCTGGAGGAGCTCCGGGAAGTTGTGGTGTTGGCGGCTACCAACCGCATCGATCTGGTAGACCCGGCTGTTCTGCGACCCGGGAGGTTCGATATAATCTTGGATTTTCCACCGCCCGGGGCCAAGGAACGGCTGGCCATTCTGCAAGTTCACTTGCGCCGGCGGCCGGTTAGCGAGGAGGTCAACCTGGAGGCGCTGGCCAATATGACCGAAGGTTGGGTGGGCTCGGATCTAGAGGCCCTGTGCAAGCGGGCTGCGTTGTTGGCTTTGCACGAAGTGGTGGAAAGCGGCAAGACCTCGGCAGGAGATAAGGGAGCCTGGCGGATCACTTCGCGGCATCTGGAACAGGCTCTCAAAGAAATATGGGAAGAGAAAGGCTGCGAACCGGGCAGGACGGAGGCGCGGAACCTTCGCCCCATGTGGCCTGCCCAGGCAGGCGGCCGGGAAATAACCAAAGTGGGGAGGTGAGGCCTGGGAGAGCGCGAGGAGTGGTACCGGTTGCTAAAAGCATTTAATTATTTACCACAGAAGGGAGGCCACTAACTTGTCTGCTCCAAGCAATCTTTTTGCCGAACCCGGCCTGAAACAGATTACCGTATGGGCCCGGGGCGTGGTCATGAACAAGGATGCCCGCGACATCGTAGTTGCCCTGGCCGAGGCGGCGGCTAAGGAGGGCAAATATGTACAGGCGTGGGAAAACTACGTCGACCTGCCGGACCGGGTATATGTACCTGTTCGGGCTTATGCCCGCATAAGCACCGATCCTATTGAAAGCAAGTATGTGTACGAGAATGAAACGCCGGACATCGTAATCCTGGTAGAAGAGACCCTGGTGAAGGGCGTTCCGGTCCTTAAGGGTCTGCGCAAGGGCGGCGTATTAGTAGTGAATACCAGCAGACCGCCGGAAGAGATCCTGAGCTTCTTGGGAGATACCGGCAATCTGGAAACGCTGGTAACGGTCGATGCTTCCAGTCTGTCCACCGCGGTCACTACCCTGTCCGGCGCCGAGGGCGCTACCGACGCCACGGGCATCGGCGCGGGTATTTCGGCCCCGCTGGTAGGAGCGGTGGTCAAGGCTACCAACATTGTGAGCCTAGACAATCTGGCTGCGGTGGTAAAGAATCCGGAGGCCATGCGGCGGGGTTATGAGCTGGCCAAAATCACCAAACTGGAAGTCAAAGGCGCCATGGAAGAAGCGGCCGTAAGCGCTGCCGAACGGTTGAAGCAGCTACCCTTTGCCGGTACGGTTCCTTCGCCGGTGTCCGAGAACGAAGGCATGATTACCGGAAACTGGCGTACGAAGCGGCCGGTTCTGGACCCGGAGGCCTGCACGGCCTGCGACACCTGCTGGATCTATTGCCCTGATTCCTGCATTACCCGGAGCGACCAGGGACCTATATTCAACCTGAAATACTGCAAAGGCTGTGGCATCTGCGCCGAGGTTTGTCCGAGCGGAGCCATAACGGAAGTTCCGGAACTTAATTTCAGGGATTAACTATTCTGGGAGGTGAAAATTATGGGTAAAGTTAGACGCATCTCGGGATGTGTAGCGGCGGCCAATGCCGTAAAGCTGGCTGATGTGGATGTGATCTGTTCGTATCCTATCCGGCCTTACACCGGCATCATGTCCGAGCTGGCCCGCATGGTGGCCGACGGCGAGCTGGACGCCGAATTCATCCACGGCGAAGGCGAGCATGCCCAGTTGAGCGTGGTTTACGGCGCCTCCGCTGCCGGAGCGCGCACCTTCACCGGCAGCTCCGGCGTGGGCGTAACTTACGCGTTTGAGGTATATTCCCCCATCTCCGGCGAGCGGCTGCCGGTGCAGATGGCCATAGGTGACCGCACTCTGGATCCCCCGGGAGACTTCGGTTCCGAGCATACGGATGCCGAGTGCTGCCGCGATCAGGGTTGGATTCAGGGCTGGGCCTCCACCCAACAGGAAGTCCTGGATATGCACCTGATTTATTACCGGGTAGGCGAAGACCCGCGGGTAATGCTGCCGCAGTATGTGTGCCAGGACGGCTATTATATTACTCATATCCTGGGCGAAGTGGACATTCCGGACCCGGCTCAGGTTAAGGAATTCCTGCCGCCCTACAAGAACCATCACGTTTTGGATCCCCGGAATCCTATGATTATAGGCGCCCAAATAGAGCCGGCTATGGGACCGCCCTTGCAGTACCAGCGCTACCAGGCGGTACAGGCGGCCTACCAGGTGCTAAGGGAAGCGCACGAGGAATTCGCCCGGATTTTCGGCCGCAAGTATGATCCCTTCCTGGAGGAATATCTTACCGACGACGCCGAGGTAGTGATATTCGGCCAGGGCGCCCACATGGTTACGGCCAAGTCGGTAGCGGCACGGCTGCGCAACCTGGGCGAAAAAGTGGGTGTAGTCCGCCTGCGCACCTTCCGGCCTTTCCCCACGGAGGAAATACGGCAGCGGATGTCTAAGTTCAAGGCTATCGGGGTTCTGGATAACTCGGTCAATTTCGGCATCTCCTGCAACGGCGGCGTGCTGCTCAGCGAACTCCGGGCGGCCCTCTATGATTTCGGCGACAAGGTTAAGACCGTAGGTTTCGTGGCCGGACTGGGTGGCGAAGTGGTTACCCATGAGGAGTTCTACCTGATGTTCCAGAAGCTCAAGGAGATCGCCAAGACCGGTAAAGTGGAAAAGACGGCTTACTGGCTGCCCTTTGAATTATAAGAGATGCGGAAGGAGGGGACGAAATGCTAGAAAGGATTCCGTCTATCAAAAAAGCCCCAGACGAGGAATACTATGTTCCTGGTCACCGCACCTGTGCCGGTTGCGGTCCGGCGCTGGCCTACCGGCTGACGGCCAAAGCCGCAGGCCCCAATACCATATTCGTAGGGCCTACCGGCTGTATGTATGTGGCCAATACCAGCTATGGGTGTGGCCCGTGGCGGGTGCCCTGGATCCATGCCCAGATCACCAACGGCGGTGCTGTGGCCTCCGGTATTGAAGCGGCCTTTAAAGTGTTGTCCCGCAAAAAGAAATATCAAGGAGAAGTGCCCCATGTAATCGTATTCGCCGGTGACGGCGGCGCAGTGGACATCGGTTTGCAGGCCCTGTCGGGTATGTTATATCGCGGTCATGATGTGCTCTTCATCTGCTATGACAATGAATCCTACGCCAATACCGGTATTCAGACCTCGCCCACGACGCCTTACGGCGCCTGGACGACCTTTACTCCGGCCGGTCCGGTAGTTCCCGAGGGCAAGAAACTGTTCCCCAAGGACAATCCCAAGGTAGTCGCTCACGGCCATCCGGAACTGAAATACGTGGCTACCGCCTCCATCGGCTGGCCCCTCGATTTCATGAATAAAGTCCGCAAGGGTCTAAACATTGAAGGCCCGGCCTATATCCATGTGCAGGCGCCTTGTCCCAAAGGCTGGCAGTTCCCCGCCAACAAGACCATCGAGATGGCCAGACTGGCCGTACAGACGGGCATGTTCCAGTTGTATGAGTACGAGAACGGCGAGTACAAACTCTCGGTGAAGCTGGAGAGCCGCCGGCCGGTCAGCGAATATATCAGGCTGCAAAAGCGTTTCGCCCACTTGCAGCCCGAGCACATCGAGAAGCTTCAGGCCTTTGTGGATGCTCGATGCGCCGAGGTAGGCATTACCGTTCCCGCAGTGGCCGCCACCAAATAAGTTTTGGGAGTAGCTGGAGAATGGGAAGGAAATAGCTTCCTGTTCTCCAGCATTTTTGGCTTGCGGGGGATTAATTTGATTTAAAATGAATGATGATTCTTATTAATACATCACTTCTCGATACAGGATCACTTCTAGATACAGGCCCGGAGTTTTTTGAATTTATAAGAAAGGATGTCCGATTGCCCCGCTCGGCCAACGATTTCCAATTTACACGGCAAGAAACGGTGTTTTTCCTTCCCCTTATTGAGCGGCAGACTATGCGCTGCCGGGTTGGGGTGAACAAGGTACGATCGTATGCTAAGACACGGGGAGGAAGGAAGTATGTCCATACCTATCAATCCTTTAACTTGGTTTCTTGCCTTGACGCCCATTTTAGCCATTCTAGTTCTTATGGTGGGGTATAAATGGAGCGCAGCCAAGGCGGGTCCGGTTTCCTGGTTTGTGGCCTTGATAGTAGCCGTCGGAGTATTTAAGGCGGATTTTCGACTGCTGGCCTTCTCCAATGCTAAGGGCATGGTTATGGCGTTCTACGTACTGTATATCATTTGGGGTGCCTTGCTGCTCTACCACGTGGTAAATGAAGTCGGCGGCATTGAAACTATTGGCGCAACTTTTATGCATATGACCAGAGACAAAGTATTACAACTTTTAATGATCGGGGTGGCCTTTGTTACGTTTCTGCAGGGTGTGGCCGGTTTCGGCGTGCCGGTGGCCGTAGGTGCTCCGCTTTTGATAAGCCTGGGGTTTGACCCCGTGACCGCAGTGGCCGTTCCCTTAATAGGGCATTCGTGGTCGGTCACCTTCGGGGATATGGCCTCGTCCTTCGCTTCCATACAGAAGGCTACCGGGTTACCCGGTCCGGACCTGGCTCCCTGGGCGGCCACCTTTACCGGACTGGCCGGGCTTTTCGGCGCTTTTTTCGCCATTCACTGTTATGGCGGCTGGCGGGAAGTAAGAAGAGGCTGGCTGGCAGCCCTGATCGTGGCGGCGACTATGTCCCTGACCCAGTATCTGGTTGCCCTGTGGCAGCCTACCCTGGCCACCTTTATAGCAGGGATAGTGGGTATGATAGTTACGGCAGGAGTTACCCGGATACCTTTGTATAGAGGAGGAGAGGTAGGCAGCGGAGCGACCGCGGATGTGGCTTCCACCTCCGAAGTCCGCGCACCGGGCGGCGTTATCACCCGCAAGATGAGCTTCAACCTGGCTTTTGCCCCTTATTACGCCCTGATCCTGATCGTGGGTATCAACGAATTTGTGGGGCCGTTGCGCAAATTTTTAAGCAGCTTTTTGGTTCTGCAGCTTAAATTCGGGGATTATACCACCGGGCTCGGGTGGGTTACCAAAGCCGGTACTTCAACTTCCGTACCCATGCTGGGCCACCCGGGAGCGCTCTTGGTTTACGCTTCCATTGTCGGTATAATTATTTATTCTGTTAGCGGTTACTGGAAGAACGATTCTTTAGGTAAAGTTCTTAATAAAGTGGTCAAGGACGGGGTGGGTTCCAGCATAGCTACGACCTCTATGGTTCTCATGGCCTTCATGATGGTGGAGTCGGGTATGACCTTTACCTTGGCTAAAGGAGTAGCTGATGTTCTCGGGGTGGTTTATCCCGTGCTGGCCCCGGTGGTGGGGGTGCTAGGAGCTTTCATGACCGGCAGCAATACCAACTCCAACGTCATGTTCGGCGCCTTCCAAACGCAGGTGGCCAAACTCTTGGGGGTTAGCACCCTGATTATGGCCGCAGCTCAAACGGCCGGCGGGTCTATAGGCAGTATGCTGGCGCCGGCGAAGGTCATCGTAGGGACCTCGACCGTGGGGTTGACGGGACGGGAAGGAGAAGTTATCGGCAAGACCCTGAAATACTGCCTGGTATTGGCCCTGATATTGGGCGTGCTGGCGTGGATAATGGAGTTTATACTCTTCCGCAACGTCTATTGATAGTGGGAAAAAGCCCTGAAGCTCACCAAACTTAAGCAAAAGAATGAGCAAAAGAATGGAGGGAAGGCCATGGCGGAGGCTAAGGCCGGTGGGGGAAAGAAGCAGAAAAGATTGCTGTGGCAGAGCATTTCCCTAGTATTGATGTTACTATCCCCGCCCTTATTGTTGTACACCGGGGCTAAAGGCAACCCGGCTCTGGAGCTTATAGGGTATATAGTGCTGGGGGCCAGCATGATCATCCCGCTGGTGGTGTAAAGAAGCAGCCTGAGACTAAACTTTCCGTTAGGTGTTGCCAGAATATATCGACGGGCAGGCGGTAGAGATCCTCTACCGCCCCCTTTGGTTTACCAGAGAAGAGGAGGGGGCTAGGTATGATAGTATTTATAGCGGGCGGCGCCGGCGATGTGGGAAGATACCTGGTCAAATGTTTTAGCCGGCAAGGTCATCAGGTAATAGTGCTGGACCGGGCGCCGGGAATGCCCTCCGGATACGAGGAATACCCGGCGGCCTATTATCGCGGCAGCCTGACCGATAAGGCCTTGGTCCGGGAGGCCTTGGAGGGGGCGGAAGTGGTGATAAATCTGGCCTGGAGCTTTGCCGACGAGGCGCAGACTATCTTCGCGGAGGACATTCAGGGCCAGATCCATCTCTTGGAGGCGGCGAGAGAAATAGAGGTGCGCTCCTTCCTCTACACCAGCACCGCCACCGTATACGGCAGGGCTATGAGCCACCCGGTAACGGAAAGCCATCCCTGCCTGGTGGAAGAAGCGCGCAAGCCTCTGTACGCTTTGGGAAAGTATACGGCGGAGAAGCTGGGTCTGATATATGCCCGAGAGTACCACCTGCCGGTCACTATTTTCCGCTTCTGGTGGGCTTTCGGCGAACACATCGGGGGCCGGCATTTACGGGAGCTGGTGCGCAAGGCCCTGGAGAATCAGCCTTTGGACATGGCGGCCGGTGCCGGAGGCACCTTTGTCACCATGGCCGACCTGGCCGAAGCCATGCGGCTGGCCGTGGGGAACTCCCAAGCGGCGGGCCAGATCTATAACGTGGGCAGCCTGTTTTTAACCTGGGAAGAGATCGCAGCTATGATAATTGACCTGGTGGGCTCGCAATCTTCTTTAAACCTTATACCCGGCGAACGTTGGGAGGGGCCGGCCTTTTTAAACGAAGTATGGGACTTAACTTGGGAGAAGGCGACTCGCGAGCTGGGCTACCGGCCCCGGAGAACGGCCGGAGAGACGCGGGCCATGTTCATCCAGGCCCTCAAAAACTGTATCGAGCGGGTGAAAGAGGAAAAGAGCTAAAGCCGGAGGAAGAAAGGCATTTACACCTGAAGGCGTTTGGCTCCTTAATGGCCGTTTAGGTTATGTGGGCGAAGCCATTCAATGTTCGGATAACCCGGCCCAGATAACTTTAACAGCGAAGGAAGGGAATGTTATAATAAAAAGTGGCCGCCGAAAAGGAAAGTCTGGGAGAACGAGAAACAATGAAGAACGAAGCCATACTCTCCAAAGTCTTCCACAGTCCTGCTATTCCGTGGTCCAACCGCTATAATTCTTTCTTTCGTTTTCTGATGGAGGGCGCATTCGCCGGAATAGTGGCCGGTTTCGTCGGCGTGGCTTTTCGTCTGGCATTGACCACGGCCGAAATGTGGCGCAATCATATTTTGGTATGGGCCCGGACTATTCCCCACTGGGGATGGCTGATCCTGGCGGTTCTGGCCGCTTTAGCCGGAGGGCTCGCCGGGTGGCTGACCGCTTTTGCCCCGGAAACCGCCGGCAGCGGTATTCCCCATGTGGAGGCAGTGTTGCTCCGGCAGCGAAGGTTGCTCTGGTGGAGAGTAATACCGGTTAAATTCTTGGCGGGGGCTTTGGCTATCGGAGCCGGGATGTCTTTAGGTCGTGAAGGGCCAACGGTGCAAATGGGCGCCGCCGCAGGCCAAGCGGTCAGCAAAAGCCTGATGCGCAACAAGACGGAAGAGTTACAGTTGATAGCCTGTGGTGCGGGAGCGGGCCTGGCTGCCGCTTTTAATGCTCCTCTGGCCGGGGTAATCTTTGTTCTGGAAGAATTGCGGCGAAATTTTTCCCCCTACGTACTGGGTGGAGCTCTCACGGCGAGCATTGCTGCGGATCTCCTATCCCAGAAAATCTTGGGTCCCCTTCCCACCTTCCGGGTAAGCTATTTTTCGCCCTTGCCCCTACCTGCCTTACCGCTTTTGATACTTCTGGGCGCCGTAACGGGCGTGTTGGGAGCGGCTTTCAACCGCGCCCTCAGCCTGGGGTTGGATCTGGCCGAAAGCTTTACTGGTGTGCCGCGTTGGTTGCGCGCCTCTCTAGTAGCCTTTGCCGCCGGAGTTATGGGATACTATCTGCCGGAGGTTCTGGGAGGGGGCCATTTCTTGGTAGAGGACATTCTGGCGGGCAAAGTCGCCCTGCATACTATTCCTCTACTTTTCGTCGCCAAATTTCTCTTGACCATGGCCAGTTACAGCGCCGGCGTGCCGGGCGGCATTTTTCTGCCTCTTTTGGTATTGGGAACTTTGATCGGAGCCGGCATAGGCCAGGCAGGTTCATACCTTTTTCCCGGCCTTCAGGGGATGACGGCCACCTTTGCGGTGCTCGGTATGGCCGCCTATTTTGTGGCCATCGTACGTGCCCCGCTGACGGGTATGGTATTGATAACCGAGATGACGGGGCACTACCAGCACATGCTACCCCTCCTGGTGGCCTGTACTATGGCTTACATTACGGCGGAGGCCTTAGGAGTCCTACCCGTCTACGAGATGCTTTTGGAAAGGGATTTAGCGAAATCCGGAAATGGCGGGGAAACCCTCTTATCTTATCGAGACGAAACCATAGTGATAGAATTAGTAGTAGAGACCGGTTCTCCGGCCAGCGGCTGCCGGGTAAAAGACTTACAGCTTCCCCCCGATTGCCTGATGGTGTCCGTAAATAGGGGGAGTGGGGAAATAATCCCCCGCGGTTCTACCAGACTGCTGGAAGGAGATCGTCTTAAGATTATTGTACCCGAGGGGAAAGCGGGGGAAGTGGTAGCGGAATTGGACCGCCTCACCCGCTGCCGGTTGAGAGGCACGGTCAGCTCCGGTCGGGGCCTTTAAGGAGATTTAGAGCGAACCGAAGATTGTCGGCTTGCGAGAGGGAAAAGTTATCCCAGAACACACAGCTCCCCAAAAGCACGAAACTCCCTCCGCCGGGATAGGTTTTTTCCGCCGCCAGCACGGGCGAAATTTGTCCGTGCCCGGTGGTAGCCGTCTTCATGCTTTTAAGAACGATCTTGGCGGGCTCCAGCAATTCCAGGGGAGCGCTATAGGGGAAAACTACTTGGCGAACGCCGTCGTTGTAGGCTCCTACCTCGGTGGTAATAATGAGGAAAGGATCGTCCCGCATATGATTTTCCGGATCAAAGACCCCATCCTCGAGAACCAGCAGCCCGAAGTGGCGCGCTAACTGGGAGCAGATGCGCGCCACATTGTCTTTATTTTGAAAATGGGCGGCCAGTAAGACCCGTTTTTTATCTCTTAGCACGGCCGTTTTAATGACCTCTATTTCCGCTCCGGTAAAAGGCTGTTCCGGGTAATTAAAAACGATCGCTTCATAGGAGAACAACCGGTCAAACTCGGATACTTCCTCAATGACTATATGGTGCTTCCGGCATTCTTGGGCCAGATCGGAGAAATAGTAACTGTCGCTTATTAAAAATTCTTGATGACTACTGTTCCAGGCAATCCGCACCATCCTCATCACCTTCACCATTAAATATTATACCACGTACGGTTTTTCTACCTGCGGTCCGTCCCACCGTCCCGCCCTTCCAACATTTTTTGGCGGATAGTAGTCTTGTGGCAGGAAAAATAGGGAAAAAACGCGAATAAGACCCAAGGTAAAGGCTTACATTGGAGTGATTAATAGGATGATCGGACGGAAGCTGGAAGTAACTCTATTTTTCTTGAGTTGGGCAGCCTTATTCCTGTGGTACGGGCCGAACAACGAAGCCGCGGGAGTGACTCAGGTAGTCTATAACGAAAGCCAGGGCTCTTATTCGAGCGATTTGCAGGTGGCCCTGGATGCCGCCCACAGCGGCGATGTATTGCGCATAGTGGGCGACAAAGTGAGCCTCTACGCCAATCTTAATTGGCAGGTGGACGGAGTAACCCTGGATTTAAACGGAGCCACCATCACCTCTTACGGAGGACAAAGCACCATCAAGGTAGGCGATAGGGTTTATCGGCTGACGATTAAAAATGGGACCTTGAAGACCAGCGATACCCAGAAAAGCTGTATCGAAGTCTCCGGATACGGGGAGCCGCCGGTGGAAATCCGATTGGAAGACATGTGCTTGTACGGCGGAAAATCCCTTTATCTCCGGCGCAACGGCAGGCTGGAATGGTTCGCAGGTCAGGCTCAAGGTAGCCAATATGGAGTATTGCTGGAATACACGATCCGTGATTTCACCGGGGTGTTTAACAGGGTAACTTTTACCAGGGCTTCCCAAGGGGCCATCTATTATAGCGGCCTTCCGGGGAACAATCCGCTTACCGTGTTCCAACTGTATAACTGCCGATTCGGGGACCAGAACAACTCGCTGGCCGGCCCTGCTCTGTGGGTGGAAGCCGGAAGCACCCAGGTAACCGTGGCCGACAGCCGTTTCGCAGCCTGGGGGAGCAACAAAGACATAGTGCGCGTACGGGCTGCGGGCACAGTAACCGTGACCGGCAGCTATTTCCACCGCGGTACCGGGTGCGCCCTCAGTTTAGATGGGATAACCCACTTAAGTATGGTAGATAGTGAAGTTGTCACCCGTGAAGGTTATTCGGAAAGCAGCTATAACCCGGCCTTAACGCTTTTATCTTTCTCGGAAGCCCAGATAGAAAACAACCGGTTGACAGGCCCGGGGTTGTTAGGCCTGAAGGTCTCCGGAGGAGAGATGCGCTTTACGGAAAATAAAATCAACGGTTTTGTAGACGCCGTGGAATTTACAGGGGGGCAGATAACTACCGAGGAGAATATGCTTACCGCCCGTAGGTCAGGATGGAGCCTCAAAGGAGTCACCGGCGGCCGACTGGAAGGAGATGAAATTCGGCCGGAAGCCGATACTTTAAGCGGAGATATGGGAATCTTAATCCAGAATTGTCAAGGTGTACTATTGGAAGACCTGCTGGTTCAGGGATGGAGCACCGGCACTAGAATTACAGGAAGTACCGGTTTAACCTTGAGCCGAGCGGAATATAGCCAGAACAAGGAGGGTATTTCTATTGCCGATAGCAGCTCGGTGACGGTTAGCGGTGCCTTTATCTGGGGAAATAATTTAGGAGCCTCTGTGGACGACAGCAGGGGAGTTACCTTACAGAATTCCCGGTGGGAGAACAACTCCACGGGGCTGGCCTTAAGGGATACCGTGGAAGCAGAGATAAGCGGCAACCTTATAGCGTGTAATAACCTGGGCCTGGATTTGTTTTCCCTTGGGGAAGCACGGCTGAAACTGAGACACAACGACATATACGATAACGCGGTAGCGTTGCGGGCTCCTACGGGCAAAAGTTTGTCCGCTCCTGAAAACTACTGGGGGAGCAGCAGCGGGCCGTATCATGAAAGTTTAAATCCTCAGGGTCGGGGAGATGTGCTTTACGGTGATCTTGACTTTACACCCTGGTCCCCTTACTGCTATCAGGAGGACAACCTGGCGCCGGGCATAGACGCAGTTCTTCCGGCGGATCTGTGGTCAACCTCGGAGCCTTTACCCCTGGAGATCTCCGTCACCGAAGATAAACGGTTGGACCGGGTGAGCGTAGCGCTTTACGGGAAAGACGGAGAAGTAATATTTCAGAAGGTCTGGTGGGGCAAAGAATGGAATGGTACCGGCAGTATTATGTGGGAAACGGCCTCTGCGGCCGATGGTCCTTATACTTTAACCGTCTTAGCGGTGGACGCCGGAGGACGGGAAGCTCGGTGGGAGCGCCTTATACTCTTAGACCGCCATCCCCCTGCCAACCCGCAGGTGCAGATCAGCGACGGTGCCGAGGCAACCTCCAGCTTGACGGTAGAGTTGAAGCTTTGGGCCGAAGATACTAACGGTGTGGCGGAAATGCTGATAGCCAACGAAGGAGGGTCTCCGGGGCGATGGGAACCTTACCAGTCGAACAAAACTTGGGAACTCCTGCCGGGGCCGCCCGGACTGCGCCGGGTAGTAGTTCGTTTTCGCGACCGGGCCGGCTGGGAAAGCCAGACGGAAGCGGCCATCGAGTACAGTCCCCTCCAGGAGAATGGGGAAGCAGGAAATGACGCCGGGAACGAGGCTCCGTCTGAACCCAACCAAGGAACCGAGGAATCCGGTAGCCTCGAAGATCAAGACCATTCTCCGCCGGGCCGGCAAGTACCGGAGGACGGAAACGATGGGGAAAAAGAGGATAAAAGCCCCAATACGCAGGACGAAAGAGCTGTCCCTAAGGACGAGGAGCGGCAGAACTCCGGGGATACTTCCGACCAAGCCCACAGAAATGGCGCCGGTCACCACAAAAGGGGAAAGACAGAGGTAAGAACCCCGGAAACCGAAGAAACCAAAGATTGGCGTTTAACGCCCGGTATCTGGTCACCCATAGCTCACCAGGCCGCCAGAGGTTTGTTGCGCGGCCAGCCCGCCCTGTCCCGGTTGGAGCTGGCGGTATCTCTTTTGCTCCTGGAATCCGGTTTTTTTAAAGAGGGGCTTCCCTCAGAGTTCCAGAATTTTTCTTATCTCGGGCAGAGCCCTGACGGTCGCTTCAGCTCCGGCCTGAACCAGTTCTTTTAGGCGGCCTACTTCCCAGAAGCCGGGAGGAGGGTATACATCTTTCAAGGGAGACAAGACAAAGTCTGCAGATAGGGTCAAAGTGAGGGCCGTCAACCGTCGGCTCATAATATCCAAGCTGCGCATAAGAACTTCTCCGGCGTTATGTAAAGAAGAGGGAGTAACCGCGGTACTCAGTTCTACGGCTATAACCTTGGTTGCTCCTAGGACACGGGCTACGTCCGCCGGTACGTTGGCCGTCACGCCGCCGTCCACCAGTAAATGGGGTCCTAGGGGGAAAGGCGAAAAGAGAGCCGGGATGGAGATGCTGGCCCTTACCGCCTGCCATACCGGTACGTCGCCCCCCATGGCGATGTCTCGTGGAAGAGGCCGGACCGGCGGGAGGGCGGAGTAGATTATTGTATGGCCGCTATACAGATCACAAGCCACGACGGCCGCCGGCTTTTTTAAGTCACTGAAGCGCTTTTTTCCCCAAAGCCTTTTAAACATATTTTCTATCATCCTGCCGTCCAGCATGCCGAGCGGCAGACCACCTATTTTTCGGGTGGAAGAGGTGAAGAAAACGGGGAAAGACCATTGTGAGCTCAGCTCAGAAGGAAGCAGGCCACTACCGTAGAGGGCAGCGGCGATGGCGCCGGCGCTGGTACCCACGACCAGGTCGGGAGGCAGGCCATGGTCCACCAGCACTTTAAGGACGCCGAGGTGGGCTACCCCCTTAAGCCCTCCACCTCCCAGAGCCAGACCGAAACGCATGGCTAAAACCTTCCTTTAGACCGAAGAGGGGTCTCATAAGGGCTGGACCTAACATAGCCCCCATCATCCCTTTCTATAGGGTATAATATGCTTGCACCAACAGGGAGGTCACAGGGAGGTACTCTGACAGCGTGGGCTTATGGTCCAAACCTTGGCGACCAGAGCAGAGGGGCACAGGCGCACCTTTGCGATGGTGGCCCAGACTTACAAGTCAGCTCAGGGCATTGCCCAAAAGGTATAGGAGAACTTCATATACTGGCAAGGATGCGCCTGCCGGAGTAAATCAGGGTATACAGGACAGGCACCACCGGTCCGGTATTTCCATATACATAGTAGGTGACCTTATGCTATGGGAGGTATGATTTAATGGAACCCACCCTTACGACGTTGGTGGCTTTATCTCTCCTCAACGGTCTGGCCCTGCTCCTTTCCTACCTTTCCAACAACGCCTTCCCGCAACCCTTGAGCGAAGAGGAAGAACAGTATTATCTGGAGCGCAGTAAAAAAGGCGACCAGGAAGCCAGAAATATTTTGATCGAACACAACTTGCGCCTGGTAGCCCATATCACTAAGAAATTCGAAGGTACGGGAGAAGATATGGATGATTTGATCTCCATTGGTACCATCGGGCTGATCAAGGCTATAAACACCTTTGACGGGGATAAAGGGACCAAACTGGCTACTTATGCCGCCCGTTGCATAGAAAATGAAATCCTGATGCACCTGCGGGCCTTAAAAAAGACCAAAGGAGAGGTTTCCCTGTATGACCCCATAGGGGTGGATAAAGAAGGGAATGAAATATCTCTTATAGATGTATTAGGCACAGAGCAGGATATTGCTGAAATAGTAGAAAATCATTATGAGCGAAAGCGGGTCCTGGAGAAGATGCAGTACCTTAACAAGAGAGAAAAGAAAGTGCTGGAGATGCGCTACGGCCTGTTGGAAGGCTTGCGGAGGACCCAAAGGGAGATCGCCAGGAAGATGGGGATTTCGCGTTCTTATGTTTCACGCATTGAGAAGCGTGTTAGGAAGTGCACAAATTTATACTCTGCTTCGCAATGTTATTGAAACACCGTGTTAGTTTGGGTACACTTATTGTTGAGCTTTTTTAAGCTTTAAGCTAACTACGGGAAGGGGTGTACTGGCTTTATATGGCTGGTTGCTGCGCAGAGCAGGCTCGACCTGAAGCTCGAGAAGCCCTGGAAAAAACCTTTCAGCGCTATGCCGGAACGGAAGGAGCATTGATACCTCTTTTACAGGAGGCTCAGGAAATCTATGGTTACCTTCCTGAAGAGGTAATGCGCGAGATCGCTCGGAGGCTCAAAATACCTTTTAGTCAGGTTTACGGGGTAGCCACATTTTATGCCCAGTTTCATCTGACGCCAAGGGGCCGCAATATTATCCGGGTATGTCAGGGTACGGCGTGTCACGTCCGAGGCGCTTCCCGCATCCTGGAGGCGGTATCTGCTTTTACCGGGGTGGAGAAAAATAAAACGACACCGGATCTTCGTTTTACGGTGGAAACGGTTGCCTGTTTGGGTTCTTGTAGCCTGGCTCCGGTTATGATGGTAAACGAAGATACCTATGGTCGGCTGAAACCCAACGAGGTGGCTGCCATTCTGGAAAAGTACAAATAGAGGTGAGAAGATGAAAAGTTTGAGCGCATGGAGACAGCACTTACAGCAAGAACTCCGACAAAAGCGCGAAAATCCCAAGATTACCGTCGGCATGGGAACTTGCGGTATAGCTGCCGGCGGTGCAGCGGTACTGGCGGCTGCAGAAAAGGTAATCCAGGAAAAGGGATTGGCAGCTATGGTGGAGCCTACGAGTTGTATAGGCATGTGTTATGCGGAACCCATCCTGGAGGTGGCCCTGCCGGGGAAGGCGAGAGTTTTTTACGGAGATATGCTGCCCGATAAGGTTCCCGAAGTTATCGAACGCCATGTGCTCCAAGGTGAGCCGGTCAGAGAATGGGCTTTAGCTCAAATACCGGAAGGGCAAACTCCTTACGAGGGTATACCTCTTTTAGAGGAGACGCCCTACTATAGCCGGCAAGTTCGAGTAGTAACCTCCCGCCTGGGCCTGATCAATCCCGAAAGCCTCGAAGAATATGTAGCCACAGGTGGCTACGAGGCTCTGGAGAGAGTTTTGGGGCAAATGACGCCCGAGCAAGTCATAGAAGAGATTAAAATTTCAGGATTGCGAGGCCGTGGCGGAGCAGGGTTTCCCACCGGCTTAAAATGGAGTTTTACCCGGAATGCGCCCGGGGATAAAAAATACGTGGTATGTAACGCCGATGAGGGAGACCCGGGTGCATTCATGGATCGCAGTGTTTTAGAAGGAGATCCCTTTTCGGTTATCGAAGGGATGACTATAGCGGCTTACGCTATTGGGGCAGATGAGGGATATATTTATTGCCGGGCCGAATATCCTTTAGCCTTAAAAAGGCTGAGAAACGCCATAGAAGCCGCCGAGAGAAAGGGTTTGCTGGGGAAAGATATTCTCGAGTCAGGCTTCGACTTCCATTTGCACATCAAAGCCGGAGCAGGAGCTTTTGTGTGCGGAGAAGAGACAGCCCTTTTAGCTTCTATTGAGGGCCGGAGGGGCATGCCCCGGGTGCGTCCGCCTTTTCCGGCACAAAGAGGTTTGTGGGGGAAGCCTACTAATATAAATAATGTGGAAACTTATGCTAATGTACCGTTTATCCTGCGCTACGGCGGACAATGGTTCGCCTCTATGGGCACGGAAAAGAGCAAAGGAACGAAAGTTTTTTGCCTGACCGGAAAAGTGCAAAGGACCGGACTTATAGAGGTGCCCATGGGCATTACCCTTAAGGAAATCATTTTCGATATTGCCGGAGGTATTCAAGAAAATAAAGAATTCAAGGCCGTTCAGATAGGCGGTCCTTCAGGTGGTTGTCTACCCTGGGACAAGCTGGATTTGCCGGTAGATTATGAATCTCTTACCCAGGCTGGAGCCATAATGGGTTCGGGCGGCATGGTGGTCATGGATGAGAATACTTGTATGGTCGACGTGGCCAGGTTTTTCTTGAATTTCACCCAGTCCGAATCCTGTGGCAAATGCACTCCCTGCCGCGAAGGAACGAAACGCATGTTAGAAATTCTCACCCGCATTACTGAAGGCCGGGGAGAAGTGGAGGACCTCAGTACCCTGGAGCGGTTGGCTCAGGTCATAAAGAATACCGCCCTGTGCGGTTTGGGTCAGACGTGCCCCAATCCGGTCCTGTCCACTCTTCAGTATTTCCGGCAGGAGTACGAAGCCCATATCCGGGATAAACGTTGTCCCGCTCATACGTGCCCGGAACTCCTGGTGTTTGCTATTATAAAGGAAAAATGTACCGGTTGTGGGGCTTGTGCGAGGTCTTGTCCTGTTGGAGCTATAGCCGGAAGCAAAGAGGAAGGGTACCAGATCGACCCCGCCTTATGTATAAAATGCGGAAACTGTCTGCAGAAGTGCAAGTTCGGCGCCGTGGTGAAGGCATGATGATTCAAGGGAGGGGAAACTTGTGGCCGAGATAACTCTAACCATAGATGACAAGAAAGTAACGGTTCCGGCCGGGACGACCATTCTGGAAGCAGCGGTTAAAAATGGGATTTTTATTCCCACGTTATGCCATGATTCCAGGCTTTCTCCCTGGGGAGGGTGCAGGTTATGTGTAGTGGAAGTTAGCGGTATGAAAGGCTTACCTGCGGCCTGCGTTACTTCTGTGGCCGAAGGCATGATAGTCTATACTTCCTCCCCGGCAGTAATAGAAGCCCGCAAGACTATTTTGGAATTGCTGTTGGCCAATCATCCCCAGGATTGTCTTACTTGTAGCCAAAATGGTAATTGCCGCCTCCAAGATTACGCCTATATGTACGGTGTACGCGGGGGGGAATTTCCAGGAGAGAGGCACCATTATCCGCTGGAGGAAGACAACCCTTTCATTATACGGGACATGAACAAATGCATTCTATGCGGTAAATGCGTGCGAGTGTGTACGGAAGTGCAAGGTAAGGGAGTAGTAGACTTTGCTTATCGAGGATTTAATACCAAGGTTACGCCGGCCATGGATCTGACCCTCAGGCAATCGGAAGAATGTGTCTTTTGCGGTAACTGCCTCCAGGTTTGTCCGGTAGGCGCCTTGACCGAGAAAGCGGGGATGTGGCGGGGTCGAGAATGGGAATTTAAGAAAGTGCGTAGTATCTGCTCCTACTGCGGTGTAGGATGCAACCTTACCCTTTACGTAAAGGATGGAAAAGTAGTTAAAGTTAAGGGGTACGAAAACCCCGAAGTTAACAACGGCTGGCTCTGTGTCAAGGGCCGCTTCGGGTTCGACTATATCCACAGCCCCGAGAGGCTCACCAAACCCTTGATAAGAGAAGGAGAAAGGGGGAGCGGCGCCTTCCGCGAGGCCACCTGGGAGGAAGCCCTGAACCTGGTAACCCATAGGTTAAGGGAAATAAAAGAGACTTATGGGCCGGAGGCTTTGGGTTTCTTATGCTCGGCCAAATGCACCAATGAAGAAAACTATCTCTTGCAGAAGCTCGCTCGGGGGGTGTTGGGCACCAATAACGTAGACCATTGTGCCCGTCTTTGACACTCCTCCACGGTTGCCGGTCTGGCAACCACCTTTGGCAGCGGAGCCATGACCAATTCCATCTCCGATATAGCTAAAGCGGATTGCCTTTTGGTCATCGGCAGCAACACTACCGAGAATCATCCGGTTATCGCCCTGAAGATTAAAGAGGCGGTGCGGCGGGGAGCCAAGCTCATAGTGGCCGATCCTCGTCATATCGAGCTGGTGGACTGGGCCTATTTGTGGCTGAGGCAAAAGCCGGGGACGGATTTGGCCCTCCTGAACGGGCTGTTGCACGTCATTGTAAAAGAGGAGCTTTACGATAAAGAATTTATCGACCGGAGGACCGAAGGATTTGAACAGGTGAAACTGGCGGTGGAGGAATATACGCCCGAAAAAGTAGCCGAAGTTACCGGGGTTCCGGCGGAGGATATTATCCGGGCGGCCAGAATTTACGCCGCGGGCCCCCGCTCCAGCATACTTTATGCCATGGGCATAACCCAGCATATCACCGGCACGGCCAATGTAATAGCCCTGGCCAACCTGGCCATGGCCTGCGGCCACATCGGCAAAGAAGGGAGCGGGGTGAACCCCTTGAGGGGCCAAAACAATGTGCAGGGCGCCTGCGACATGGGAGGGCTGCCCCATGTTTTGCCCGGCTACCAGCCCGTAACCGATGAAGAGGTACGGCGGAAATTCGCCCGTGCCTGGGGCCTGCCCGACCTGCCGGCAAACAGCGGGCTCACTCTGATGGAGATGATGCGGGCGGCAGAAGAAGGGGAGCTCCGGGGCATGTATATTCTGGGAGAAAATCCCGTCCTGACCGATCCCGATGCTTCGCATGTGGAGAAAGCCTTGAAAAACCTCGAATTCCTGGTGGTGCAGGATATTTTCCTTACGGAGACGGCCAGGCTGGCCGATGTAGTGCTGCCCGGCGCCTCTTTTGCCGAAAAAGAGGGCACCTTTACCAACACCGAACGCCGGGTACAACTGGTACACCAAGCCGTCGACCCTCCGGGAGAGGCGCGGCCGGACTGGAAGATAATAAAAGAAATCATGGAAAGGCTGGGCTATCCGGCGCCTTATGCTTCGCCGCAAGAAATCATGGCGGAGATCGCGCAGGTGACCCCCAGTTATGCCGGCATAACTTATGAGCGCCTGCAAGAAAAGGGCCTGCAATGGCCCGTACCGCACCCCGATCACCCGGGAACCCCCATTCTCCATACCGAAAGGTTTACCCGGGGCTTGGGCCAGTTCCGGCCGGTGCATTACCTCCCGCCGGCCGAGGAACCGGACGAGGAGTATCCCTTCTTGTTTACTACCGGAAGATTGCTTTACCATTACCACGCGGTTATATCGCGGAAGGTTCAAGGACTGGAAGAAATATGCTCCGAGCCGGTGGCGGAGATAAACCCCGAGGACGCGGGACGCTTGGGAATTGAGGACGGAGAGATGGTAGAAATTGTGTCCCGCCGGGGAAGAATCAAAGTAAAAGCCTGGGTTACCAACCGGGTACCCCGGAAAGTGGTATTCATGAACTTCCATTTCTGGGAGGCGGCGGCCAATCTTTTAACCATTCCGGCACTGGACCCGGTAGCCAAGATTCCCGAATATAAGACGTGTGCGGTGCAGGTGAGGAAACTGTCCGCCGGAAAAGCGGTCGGGACTGCCGGATAGCAGGTGCTTACCTTTAGCCCCAGGGGAAATATACGGAGGAGCGCTTTTAAAGTACAGGAGACTGTTAAAACCGACAGTCTCCTTTTTATTTTATCTAGACAAGCCGGGAGGACAGGCCCGGCCTCATATCTTTACTAGAGGATAAGTATGACTGTTTCATATTTGAGCATTTGAGCCTTTCACTAAACTTTATAACCGCTTCTTGCTTTAAAAGAGAGGGGGTCCCATTACGGCCCATGTCCCGAAAACCCAGGCCCCACCTGACTATCAGACTGCTTCCGGTGGGTGACGAGGTTAGCCGGCGCAAAGTTCTGAGGCGAATTGCAGAAATCGTGAAAAATGCGGTAGAGGTGGCATACCCTAACGGCCGGGGAAAGGAAGATAAGGCGGGTAATTAGAAGCCGGCTGCCGGGAGGGGAGAGCGGGCTATGCGCAAGGCTATTGTCTATGCCCGGGTAAGCACCCAGGACCAGGCCCTGGGATTTTCCCTGGCTACTCAAAAAGAGCTTTGCGAAAAAAAAGCCCGAGATCTGGGAGCGACGGAAATAGAGATTATCGAAGATACTTATACGGGTACGGAACTGCATCGTCCCGCGCTCGACTACTTGCGGCGGCAGGTAAGCGAGCGCCAGGTCCAACTGGTAGTAGTCTATGATCCGGACCGTCTGTCGCGCGACCTGACGGACTTATTGCTCCTGTGTCGCGAATTCGATGGTGCGGGGGTCAGGCTGGAATTCGTCAATTTTGACTGGGAAAGGACACCGCAAGGTATGCTTTTTTTGCAAATGCGGGGAGCTTTTGCCCAGTTCGAGCACGCCCTGATCAAAGAACGCACGCAACGGGGCAAAGCCAGGAAAGCGGCCAGCGGCAAGATCCGTTGTTATGCCAGACCTTTCGGTTATAATTGGGATGCGGAAAACGATACTTTGGTCATAAACCCGGCTGAGGCGGAAATCGTTAAACAGATGTTCCGCTGGCTTACGGATCCTACGGAACCCCTCAGCCCCTGGCAGATCGCTCAGAGATTAAGTCAATTATATCCCCCTGGTCCCCGGGGCAAGGGCTGGATATATACCACCGTGTTGAGAATACTGAAGAATCCCGTCTATGCCGGGCAGATGCACCGTAGAGACGAGCGGCCGGAGTGGAAGCCGGTGCTGGTTCCGGCCATAATTTCCCCGGCCGTTTTTGCTCAGGCCCAGGAGAGGCTGGCCCAAGCCAAACGCTTTAACCGCAAGGGTACGAAGAGGCAGTATCTTTTACAAGGTCTTTTAGTGTGCGGGGAATGCGGCCGCAGGCTGGCCGTTTGGGCCCACGGCGGACCCGAAGGACGTAATTACAGTTATTATACCTGTCCCGGCCGGTATCCCGGCAAGCGAGGAGAGCGGGAGGGGGCCAAGAGATGTCTTTTGCCTTCATGGGAGACGAAGAAGTTGGACGGCGCGGTGTGGGAGGCCCTTACCTCTTTTCTGCAAAACCCCGACCTTTACTATCCTTGCATCTTTCCGGAGGAAGAATCATATGATCGGGCCCGCCAGAGATGGGAAGAAGCGTTAAAAAGGCTGGAACATATCCGGCGGGCGTTGAAACGCATAGACCGCGCTTATTTGCTCCTGGGGGCTTTGACCGAGGAGGAGTACCAAAATTACCGCCGTGAGCAGGAGGAAGCCCTGAGGCGGGCAAAGAAAGAAGCTGATCGGTGGAGAAGCGTGCTGCAATCTCGGGAGCAGGCCCGGGTAACCTTCCTGAGTTCGCGTCGGTATGCCGAGCTTCTGGCCGAGGCTATCGCCGGGCTTAATTTTTCTGAGAAGCAGAATATAGTGCGGGAGCTGGTCCAGAGGATAAAGATTTATGCTGACGGTAGGGTGGAGATAGAAGGGCATTTTTGACCCCGGCTTGCGTGCGAGCCCTTAGGCAATGGTGACAAGACGCACGCGGATATCAGAGGCGCCCGGCAGGCGTCTTTTTGTACCTTACCCGGCATACATGGAGAAGAAAGCTATTCAAAAATTATTAAAAGAATTGCAGGTGGAGAATTAGGGGGTTTATGCAAAATAAACAGTACTGGCCCCAAGCAATTACGCCTCCATGGGGAAAAAGCAGGATGGAGAGCGGAGTATAAGCGGAGTGGAAGTGGAGCAGGTCTTCGCCGGGCTATAGCTAAGACGTGGCGAAAAAGCGGACGATAAGGCTAAGGAGCGGCTTGAGGTTTTAAGGAAAGAGCGAATATGTTATAATAACCCGTAAGCTAACCCTAACTGAGGTGCACCGATGCTGAAGTACCTTCGCCCCGACCTTTATGTGCGGTCCTTGCTCTATGTTCCTTTACAGGAGCTATGTCAGCGAGGTATTCGAGGATTGATCATCGATCTGGATAATACGGTTACCCAGTGGGGCAGGTCGGCTTTGGACCGAGAAGTGGAGGCGTGGTTTGCAGAGTTGAAGGAGCATCATTTGAAGGCCTGCCTCCTTTCCAATAACCGGCAAAAACGGGTAAAATCGATTGCCGACCGCTTAAACGTTCCGGCCGTATACAAAGCCGGTAAACCCCGGGCCCGGGCCTTCCGGCGGGCGATGGAGATCTTGGGTACCAGACCGGAGGAAACGGCGGTAATCGGCGACCAGATTTTTACAGACGTTTTCGGGGGCAAACGCCTGGGCTTATATACCGTCCTGGTAGTTCCCTTGGACAAAAAAGAATTTATCGGCACCAGATTGGTGCGCCTGGCAGAATGGGTGGTTTTGCGCTGGTTGGCTTTGGGCGACCCGCGTTAATCGGTTAACTCGTTAATCCGTTAAAAGGAGAGAGAGTGGTGGTTTCCGCCAAGACAAGAGCGGTAGGTCTGTTAGGCTACCCGGTTTCTCATTCTTTTTCTCCGCTCTTACATAATGCCGCCTTTCACGCCTTGGGGTTGGATTGGGTTTATCTGGCCTTTGCGGTCGAACCCTCTGCCCTGCCGGCAGCGGTTGCCGGTTTAAGGGCTTTGGGCTTTGCCGGAGCCAACGTCACCATCCCCCACAAAGAAACCGTAATGGCTTGGCTGGACGAGATAGACCCCTTGGCCCGTCTTATCGGTGCCGTGAATACCATTGTGGTACGCGAAGGCAAACTGGCGGGATACAATACCGACGGCAGCGGTTTTCGCCGTTCTCTGGAGGAAGCGGGGGTAGACCCGGCGGGAAAGCGAGCGCTGGTGCTGGGCGCCGGGGGAGCAGCCAGGGCGGTGGTTTTTACCCTGGTGCAATCAGGCTGTGCGACCCTCCTGTTGGCCAACCGTACTCCGGAAAGGGCGCACGAACTGGCCCGGGCGGTGGGAGCTTTTTCGGCCACGCCGATAGAGGTATTGCCTTGGGAAGACCGGGCTCTGGCCGAAGTTATGCCGGGGGTAGACCTGATAATCAACACTACCAGCATAGGCATGAGCCCTCACCAGGAGGGGGTACCCTTAGATCCCGAGCTGCTCCAGCCCCATCACCTGGTTTACGATCTGGTGTATAACCCGCTCGAGACCAGGTTGTTGGCGGCAGCGCGGCGCCGGGGTTGTCGCACGGTTTCGGGATTAAGTATGCTTCTTTACCAGGGGGCGGAAGCTTTTACTTTGTGGACCGGCCGGGAGGCACCTCTGGAGGTAATGCGCGAGACTCTAAGCAGGTTTCTTATGAGGTGAAGTGGCATGTGGCGTTTTCTGACCGCCGGGGAGTCGCACGGTCGCGGTCTGGTTACTATTGTTGAAGGGATGCCGGCCAATGTTCCTTTGCGGCCAGAAGGCATCAATGTGCGGCTGGCCAGGCGCCAGGGCGGCTTTGGCCGGGGCGGACGCATGGCTATTGAAAAGGACCGCGTGGAGATACTGGCCGGCGTGCGGGGGGGTATGACCCTGGGCAGCCCCATTGCGCTGCTTATCTACAACCGGGATTGGGAGAACTGGAAAGAAATTATGGCTCCGGGCACGGAGGCCATCGGGGAGAGGGCGGTTACGCGGCCGCGGCCCGGACATGCCGACCTGGCGGGGGGGCTTAAGTACGGCCAGGAGGATTTGCGCAACGTACTGGAGAGGGCCAGCGCCCGGGAGACGGCGGCCCGGGTGGCTGCCGGCGCCGTAGCTGCGGCTTTGCTGGAAGCGCTGGGGGTGGAGATGGCTACCCACGTGGTCCGGATCGGGCCGGTAGAGGTAGAGCGCGTTATATCTTTCGAGGAGGCCCGTAAGGCCGACAGTTCGCCGGTATACTGTGCCGACGCCGAGGCGGAGAAGGCTATGGTGGCGGCCATCCGAGAGGCCGGAGAGAGGGGAGATACCCTGGGCGGGATTTTTGAGATTATGGTGCGGGGCCTACCGCCGGGTTTGGGTAGCCACGTCCACTGGGACCGCCGTCTGGACGGCCTGCTGGCTCAGGCCCTTATGAGCATTCCGGCCATCAAGGGAGTGGAAATAGGCGAGGGCTTCGGCCTGGCCGCCAAGCCCGGTTCCCAGGCTCACGACGAGATCGGCTACAGCCGGGAGCGGGGTTTTTTCCATTACACCAACCGTGCCGGGGGGCTGGAAGGCGGCATCACTAACGGCGAGACTTTGATAGTCCGGGCGGCCATGAAACCTATTCCCACCTTGCGCCGGCCCCTGCGCAGCGTGGACTGGCATACCAAAGAAGAGGTAGAGGCTGCGGTGGAGAGGTCCGATGTGTGTGCCGTGCCGGCGGCAGCCGTGGTGGGAGAGGCCATGGTAGCCTGGGTGATGGCCGGGGCCTTTCTGGAGAAGTTCGGTGGGGACCACTTGGAGGAAATACGCACGCGCCTAAAGCAATACTGGGAATATGTGCGGCAATACGTGCGGCAGGTTTAGGAGGGCGGAGATATCTTCCGGTTTTTGCTGTAGTGGCCTGCTCGGATTTAAAAGCGAGCAAAGTTAGCGAGCGAAAGCCAAGCAGGCTAGGCCCTAAACTTAAGGATATGCCGGTGGGGAGGGCTGCTAATTTTGCCCGGCAATATTGTATTGATCGGCTTTATGGCCAGCGGTAAGACTACGATAGGGCGCCTGCTGGCCGGCAAGCTGGGATGGGACTTTTACGATACGGATACGGAAGTGGAGAAGGAGACCGGTTGTTCCATAGCCGAGCTTTTCGCCCGCCAAGGAGAGGACTACTTTCGGCAGTTGGAAAAAGAGGTTATCGCCCGGATAACGGCGCGCCGCCGGGCGGTGATCGCCACCGGAGGCGGAGCGGTGCTGGCGCCGGAAAATGTGGAGCGGCTTCGGGAAGGGAATAAAGTGATATGGCTTAGAGTGGACGAGGAGACTGCCTGGCGCAGGGTGGCGGGGTCCGAGGACCGTCCTTTGGTGCGGGGACGCTTGCGGGAAGAAGTTGTCGCTCTATTAAAAAAGCGAGAGCCCTATTATGGCTTTGCCGACCTTAAAATGGAAACGGCCGGGAAAAGGGCGGAGGAAATAGTAGCCGAGATATTGGAGGGACTGCGGGAGTGGCTGGCCGGCTGCGGGTAGAACTGGGAGAGAGAAGCTACTACATTTATGGGGGTAGCGGCCTGTTGGAGAGAACCGGCGAGCTGTTGAGTTCGCCGGACCTGGGACGGCGTTGTTTGGTAGTGACCAACCCGGTGGTGGCCTCTCTGTACGGCTCGAAAGTTAAGGAGAGCCTGGAGAAGGCGGGTTTCGTTCCGCTTTTTAAAGAGGTGCCCGACGGGGAAGAGGCCAAATCTTTAAGCGTCGCTGCGGAACTCTATGATCTGGCTTTAAGCGTGGGTTGGGAACGGCGCTGCCCCATTCTGGCCCTCGGAGGAGGCGTGGTGGGAGATCTGGCCGGTTTTGTAGCCGCCACCCTTTTGCGGGGAGTGCCCTTTATCCAGTTGCCCACTACTTTGCTGGCCCAAGTGGATTCCAGTGTGGGCGGCAAGGTGGCCGTTAACCACCCCCGCGGTAAGAACCTTATCGGAGCGTTCTACCAGCCGCGGCTGGTAATAGCCGACCTGGGCACTCTGAAAACTTTGCCGGATAGGGAGTGGAGGTCCGGTCTGGCCGAGGTGATCAAGTACGGCGTTATCTGTGATGCGGGGTTTTTCGCCTACCTGGAGGGACATTTGGAGCGGGCTTTATCGGGCGAGGAGCCGGTGCTGGAAAGAATAGTGTTGCATTCCTGTCGCCTCAAAGCAGAGGTGGTGGCTCAGGACGAGGAAGAAAAGGGTTTGAGGGCCGTTCTGAATTTTGGCCATACCGTGGGCCATGCTCTAGAGGCGGTTACCGATTTTGCGGTTTATCGCCATGGAGAAGCAGTGGCTATGGGTATGGTGGTGGCGGCCAGAATAGCGGTTAACCGCGGCTTATTCAGCCCTGAGGGACTGAGGAGGTTGGAAAAATTGCTCCGGCGCGCTTCTCTGCCCACGGAGATGCCCTATGTGGAGCGGACGGCCTTTCTGTCGGCTCTGGTGCGGGATAAGAAGGTTCGTGACGGCCGGCTGCGCATGGTGTTGCCGGTGGAGATAGGGAGGGTGAAAGTTCTGGAGGTCGAGGCGGGAGAAGTGCTGGAGGCTGCCGGTATCTCATGACTTTATAGGCTATCTTTATCACCCTTGTTTAGCGGTTGATATAAGGGATACTTAACGCACTATGGTGCATGTCTCCCTTAATGCTCTATATCTCTATATTCTATCTGGCGGCTGGGAGAGGGGTGGCGGGATTGGAGGGTAAGCGGCGCTTGGGGGACCTGCTGGTGCAGGCGGGTATGCTCACACCCGAACAGCTGGAACAGGCTTTGAGAGAGCAAAAGCGCACCGGAGAGCGCCTGGGTAAGGTGCTCATCCGTATGGGTTATGTTACCGAGAAAGATATTCTGGAAGTTCTGGAATTTCAGCTGGGCATACCCAAGGTGGTGTTGCAGGACTACAATTTGGACCCGGAAGTGGTCAAACTGGTTCCCGAAGCCCTGGCGCGGCGTCACCTGGCCATACCGGTGCGCCGGGACGGGAACAGGCTTTTGGTGGCCCTGGCGGACCCTTTAAACCTTACCGCTCTGGACGATCTGCGGCTGGCTACGGGGTTAGAAATTATGCCGGCCATAGCCTCAGAAAGGGAGATCGAGGAGGCCCTGGCCCGTTTCCGGCAGGGAGCAGGCACACCTCAGGCCTTAGCCGAAGTGGAGGAAATAGCGGCTGCGGCAGGGGTTGCGCCGCCGCGTGAGGCCTTTGAGCTGGACGGAGTTACCGGAGCGGGGGTGGACAACGCTCCGGCAGTGCGCCTGGTCAACCGCATTATCTTGCAGGCCGTACAGTCCCGGGCCAGCGACATCCATATCGAGCCTCAGGAGAGGGATATAAGGGTGCGGTTCCGGGTGGACGGCCTCTTGCGCGAGGTGCTGCATCTTCCCTCCGGTATCTTGAACACCCTGGTTTCCAGGATCAAAATAATGGGCGGTATGGATATAGCGGAAAAGAGGCTGCCGCAGGACGGCCGCTTTCAAGTAACCGTGGAGAAACGCAGTATCGATTTGCGCGTTTCCACCATGCCTACCGTCTATGGCGAAAAAGTGGTTTTGCGCATTTTGGACAAAGGCACCATGCTCCTGCCTTTAGACGGATTGGGTTTTTCCCCTTCTACTCAGCAGATTTACGAGAGCCTGATTCGCAGCGCTTACGGGATGATCTTAATAACCGGGCCTACCGGCAGCGGTAAGACGACTACTCTTTATGCCACTTTAAACGCCTTGAGTTCCCCGGAAAAGAATATAATTACCATAGAGGACCCGGTAGAGTATCTACTGCCGGGCATAAACCAGGTGAGGGTCAACCCCAAAGCCGGGTTGGACTTCGCTTCCGGCCTGCGCGCTATCCTGCGCCAGGACCCCGATATTATCATGGTGGGGGAGATCCGGGACCAGGAAACCGCCGATATAGCGGTAAGGGCCGCCACTACCGGGCACCTGGTCTTCAGTACTCTGCATACTAACGATGCAGCAGGAGCCGTGACCCGCCTGCTGGATATGGGCGTGGAGCCCTTCCTGGTGAATTCTTCCCTTATCGGCGTGGTGGCCCAGCGCCTGGTGCGGCTGATCTGCCGTAATTGCCGGGAGACCTATCAACCGAGCCCCGGAGACCCGGCTTACGCCTTGGCACAGGAGAGACCGGGGGCCGTCTTTTACCGGGGGAGAGGGTGTCCGGAATGTAATTACACCGGCTACCAGGGCAGAACCGCCATTCAAGAAGTGTTGGTAATGACGGAGGAGATCCGGTCTCTGGTAGCGGCTAAGGCTCCTTCGCAGGAGATTAAAAAGGCCGCTGTGGCCGCAGGAATGGTAACCTTGAGGGAGGACGGCATGGAGAAGGCGGGCCGGGGAATTACTACCGTGGAAGAAGTAATACGTGTGGCCCTGGGAGGTTTTTGAGGAGGCATGCATATACATATAAACGATATTCTGGCCGAAGCGGTCAAAGTGGGGGCCTCGGACGTACACCTGACCGTGGGGCTGTCTCCGGTTTTCCGACGGCACGGGAGGCTGGAGGTCCAGGTTCAATGGCCGCCCTTAAACGCTTCTTCTGCCGAGCTGTTGGTGCAACAAATTTTAGGTTCTCGCTGGGAGGAATTTGTGCGGCGGAAAGAGCTGGACCTGGCCTATTCCGTCCCCGGCTTAGGCCGCTTCCGGGTGAATGTCTTCTACCAGCGGGGCAGCGCCGGAGCGGCCATCCGGCTGGTGGGCTATAATGTTCGCAGCCTGGAAGAACTCGGGTTGCCGTCGGTAGTAGGGGAGCTGGCCGATCAGCCGCACGGCTTGATTTTGGTCACCGGACCTACGGGGAGCGGCAAGAGCACTACCCTGGCGGCCATGATCGACCGCATCAACGAGCACCGTAGCTGCCATATCATAACCCTGGAGGACCCCATAGAATACCTCCATCACCACAAAAAGAGCATCGTGAACCAGCGGGAAATAGGGACCGACTCTCCTTCCTTCGCCAGCGCCCTGCGGGCCGCTTTGAGGCAGGACCCGGATGTTATCCTGGTGGGCGAGATGCGGGATCTGGAAACGGTGGCTACGGCCATTACGGCGGCCGAAACCGGGCACCTGGTGCTGGCCACTCTGCATACCGGCAGCGCCGTCCAGAGCATAGACCGGATTATAGACGTCTTTCCCCCCCACCAGCAGCCGCAAATACGTATCCAGTTGGCGGACACTCTGGTGGGCGTTATCACCCAAAGGCTTCTGCCCCGGGTAGACCGTCCGGGCAGGGTGGCGGCGGTGGAAATACTGATAGCCACGCCTGCGGTAAAAAACCTCATTCGTGAGGGCAAGACCCACCAGATAGTTTCTTTGATGCAGACCGGAGGCCGCTACGGTATGCAGACCATGGAGATGGCCTTAAAGCAGTTGGAAAGCCGGGGAATAATTTCTGCGGAATATATATAAAGCCGGCAGGATTTTGGTGGGATTTGGCGAAATATACATTTCCATAACCCGTATATAAGGGCAAACCCGGCGAAAGCCGGGGGCGCAAAGCTGCGGGCCTACGGGTGAGAGGAGCCTAAGGTAGCCGGGCTGCCGGGAGAAGAAAGGTCCTGGGAGAGCCTGGCTTTTGTATTATGAGGTTTAGTTATCGAGCGCGGGATGCCCAGGGGAAACCGGTTAAGGGCTTTATTGAGGCGGAGAGCGAGCAACTGGCCGGCCGGCAGTTGAGAAACCAGGGCCTTTTTATCACCGAGCTGCGGCCGATCAGGGCGGGAGCCGGCTTACCGGTAACTCTAAGACGCGAGGATATCAGATCGTGGCTTTCCAGGCCGGTAAGCCGCAGGGAGCTGGCTCTCTTCTGTCGCCAGCTAGGTACTATGTTATCCGCCGGGTTGCCCATTCTCAGCGCTTTGAGGACCTTAAGCCGGCAGGCCGACAATCCCCGCTTAAAGACGAGCATAGACCGGGTAGTGGAGGATTTACAGCAAGGCGAGACGTTACATAATGCCCTGAGCCAATTTCCCAAAGTGTTTCCGCCGATAATGACCTACTCGGTGGAGGCGGGAGAGTTGAGCGGAGCGCTGGATGAGACCCTGCTTAAGTTGGCGGATCATTTCGAGCGGGAGTACGAAATCCAGGAAAAGATCAAATCGGCTATGACTTACCCCTTTATCGTATTGTCCGTTTCCTTGGCTTCCGTGGGTTTTATGATAGCTTTTGTTCTGCCCATGTTTAGCCAGATCATCGGCAACCTAGGCGTACCTTTACCCTGGCCTACACGAGCCGTGTTGGGATTGAGCGCATTGCTGAGACACCGGTGGTTTATGTTTGTGGCGGTACCTGTACTTTTGGGTTATCTTTTGCGGCGGTGGGTCCAAGGAGAGAGGATGCGTTACAGCCTGGACAGGATGGTTTTGCGCTTGCCGGTATTCGGCCGGCTGAAACACCAGGCTGTATTATCCCAGTTCAGCCGTACCCTGGGAACTTTGCTTTACAGTGGTGTCCCCATTTTGCAAGCATTGGAGGTGGTGGAGCGGACTGTAGGGAATCGTATAGTAGCCGAGGCTTTAGCTCGGGCCCAGGAGCAAGTGAGAGACGGGAAAAGCATAGCCGCCCCTTTGGCGGAGAGCGGGGTATTTCCGCCCATGGTGGTGGAGATGGTCAGCGTGGGCGAGGAAACAGGAACTTTAGATGCTTTGCTGGCCCGGCTGGCAGCTTTCTATGACCGGGAGGTGGCTGAGATGGCCGGCCGGCTGTCTTCCCTGGTCGAGCCTTTCTTGATCGTGGGCCTGGGCACGGTGGTGGGGTTGATTGTTTTGTCCGTGCTACTTCCCCTGTTTCAGCTGGTGGGCACTCTGGCCACTTGAATCGGGTGAGAAACCGCATTCGGCCGCCTACCAGGCCGCCTGGCAGGTACCCCCGGCTGCTTGAACTGGGGGACATGAGCGGCCCTAAGAGGGGAAGGGAAAAATTTTTGACTTTGCCGTTAAAAAGGTAAGAAAACCCCGCCATTTGCTGGAGATGGATTACTGTCTTTAAGAATCGCTGGCTTTTGAAGTACTAGCCTTTAAATTAACCGCATTGCTTAATTTAAATTTGGAACCTGGTTTTTGAAGCCCAGTATTGACCGTTGACCAAAGCATCTAATTATTTGAAGGAGGGAATGAATTATATGGTCTATACCCAAGCGAGAAAGAGGTCCTGCAGGGAAGGCGGCTTTACCCTGGTGGAATTGCTGGTGGTAATAGCGATTATCGGTATACTGGCAGCCATCATAGCCCCCAACGCCTTTAACGCCATTGAAAAAGGCAAGGTAGCCGCCGCCGAAGCCGACTATAAGGCCATTAAAGCCGCCGCGCTGAATGCTTATACCGATACCGGTGTATGGCCGCCTTCATCTGATACTGAAGGCGAGGATCCAGGTTTGGTTGACAAGAGCGAGTGGGAAAATCTCGGTAGCCTCCCGTGGAATGGCCCCTATCTGGAACGCTGGCCGAGCAAGAACCCGTGGGGCGGAAAGTATACTTATAAGAAAACCGATTCTTCTCCACTGTGGGACAACAAGCCTGCCCGATGGCTAGAGCTTACACAAGTACCGGGAGCATCTAGTAGTAATCCTACCGGAGCCACAAAACAACTCCAAACCGACTTGGGCTTGGATATCGTCAAGGTTAATAGTGACGGAGCCGTTTGCATATTGATTTCCAAGGATTAATGAGCTATAGCGCTGCACCAACTAACAAGAAGTTATCGAACCCTCACTTATCTTGGGTTTCCTCCCTGTAGCGAGGGCGGTTAACCAAATCCTTTTTATCTCTGGAAGGGATGTATACTGGTGCAGGTGAAAACAGTTTGCTGGCTTCGTGACCAGCGCGGCTTCACCTTGGTGGAGCTGTTGGTGGTTATTGCCATAATAGGCGTGCTGGCGGGGATTGTGGCCCCCAGCGCGTTTAAAGCCGTAGACAAGGCCAAAGTCGCCAAGGTGGAGCAGGATTTGCGCAGTATCCGGGCGGCTGCGCTGGCCTACTATGCGGATACCGGCCGGTTTCCTCCGGACGACGATATATATGTGCATAATAATACACCCGGTCGCCGGCGAGGGTGGGACTTTCTAACCAATGCCGCCAATGTACCGGGGTGGAACGGGCCTTATCTGGAGAACTGGCCGCTGAATCCTTTCTGGAAATCCAGCGCCGGGGCCAGCGAGGAAGGCTACCAGTGGGAAGGCACCGGATCTACAGGAGCCATGGATTTTGACGGGGATAATAAACCCGATCCCTGTATAGAGATGGGTTTTGTAGGGTTGAGCTTGCAGGAGATTAATGCTATATGCACCAAGATCGATAGAGAAATCGATGACGGCAATATTCTCACC
>JBNATU010000024.1:0-46893 GCA_049701195.1 Neomoorellaceae bacterium
AAAGCCCTTCCTGAAGGGCTTGAGTACCAACGTTTGGGAGTTTCCGAGAACGTACGAGTTCTTTAAGGAGGAGAGTAGCGGTAACCCCTACCGCAGCACCCGACTCAGCCCCCTGGGGTTGGAGGTGTTTCCTCGGGAGATGGAAAGGGCTCTGCGTGAGGGAAACGAAGAAACTCTAGCTGCTGCTCTTGCTCTACCTGGGTATTGGAAGGATTGTGAAACAATTTACCGGAGGGGGAAGCCAATAAACAGGAGAATTGACCCTGTCAATGCTGCCAAAGAGCTGGCCTTTAATGAGTTTAACACCTGGTATGTGCGGGGCTTGGCCCGCCGCCTGATGGAGGAAGGCGAAAAGTTCTGTCAGGTATACCGGGCTGCGCCTGCTTGGGAGCCACGCGCTGAATGTTTACAACATGAGGGCAAGATCTACGAAGTACGGATCATATATGACGGCCACCGGGCGAGATATTGGCCGCCTCCCGGGAATCCCAACGCCTTCTCCATACCTGTCGGGGTCAATTGCCATCACACAATTCGCAGGGTACGAAAGTAGGGGTAAACGTAGAGACGAGCAGAAGCCCAAAGGAGGCAAAACCCATCTTCGGAAGTAGGATTTGCGACCGAGTGAGGTAAGAAGGGGTGAAGGGTAGATACGTAGCGCTCCTTGCTTTGATTGCAATGGTAGCTACTATGGTGGGTTCGTGGCAGGATGGGCTTTGTTCAGTAGCCCGGTGGCTGGTGGTAGAAGATAATGCTTTGCAGCCAGCGGATGTGATCATAGTGCTCTCAGGCGAGCAGGGCGAGAGGGTAGAGACCGCAGTAAAGCTTTACAAGCAAGGATTCGCTCCGAGACTGCTTATGACCGGCGGGCCGGTGGAGTGGAATGTGGCTGCGGCGGACATCATGGCCTGGCAGGCCGAGTCCCTAGGCGTGCCGCCGCAGGATATTGTCCTGGAAAGGCGGGCTAGCAGCACCTATGAGAATGCCGTCTACACCCTAGAGATATTGAAACAAAAAGGCTGGCGCTCGGCTATTGTGGTTACCTCGCCTTATCACCTCCGGCGTACAAGGTTCATCTTCGAGAAGGTTTTTGCTGGGAGCAATATCCGCTTGAGCTTCTACGGGGCAGAAAATCCCTGGCTCGTGCCGGAGGAATGGTGGCGCCAGGATAGAGGGATAGAGGTGGTGGGGATAGAATATTTTAAGCTTTTGTGGTATTGGGTGAGGTATGGAATAAGTACGGGGGAAATTATTCCCTAGACGGGCTTTTAGAATAAGAAGACGATACGAGAGTGGGGATGTAAGTTAAGCTAAGGTGGGGTTTTAAATGCCTTCCCAGTCGAATATATATGGAAGTATCCATCCCCGCTTTGGTTCCGAGGGAGTGGTTGAAATTGAAGAAAGCTTACGGGGGATTATAGCAATCCTGGTGCCCCCAGGGTAAAAAGCAGGCGTAAAACAATGTCAAAAAGGGAAGCGATCCACGAAGGCCTTTGCGCTGTTCTAAATTTGAATAGGTGTTATTGAGACCCTTAAAGTTGGTATTCTATAGTCTTTTGCCGGACTAGGACGTCGTAAAGGAAGCTAGCCCTGCTCAGTTTTTCCACCTGTACTTCTTCGGGGGTGCAGGGCAGAGGCTCGATGGGCTGCATCACCTTGGCTAGGGCCTTGCCCAACACTTCATAGCGGCGGTGCAGGGGCATCCGGGCGAAGTCGTGGGACACTACCAGCAGATCGATATCGCTATCCTCCCTGGCGTCGCCCCTTGCCCTGGAGCCAAAGAGGATGATCTTGTCCACCTGGATACCCTGATTTTTAAGGGCTTCAGCAAACTGCTCTACAATTGCTTTGATATCAGCTCTTTCTTCACCCATTCTAATATCTCCTTTGTCCTTACAAGGTACTCCTGAGCGACTTTGCGAGAGTAGGTCTTCCGTGCGGCGGCAAGGTCTTTGGGGTAGCGGGCACCCGACCCGATGGCGTCCAATGTCCCCAGGAATTCAAGGTGTTCGTCCGGCAGTTCGACCTGCCCCAGCTTTACCAGGAGCAGTAGTTTATGCGTCTTGGGAGGGGCTTCGCCCGTCTGTAAAATGACGACGGCCTTAAGGAGTTTTTCCAAGGCTAGCTGGCACATGTAGACCATGTAAAGGTATTTCCTGGAGCGGAACATAGCCTTGGCTGTGGAAAAGTCGTATTCGGCCTGGTCCAGCCATTCCCTGACTTCCGGTAGCACCCTTGACGTCAACCCTTCTCCGCTACGGGGACCTCTACCTTTAGCTAATGGGGACGTACCCCTCAAATACATGATACTACATTTTGTAAAAAAGTCCAGTCTACTTTCTTCCCACCGGAGTAAGCGCTCACTCTTTTCTGGGCCGTCTAATGCGGAAGAGCGGTTCGTGTGGATCTGGTCCCTGGCTAAAGAAGGCCTCCTTACCCTTCGGATAGATGAGTGGACTTCCCCCGGTAAATAGGACACCAACTTAAGCCACTTTTATCAGGTTTTCATAGTTTTTCTCGAATTCTTCCGGCGTCTCATACCCGAGGGCTGAATGTAACCTGAACCGGTTGTAAAAAACCTCGATATACTCAAAGATTTCCAGCTTGGCTTCTACCCGTGTTTTAAAGTGCCGATGATATACGAGTTCCGTCTTCAATGTTTTGAAGAAACTTTCCATAGGGGAGTTGTCCCAGCAATCTCCCTTACGGCTCATGGAGCAGCAGATAAAGCCATATTGCTGCAGAAGTCGCTGGTAATCATAGCTTGCGTACTGGCTGCCGCGGTCGGAGTGGATGAGCAATCCCTGGCCAGGTCGGCGGTTGGTGACGACCATCTTGAAGGCCTCAATCACCAGTTCCCGGGTCAGATATTTCTGCATTGAATAACCGGCAATCCTTTTAGAATAGAGGTCCATCACCGCCGCCAGGTACAGCCAGCCTTCATCGGTAGGGATATACGTTATATCAGTTACCCATCTCTTATTGGGACTGCTGGCGGTAAACTCCCTGTTTAAGATGTTTTCGGCAACCGGTAGATCATGCCTTAAGTCGGTGGTCACCTTGAATTTACGTTTTTGGATGGCCTGGATCCCCGCTTCACGCATTAACCGCTCGACCCTCTTTTTGCCGCAGTGGATACCAGCTCTACCCAGCTGCTTTTGTATGCGGGGGCTGCCATAGGTTTTGCGGCTCTTGTTGTAGATACTCTCTATCTGTTCCTTGATAATTTCATCCTGGATCTTACGCTGGCTTACAGGCTTTTTTAACCAGCGGTAATATCCTGCCCGGGACACCTTTAAGACACGGCACATCGTCTCGACACGGAAAGTTCCCGTGTGCTCCCGGATAAACCGATATTTCATGTCGGTGTTTTGGAGAAGATGGCCACAGCTTTTTTTAAGATATCCCGTTCCTCCTGGGCGATAGCCAGCTCTTTCTTCAGGCGGCGGTTTTCTTCTTCCAAATCGGTGCCGCGCATCTGTTTCCCTAACCCGGGAAAAGCTCGTTCTCCATACTTTTCTTGCTCTCTTCGCCACCTGTTGAGCATCTTGCTGTTGATACCCAGGTCCCGGGCAATCTGGCTAGCGGTTTTGCCGCTGGTACGGCATAGCTCGACGGCATTTCGCTTGAATTCTTCGTCATATTTTCGTCTCGACTCCCCATGGACACAACGCCTCCTTGCTTTGATTATACACTCTTAACTCTGTGTCCTACAAATCGGGGGAAGGTCAGAGCTTCCCCAGCTCTGGAACGTGCTTAAAGGGGAAATGAGCTTCGTAGGGCCGCGGCCCGAAAGACCTTAAGCGTTATTATGCTTAAGGATAAGGCGAGTAAAGGAGGTAGAATTATATATGCCTTCACGGTCGGCTCCCACATCCATATATCAATTGAAGATCACCCTAAAGGGTATTAAACCGCCCATTTGGCGCAGGGTACAAGTCCCCGGTAACGTCACTTTATATAAGTTGCACAAGATCATCCAGGTAGTTATGGACTGGGGGGACTACCACCTCTACGAGTTTAGAATCGGTGATACTTACTACGGCATCCCTGACCCTGATTTCGAGGAGTTACACCGGGTAAAGAGCGCTAGGTCGGTCAAGTTGAACCAGGTAGTTCCCTCGGAAGGATTTAAATTTCTGTACGTGTATGATTTCGGAGACAACTGGCAACACGAAATTGTAGTAGAAAAAATCCTCCCACCTGTAGAAGGCATGAAATACCCTATTTGCCTGGACGGCCGGCGTGCCTCGCCTCCCGAAGACTGCGGTGGTGTTGGGGGATATTATGAACTGCTGAGGATCCTCCGGGATCCTGAGCATGAGGAATATGAAGAGACGCTGCAATGGCTGGGCGGCAGCTTTGACCCCGAAGCTTTTGATCTGGAGATAATTAACGAGGGTCTAAAACGTCTTAGATAACAAGCTAAGCGGTCTTACCTATTGCCCTAGCTTTGCACATAAAGTAAAATAGAGTAAACTCAAGAAAAAACAGGAGAAACCGGACATGCCTGTAGACCACGACGCCATATTTAAAGAACTCATCACCAACTTCTTCAAAGAATTCATGGAACTCTTCTTCCCTGAAGCCAACGCCCTAATCGATTACTCCGAACTCACCTTCTTATCCCAAGAGATCATCACCGATATTACAGCCGGAGAAAAACACTACGTAGATATACTGGCCAGTGTTAAAATAAAGGAAGAAGAAGGCTACGTCCTTATCCACGTAGAGCCCCAAGCTTATAGAGAGGCAGACTTTGCCCGGCGCATGTTCATATACTTTAGCAGGCTTTATGAGAAGCATAACAAGAAGGTATTGCCTATAGCTGTATTCTCTTACGACAGCAAAGTAGAAGAGCCGGATAAGCACGAAGTAGCTTTCCCCTTCTTTAAGGTGCTGGAGTTTAACTTTTACAAGGTGCAGCTTAAGAAGATGCCCTGGAGGAAGTACATAAAGAGCAACAATCCAGTTGCGGCAGCGCTCCTTAGTAAAATGGACTACAGCCCTAAGGAGAGGCGGCAGCTAAAGATAGAATTTTTGAGAATGATAACGAGGATGGAGCTAGACCCGGCTAAGCTAGGGCTTATAACAGCGATATTTGAGACCTATTTAGGTTTAAGCCCGGAAGAGGAGAAGGAAGTAGAGGAGATGCTACATAGAGAATTAAGTGCGGAGGAGGTTAAGAAGGTAATGGAACTTAGGACTTCGTGGCATACAAAGGGGTGGCAAGAAGGGTGGCAAAAGGGGTTACAAGAAGGGTTACAACAAGGATTACAGCAAGGGTTACAACAAGGGTTACAGCAGGGTCTGGAGGAAGGCCGGAGGGAAAAGGCACAAGATTTAGTAATAAGGCAGCTAAAGAAGCGTTTAGGTTTTCTTTCTCCAGAGGTAGAGGAGAGGATAAAGGCTCTTTCCTTGAAGGAGCTTGATGAGTTGGCGGAGAAGATATTTGAGGTGACCAGTGAAAGCGACCTAAGGAAATTCCTGGGCATGGAGCATTGAAGAAGCTCCACATCCACATGCGCGGTCCGGTTCTCAAAGTTTTAGAACTGAAGCCTGGAGAATTAAAACGAGTGAGGAGGGCTCGGGACTAAAATCTCGGGCTCTTACCTTTGCTAAATGCGCTATCTTGTGACGTCAGCTAATTAATTGAGCTAAAAATGTGAGCACAATATGTACTAACTTTTTGCTTGGAGGAGGCTATACTTTGCGCATACTGGTTACTGGCGGGGCCGGGTTTATCGGCTCCCATGTGGTGGATGCTTTCCTCGAAGAAGGGCACAAGGTAGTAGTAGTCGACGACTTGAGCAGCGGTAAGGAAGAAAACCTCAACCCTGCCTGCCGGTTTTACCGGATGGATATTTGTTCGCCGGAATTGGAAAGGACTTTCCAGGAAGAAAGGATAGAGCTGGTGAACCACCACGCAGCTCAAATCGATGTGCGCCGTTCCGTTGCTAACCCAGGAGAGGATGCTCGGGTAAACATCCAAGGGCTGTTAAACCTCCTATCCAACTGCCTGCGTTACGGGGTAAAGGGGTTTATTTTGGCTTCTTCGGGCGGGGTGGTGTACGGCGAACCGAATGAGCTTCCGGTGAAGGAGCAACACCCTAATAAAGGGCCGCTATCGCCCTATGGGGTGAGCAAGCTGGCCTCAGAATATTACCTCTACTACTTTGCCCGGGTGCACGGCCTGCCTTATTGTTGCTACCCACACTATTTGACCGCCAACTGACAACAATCATTGACCAATAGGTAATATAAATGCAGGTAATATTAAAGGGAACTTGGGCCGGAGGAGCGTTCCCCGGCCCAAGCTCAAAAACCTTCTGTATACGGCTAGCAATCTATCTTTATTTATAGCTAGAATACCCATCTTTACTCCCGTGAAGTTTTTCCTGGAACACTCTGGCAAACCAGGCTCTCAGGTTTGTGGCAGAGAGATAGGGGGATTGTGCGTGCCCCTGAAGATGGCTTCTACCCTCTCTCGCTTGCTATACTTCAGTTCCCCGGCCATTCTAACAGCGAAAGGCAGCAGGTTCCCCAAGGCGCTGGAGTTAAAGTAATGGCCTGGGCTCCAGTCAGGCAGCAAATTCATTTTCGATCACCAGCTTGACCATATGATCATCCACCAGGTTCTTGCGCTGCAAGAAGGCACTGAGCAGGCAGGCAGTGCATACATTGTTAATCTTGCGGGCTAAGCCACCGGTAAACTCGTGTATTAAGCTCATCGCCTCTTCGGTAAAAAGACTGGCCTGCACACCGGCCACCCTTAAGTGGTGCCGGATGTAGTCAATGGATTCGGCTAGCTCAAAGGCTGGCAGATGAAACCTGACGTTTATGCGTTGGGCAATGGCTTCATAAACCTGCAGCTGCAAGATCCGCCGCAGTTCCGGTTGCCCCACCAGAACAAGGCTTAAGGGCGAGTAGGAGTCAACCTGGAAATTGAGCAAGAACCTGATCTCCTCCAGCATTTCCATGCCCAGAAGATGTGCTTCGTCGATGATCACCACCGGGGTTTTGGACTGGTTGTTCTCCAGTTCCTCTACCGCCTGCTGCAGTTGCCGTTTGGCATCGCTGCGGTAAAAATGCGGTTTAAAGTTGAGCTGGTGAAGAATAAGCCAGTAAAAGTTTCTAGGTGTTAAGGCCGAGTCGCTGACGTAGAGCACACGGTATCTGGTGGGGTTCAACCTGGCTATTAAGGCTCTTATGGCCGTCGATTTACCAGCGCCCACTTCACCGGTAACCAGCGCGAACATCTTTCTTTCGGCGGCATATTTTAACCGTGCTAGTAGTTCTTCAAAACCCGGGGTAACAAACAGCTTATCCGGCGGCAGGTCGCGGGCAAAAGGGGTGCGGTTGAACCCAAAATGCTGCTCATACATGGTCTTTCCCCTCCAGGTTGCGGTAGGCCAAGGCACCTAATTTACGCCGTAGCCTCTCCTTTTCTTTCTTTTTGAGGGTTGCTAAGTAACGGGAGGAAGTGCTGGGGGCGGTAGCTTCCTTGCCCTCCCCGGTAACCGCGTCTTTATCCTCTGCTTTTGACTTAGCTTTAGCGGCGAGGTCTAATTTTTTGGCCACGGTCACCTTTTGCCCTTTATGCCATACCTCTACTTCCGTGCTGTTAAAGGGGTCAAAGTGGATTTCCACTTTTTTGCCAGCCAAGGTCGGTCCTGCCTCATACACTTCGCCGCCCAGCTTAAAGCAGCCGGTGCGGTCTACTTTGCGGTCTTCCTCCCATAAAAAAGCCTCCCTCAACTTTTCTTGAGTTACGAAACGCACCGGCCTAAGATCCCTAGCGAAGGCCTCTTCCGGGGTCTGACCCTCTAAACCCGTATGGGGTTTATGGTTATACCCTTCTTCTAACCAGGTGGAAAACAATTGGTTTAGCTCGGTTAAGCTTTTGGGCTGGGCCAGCCTTACTTCGGAAAGAAAGGCTTCTACCGTGCCCATGAACCGTTCGATTTTACCTTTACACAAAGTCGTCAACTGCACGCGGTGGAAACTTTACGGATAAGGTTTTCCGCGTAACACATCCCTTTCACCCCTGGTTGGGGCTCGAGTTCGAACTGCTAGCTGTGCGCAAGAATTGGGGGGAAGAGCGGGTTATCTTCACCGGCCCTGACGGTCGTGTCCAATCGATGCCTTTAGCTTGGACAAATCTTGCCCCTGTGGATCCATTTGTAGCTCTGGCAAACGGTCGCTCGTTGTTTAGGCCTATCGACCTCTTGGCATTAGCGGATCTCCTTAAGGCTTTGTCAGAACAATAGAGCGATGACGTGTAAAGTGGATTTTGCCGCTACTGTAAATCAAATTATGCCGGAGAAGTCGAGATGCATGGGAAAATATACGTTAGATATGAGCTACATTGTAGGTTAGTTAACTTCTTTTTAAAACTTGACGCCGCAAGCATATATGGCATAATTATATTAACACAATTAACGGGGGTGAGTTATGGACGAAAAGGAAAAAGCCCTGCGGGATTCCCATACCTTCAACCCCCGCGCAGAAGCCGTAAAGGCGGAACTTTTCCGTTCGGGGGGAAGGTTCTTCGATCCCCGGGATCTGGTTCAGGTCAAATACGAAATGCTCCGCCGCGTCCATTGTGACGGTGTCCCGGTCTCCCAGGCTGCGCGGGAATTCGGTTTTTCCCGGCCCTGTTTCTACCAGACCAGGGCGGAATTTATGGCCAGGGGGCTGCCCGGTCTTCTTCCGGAGAAGCCCGGTCCCCGACGGGCACACAAACTGACCGGGGAGGTGATGGCCGCGATTGAAGGATGGCTTCTCGAAAAGCCGCCGCCCCGGGCGAAGGAGTTGGCCGAACGCCTCCGCCAGCAGTTCGGCATCGAGGTGCATCCGCGTAGTATCGAACGGGGCCTGAAACGCCGGGCAAAAAAGGGGCACCAAAAATAGAGCAGGCTGATTGGGTTATGCGCTACGAGACACTCCGGGCGGTCGTAACTAAAGGGGTAGTGGGCCCTTCTCCTGTTCGGGGTTTAGCGCTCTTTTTTCGCCGTGGTCTAGCCAGATGGATGCAGGCCTGGTCGGGTCTACCGCCCCCTTTAGCGTCAGGCCGGGAAAAAATTGGGGAACGTAGGGCTCCCGAAGAAAAGGACGAGGTGGTTTTGCTCCTGGTGGAGATGGCGATGCAGGCGGAAGGTTACGCAGGCACTGTCGACAACCGGAGCAATCGACGGTAGGGGGCTTACCGGGACGCCGCGTGAGCCGAAATGGGATCATCCGGAGATAAAGATCTGCGGGAAGCCAGCCGGGTGGCGTTGTCCCAAGTATCGTGGAAAATGAAGGTGGCGGCCCCTCAACCTCTGTGATATAACAGGGGTAACAACGAAACCCAAAGGAGGTAGCCGCCACCAATGGGAGTATACCATAGAATAACCATCTCGAGGGCCATAGGTATTTAGCAGTCGAAGCAAAGTTGCCGGAGAAAATAGAGGTCGCCCTTTAGGGAAGTCATGGGCGCGGCTAAGGAAAGGTTGTTGGCCCTTTCCGTGGCCGTAGGGCTTGAATTCTTGTGTTCCATGAAGGAGGCGGAGGTTACAGAGATAGCCGGACCTAAGAGCAAACATCTCGGTAATCGCCGGGCGTTCCGCCACGGTACGGAAAAAGGGAGCGTGATTTTAGGCGGGCGTAAAACGGCCATACGGCGGACTAGGGTGCGGAGCAAGGACGGTCGGGAGACCAGGCCGAAGACCTACGAGGCTTTTCAGGACGAAAGCTTCTTTAACGAAGCCTGCTTTGAGCGGCTGTTGCACGGGCTGTCCTGCCGGCGCTACCATTTCGGGCTTGAACCGGTGGGCAGCCAGGTCGAGGCCTGTGGTAGGGCAAAGAGCAGCATCAGCCGGCGGTTTGCCGCCTTGGCCAGCAAAGCCCTTGAGGAGCTACTGACTAGACCCCTTAAAGGGAGAGCGTTATTTAGTCCTGATAGTTGACGGCGTAGTTATAGGGGATCACACAGTGGTAGTTGCCCTGGGGATCACAGCGGAAGGAGAAAAGCGCATCCTGGGGCTATGGGAAGGGGCTACGGGAAACGCCGTTGTCTGTCGTTCCCTGCTGGAGGATCTGGTGGCGGGGGGCTTGAGGTCAGCCAAGGAATGCTGGTAGTAATTGACGGCTCCAAGGCCGTGAGGGCAGCGGTAAGGGATGTGCTGGGTCAGACGGTGGTGCAGCGCTGCCAGGTACACAAGAAGCGGAACGTATTGGAGCACCTGCCGGAGAAGGAACGTAAGGCGGTGGGCCGCAGGCTTGAGCAGGCATGGCGGGAAACCGACTACACTAAGGCACTGAGGGCACTACAGAGGCTGGCCGACGACCTGGAGGAGCGGCATCCTGGAGCAGCGGCGAGCCTACGGGAAGGGGTGGAAGAGACGCTTACCATAACCCGTTTAGGTCTGCCTGGCCTGCTGGCGAGCAGCTAGAGATTGACCAACTGCATCGAAAGCGCCTTTGACAAGGTTTTTGACAAGGTTAGGGTTTGTGCCCGCAACGTGAAGCAGCACAACGGGTAGCAGGTCCTGCGCTGGTCGGCGGCGGGCTTATTGGAGGCTGAGAAGGGGTTCAACTGCATTAGAGGGTACTGTTTGCTACCGCTGCTGGCCGCAGCGCTTGAGCATGAGATAGCTCCAAAATTATCCAGCACTATGAAATCGGCCTAAAAACGGAGAAAAGGGGCGCTACTGAAATTCCACGAGATATGGGACATCACGGTCTGGAAGCCAGAAATGCCAAGGGCTGGCGGGTCTAAGACGATCAAGTCGATTCTGCCAAGAGCATGGCGTGTTAAAAAATTAGAAGGTGGTGAGAAACCATGGATCGCGAAATACACCAAAAGGTTACGGCCCGGCACCTCAAGCGCGACGCCTACCTTTATGTCCGTCAGAGCACCCTGCGCCAGGTCTTTGAAAATACGGAGAGCACCCACCGCCAGTACGCCCTGCGTGAGCGGGCCGTGGCGCTGGGTTGGCCCACGGAACGGGTGGTAGTCATTGACGAGGACCTTGGGCAATCGGGTGCTTCGATGGCGGGCCGGGAAGGATTTCAGAGATTGGTAACCGACGTTGGCATGGGCCGGGTCGGCATTGTTCTGGGGCTCGAGGTTTCCCGCCTGGCCCGCTGCTCTTCAGACTGGTACCGTCTCCTGGAGATCTGTGCCCTTACTGACACCCTCATTCTGGACGAAGACGGTCTGTATGACCCGAACTCCTTCAACGACCGGTTGCTCCTGGGGCTTAAAGGAACGATGAGCGAGGCCGAACTCCATTTTCTACAGATGCGTCTGCGGGGAGGTATCGTCAGTAAAGCCCGCCGGGGAGAACTGAAAGCGCCCCTGCCGGTCGGGTTCGTATATACGCCTGACAACCAGGTGGCCCTAGACCCAGATCGGCAGGTGCAAGAAACCCTGCGCCTGTTCTTCTCCACCTTCCGGCGCACCGGTTCGGCTGCGGCTACGGTCAAGACTTTCCGCCCGCGCCGCCTACGCACGGGACCCCGCAAAGGGGAACTGGTTTGGAGTCCGTTGGTCCATTCCAGGGCGCTGCAGATCCTCAAGAATCCCCGCTATGCCGGCGCCTTCTTTTTCGGGCGGTTGCGTAACCGAAAAGGCCCCGGCGGCCGCTATCTAACAGAGAAGCTCCCGCGCGAAGAGTGGATATCCCTTTTGCCGGATGCCCATCCGGGATACATCTCCTGGGACGAGTTTGAGGAAAATGGGCGGCGGCTTCGCGAAAACGCCCGCGCCCTGGGCGCCGAACGCCGTAGCCCGCCCCAGGAAGGCCCAGCCTTGTTGCAGGGCCTCGCCATCTGCGGCCGTTGCGGCCGACGCATGAGCGTGCGTTACAACACCTACCGTGGTAAACCTGCCCCTCTCTACATCTGTCAACGGGAGGGTATCGAGCATGCCGAGACCGTCTGTCAATCCGTTCCCGGACGTACCATTGACGAGGCCGGCGGGCAACTTCTGGTCGAGTCCGTGACCCCGATGGCCCTCGAGGTCGTCCTGGCGATCGACGACGAGTTGCAAAGGCGGGCTGACGAAGTAGAAAGACTGCTCCACCAGGAGGTCGAACGGGCTCGTTACGAGGCGGACTTGGCTCAGCGCCGCTACCTCCGGGTCGACCCTGATCACCGTCTGGTGGCCGACGCCCTGGAGGCGGCCTGGAACCAGCGGCTGCGCGAACTGGAGGAGGCTCAACGCCGGCTGGAGGAGAACGAGGTAAAGGTGTTCGTCCTAAGTGAGGAAAAGCGACAAAAGATCAGGGAATTAGCCGCGGATTTTCCACGATTGTGGCAAGACCCTCGCACTCCCTCCCGGGAACGCAAACGGATGGCCCGACTACTTATCGAGGACGTTACCTTGCTCAAGGGCGAGTTAATCACCGTCCATGTGCGCTTCCGGGGAGGGGCGACGCGCACCATCCAACTGCCTCTGCTTCTTGGTGCCCCCGATGCCCGCCGGACTCCCCGTCAGGTGGTGGAGGAAATCGACCGCCTACTGGACCAACATACCGAAGAAGGGGTGGCTGCGGAGTTGAATGCGCGGGGATTTCGCACCGGTACCGGCCAACCGTTCGATGGCCAGTTGGTTCGCTACATCCGCTATACCTATCAATTGAAGGAGCGCTATGCGCGCCTTCGGGAAGCCGGTCTCTTAACCAAGGAGGAAATAGCGCAGAGACTGGGAATCGCCCCGCGTACAGTTTTGTCTTGGCACCGCCAGGGATTACTCCAGGAAATTCCTTACAACGATAGGGGACAATGCCTTTATCGACCGCCGGCCCACGACATACCGCCGAAAGGAAAGCATAAGCGATCCTGGCTTAAAAGAAGTGCTGCTCGATAATTGGAAAGGAGTGTAGTTTGATGCATTGCCCTTATACTGTAACACCTCCTCTTTTAGCAGTATAATCCTGTCTTTCTTACCTTTACCCTGACGCAGGGTCAGGGTTTTTTCTTTAAATCGGAGGGGCTTATAAAAAATATTTAACAATCTCTTTACAAGCAGCAGGAATATAACCGTAGACGTCGAATAAATAAACGCAGTTAAAAAAACCATAGTACCAATCGCTTTAAAAGCGGCAAATAATGTGCTTGAGAAGCCCAAAACGCCTTACTAATATAAAGTAAATTAAACTTAGTTAAATAAGCTATTTCTAGGTATTTCTCGATTGCCCTTCTTTTGTACTGATGGCCTATGGCTAGGAGGCAAACCGATTGATCGGGAAAAGAGGGATATTGGGGTACTGAATTTTGAGTGGGGAGGTGTATATGCAAGGAAGAATGGGGGCTTAGATGAGCTAGATAAGCTTGGTTAATTTGTATTTATTCGGTATTACAGTTTTTTGCACAAACATTTATCTTGGGAGGTATTTGGCCTATGGGAAAGTTTAAAAAAATATTTTTAGTTTTATTGATCGTTGTATTAGCCGGCAGTCTTATAGGTTGCGGCAAATCCGAAACAACACAAGGTCAGGGGCAAAAAGATAGCGCATCCCAAAACACGGAGAAAATCGTCCTTAAGTTTGGCCATCTTGCTGATGAGAACAATACTTGGCACAAAGCGGCTTTAAAATTTAAGGAATTAGTAGAGAAAAATTCTAATGGGAAAATTGAGGTTAGGGTGTATCCTAACGAGCAGTTAGGGAAAGAAAAAGATTTAGTAACCAGTATTCAAACCGGTACTGCTGACATTGGTATTTTTGGGGAAACCTTGACTACTTTCGGCGCCAATAAGACTATAATGATGGCTGTTCCCTACCTGTTAAGAGACTCTGCTCACTTACATGCCGTGGCCGGTGGTGAAATCGGTAAAGAAATAGAGCAGCAAATAATTGATAAAGTGCAATTAAGGCCTATCGCTTACTTTGAAAGAGGGCCGAGAGAACTTACTAGTAACAGGCCGATTACCAAGCCAGAAGACTTAAAAGGATTAAAACTTCGTCTGCCCAACGTACCTCTTTTCATAAAGACATGGGAGGCGCTGGGCGCCAAGCCTGTGCCTATGGCCTTTTCGGAAGTATTTACTAGCTTACAGCAAGGAACTATTGAAGCTCAGGAAAATCCCTACGCTCTTATTAACAGCGCTAAGTTCTATGAAGTACAGAAATACCTGGATAAGACAGATCATGTGCTTAGCTGGATTTACGTCTGTATAGGTGAGAAGAGATTTCAATCACTCTCTCCTGAATTACAAAAAGTTATCTTAGAGGCTGCCAAAGAAATGCAGAAGTATGAAAATGAGCTTTTCAAGAGTGAAGAGGGACAATTAGAGAAATTACTTAGAGAAAAAATGACCTTTGTAGAAGTGGATAAAGCGGCCTTCCAGGCAAAAGCTCAAGAAGCTGTTTTGGCTAATTTAGATGAAGAGCAAAAAGCCCTCTATAATAAGATAGTCACCCTTAAATAGTAGTGGATCTATAGTTGATCTCAAGTATAATCTTTTAGTCTTTATACTGAAAGCGATAGCGTGCAGGCCCCATAGGCTATGCTCTGACGGGTCTGCACGCGCTCCGAAGTAAAAAGGGGAGATAGGATGAGTTTTTTAGACAGAATAATGAAATTCGGGGCTATTTCAAGTTTGCTGGCTATGGTGGTTATTGTCTTGCTTCAGGTCTTCGCTCGTACTTTTTTACCCAAAGTACCTTCATGGACTGAGGAAGCCTCTAGGTTGTTTTTTATTTATACCGTATGTTTTGCCGCGGGACTGGCTATCAAAGAGAAGGCGTATGTAAATGTGGACAATTTCATAAACTTGCTTTCACCACAGGGCAGGAAGTATCTAGAACTAATTTTGGATGCTGTACTATTCCTCTTTATGGCTTTACTGGCAAATGAAGCTTACATCTTAGTTTTGGCAGTGAAGGGCCAAATCTCGGCGGCTCTACAATGGCCGATGGAGATTTTTTATGCCGGTATTCTTTTAATGTTTACTTTCATAACTATCTATCTGATTCTCCATATAGTTTCCCTTATTAAAGAACTTGTCCGGAAAAAGGTGGATGAGGTCCGATGATTTTGTTGCTTTTTACTGTTTTTATTGTTTGCCTGCTCCTGGGTGTACCCGTGGCTTTTTCGCTGGGTTTGTCCTCGCTGGCATACATTTTGGCCGCGGATATTCCTTTAAATATAATACCTCAGAGAATGTTCTCCGGGATTGACTCTTTTGTGCTGCTATGCATTCCCGGCTTCATTTTGGCGGGCAACTTAATGAACACAGGGGGTATAACTCAAAAGATTATAGGCTTTTGTAAAGCAGCCGTAGGTCATATTCGAGGGGGTCTGGGTCTTGCCGATGTGGGAGCCTGTATGGTATTTTCGGGAATTTCAGGTACGGCAGTAGCCGACGCCGTAAGTATCGGCTCCATAATGATTCCTGCTATGGAAAAAGAAGGATATGAGACCGATTTTGCCTGCGCTTTAACTGCGAGTGCTTCCACTATGGGTCCCATTATTCCCCCCAGCGTGCCCATGATTATTGCTGGAACAATTACGGGGTTATCGGTTAGCCGTTTGTTCATTGCTGGCGCCATCCCGGGTTTGCTGCTGGGACTGAGCCTGGCGGGTGTTTCTTATTATATTTCCTGCAAAAGAAATCATCCTAAAGGGGAGCGCTTCTCCTTTAAACACCTAATTAAAACTTTTTATGAGGCTTTCTGGGCTTTACTGACGGTAATCATTATCCTGGCGGGTATAACCTTTGGTATTTTTACACCGACTGAAGCGGCCATGGTAGCAGTAGTTTATGCCCTTTTTGCCGGGTTTTTTATCTATAAAGAACTCCGACTTAGAGATTTACCTAGATTGCTTATAGAAACCGCTATTACTACAGCCTCGCTTATGGTACTTGTCGGTTTCGCCAATGTTTTTGCCTGGATTTTAGCTTCAGAACAGATACCTCAGATGGTAGCCGACGCCATGTTAAGCCTAACCCATAATAAGTATGTTATTCTTCTTTTGATTAATTTACTATTGCTGTTTGTAGGATGCTTTATGGAAACCATAGCCGCCCTGCTGATACTTTTCCCCATCCTACTTAATGTGGGCACATCAGTGGGAGTCGATCCCATTCATCTGGCCGTAATCTGTGTATTAAATTTGGTGATCGGTTTACTTACGCCGCCGGTAGGCGTATGTTTGTTCGTTACGTCTAGCATCGGGAAAATTTCCTTAGGAAAAATGACACGAGCTGTATTACCTTTTCTAGCGGTTTGTCTTATCGTATTGATATTGGTCACTTATATACCTGCGGTTACACTTTTTCTACCTAACCTGATTTTCGGCCAATAAGCAGAGGGGCACAAAAGAAGGCCAATAGAGCGATACTGTCGGGGAAAGGCTCCTTTCGTCCGTAAAGGCGATTAAATAAACTTCCTCTTAAGCTTAGGAAATTAAGTCTCCTAAATTAAGTTTTTCCAGAAAGGATAAAGCAAGATGTTAACCTTAAGCCGAGAAAGCCTCAAAAATCGGAAGGCGTGGCAGGAGGCCGGAATTGAGCTCCCGGAATTCGATTATGACCAGATGGTGGCGGACACCAGAGAAAACCCGACATGGGTACACCTGGGGGCCGGCAATATATTCAGAGGGTTTATGGCCATGCTGCAACAAAAGCTTCTCAATTTGGGGGCAGCCCGCACGGGGATTGTGGCCGTGGAGCCCTTCGATTTCGAAATTATAGAGCGCATCTACGCCCCATACGACAATTTGAGCCTTTTGGTCATTGTAAATTCCGACGGAACCTTAGATAAAAAAATAGTGGCCAGTATAAGCGAAGGTCTGATCGGAGACGTTTCGCGGGGGCCTGACTGGAACCGGTTAAAGGAGATTTTTGCCCAACCTTGTTTACAGATGGTCAGCTTTACCATAACCGAAAAAGGGTACAACCTGAAAAATGCTTCCGGAGAATACCTGGAGGAAGTTCTGCAGGATATGCAAGAAGGGCCCGGGCGGCCTAAGCATGTTATGGCCAAGGTGGCCTCGCTGCTCTATACGCGCTATAAAAGCGGGCAACTCCCCCTGGCTTTGGTGAGCATGGACAATTGTTCTCATAATGGGGAGAGGCTGTACGAAGCTGTGGAAGCAATTGCCAAAAAATGGGTGGATAACAAATTGGTGGAGAGCGGGTTTCTGGAATATATCTACGATACAAGCAAAGTGAGCTTCCCCTGGACCGTAATTGATAAGATTACCCCCAGACCTTCTGAGGCTGTTAAGGCCGCATTACAGGCCATAGGTTTTCAGAACACCGAAATCATCTGCACGAAGAAAAGCACTTACATTGCGCCTTTTGTAAATGCCGAGGGACCCCAGTATCTGGTGGTGGAGGACAGCTTCCCCAACGGGCGCCCGCCTTTAGAATGGGCCGGGGCGCTTTTTACCGACAGGCAGACGGTGGACAGGGTGGAAAAAATGAAGGTCTGCACCTGCTTGAATCCCCTCCACACGGCGCTGGCGGTGTTTGGCTGCCTGCTGGGATATAACCTCATAGCGGAGGAAATGAAAGACGTCCACTTAAAGAAGCTGGTGGAGAAGATAGGGTATGAAGAAGGTCTGCCGGTAGTGGTGAATCCGGGAATTTTAGATCCCGGGGCTTTTATCCGGGAAGTCATAGAACAGAGATTGCCCAACCCTTATATTCCGGATACGCCCCAGAGGATAATTACCGACACCTCGCAAAAGATGGGCATAAGATTTGGCCAGACCATCAAAGCCTATCGGGACCGGGCGGATTTGGACCCCGCAAGCCTCACTTATATTCCTCTGGTAATCGCCGGCTGGTGCCGGTATTTACTGGGGGTAGATGATTGGGGTGAACCCATGCCGCTTAGTCCCGATCCCCTGCTTCCCTTCTTACAGTCGTGCCTTGCAGGAGTAAGGCTGGGTGAGGTTACTTCTGTAGGGGATAGCCTGAAGCCCATTCTATCGAATGAGAGTATTTTCGCTTTAAACCTTTATGAGGTGGGATTGGGAGAAAAAATTGAAGGTTATTTCCGGGAACTGATGTCCGGAACTAAGGCTGTACGGGCTACGTTACAAAAATATTTGGGTGACCATTAAAGAGATAAAGGAGTAAACCTCTATGAAAGCAGCTACGGTTATTTCCCCCAAGAACTTGAAAATAGGCGAAGTACCCCTGCCTGAAGTAACCCGTGCGGATGAGGTTTTAATAAAAGTCAAGGCAGCCGGTATATGCGGCTCGGATATACACATTTACCACGGGACCAACCCGGTGGCCACTTATCCGCGAGTGATAGGCCATGAATTTGCCGGCGAGGTAGTGGAGACAGGTAGGGGAATTACCGACCTTTCTCCCGGAGACCACGTGGTGGTGGATCCGGTGATGAGCTGCGGGCATTGCTATCCTTGCTCTATCGGCAGGCCTAATGTGTGTTCCCACCTTCAGGTGCTGGGAGTGCATGTAGATGGGGGCTACCGGGAGTATGTTGTAGTACCCCGTAAAAATGTCCATAAGATTTCCCCGGAAATAAGTTGGGAAGAAGCTGCCTTGGTCGAACCCTTTACCATCTCCGCTCAAGTGGTATCTCGGGCGGCCATAACGGCCCGGGATACGGTCTTCCTCATGGGTGCCGGCCCCATGGGACTTTGCCTTTTACAGGCGATAAAGAGGGTGGGGGCGAAATGCTTTGTTTCCGACTTGATGGAGCGGAGACTGGAGAAAGCCCGGGAAATGGGGGCGGACTTGATCATCAATGCGTCGACGCAGGATGTAAGTAAGGCTATCATGGAGGAAACCGGCGGAGAAGGAGTGCCGGTGGTCATCGATGCCGTGGGCCTTCCCCAGACTCTGGAGCAAGCCGTAAGACTCGCCTGCCCGGCCGGGAGGGTCATAGTACTGGGTCTCACGGTTGAGCCTTCGCCAATACCCCAGTTGGAGATCACGAAGAAGGAGCTGGATGTGAGAGGATCCAGACTTAGCAACAATAAATTTCCCACGGTTATAGAATGGTTTAACCGTAAAGAAGTGCGGCCTATGGCCATAGTATCTCATATCTTTCCTTTCCCGGATATTCATAAAGCTTTTGAGCAGGTGGAAAACCGTCCGCAGGAAACCTATAAAGTAATATTGAGGTTTGACTGAGCGGCCTTGCTGCAAAAACTATAGCTTCTATGGAGGACGGATGGGCAATGAAAATGACCTTCAGATGGTTCGGAGAGGGCTATGATCATATCACTCTGGAGCAAATCAGGCAGATACCGGGCCGGCCCGGAATTGTAAGCGCCCTTTACGATGTACCGGTGGGTGAAGTCTGGCCCGTGGAAAAAATAAAGAAATTGAAGGAGACAGTAGAAAATGCGGGGCTGGAATTAGAGGTTATAGAAAGCGTGAATGTGCATGAGGATATCAAGCTGGGGCTTCCCAGCCGGGACCGTTACATCGAGAACTACCTTCAGACCTTGAGAAATCTGGCCCAATTCGGCATTAAGGTAGTCTGCTATAACTTTATGCCCATATTCGACTGGACGCGTACGGATTTAGCCAAGGTTCTTCCGGACGGTTCCACCGCCTTATCCTATGAAGACGAAAAGATACAAAAGATAGATCCCCAAAAGCTAGTAGAAGAAATAGAGAACAACTCCCACGGTTTTGCGCTGCCCGGCTGGGAGCCCGAAAGACTGCATACTTTAAAGGCATTATTTGAACAATACCAGCATGTGGATGAGGACAAGCTTTTAAAAAACCTGGAGTATTTCTTAAAAGCGGTTATCCCTGTGGCGGAAGAAGTGGATATAAAGATGGCCATTCATCCCGACGATCCGCCGTGGTCTATCTTTGGCCTGCCCCGGATTGTAAAATCTAAGGAAAGCCTGGAGAAAATCATGAACCTGGTGGACAGCCCGTACAACGGCATCACCCTGTGTAGCGGCAGCCTGGGGGCCGATCCGGAAAATGACATTCCGGCTCTTATCCGCTATTTCGGCTCTAAAGGAAGGATACCTTTCGGCCATGTAAGAAATATTAAGATTCATTCGCCCCGCGACTTTGATGAGACTTCGCACTTATCTTCTGACGGCTCTTTGGATGTGTTCGAGATTATGAAAGCCTATTATGACATCGGTTTCACCGGCTACCTCCGGCCGGACCACGGGAGGATGATCTGGGGGGAAGTAGGTAGGCCGGGTTATGGCCTGTACGATCGGGCTTTAGGTGTGGCCTACTTAAACGGTCTATGGGAAGCTATTGATAAAATGCATATAAAATGTATAAAAGAGAAGGTATAGAAGGTATCGCTAATCAGGCTTAAAAAATTTTTAATGCTAGAAGGATGTGGAAGAAGGACTTTTGGGAAGCCGGTAGAATTAAATAATAAATAGAATTAAATAAAGAAACCCTTTTGACCCGATTGAACCTCATATAAGGGAGAGAAAAGGGGATAAGTCAAAGTTTATGTTCAACAACATGAAATAAAAGCGCAGGAGGAGCTATAAGGGGGTGCAGAAAGTGTTCGACTTTCAAGGCAAAGTAGTATGGGTTACGGGTAGCAGTACGGGCATAGGCCGGGCTATAGCCAGGAGTTTTGCCCGGCACGGAGCGGAGGTGATAGTTCATTACCGGAGCAGCGAAGCCGAGGCTTGGAGCCTGGCGCAAGAGATTGAAAATATGGGTAGAAGGGTGCTCCTGGTTAAAGGAGATGTATCCCGCAAGCAGGACGTAGAAGAAATGGTCAAAAGAATTCAAGAAGGTTTCGGCCGGGTAGACATTCTGGTGAACAACGCCGGGTCCATGGTGAAAAGGGCCCGCTTAGAAGAAGCCGACGAGGAGTTATGGGAACGCATAATGAACACCAATTTAAAATCTGCCTTTTTGGTGACCCGTGCTGTTTTACCTTTGATGAAGCCTCAAGGCAAAGGAAGAATAATTAATATTACCTCTATAGCGGCCAAAAACGGCGGCGGACCGGGAGCCCTTATTTATGCCACGGCTAAGGGAGGATTGGCTACTTTCACCCGCGCGCTGGCCAAGGAACTGGCAGGGGATAATATATTGGTAAATGCGGTGGCGCCTGGCTTAATACGCACGCCTTTTCACAAACCCGAAATTACGCCTCCCGAGATGTTCGAGCACATGGCCCGAGACATCCCTTTGAAGCGCGTCGGCCTGCCGGAAGACGTAGTAGGAGCAGTTCTATTTTTAGCTTCGGATTATGCCGATTATATTACCGGTCACACCATAGAAGTTAACGGCGGAATGCTAATGTATTAGCTGCCTAAGAATAGTGCCCCGGCGGGAGGCGTATAAGCGTGGCGATAATCGAAGATAGAGCTGCATTAAAAACAACGGTGGAAAGAGAAGTGGCCCGGATGCAGGTGACGGATATGCACACGCACCTGTATCCGCCGGCGTTTGGGGATCTACTGCTTTACGGCATAGATGAACTACTAACCTACCATTACCTGGTGGCGGAGTTTTTCCGGTATTCCGGGCTGGAGTATGAAGCTTTCTTTAACCTCCCTAAGAGGCAGCAAGCCGATCTGGTATATAACACCCTGTTTAAGAAACACTCGCCCCTGAGCGAAGCCCAAAGAGGTTTCCTCACCGTGCTTAAGGAACTGGGGCTCATCGGGGACGCCGAGGATCTAGAGGAACTACGCAGACTGCTTAACGTCAAGTCCCTGTGTGACTATGTAGATAAAGTGTTCGCGCTGGCCGGAGTAAAAGAAGTAGTAATGACCAACGATCCCTTTGATCTGCGGGAGAGGCAACTATGGGAAGAGATAGGCAACCGAGATCCCAGGTTTAAAGCCGCGTTGAGGCTCGATCCCCTGCTGAACAGTTATGAGAACGCAGTCGGCGAGCTGGTGCGCCTGGGCTACCATATAGGGAGCCCGACAGAGCGAAAGACCGTAGAGGAAATCCAACGCTTCCTGCGCTATTGGATAACCAAGACTCAGGCGGTGTATCTGGCGGTATCTTTACCTCCGGACATTAAGCTCCCCGAGGATTCTTGCCGCTCGATCATACTGGAGCGAGCCGTGCTTCCGGTTTGCCGGGAGTACAACTTACCTTTAGCGCTCATGATCGGGGTTAGAAGGGCGGTAAACCCGCGGTTGGGCGTGGCAGGGGATTCCTTGGGCAAGGCCGACATCCGGTTTATCGAATACCTATGCCGGCATTACCCGGATAACCGTTTCCTGGTGACTATGCTCTCCCGGGAAAACCAGCACGAACTGGCGGTGACGGCCCGCAAATTCAGCAACTTGATGGTCTTCGGCTGCTGGTGGTTTTTGAACAACCCCGGCATAGTCCGGGAGATTACGGCCATGAGGTTGGAAATTTTAGGGTTGTCCTTTATTCCCCAGCATTCAGACGCCCGGGTGCTGGAGCACCTCATCTACAAGTGGGCGCATTTCAGGAAGGTAATGGCCGAAGTTTTAGCTGAGAAATACCTGGAGCTTTGGCAATGCGGGTGGCGGCTGACAGAAGAGGATATCAGAAGGGATGTCGAGCGCTTATTCAGAGACAATTTCTGGAGCTTTGTCGCCGGCCGGTACGGCAACTAAACCTCTCTGCAGTGCTGTTTCTGAATCGTATTATAGCCCCAAGCCAGAACCACCATAGATAATACGGGGGAGAGACGTTTCCTTGAAGCGTAATGAGGCGGGCAACTTACAGCTTTTAAAGAAATTCAATCGTCTGGCCGTGCTAAATATCATAAGAGAGCATGGTTCCCTGTCGCGCAAACAATTGGCCAAATTGACCGGGCTTACGCCGGCGGCCATGACAAGCATCGTCCGGGAACTGGTGGATACCGGTTATGTTACCGAAAGAGGTTTGGGCAAATCGGTGCGGGGTAGGCGGCCCATAAGGCTGGAATTCAACCCAGACGCAGGTTTCGTTTTAGGGGTCGAGATTAGGAGGCAAAGGACCACTCTGGGAATAGTGAACTTGGGAGCCCGCCCGGTGGTGATAAAGCGCCTGCCCATCGACATGGAAGATCCCCGGGTCGGGTTGGAAAAACTGGCCGAAGAGGCCCGAAAGTTGGTGGCATCTTCCGAGTTAGAAGGGAAGAGGATATTGGCTATGGGGGTAGCCTATCCCGGTCTGGTGGATAAGTCTACCCGAACGGTGAAGCGCTCCCCCAATCTCGGGGAGAAGTGGCGGGACGTCCCGGTGAAGGCTTGGTTGCAGGAACTGCTAGGCATGAAGGTATTTGTGGAGAACAATTCTAATGCCGCCGCTCTGGCCGAATACAACTTCGGCAAAGGGAAAGGCCTTTCCAACATGGCCTACATTAATCTGGGAGAAGGCCTCAGCGCAGGTATCATAATAAATGGAGCGCTGGTTTATGGCAAAAGAGGTTTCTCCGGAGAGATGGGGCACATGGTAATAGACGAGGACGGGCCACTGTGCAACTGCGGCAATAACGGGTGCCTGGAGAGCCTGTATTCAGCCCTGGCGCTGGTACGCCGGGCCAACAGCGAGCTTTACCTGTGCGGAGAAGAAGAGCCGCTTAAGAGCGTCTGGCGAGATAAAGGCGAAATATCCATTGAGGACCTGCTGGCCTGGGCTGCCTACCCCGAGAGCTACGCTGCCCGTTTAATCAGGCAAGCGGGATGGCATATCGGAAAAGCCATAGCCACCATCATTAATCTCTGCGACCTGGAAGCGGTGTTCGTAGGAGGGATTCTGGCTGCGGCGGGGTCGGTGCTGATGGACCCCTTGGTCGAAAGCGTAAAAAGGCACGCCTTCCCGGAGCTGGTTCAAGAGGTCAGGATAGAGTTCTCGGCCATGCAAGAGGACACCGGCTTCTACGGCGGATGTGCAGTAGCTTTACAAGCCTTATTTGAGGGAAAGATAGATTTCTAATCGATTTTTGTAGTAGGACGGAATTGGTTTGATCATCTGAAAGTGGTTCATCTGAGGGATAGTCTGAGGAATTAAATTATTAAAGATAGATGCGGGAAAGGCGGGAAAATAATAGAACAAACCTAGAAACAGCTTGGAAACGTAGGGGGTGATAGCTCCTGATTTCTAAGTAACAGCGCAACCGGGACGGTATTCTGCTGGCTGGAGGTAGAGGAAAATCAAGTTAGAAAAGGAGGAACTCCGAGAAATGTCAGCACAGAAAAAATTAATTATCCCTTTATTGTTGCTGTTGATGCTGGCCATAGGTGGATGCAGTAAGACTGGTGGCAACAAGCAGCAAGCGGAGACGCAGCAGGATAAGACCTACAAACTAAGGATCCACATGGTAATCACTCAGGACGACCCCGTTTACCAGGGATATGCCGAGTTTAAAAAAGGTGTAGAAGCCAGGACCAACGGCAAGGTGACCGTAGAGCTATATCCGGGTGGGGTTTTAGGAAAGGATGAAGACATCCTGGAACAGGCTATGCTGGGAGGAGATGTCGCGGTCAATTCGGATGCCGGGCGTTTAGGGGTTTGGGTGCCGGAGATAGGCATATTGCTCGCACCCTACCTTACCGATAGTGTAGAAGAAATGCAAAAGCTGCTCAAGTCCGAACTGGTAAAGAAGTGGCTGGATGAACTTTCGCAGAAGAAAGGGCTGACGGTTCTTTCCTTTAACTACTATACCGGAGCACGCCACTTTATAACCAAGAAACCCATCACCAAACCGGAAGACCTAAACGGCCTAAAGATCAGGACTCCGGGGTCGCCGGTCTGGCAGGAAACCGTAAAGGCTATAGGTGCCACTCCGGTGGCTTTGGCGTGGACGGAAGTATATCCGGCTTTGGAGCAAGGAGTCATCGACGGGGCCGAGGCTCAGCATCCGGCAACATATGGAGCTAAACTTTACGAAGTGGCTAAATATATTACTAGAACAGGCCATATCCAGCTCTGGAATTGCCTGGTAGTAGGTACTAAGTGGTTTGAGCAGTTGCCCAAAGAATACCAGCAGATATTGCTGGAGGAGTCGCAGAAAGCCGGAGACTTCACCACCGAGAAACTTCTGTCCAACCTAAAGGAGTTGGAAGATAAGATGACGGCAGCCGGAGCTGTAATCCAAGACGTGGATGTCGAGCCTTTTAAGAAGAAGACGGAGGCGGTTTATGACAAACTGAATTACCGAGACTTGCGAAAAGAGGTCAATAAAGTATTAGGGAAGCAGTAGAACGGCGAAGGCAGAAGACATTTAATATTTATTTATAGGGTGGTATGCCGAGAGATTTAGCATACCACCCTTTACTGCCACCCTTTGATCCCGGAAGACAGGGGAGGTTGTCATGAAGCATTTTACGGGCATGCTGGATAAAATCGAGGCCGCCGCGTCGGTAGTTTTGTTGAGCGTACTGTCTATTTTGGTGTTCGTATCGGCCCTATTGCGCTATTTGGGGCACCCTATCAACTGGTCGGATACTATAGCGGGAGTATTGTTTGTCTGGGTGATATACATTGGGGCCGATCGGGCTTTCCGTAAAGACAGGCACATGGGAGTAGACCTGCTTATCAGGCGGCTACCTTCCAAAGTACAAGCTTGCTTATCCATAACAGTCCTATTAATCGTGTTAGCCTTTTTGCTCCTGCTCGCCTATGTGGGAATATCTCTCACTATGGCCAATACGGGCAGGATCATTGAAGATATCCCCATAAGCTATTCCCTGGTCACTCTTTCAGTACCGGTAGGAGCACTCCTCATGTGCTTGACCGGGTTCGGCAAGATGATAGCCAAGATACGCGAGCTGAAAGGCAAATCTTAGTACGAAAATAGCCCTCAGCGCTATTTTCATAAGTGGTTATGCCCCTTGGGCATGGCCGGTTAGTTTTTTAATCAACATTAGTACGCGCTGCGGTGTGCTGTAAGACAGAGATCGTGTGGCAGCAGTTGCGGCCACTCTAGAGAGGTGAATGGATAATGCTGCTGGTAGCCTTAGCCTTTGTTATCTTGCTTTTTCTCAACGTACCCATTGCCTTTACCCTGGGCATATCCGGTCTGATGTACTTCCTGTCCCAAACGAGCATACCTCTTCCTGTGGTCGTCCAGCGTTTGGTGACTGGCACCCAGTCCTTTCCCCTCTTGGCAGTCCCTTTTTTCATTTTAGCCGGTCATATAATGAACGCTTCGGGCATCACCTCAAGGCTGATAAAGCTGGCCGATGCCCTGGTGGGCCATTTGCCGGGCGCGATAGCTCAGGTTTCCTGTGTTCTCAGTATGCTGATGGGCGGAGTATCGGGCTCCTCGAATGCGGATGCAGCCATGGAAACCCGGATTCTTCTGCCGGAGATGCGCCGGAGGGGATACGACGACGGTTTTTCAGCGGCCGTAATAGCTTGCAGCTCGTTGAGCACAGCCATGATTCCGCCCAGTATCGGCCTCGTGCTTTACGGCTTTGTGGGGCAGGTTTCCATCGGGAAACTATTGATCGCAGGGCTTATTCCCGGTATCCTTATGGGATTGACCATGATGCTTATAACCCATATCCGGGCTGTGCAAAAAGGCTATGATCTGCAGAGCAGAGGGAATAGAAAGTCATTCAAGGAGATAGTGCTGGCTTTAAAAGAGGGTATATGGGCGCTTCTATTTCCGGTATTCCTGGTGGTAACCATCAGATTCGGCCTTTTCACTCCCACAGAAGCAGCGGCTTTTGCCGTAGTTTATGCTTTTGTGGTGGGCAAATTTATCTATCGAGAGCTGGATTGGAGGAAATTAATAGAGGTATTAAAAGAGGCGGCCGAGGACAACGCCATAATCATGCTTATTGTCTCTATGGCTGCTATTATTAGCTATGCTTTGGCGTATGAAAAACTGCCTGTGAAGCTGGCCAATTTTATATTGGGAATTTCCAGCACGCCGGCGGTTCTTATGGCTACCATTGTGGCCTTTCTCTTTGTGGCCGGGATGTTTATGGAGGGTACGGTGAATATTCTTTTGCTTACTCCCATATTTCTTCCTATTGTGGTTAAAGCGGGCTTTGATCCGGTCCACTTCGGCGTGATAATGGCCGTTATGGTACAGCTAGGCGGTGTTACACCGCCCGTGGGGGTTAACATGTATACCGTCTGCTCCCTGGGTAAGATACCGCTGGAGGCCTATATAAAAGAAAGCCTGCCTTATATCGTGGGGTTAATGATCTTCATCGGATTCCTAGTAGCTTTTCCCCAATTCAGTTTGGCTTTAGTAGGCCTGATGAAGTAACTTTTCTTTTCAGGACGAAAGGAGGAAGGAACGGACCATGAATCCCTCACAATGGTCGATTATCAAAAAGTGCGCCGGCATGGAAGAACCGGCCGAAGTACCTGTGGCGCTTATCGTAGATAGCCCCTGGATACCCGGCTACGTAGGCCTCTCCACCGTAGATTACTTCGCGTTGCCGGATAAGTGGCTGGAGGCCAACCTGAAGGTGGTGCAGGACTTTCCCGAAGTCATCTTCTTACCCGGTTTCTGGGTCGAGTACGGCATGGCCAACGAGCCTTCCGGGTTCGGCTGCCGGATAAACTTCTACCCTGACCGGACCCCTACTATAAACCATATAATCTCTTCACCCGAGGAGGCGGAAAACCTGGAGATACCCCATCCGCACACCGATGGGCTCATGCCTTTGGTGTTGAGCTTTTACCGGTATGTGGAGCCCAGGATCAAGGATCGGGGAAGGTGCATAAAGGTAGTGGCTGCCCGGGGGCCTTTAACCATCGCCGCCCATTTGATGGGGGTAACCAACCTGCTGATAGGGCTTAAGCTCGATCCGGCCAATACTCACCGGCTATTGAAAAAGACCACCGCACTAACCCGCAACTGGTTGGAGGCTCAAGCGGAAGTCTTGAGCGAAATAGAAGGGGTCATGGTTTTGGACGATATAGTAGGGTTTCTCTCCCCCCAAGATTATCTCGAGTTCGCCCACCCTTACCTGAAAGAGATTTTTGACGCCTTTCCGGGGGCGGTGAAGATGTACCACAACGATTCCGACAATCCGGCTTGTTACAGCCACTTGCCCGAGCTGGGGGTAAATATCTTCAATTTCACCCACCTGCAAGATATAGCTGAAGTCAGAAAGCTGGTAGGAGATAGAGTATGCCTCTTGGGGAACGTCCCTCCTTTGGAAGTCTTGGCCCAGGGGACGCCGGACATGGTAGAGGAGGCGGCGGAGAACTGCCTGAAGCAACATGGGAGCAGGGCGGGCCTCATCCTCTCCATAGGAGGCGGAACTTCTCCCGGGACACCGGGGGAGAATATTAAAGCCCTGGTAAAAGCGGCCGCGGGCTGGGGGAAGAAAGACGGCGCGGCGGTTGGGCCCGGTTTTGGTCTGCCCGGCAGGAAGTAGCCTTATCTGCCTGCGTAGGACAGAAAAAACCACGCCTTCTATTCAGGGTAGCTCCGCATGAGGGCTGGCGCCCTCTCCACGAACCGTGAATGAGAAGGCTATTTTCGGAGTAGCCGTTCATACCGCTGATGCAGCACCGGCGAAGGAGGGAAAGGGCAAAGAGCACCTTCTAAAGTATAGAAGTTGGAGATAGAGCCGGGTATGAGGACCGGGAAGGGAACCGACGGTTTGGGGTGCCGGGGGAAAGGGGGAAAGGCCTGGTACCCCGTTTTTTCGGCAACAATGCTTTCGGTAGCAGGGATATGCCTGTTTACGTCGAATATAACCATATACCATATTACAAACCATAGTTTCATAATATAAACCAGAGGGGAGGACACCCCATGAAAAAGCTGGAAACCATGCAGCGTATCATCAATTGCGGGATTGTGGCGGTAGTGCGGGCGGAGAATCCCGAGCAGGCTTTAAGGATTGCCGAAGCCGTGAAGGCGGGAGGAGTGGAGGCCATTGAGATTACCATGACCGTGCCGGGAGCGGTAGAGGTCATCCGGGAACTGGCAGCCACCTATAAGAAGGGAGAAATCCTTATAGGTGCGGGCACGGTTTTAGATGCGGAGACGGCCCGGCTGGCCATTCTGGCCGGAGCAGAGTTTTTGGTCAGCCCCTCTCTGAATTTGGATATGGTGAAAATGTGCAATCGCTACCAGAAGGTGAGTATGCCGGGCGCCATGTCCGTGCGCGAAGTAGTGGAAGTCATGGAGGCGGGCGGGGATTTCGTTAAATTCTTCCCCGGAAGCGTCTTTGGGCCGGAGGTTATCAAAGCCATCAAAGGCCCTCTGCCCCAGGCGCCCCTTATTCCCACCGGCGGAGTGAGCCTGGAAAATGTAGCGGAATGGATTAAAGCCGGTTGCGAAGCGGTGGGTGTGGGGGGAGAGCTGACCAAAGGGGCCAAAACCGGGAACTACGAGCTGGTGACCGAGACGGCCAGGAAATTTGTGGAAGCCATAAGGAAGGCGCGCCAGTAAATTACTTCCCGATTTGGAATATCCCCAGCTCTCTATGGAAGACTGGTTGAGCCCGGAACCTTGAGCCAAGCCCAAGTCATGCCCGCGAGGGAAACTTACGCGAGCGGAAGCCAAGCAGGCCTCGGAACAAATCTGGGGATACCCGTTGGAGGAAAATCTTACTGTTCAAGGAGGTTAGGCGTAATGGCCAAGGTAGTGACCTTTGGGGAAATCATGCTGCGGCTTTCGCCGCCCGGGTACAGCAGGTTGGTACAGGCGGATTCCTTAGACGTTACCTACGGTGGAGGAGAGGCCAACGTAGCCGTTTCTATAGCCAACTACGGCGGCGAAGCGGTTTTGGTGACCAAAGTGCCGGATAATCTTTTGGGCCAGGCCGCCGTCAACCATTTGCGACGTTACGGAGTGGACACCCGCCATATACTGCGCGGGGGCGAGCGGCTGGGCATTTACTTCTTGGAAACAGGAGCTTCCCAGCGGCCTTCTAAAGTAATATACGATCGTAAGGGCTCCAGTATCTCGCAGGTGCAGCCGGGGGAATTCCCCTGGGAAGAAATCTTGCGAGATGCCGCGTGGTTCCACTTTACCGGTATTACCCCGGCCTTGGGTGACAACGTGGCGGCCGTAACCCTGGAAGCGGTGCAGACGGCCAAAAAATTAGGCCTTACCGTGAGCTGCGATTTAAACTACCGCAAAAACTTGTGGTCGCCGGAAAAGGCCCGGGCTACTATGACCGGGCTCATGGCCTATGTGGACCTAGCCATCGGCAATGAAGAAGATGCCGAAAAAGTCTTTGGTATTAAAGCGCCCGCTTCGGATGTAACGGCCGGCCGGATAAGCGAGGAAGGCTACCGGCAGGTGGCGGCCGAGCTGGCCCGCAGGTTCAATCTCCGCATGGTGGCCATCACCTTAAGAGAAAGCTTCTCGGCTTTTGATAACGGCTGGTCGGCCTTGCTGTACGACGGGCAGGAATTTTACCGCTCCCGCCGCTACCAGATCCACATAGTAGATCGGGTAGGGGGAGGAGACGCCTTTGCCGGGGGCTTGATCTATGCCCTGCTGGAGGGTTATAATGCTCGCGAGGCTCTGGAATTTGCCGTAGCCGCTTCCTGCCTCAAACATACCATTCCCGGCGACTTCAATCATGTGACGCGGGAAGAAGTCTTGGCCTTGATGAAGGGTGATGCCTCCGGCCGCGTACAGCGCTAGCAACCGATAGTGTTAAAACTGTATCTAAAGCCCTGGCGCTGTTTTAAACCGGCCCAGGGTTTTTAATTTTGCGGCGGCCCTCTGCCCGCGAGGGAAGTCATAAGCGGGCGCAAAACCAAGCAGGCCCGGCATCAAAACTGGGTATAACTCGGCCGATTAGCACCTTGACACCATAACGGAGATGAGCAGCATGGTCGGAAACGGCGGAACGGTTCAGGCTTTAGAGAGGGCTTTGAAACTGCTCGAAGCTCTGGCCCAGGAAAAGGAAGGGCTGGGCTTAAACGAATTGGCCCGGCGGGTAGAACTGCACAAAAGCACCGTCTATCGCCTGCTTCAGACCTTAAAGGAGCACGGCTACGTGGAACAGGACGCCGACCGCGGTAAATATAACCTGGGGCTAAAGATACTAGAGTTAAGCGGAAGAATTCTCGACCGGCTGGATGTGCGGGCGGTGGCCCACCCTTATCTGAAATTGTTGGCAGATAAGAGCAACGAAGTGGCCCACTTAGTAATTCTAGATGGAGACGAAGCGGTGTATATCGATAAGGTAGAAGGTAACCGGACCATACGCATGCACTCGCAGATCGGCCGGCGGGTGCCTCTACATTCCACCGCGGTAGGTAAAGCCATCTTGGCCCACTTGGCCTGGCCGGAGGCAAAACGTTTGCTGGAGCGCAAAGGTCTGACCGGATTTACCTCTCGCACAATTACGGATTGGTCCACGCTGGCCGAACATTTGGAGCGCGTCCGCCGCCAGGGCTATGCCGTGGACGATGGTGAGAATGAAGAAGGCATTCGCTGCGTGGGAGCCCCCATATTTAACCATGACCGTCGCGTAGTGGCAGCCTTGAGCATTTCCGGGCCGGAGGTAAACATTACTTGGGAGAGGATACCTGAGCTGGGCGAGCTGGTGCGCTGGGCCGGCCGGGAAATCTCCCGGCGCCTGGGTTTCCAGGAGGAAATCGGCTGGTAAAAATTTTATGTTAACTCCTTCGGGTTTTTATGGTAATATCAATATATCGTTACTAATAATTAGCCCTTTTAGCAAACCTTGAAGGGGGTGGCATAACAACCGCCGCAAGCTCGAAACCATAAAAAGGAGGACCGTTTCCCTTGCGGAGCAAAAAGCTTATTTTCTCCGTAGGAACCCTGCTGGCGGCGCTGATTTTATCCTTTTACCTGGCTCAGCCGGCCGGCGCTGCCGCCTCTTACAGCCTGAAATATCTTTACTACTTACAGAGGACCGCCCATTATCAATCTATCCCGGCCCAACCCGTCTCCGGGATTGACGGGCGGCAACCGGTATCTAATCCTGCCCCCGCTCCCGCAACGCAGCCGGCTTCGGCGCCTCCGCCTGCTACCCAACCGACTTCCAAACCGGCCGACGGCGGCTACCAGCTTCTCCAGTACGAACAGCGGGTGGCGGAACTGGTCAATGCCGAGCGGGCCAAAGCCGGTCTTAAGCCCTTGACCTTGGATGTGCAGTTGTCTAAAGTGGCCCGGCTGAAGGCGGAAGACATGCGGGATAAGAATTATGTAAGCCACGATTCCCCCACCTACGGGTCCTTTGCGCAAATGCTGCTCCGATTTGGCCTCACCTATCGCACGGCAGGGGAGAATATCGCTGCCGGATATAGAACTCCGGAAGCCGTAGTGGCGGCCTGGATGAGCAGTTCGGGACACCGGGCCAATATCCTCAATCCTAATTTTACTCACCTGGGCGTGGGTTATGCCGGCGGCGGTAGTTACGGCTGCTACTGGGTAGAGGAGTTCATAGGAAAATAGGGAAAATAGGAAAATAACTAACCGGCCATGCCCGGAGGGCACAACCGTTTTATGGAAATATACCCAAGGGCTATTTCCGTACTAAAATAGTTAAACCAATAGAGCCTTTACCGGAGAAGATTTTATAGGGTGCGCACCTTGTTAAGCGCACCCCCTTTTTGCTTTAGTGTATGGTGTTCATTATAATGTTCAGGCCTGGGCGAAGGGGGGTTCCTCTATACGCAAATAGCCTGCGCCGGCATCCAGGGTGACCAGAACACCCAAGGGGAGAGTAACCATAGGCTGGCCGTGGCCGCAAGGGAGGCCGTAAAGGCAGGGAATTCCTACAGGTGCCAGGCGTTCCCGCAGAAGATCCTCCAGATCTCCACACCCCGGGCATTCCCCGATGACCATGCCTGCGGCGGCCGCCAGCTTTCCGGCCAGGAGGAGCTGGGTGAGCATGCGGTCCACGCGGTAAAGGGGTTCGTTCACCTCTTCCCAGAAAAGAATGGCTTCCCGGGTGTCTACCTCAAAAGGAGTTCCCAAAGTAGAAGTCAGCAAAGAAAGGTTGCCGCCGATGAGGCGTCCTCGGGCCCGTCCGGGGACCACGGTGAACCCCTTGTGCGGGAGGCAATATAGGGTGGTAGAGGATAAGGAGCCCCTCAACGTGCTCCGCAGGGCGGCCTCCGTGCAGGGGTGCAAGTCGCCGCCCAGTTCGGGATAAATCATGGGTCCATGAAAGGTGACCAGCCCGGCTCTCTGGACCAGGGCCAGGTGCAGAGCGGTAATATCGCTGTAGCCGAGAAAGATTTTAGGGCGGGATCGTATAAGGTTATAATCCAGGTGCGGCAGGAGCCGCAGGCTCCCGTAGCCGCCTCGCAGGCAGATTAGAGCTCTAACCTCGGGAGAAGCGAACATGGCGTGCAATTCGGCTGCGCGCTCCTCGTCGCTGCCCGCCAGGTACCCTGCTCCCGTATTTAGCGGCCGGTGTAATACTACCCGAAATCCCCAGGATTCCAGGCGGGCTATTCCCCGCTGCAAATAAAGCTCGTTTCCCAAAGGGCTGGCCGGAGCCACCAGGCCGATGGTATCGCCGGGTTGCAAAGGTCGGGGCTTGAGCACCTGTTCCTTCTCCTTTCTTAATTTTTACTCAACTTTTCCTTTATCCCCTTCATGTATCACCACCTATATCACACACATATATATTCCACATAGCCTCCTCATTTACCCAAACCTGCTCCGCTCTCTACCCCATACTGCTTTTACCGTAAACAATTATCTTTACATTATATGTCTTTACCCGTATCTCTACTTGCCTCATCAGGAAATCCGGGCGTTTATTTTTTATCCGGGACGGCGTATACTATTATGGACATGAGCTTAGTTTTTGAAGTTTTGGTTAAGCAGCTTGACAGTGGTGAAGACGGCCGATTATGATGAACATGAAGTGAAAAAGGATAAAAAAACGTTAGATTTGGGGAGAACCCCCAGGAAAGAGAACCCTACGGAAAAGTACGGCCGTCTGCGTGAAGAATTAAAAGATTAAGGCCTGAATAAGGGCCGAAGGGGGGAGGGCTCTTGCGTCGGCAGTTCAAACCCGACAAGGGTTTGCAAGCCCGCATGTTTTTGACTCTATTCCTTCTGGCGGCGCTGTACCTGTTCTTTGGCCTGGTCCTGTGGCAGGCAGGGGTGGGCTATGTGGGCCTGGCCGTGTTTGTCGGCGGCATGCTTCTGGTGCAGTATTACTTTTCCGACCGGCTGGTGCTATGGTCCATGGGAGCGGAAGAGGTGGGCCCCAGGGAGGCGCCCGAACTCCATGCCTTGGTGGAAAGGCTGGCGGCTCTGGCCGATATTCCCAAACCTCGCGTAGCCGTGGTGCGTACGCCGCTGCCCAATGCCTTTGCTACCGGCCGCAGCCCGGCCCACGCGGTGGTGGCCGTGACTACGGGTTTGCTGGAAAGGTTGGACGCGCCTGAGCTGGAGGCCGTCCTGGCCCATGAGCTGAGCCACATCCGCAACAGGGATATGGCGGTCATGACCGTGGCCAGCTTCTTCGCCACGGTGGCCTCCTTTCTGGTTCAGCAGTTCTACTACTGGAGCTGGTGGGGGTACGGCGACCGGGAAGAGCGGGACGGTCGCGGGGCCGCCATGCTGGTCTATCTGGTGTCCCTGGTGGTGTGGATCCTAAGCTACTTCCTCATAAACGCCCTTTCCCGTTACCGGGAATTCGCCGCGGATCGCGGCTCGGCAATACTTACAGGAGCCCCCGGCCAACTGGCTGCCGCCCTGGTGAAGATCAGCGGGGCGATCCAGCGCATCCCCACCAAGGACCTGCGCCAAGCCGAAGCTCTGAACGCCTTTTTCATCGTTCCGGCTTTAAGCGGGGACGGCTTGCTGGAGCTTTTTTCCACCCATCCTTCTCTGGAGCGGCGGCTGGAGTACCTGCGGAGGCTGGAACGCGAGATGGAGGGGCGCTAGGTGGGCTTTTGGGATGTACTGCTGGGCCGCATGCGAGTTCCCCCGGCCCGGACCGAACCCCTCTTTACCCTTACCACCGCCCGTATTACCTTGGAAGCCGAGCTGGGGTGGTCGCCGGCCGGGAGAGCGGGGCTAGTAATGAGACCGGCGGAGGATAGCGCCTTTGCTGCGGCGACGGAAGAAGCGTTAAACCTGGTACGGCTGGCCGGCCGGGAATTAGGGAGCCAGGCTGAAGTCCAGAAAGACGAGTACGGGTACACCTGGTTTTTGTTTGCCGACCCCGATTGGGAAGATCTGGTAGCTCTGGTGCACATGGCCGGGCAAACGCTGATAGAAAACGGCTACAGCGATCGGCTGCTGGCCGCCGTATTCCGGTTGGAGAAAAAAGAGGCCCCGGCTCCCGTGCTTTACCTTGTTTTCCACTACAAGCGGGGGGCCTTTTATCCTTTCCTGCCTTTGCCGGGTAGAGACAAGGAGCGGGACCATGCCGGGGAGATGCGCCTTTTCGCCCTTTTGGAAAAAGAGCTTCCCTGGGAGAAAGATTTGAGCCGGTGGTATCCCTTATGGGATTGCCCATTGTAAGAGGGCGGCAGACTACAGAGATTCCTAATTCCTAAGATAAACCCCCGGGGGAAAAGGCTTCTTCTAAGTAGGTGCTAATATAAGTAAGTGCTAATAAAGTCCGAAGACTATTTTAACGGAGGAGCGTGAACCCGGAATGGGCCTTCTATCCCGTATGTCCACCATTTTTAAAGCCAAAATAAACAAGATGCTCGATGCCGCCGAAGATCCCCATGAGACTCTGGAGTACTCCTATCAGCGCCAGTTGGAACTCTTGCAGAACGTCAAGCGCAACCTGGCCGAAGTAGTAGCCTCCAAGAAGCGGCTGGAGCTTCAGATGGTGCGGCTTAAAGAAAACATGGAGCGTCTGGAGAGGCAGGCCAAGGAGGCTTTGCAAATAGGCCGAGAAGATCTGGCCACGGCTGCTCTGGAGCGCAAGCAGATGTTGGCCGCTCAACTGGAGGGATTGGAAGAGCAGATTAAAGGTCTGGAGCAGGAACAGGAAAAGCTGGCCACGGTAGAGGCGAGACTCCAGGCCAAAGTGGAAACCTTCCGCACCAAAAAAGAAGTCATTAAGGCGCAGTATTCGGCGGCCCAGGCCCAGGTGAAGATAAGCGAGGCGGTCACCGGGCTATCAGAAGAGCTGGCCGATGTCTCCCTGGCCATCCGGCGGGCCGAAGAGAAGACGGAGAGCATGCGGGCGCGGGCCGAAGCCATCGATGAGCTGGTGGCTAAAGGAGTGCTGGAAGACGCCCTGGAGAGCGGCGATCCCCTGGAGGCGGAGCTGCGCCGGGCCTCGGCGGCGAACAAAGTGCAGGAAGAGCTGGCCCGGCTCAAAAAGGAGGTGGGGAAGGAGTGATTATCCGCATACTCACCGAAGGCCAGTACCGGGTGGAAAATGAAGCCCTGAGCGAACTGGACCGCCTGGATGATGAGCTGCTGGATGCCGTAGCCGAGGGCGATGCCGAAGAATTTCACAAGAGATTCCAGAAAGTGCTGGCTTTAATCCGCGGCCGGGGGACCAAAGTGCCGGATACCGAGCTGGTAGAGTCGGATCTCATTCTGCCGGCTCCCGATACCACCCTGGACGAGGCCCGGGAGCTGTTTGACCATTACCCCCGCAATTTGCTATAAGACACCATACTGCGGGTACGAGCTACACTTTAGTGCTGGCGGCGGTGCCGGAGATAGAGGAACAGCAATACCAGTATACCCAGCCCCAGGATTAAATCGAAACGGTGAAAATAGGGGCTTAAGGCGTTCCAATTGCGGCCCAGAACCTTGCCCGCGTACACTAACGCCGCGGACCAGGGCAGCGACCCTAAAAAGGTATAGATGACGAAGCGTCCGAAGGGCATACCGGCAATTCCCGCCGGCAGGGAGATAAAAGTGCGGATTACCGGTAAAAGGCGGGTAAAGAAAACCGTGGCTTCGCCGTAGCGCTGAAACCATCTCTCGGCTACGGCGAACTCTTTTTCCGAAAAGAAAATATAGCGGCCGTAGTTTTTGAGGAAAGGCCGTCCCCCCCATAAACCCGCCAGGTACGCCAATATAGAACCTGCGGTACCTCCTGCGGTGCCGGCCAGCACCGTTCCCCAAAACTCCAGGCGGCCGGTGCTCACCAGATATCCGCCAAAGGGCAAGATAATTTCGCTGGGCAAAGGTATGCAGGCGCTCTCGATAGCCATACCCACAGCTACTCCCCAGTAGCCGAAGGCGGCAATAGTTTCCGTTATGATCCGGAAAAGCGGCGCCAGTAGGCTCTCCACAGGTTTCACCGCCTTTGGTGAGCGTGGTTCTTACAGGATCTTGCTCAAGAAAGCTTGAGTCCGGGGATTTTCCGGGCGGTTAAAGATCTTCTCCGGGGGGCCTTCTTCCACGATTTTACCCTCGTCCATGAACATCACCCGGTGCCCTACCTCGCGGGCAAATCCCATCTCATGGGTTACCACCACCATGGTCATCCCTTCCCGGGCCAGATCCCGCATAACCCCCAGAACCTCGCCCACCATTTCCGGGTCCAGGGCCGAGGTGGGCTCATCGAAGAGCATCACCTTCGGCTGCATGGCCAGGGCCCGGGCGATGGCCACCCTCTGCTGCTGGCCGCCGGAGAGCTGGTCGGGGTAAGCTTGGGCCTTATCCTCCAGGCCCACTTTGCGCAGGAGCTCATAAGCTAAAGCCTCAGCCACCCTCCGCTCGAGCCTCTTTACTACTATCGGCGCCAGGGTGATATTTTCCAGGACGTTTTTATGGGGGAAAAGGTTGAAGCTCTGAAAGACCATGCCCACCTTCTGGCGGACCAGATTGAGATTAGTGGAGGAATTAGTGAGCTCCTCACCATCGATAATGATGGAGCCTTCGGTGGGTTCTTCCAACAGGTTCAGGCAACGGAGAAAAGTGCTTTTACCCGAACCGCTGGGGCCGATTATTACCACCACCTCTCCTGCGGCTATATGGCAATCTATACCCCTTAACACTTCCAGGCGGCCGAAGCGCTTCTTCAACCCCCTAACGCGTATCATCGCTTATATCCAATCTCCTTTCCAGGAAGTCCACCAGGCGCGAAATAGAAAAAGTGAGAACCAGGTAAATAAGGGCCACGGTAAACCATATTTCAAAGGGCCTGAAAGTGCTGGCGATAATTATCTGGCCCCGGCGTGTAAGTTCGACTATGCCGATGACGGACAGCAGAGAGGTATCTTTAAGCAGGGCTATAAATTCGTTGCCCAGGGGCGGGATCACCCGCTTAAAAGCCTGCGGCAAAATGACATAGCGCATGGCCTGCGCGTGGGTCATCCCCAGGCTACGGGCAGCCTCCATCTGACCCCGGTGGATAGACTGGATGCCGGCCCGGAAAATCTCTGCTACGTAAGCGCCGCTATTGAGGCTGAAAGCCGTGATGGCGGCCACAAAGGGAGGAATACGGGTAACCGGAGAGCCCAACTGCTCCAATAGCTGGGGGAAGCCGAAATACACGATAAACACCTGCACCAAAAGCGGTGTGCCCCGCAGGAAATCCACATAGCAGGTAGCCAGGAAGCGGACCACCCTTTGACCGGATATTCTTCCCAGACCTACGATGAGGCCCAGCACTATGCCCAGAGATATGGCGAACAGGGTGATTTTCAGGGTTTCCACCGCTCCCAGGAGCAAATAAGGGAAAGACCTTAAGACCAGTGCCAAGACTGCCACCTCGCCGGTATCACACAAAATCAAAATATGCGTAGTACCGCCTGCAGGCAGCACTACGCATATATACTACCACAAAACTTAAGCCTTGGTTATAAACATTTTTGCCTTACTTTTGAGGCTCGCCCGGCAGGAAAGCGGGTGGGTCCCCTCCGAACCACTGGCGGTAAATCTGGGCGTATTTGCCGTTTTCCTTTAGCTTCTTCAGCCCGTCGTTGATTTTCTGCAGCAATTCGGTCTTACCCTTGGGGATGGCTATGCCGTAAAACTCACTGTTGGCCAGGTCACCCACAATTTTTACTTTATTGTTGCCCTGCTTAATAAAGTAAGCCGATACCGGATAATCGTTTACAAAGGCGTCCACTCCGCCGTTAATAAGTTCCAGGAAGGCATCGTTTACCGTATTATATTCGGTAACCTTGGCTCCTTCTATGTTGTTCTTGACGTACTTGGCCCCGGTAGTCCCTATCTGGACGGCTATTTTCTTACCCTTAAGGTCGGAAAAACCTTTAATGGTGTTGTTGTCCGCCCGTACGGCCACGCTCAGCCCGGACTGGTAATAAGGCAGGGAAAAATCTACCTGTTGTTTCCTGTCCTCATCGATGCTTATGGCAGAGATGGCCATATCCACGTTACCGGTTTTGACCGCCGCTATGATGCCGTCGAAGCCCATGTCTTTGAATTCGACCTCGAATCCCTGGGCTTCCGCCAGAGCTTGCATAAGCTCAATATCAAACCCCACGTACTGACCCGTCTTATCGTCCCGGAACTCAAAAGGAGCAAAAGAAGCTTCCGTAGCCACTACATATTTGGGCTTGGCCGGGCTCGACCCTTTGTCGGAAGTCTGCCGGCCGCTCTGGCTTTGAGAGCTGCTCTGACCGCAGCCGGCTACCACCGCGGCCAGCCACAGGGTGACGGCCAGCAAGGCAATGCTCTTGAAAAATGTTTTCACTTTTTGGGCCTCCTTTTCCTGCGTTTAATCTTATTTAATTTCAAACGACAGTGTTATTTCGTCATTAGTCTCTGAACTCCTGCCGGAAGAGAACTAAAATTTCATTGACAGCTCCGAAAGCAGGTGAGAGAATCGGGCTTGGTGATCTTCGTGGGGAAAGTGGGTAAATCAGTAGTACCGGGCTTAAGCCTTTTGGGTGTTGCGTTGGTCTGGGGCGCAACCTTTTATTTTGTGCGCGAAGCCCTGCAGGATATAGCTCCTTTTCACTTTCTCTTTTACCGGTTTTGGGCGGCGGCCCTCTTCCTGTTGCCCCTGGCCGTAAGGGAAAGGACTCCCAGACCGCGCCAGGTCATACTACACGGTTTGGCGGCCGGCCTTCTTTTGTTTGGCGGGTACACCTTTCAGACCTTCGGTCTCCAGTACACTTCGGCTTCTAAAGCGGCTTTCCTCACCGGACTATCCGTAGTAATAGTTCCTCTTATGGAGGCCTTGCTGAAAAAAGAAAGCCCGCCGGCCTCAGTGCTTCTCTCTACAGCGCTGGCGGCAACCGGGCTGGGCTTTCTCTCCCTGGAAGGCTCCCTGGCCTTATCTTACGGCGATTGGTTAGTCCTTTTATGCGCTTTTTGTTTTGCCGGCCACGTCGTATTCTTAGATAGGGTTACTCACCTGCACAGCTCGATTCATCTGGCGCTGGCCCAGCTTTTGACCGTGGGCCTGGTGAGCGCCGCCTTTTTACCCTGGGAATCTTCGCGCATTATCTGGTCGGCCAGAGTTATAGAAGCATTAATTATTACGGCCGTCTTGGCCACCTCGGCCGCTTTTCTCATCCAGGTAAAGGCCCAGCGCTGCTTATCGGCGGCGGCTACGGCGGTAATCCTGTCCACCGAGCCGGTTTTTGCCGCCCTTACCGCCTATGCCTTTGGCGGTGAGATTCTGGGATTAAAGCAGCTTGGGGGATGCGGCCTTATACTTGCCGGTATGTTGCTCGTGCAAGCGAAAGGCGCCAAATAGAGCCCGGGGGTTTCTGAGGAATAGGCCCCAGGGGGTGGGATAGAGCAAAAAATCACTTCCTGGACACAAAAAGATTTCCTTTAATGTAATACCTCAAGGGCCAATCCGCAGCCTGGCGGATGCCGATGCGCGGCGCGGCCGCAATTTCCGGGACGCCGTCTTCCGGCAGGGGAGGATAGAAGCGAATGGGCCCCTCTACCGCGCTGGTGCCGTTAAGTCGGCGGTCGATCCCCATGGCCTGGGCCAGCCTGCCCGGACCGCTGCAGAGCTGTCGCACCTGGCTGGTGCCGCGCCGGCGTTCCATAAGTTCCAGGCCGGCGATGGGCTGTAGCGCCCGCAAGAGGACCGCGGCCGCGATCTCGGGTTTATCGGTCGTTACATTCACACAATAATACATCCCGTAGATCAAGTACACATAAACAAAACCCGCCGGGCCGAACATAACTGCGTTGCGCTCTGTGGGTCCGCGCGCCGAATGGCAGGCCGGGTCTTCCGGACCCAGGTACGCCTCGGTCTCTACCACCCGTCCTACGGTCAAACCTTCCAGAGAAAAGTGGGCCATATAAGTCCCCAGCAGCTCTCGAGCCACGGTGACGGTATCCCGAGCAAAAAACTCGTAGGGCAAGGGTTGCTGTTCCCAGGGAAGCAAGTTAATCCCGTCCCTTTTACCCCTTAAGTTTTGGCTTTCTCGCCCGCAGGCCTTTTCTATTTTATCACTGGCATCCGGCGCTAAACCACCCCTTTTAAGCCCCTACTCGGCGTTCGGCCCTTTAATTCCCCGGATCTTGGCTGCCGCCAGCAGTATGGCCGGATAAAGGAAATAGCCGGGGAAAAAGTAAAAGGGCCAGGTGCGGGCTGCGAAACGTATCATCTGGTGGAAGTTTTCGTATACGATAGGAGCGAAAAAAGTGAGCAGCAGGCCGGTGGGAAAGACCAGGGGGCGATAATCCTGCAGGTTAAACACCTGGGCTGTTCCCAGGACAAATACATAGTAGACTATGATCAGCTTTAAAAAGACCCCGAAAGTCCAGATGAAAATAATTAAAGGGTCCATACGCTGAAGGAAGTCGCCCAGATTGATCAGCTGTATGGCCGCCAGGCTGGGGAAATTGGTCCTCCGGGCTTCGGCGGGTCCCAGGACGAGCAGGTTGCGCACCAGGGCCGAAGTCAGGACCAGGTTGACCAGAATAATCGCCAGGCAAAACGGCCGTTGGCTCTTATGAGGGTCGGTAAGAAAAGGCAGCAAGACCAGGAAAAAGACCGTTTCGCCAAAGGGGAAGGCGAAGTAGGGGAGTATCCCTCTGATAACGGGCATAGGTCCCTCCGGCATAACGGGAAGCAGATTTTCCCACCGGGTCAACCCCGGGGTGGCTAGAGTTAGGGCATCTAACAGGAGAACCGTAGCGATAAGCAAGGGGGTCAAGAGCTCGGCCAGGCGGGCCAGGGTCTCCAGGCCCGAACGGACGGCCCAGGCTGCCAGCCCGGCCATTATACCGATAAAGATTATAAGGGGCGTAGTAACCATAATGGCGATGACGTATAACTCGCTGAAGTTGAGCAAAAGCAGGGCCGCTAGGTGAAAGGAGTACCAGAGAAAAAGTAAGTTTAATAAGGTTCCCAAGCTTTTCCCCAGCACCCGGGGCGCGTACTGGAAGGGGGTCTCGCCGGGGAACCTCCGGCCCAGGCTTACGTAAAAATAAGCTGCCCCCACGCCCAGGGCTCCGGTCAAAAGGTAGGAGATCCAGGAATCCTGTTTGGCCGGGCCGACAGGCATGATCAGGGTAGACGTACCCAGGAGAAAGGACATGATGAGCATAAAAAACTGCCAACCGGAAATCCTGCCCTCTTCCCGCAAACCTGGTAAGCCCCCTCTCGGCTGCTAATATTTCCTATTAGCCCTATTTATATGTAAAAATAGTATAAAACGGCCGGCCCGCCTCAAACTAAAAGTAAGAGCCGGATTAAATCCAATGATATAAATGCCCCATGGCAAAAGATAAAAAAGAAGGTACTAAAGGTCTAGAAAAAGGGGATGAGCCTTACCTTGCTGCGGTTATGGCGCCGCCTGTGGAAACTGACCCACCCCAGGAAGAAAAGCCGCTCGCCCCAGGAGAAAATGAGAGAGAAATACGAAATTCCCCTGGAAGCAGACTTGAAGTCCAACTTAACTTATGTGCGGGAAGCCTTCGGCATGAGCGAAGATTTGATAGTCAGGGAGCTGGAAATAGCGGGCCGGAAACTGGCCCTGGTATATTTGGAGAGCCTGGTGGACCGCGACGTAATCCAGAGAGACATTTTGCCTTCTTTAATGAAACTGCGGGGGGATAAAGCGGGTAAAAAAGAAACAGCCGGCGTAGCCTTCCCGAAGCTGGTGCGCGATAGTTTGACTATAGGCATGGTAAAGGAACAACTGCTGTGGCGTGGGGTGTTTTACGGCCTGCTGGCCGGCCAGGTGGCCCTGCTGTTGGACGGTTACGAGCGGGCCCTGCTCCTGGGGGCCGACAGCTGGGAAAAAAGGGCGGTGACCGAGCCGGAGATAGAGACGGTCATACGCGGACCCCGGGAGGGGTTTACCGAAGATCTGCCTACGAATATCTCTTTAATCCGGCGCCGCTTGCGCACTCCGGCGCTCCGCTTTGAAACTTTTTATTTAGGGCGGCTTACGCATACCCGGGTGGTCATCGGGTACCTGCACGGGCTGGCCCAGGAAGAAGTCCTTAAGGAACTGCGCAGCCGGCTAAAACGCATCGATATCGACGGCATCCTGGAAAGCGGGTACATTGAAGAACTTATTGAAGATGCCCCTTTTTCCCCTTTTCCCCAATTCTCCCGGACGGAGAGGCCCGACCGGGTGGTGGCCGACATTTTGCAGGGCAGGGTGGTTATTCTAACCGACGGCTCCCCTTTTGCCCTGATTGTACCTGTGAACTTTTTTACCGAGCTTCAGGCACCTGACGATCTGTATGAACGCTGGGTGGTCAGCTCCATCCGGTTTTACCGTTTTCTGGCCCTCTTTATCGCCTTGCTACTGCCCAGTCTATATGTGGCCGTTACCACTTTTCACCAAGAGATGATGCCCACCACTCTGGCCGTGGCCATAGCGGCCCAGAGGGAGCGGGTGCCCTATCCGGCCTTTGTAGAAGCGTTATTGATGCAGCTTATCTTTGAAATCCTGGTAGAAGCCGGTGTGCGCCTGCCGCGGCCGGTGGGCCAGGCGGTTACCATTGTTGGAGCCCTGGTTATAGGCGAGGCGGCTATCCGGGCCGGACTGGCTTCCGCCGCCATGGTCATAGTAGTATCGCTTACGGCCATCGCTTCCTTTACCAATCCCACCTTCGGCCTGGGCACGGCCATACGCATGTTGCGCCTGCCCATGATCTTCCTGGCCGGTTCGCTGGGCATATTCGGCATATTTGCCGGTATGCTGGCCATTCTGATCCACCTGGTTACCTTAAGAAGCCTGGGTCTGCCCTACCTGGCGCCTTTGGCGCCGTTCATCTGGCAGGACCAGAAGGATCTCGTTTTCCGGGTGCCCTGGTGGGCCATGCTCACCCGGCCCAGGCTGGAAGGGGGTCTTAAAAATCTGTTTCGGGCCAAGCCCGGTATGAGAAAGCCCGAGGCGGCCCGGGTAGAACCGCCGGAAGCCGAGCTGGAAACCCGGCTGGGAAAACGGACCCGAAATCCTCGTCTTCCCGGGAGGCCGAAACGTTGATGCGGGAGCGAACCGGGACTTTCTGGGCCGCCTGGCTAGGGGTTATCTTTTTATCTACTATTTTTTTATCCGGCTGCTGGGACCGGCGCGAGATCAACGAACTGGCTTTCCTTTCCTGCTTCGCTGCCGATCTGGAGGGGGAACGGCGTATCATCACTTCGGAGATAATCCGGCCGGCGGCGGTGGCCGGAGGGGGCGAGGGCGGCGGGGGGGGCGGGACCGCTGCCTCTCTGCCGCAACGCAACGTCATCATCGGCAGCGAAAGCGGCGATACTTTTTACGCTGCCGGCAGAAGGCTGGCCATGAGGCTGCCGCGACGGGTATATGTGGCCCATACCACCGCCGTCTTAGTGGGCGAAGAGATGGCCCGGCGGGGCTTCAAGGAAGTCCTCGATTTTTTAGACCGGCAGCACGAACACCGGCGTTCCACCCTTATTCTCGTCACCCGCGGTCCGGCCCGGGAGGTGTTGATACGCGCCCAGGGCGGACTGGAGGCCACTTTGGGCCGGGAGATAGCAGGTCTGGCCAAATGGGTGAAGGTCACCGGCTTTGGCTACATCCCCACTATTCATGATGTATTGGTGGATTTATCGGGAGGGGCGGCGGCCACCCTTATACCGGTTTTGGAGATCAGCCCCCAGCCCTTACCCCCCATCCTGGGAGCAGGGTCTACCGGAGGGGCCGGCTCCGGCGGCGGCAGCGCGCAAGGCGCATCCAAGATACCGGAGCCCCAAGTAGCCCAGACGGTGCGCCTGAACGGGGCGGGCCTCTTCCACCATGACCGGCTGGTGGGCTGGTTGGACCCCAACCAGACCCGCGGCTGGGCCTGGGTCAAAAACCAAGTAAAACGGGCCCTTCTGGAACTGGAGGCCCCGGAAAATCAGGGCAAGGTTTCGGTGGAGATAACCGAAGCGCGGGGCAAAGCGGAGGTGCAAACCTTAAACGGTCAACTTCAAGGTGCGGTTAAAGTAAAGGTGGAAGGGAATCTGCTGGAGCAACAAGGCTTTTACGACTTTACCCGTGAAGAGGCTATTCGATTTATAGAAAACCAGATGGCTGCGGTTATTGCCCAGGAAATCCGCAGCGCTATTCTTCAGGCCCAAAAAGCGGGGGCCGATGTCTTCGACTTCGGCGGAGCCCTTTCCCGTAAAGAGCCCAAGCTATGGAAGCAGGTCCAGACCCGCTGGGATGAGGAGTTTAAAAAAATGCCCATCGGCGTAGAAGTGGAGGCCAGATTGCGGCGTACCGGCTTAACCGGCCCCCCTTGGCGGCCCAAGGCGCGTTAGTTCTTAATTATTATGCGCAGGTGAAAGTTTTTGTTCCGGCTATTTATAGTGCTAACTTTATACACATTAGTATTCCTCCTGGAAGCCCCGCCCCTTTTCCGGCACCGGGCCTGGAGGGAGCTGGTGGTCTTTGCCCTTCTGTGTTTGCTGGGCCTGGGTTTAGCCCTTCCCTGGGCTCTGCACAAAAAGATCGTTTTTCCCTCCGAAGCCTTGATAAAATTTTTTGAGCCCCTGGCGCAAATTGTGCTGGGCCCTCCGGAATGATCCCGGCAGGAATCGTGACCGGGCACCGCGAATCTTATTTTAACTAAAATTAACACCAAACTGCTACGGATGAGGTGAAGAACTTGACCGATGAGATTATAGAACTGCTTAAAGAAAAGATCCGCCGCGAAGGGAAGGTAATTTCGGAGGATATACTCAAAGTAGATTCTTTTTTGAACCACCAGATAGATCCGGTCCTGATGCTTAAGGTGGGAGAAGAATTCGCCCGGCGTTTTGCCCGGGATAGGATAACCAAGGTGCTTACCGTGGAGGCTTCCGGGATAGCCGTAGCGCTGATGACCGGTTTGGCGCTCCGGGTGCCGGTGGTCTTCGCCAAAAAGAAGCAGCCCTCCACCATAGGAACTGACACTTACTGCGGCAAGGTACGCTCTTTTACCAGGGAAGAAGTGGTAGACATAGTGGTGGCCGGCAGTTATCTCGGCCCCGGGGATCGCGTAATTATAATCGACGATTTCCTGGCTTCGGGCGAGGCGGTCAAAGGGCTGCTTAAAATTATCCAACAGGCGGGCGCCGAGCTGGTAGGTGTAGGTATCGTGATCGAAAAAGTTTTCCAGAGCGGGGGGGAATTCCTGCGCCGGGAAGGCATAAGGGTGGAATCCTTGGTCCGCATAGGAAGCCTTGCGGGAGGGGAAATAGAATTTTGGAACTAGAGGCTAAGGAGAAAACCCTTCATGCCGGCCACGCCTGCCGGGCCCGACCAATTTCCGTACTAAATATGCCCCGTTAAATGTTTCCGGGGGTTAGCCGGGGTTAAAAGTTTTTATCAATATCCTTCTAATTTCAGAAGGATTTTGGCCTTAAGCAGCGAATATATAAATATGACAATTTTTAAAAAAAGACGAAGGCGGGGCTTCCGATTTGCCTTTTCCCTCCGGGAAGGGCAAACGTTAGGGTCCGGGGAGCAATCCCTGGGCCTGCCAGTGGGCAAAGGAAGGTACCTTCGCGAGCCAGGAGGTGCCTTTTTTGTTGGGGAGGGGGGAAAGCGGTATTACGGGAAGGTGAATTTCCTGGAAGCTGAAAAGCGCCTATAAGAAGTAAGGTAGCCAGAGAAAAAGCGAGGGGAAGGTTTTAAGAGCGCCCAGTAAATTAATTCTAGTGGATAGAGGAGGGAACTGACCATTATGGCTTACTTTGTCCGCGTCAACATGGGCGAAGGCACGGTAAAGTTCGAGGAGG
>JBNATU010000025.1:0-44057 GCA_049701195.1 Neomoorellaceae bacterium
TTCTTTCTACTTTTATTTCCTTCTGCACCCTATAAAAATTATTTTGGGGTTGCTCATAGGGTGCGGAAAATGGGATATTATTGCATGGTAGCCTTAATTTTACCTGAAAAATCCCTGAGAGCGCGCTAAGAAATGGATAACTATTCCTGCTGCGCCTTTATGGCGGGCCCCGTCCTAACGAACAACCGTCCTACTTCTGCTAACCAAAAAACTATCCTCTGCTTCAGGTAAGGGTGCGGATGGTGAGTTATAAAAATTATTTTGGGCTTGCTCACAGGGTGCGGAAAAGGGGAGGGGCTGTAAGAAAGGTCAGCACTAATTTTTTAAACCCATCTTACTATGGACACCAAAAAATAAGCCGGCCTGCGCCGGCAAATAAAATCTGCTGCCTTCACTCCGCTTTATGGAAGATAAACCCGTAATAATCTCTCCCGATACCTTCTTTAACTAAACCGACGGTAGACCTCACCTTCATGCCTATGGCCAAGTCCTCGGTGGCCATCTGCCCGGCAACGCGTATGCCGTTAGCGAACTCCACCATACCAAAACTCAGCCAGGGCTTCATATAACCCTCGGGTAAGTTGTACACCCGGGTATACGTCAAAAGGATGCCTTCACCTTCTAAAGGGATCTCCTCAAACTCCCGGTTCCCGCATTCACGGCAAACTAACCGGGAAGGATGGTACAGCTTACCGCAGCGGGTGCATTTATAAGCATACATTTTAGGTTCCATGGCCTAACCATCCTCCCTGGTCAAAATGGTGGCTACTACGTTATTACCGAAGCCGCCGAAATTGACGGCCAGCCCGTTTTTGGCCCCCGCCACCTGGCGCCCGCCGGCTTCCCCGCGCAACTGCCGGACCAGTTCTACTATTTGCGAAACGCCGGTGGCTCCCAGCGGGTGCCCTTTGGCCTTTAACCCGCCGGAGGTATTAATAGGAATTCTACCGCCCACCTTTGTCTCGCCCCGGCGCACGGCCAGGTGGCCTTCCCCCTTAGAGAAAAAGCCTACTTCCTCCGAAATGGCGATTTCCAGTATGGCGAAGGCGTCATGGAGTTCGGCCATCTGGATGTCGTCCGGCTTAAGGCCGGCCATCCGGTAGGCGCGCTCGGCGGCCAAGCGCACGGCTAATAAATCCGTGGGATTTTCCCGTTCAGCAACGACGTGAGTATCGGTGGCCTGCCCTATGCCGGCAATCCTGATAGGCTTTTTAGGGAAGCGCTCGGCCACCTCCATAGCACAGAGCACTAAAGCGGCAGCGCCATCGGAAACGGGGCATACATCATACACCCGCAGGGGTTCGGCTACGTAAGGATTAATCACCGGAGCGTCTTCATCCTCGGTAATGGCGTGCAGGCTGGGAACCAGCCGGATGTGAGCTACGGGGTTGTGCATGGCGTGCTCGTGATTCTTTACCGCCACCATAGCCAGATCTTTTTCGGTTACCCCGTACTTCTCCATATAGAGTCTGGTGAACATGCCGGCCAGGGCCGGTAGAGTAAGCCCGTAATTATACTCTGCTTCCGGGTGCAGCATGGTGGCCACAAAATCTGTGGCTTCCCACCCGGTCACCACGCGCATCAATTCGCCTCCTACCACCAGCACCACGTCACACATCCCGCTGGCAATGGCCATATAGCCCAATTTGACGGCCGAGGCGCCGGAAGCCGGGCCGTTCTCAATAGTTTCTGCCATAGCCGGTTGCAGGTTCAGCGTGTCCACCAGGGCAGAAGCCACGCTGCTCTGGCGGTTGAGCATGCCTGCTCCCATAGTAGCTACGAAGACCTGGTCCACTCCGTGATCTTTACCGGTCGGGATACCGGCGTCGTCCAAGGCTTCCAGGGCCGCGGCCCCCAGCATCTCCACTAACGAGCCCTCCCACCGACCGAATTTGGTATGACCAACGCCGACGATACCCACTTTTCTCAAAGTAATCCTTACCCCCTCCGTGGAAAATAGCCTTACAGCCTCCTTTAAAATCCCCGAGGGCTTGCAAGAGGGTGGAAAAAGCTTTCTCGCTTTCATTTTAGGCTAGATTAGGCTAAACATCTGAGATCAAGAGTAATTGTACCCTCCGGGTAAGCGTAGTTGGCCGTACCTTTCCGCATGACCGGTTAGTACGGAAATAGCTCTATTTTCATGCGTGGTTGTTCCGGGCAGATGTAACCCTTAATTGCATAACCGGCGATGCTTCGCAGGTTACGGCCCTGCCAGGCGCAGACGGCTATACGGAAACGGCAGGAACTATAAGCTTCTTAGCCACTTCCAGCATCTCCGGAGGCACGGGACGGCGGCCGGTGCATTTCATGGGCTTATGCTTTTCCCACAGCGCCTTGGTCAAAACGTGGGTGGGAACACCGCCGAGCTCATGCCAAATTTCCGGGCGGTATTCGAGCTCGTATTCAATCATCCACCGCCGGTAGCCGATAGGGCTTTCCGCTACAATATAAACTTCTTCCTGACCCAAAAAATCGAAGTGGTATTCCATCTTGGCTGCAAAAAGCTGGGCTCCGATCCTGAGCCCACGTTTAAGGGTCATGGTATGATAAGACATGCCCACCTTTTCGTTTAACATCCGGCCGTTGACGATACCTGCTATGACGCCGTCGATAGTGCCCACCAGAACATACTCATCCTTGACCCGGTAGCGGTAATAGCCGAGGAGCTCTGCATAGAGGCGAGCAGCCACAATATCATAAAAGTCTTTTTCTACCGTTACCAGCGGCCGTACGGCTTCTAAAAGACGGGGGATATCTTCACGTCCCACCTGATGAACAACCATCTTTTCCCCCGAGGCCAAGGTAATATACTTCGGGGGATAGGGAGGCATCGGGGTCTCCGGTGGACGCAGAGATTGTTCCAGTTTGTCTACGAGCATTTTAGAATCCTCCTTCTTAATCCTTGACCAAAAAGGGACTACGTTATTTGGGGTTGCCGAGTTTGTTTTAGAATCCTCCTTCTTAATCCTTAACTTTATTTTTAGTATAGTTACTGTTGGAAATCGTTAATATTTGTCAACGTTTTACATATAATCCCTCCTCACTTTCTACAGGTAGTTATCGCCTTTGTGATATACGTTTTATTAATTTTATTAACGAAAGCAAAGCCATAAACCTTTGTAAATTATTTATAAACTTTTCCCCTAGTCTTTATGGTAATCAACTACCTCATTTTCTTTCCCACCTTACCTACTTTCCTTGATATTGCTTTACCAAGTATGATAAACTAGGGCAAGTAAAGGCGGAATAACCTTCCGCCCCCTTCTTGTATATGTTTAGCCTTTATTGTGCCAGGCCAGGTAAACCCTCTCTGCCGATAGAGGCCCTTCCAGCATTTCTAAGCCGGTGGCTTGGGCCAGGGCATTGCCGACGGCCGGCGTAATAGAGATCATCGGGTGCTCGGCTACCCCTCTGGCGCCGTAGGGGCCATCTAACTGTGGTGTTTCCACAAAATAGACTTCTATTTTTTGAGGCACATCTTTTACCGTCGGTATCTTATAATCCACCAGATTCCTGGTAAGCAATCTTCCTTCGGCATCATAAACCAGGAATTCGGAAAAAGCCGTACCCAGACCCTGAACAATGCCTCCGATGACCTGCCCTTTAACTAACTTTTCGTTCAAAACTTTACCCACATCAAAGGCGGATACCACTCGGAGGACTTCGATATGGCCCGTGGCTGTATCTACTTCAATCTCTACGGCATGGGCACCGTAAGTCCAATCCAGGGCCGGATATCCCTGACCGCTTTCCGGATCGAGATAGGTTAAACCCTGCGCTATATACTTTCCTCTGCCGATAAGGGGCCCACCCACGGCATTGCCGTTTTCGTAGGTATAACCTATGGCCAGTTCACGGTAGGATAATTTCTTGTCCGGGTGGTGGCGGACATAGATGACCTCCTGCCCGAATTCCAGCTCCTCCTCCGCCGCTCGCAGCACGGCTGCCGCCAGGTTTCTCATCTGCGCCTTTAAATCTTCACAGGCTCGGATAAGGGCATTACCGCCCATGAAGGTGAAACGGCTGGCTACTGTTTGCCAATCATAGGGGCTAACTTCCGTATTGGTCTCCCAAACCACCCGCACCTTTTCTAAGGGCAAGTGGAGCTGATCGGCTGCAATCTGGGCTAAAGTGGTATAGGTCCCTTGCCCATAATCAATCCCGCTCACTAAAACATGTACCGAACCGTCCTCGTTCATCTTTACTATGGCCGAAGAAGCCGTCCAGGTGGGCATGGCCGGCGCTTTATGCAAAATGGCCAGACCCTTACCCCGGTACTTGCCGGTCTGTCTCTCGCGAGCTTTTTCTTCTTCCGTCTTTATGGGAGGCCAGCCAATTTTTTCCGCTACTATAGCCAGGCATTTATCCACCCTGCCGGTGTGCTCATGTATCTTTTCCCCGGTGATCGTGATGGAGCCGGGCTTCAGGAGGTTCTTCATCCGGAATTCTAGGGGGTCCATTCCCAGTTCCTTGGCCACCAGGTCCCGCTGGCGCTCAATGGCCCAGAAAAACTCGGCATGGCCAAAACCCCGGTAAGCGGTGCCAAAGATATGGTTGGTATAAATAGTGTAAGAATCTATTTTAACGTTTTCTATCTCATAGGGCCCCACCCCGGAGTAACCTGCAGCCCGGCCGATATTCACGCCGTAATCGGCATAGGCCCCGGCATCCCACAGATATGCAATTTCTTCGGCGACAATCCGGCCCTCCTTGGTAACGCCGGTCTTGATTCTGGCTACCAAGCCCTGACGGCAGGGAAGAGTGGAACACTCTTCTTCCCTTGTGGCGGTTAGTTTAACCGGCCGGCCGCGGGCTGCCCGCGACAGGCAGGCCACCAGTGCTTCCAGATGGATACCGGCTTTGCCGCCAAACCCGCCGCCAACATAGGGTACAATAACCTCGATCTGACTTCGTGGAATGCCCAGGGCCACACTTAGGAGGTCGCGCACGGCAAAGGGCGACTGAGCGCTCGTCCACACTTTAATCCGGTCGCCGGTGGACCACTTAGCAATAGTCACGTGGGTTTCCAAGGGCATATGCAGTACCTGGGGCTGGTAAAACTTGTTTTCCACTATCAGGTCCGCCCGGGCAAATCCTGCTTCTATATCCCCTTTGCGCACTTTAAAATGATTGGCAATATTGCTTCCCGGTTTAGGGAAGTAAATATTTTTAATCCAGGAATAGCTTCCCAAATCTTCGTGGACCAGAGGAGCGCCTTCCTTTAAGGCTTCCTCTACATCAAGGACTGCCGGCAAGGGTTCATATTCTACCTCGATTAGATCCACAGCTTCCTGAGCCGTATCCAGGTCCACGGCCGCTACGGCCGCTACGGGTTCTCCAAAATAGCGGACTTTCCCGGTGGCCAATACGGGGCGATCGATCATATATATCCCTAGTTTATAAGGGACATCCTGGCCTGTAAGTACGGCTTTCACACCCGGTAAGGCCCGCGCTTTACTGGTATCAATTCTTTTAATCCTGGCATGGGCGTAAGGACTGGTTTTTAACTTGGCATAGAGCATACCTTGAATCTTCAGGTCGTGAACGTATAGGGCTTCGCCGGTTACCTTCTCTACCCCGTCAATCCGAGGAATTCCGGCTCCAATTAAACTCCGGCTCATTTTTGCGCCCCCCTTGCCGCCACAGCTTTGATGGCTTCGATAATAGGTACATAACCTGTGCACCGGCATAGATTGCCCTCAATGGCTTCTTTAATCTCTTCTTCCGTCGGGTGAGGGTTTTCATTCAGCAGCGCCCTGGCAGCCATAATCATTCCCGGGGTACAAAAGCCGCATTGTAAGGCATTATATTCGATAAAAGCCTTCTGAAGATCGGAAAGCTGGCCATCTTGGGCTTCACTTTCTATGGTATACACTTCTGCTCCCTCGGCTTCCACCGCCAGCACCAGGCAGGAATTAACCGCCTTGCCGTTGTAAATTACCGTGCAAGCGCCGCATTCACCAGCACCGCATCCTTCTTTAGTCCCCGTCAGGTTCAACTCTTCGCGTAAAAGCCACAGCAGCGTTTTGTCCGGTTCAACCGCCACACTAACTTCTTCCCCGTTGACCTTTAAATTAATAACCTTCTTCATGTCTTCAAACCCCCTCTCCCAAGATTCCCAGGACCTGCCGGACCAGATATTGCACCATGGCCAAGCGGTATTCCCTGGAGGCCCGCTGGTCGCTGATGGGATCTATTTGTTCCCTTACTTTATCGACGATGGCCGTAATGTTTTCTTCTTGCTGCAACTCCTCGCGCCGGAATCGCTTAAGCCCTTGAACAAGTACCGGAGTCGTAGCCACCGCTCCCAAAGCCAGCCGCAATTCCCCTTCTTCGCTTAAAAATCCCGCCACACCTACCTGGGAGAGGTCGTGCCCTTTAATGCGTGACTTCTTCAAATATACGCCCTTTCCCCTACTTACCGGTATTTCCAGCCTTACCACCAGCTCGTTGGGCCGCAGGGCGTTTTTCTTCACCCCCACAAAAAATTTTTCCAGGGGTATCTCCCGGCTACCCTCCCGGGAAAAAGCCACTACTCTGGCCCCCAGCACCAGTGCCGCAGGAGCCATATCGGCTGCCGGCGAGGCGTTACAAAGGTTGCCGATAAAGGTCGCCCGGTTGCGGATCAGGGTGTTGGCCAGGGTCTTGCCGGCCTGAGCCAGCAGGGGATAGTGGGGCATAACCGGCGCTTTCAGCAGTTGGTTAATAGTTATGGCCCCCCCTAAGCTCAGGCCCTTCTCCGGGGTGTATTGCAGCTCCTGCATCTCCGGAATATGTTTTATATCGATCAGATATTTGCATTGCAGTACCCTGTCCCTTAAATTGACTATAATATCCGTACCGCCGGCAAACACTTTAGCCTCCTCGCCATATTTATCTTTAAGTGCAACAGCTTCGGCAAGGGTGGTGGGCCGGAAATATTCTATGGCGGACATCAGTTATACCTCCCGCGCCATCTTTCGTACTTCCTAAAAGGGTTAAATAGCCCGGCCCTTTACCTAAAGATAAAGGGCCCGGGATAAGCTCTTAATTCTGTTTTCTTTTTTATTATTCATTCTCCGGTATTCCAGAAACTTCTTTAGTCTCTTTAGGTAGAAGCAAATTTAAGATTACCCCCAATATAGCTGCCAGTCCCATGCCTCCGAATTTTAAGTTGCCCCAAATATTTATTACAGCTCCCCCTATACCTATTACCAGAATCACACTGGCAATTAAAAGATTACGCGGTTGCTTGAAATCCACCCTGTTCTCCACCACCGTTCTTACCCCGATGGCTGCGATCATGCCGAACAGCACAATAGAAATACCACCGATAACCGGTTCCGGTATGGTCCGGATGGCAGCACCCAGCTTGGGAATAAGGGACAAGCATATGGCCATGATAGCCGCCACCCTCATCACCGCCGGCTTCCACACCCGAGTTAAAGCTAAAACGCCGGTGTTTTCCGAATAGGTAGTATTGGCAGGGCCGCCGAAAAGCCCGGCCAAAGCAGTACCAATGCCGTCACCGATAAGCGTGCGGTGTAGCCCTGGATCTTTTACAAAGTCTTCTTCCACGGTAGCTCCCACAGCCAGAACATCACCTACATGCTCCACCATGGTGGCAATGGCCACCGGAGCTATGAGGCCTATAGCCGCCAGATTGAAAACCGGCCAGGTAAAATTAGGTACTCCCATCCAGTTAGCTTCCATAACGGGCTTGAAATCCACGATCCCCGCCACGAGCGAAACAATATAGCCGACTACTATTCCACAGATAACAGGAAGTAAACGCATAAAGCCTTTAATATATAAATTTACATAGGCCACCGTAGCTAAAACTATTAAAGCGATAATCCAATTCTTACTAGCGCTGCCAATGGCCACGGGCGCCAAGTTTAAGCCTATGACCATAATAATGGGACCTGTTACTACGGGAGGTAATATCTTTTCGATAATGTCAGGACCGAGATAATATACCGCAGCGGCCAGGAGAAGATACAATAAACCGGCTACTATGATGCCGCCCTGGGCGGCCGGGATTCCCATTTCTTTTATCACGAGAGCCACCGGAGCTATGAAGGCAAAGGAAGAACCCAAAAATACCGGTACCTTCCATTTGGTCACCAGATGAAACCATAGAGTTCCTATGCCGGCGGTAAATAAGGCCACGCTTACATCCAGCCCTGTCAACAACGGAACCAGAACTGTAGCGCCGAACATGGTGAAAGTATGCTGGAGACCCAAAACTAGCAACTGCGGAAACGGCAGATAATCGTGAGCTCTAATAGGCCCCCTTATCGCCGGGGCTACATTGGGCTGACTGTGGGCCATGCTTTTTCCTCCTTTTTTCTGAGGTTGAAGATACTCAGGACTGGTTTAAAAGGCGCCAAGTGATGACCTATTAATTAGCCGTTCTACCCCCCCTTTCAACTCCTGGTTTCCACTTTCAGGTTCCTTCTCATGTGTCTTAATAAAAATTCTTTCTTTTTTCTAAATAAACCTTTGCAAAACTCGACAAAACGCAGGAGCGAAAACTATATATTTTCTGCAATATATTTTTTACGAAGCAAGGAATATGCGTAACCTCCTGTCTTCGCTTATACTCCCAAATTAAAATACAAAGCCCCCTCTCAAGATTTAAGGGGGCTTCCTTGCCTTCTGCCGGGCTTCTTCGTCCGGCCGAAAATCCACAGTTATCTTCTTATAACTCTTCTCTTTAGTGGTATGTTTATCCTTTGTAGATCTGTCACAATAATTGGCCAACTCTATTGCATAATTTCGATAAAAAGGGTCGCATCGGTCATAGCTTCTGCTCTCAAAGGAGCCTAACCCTGCTTTTCCCCAAAAGCCACAATCCGGCAAATGGAGGACTCTCCGCCCACAAACCTCCAGGGGAAGCAGCCGATAATTACTCTCCTGTTTAAAACCTTATCAATCTCTCCCCCTACGTTCTCCGCATGGATTATATCGTAAGGGAAAAGGGCGATATGCATAACCTGGTAGTCTTCCGGCGGGAAGAAATCGTCCAGGCCCTTGCCGTATTTCTCCCGCAGGTATTTATCGGCTTCCCTGGCCTGCACCGGCATCCATTCGCGGATCTTGGTATTCATGGGGTGGTCGGCCGAGCCGCAGTCCACGCCGATCCACTTGATTTTCATTTGGCGGCACCAAGTAGCAAATTCCCGCGTAGGCCCGGGGTGCTTTACCATATACCGCACTTCATCGGCTTCCGGTTGGTCCCAGGAGTAATGATGGTATCCCGTATGGATAATTAAGATGTCGCCCTCCCGGACCTCCACTCTATCCGTAATATCCTTAGAGGTATAGATCCCGTAATCTTCGGCTATGTCACTAAGGTCCACCACTACTCCCGGCCCTACCAGGTAATCCAGAGGTAGGCTGGCAATATCCTTGCCGTGGGTACAGAAATGCAGGGGGCCATCTAAATGAGTACCCACGTGGTTGGAAGTGGTAATAAGCTGTCCGTTAGCCCCGTTGGGTGCCAGCCTCTTGAAAAATTTAATCTGGAGCGGCTCGTAAGTAGGCCAGGGTGGCGTCAGATGGCTTAAAGGCTGGGTGAGATCGTACATTTGCACCCGGTCCCAAAAAGATAACATACCAATCCCTCCTCAAGATTAAAAAATTTTATGGGATTACAAGGAGTATGCAGAGGGCCCCCGAAGAGCCACTTGCCCATACCGAATTAATCCGTCGGAGTATATCTACCCAAGGGGGGAATATATCTACCCCGAAAATGGGTTCTTTGCCATTTTCATCCTTCTTCTGGTGGTGCCGCCAGGGCAGCATAGGGGCCTACCCCCGGGCTCGAAGCGCCAAGCAAGCACAGCCTTTTTCGTCCGCCTTCGCCAGCCGCGTAGGGAAAATTTTATATGAACGTCTTAGGCGTACTGTCCCGCGAAGGCTAATAAAGCTTTTTCAAAACATTCCCAGGGCGGATTGACCAGTCCGGCACCCACCTGCCCTATACCCGGTTCTTTATGAGCAATACCGGTGTTTATTTGCGGCAAAATACCCGTCTCCACGACCTTGCGGAGGTCGATTCCTGTAGCCGTTCCCCTGAAGCCTAAAACAGGGATGGTAAAGAATTTGTTTTCCTCTACCGTGATACTATACATCTTCCGGGAAAAATTCAGGGCGTCCTCGGGAGTGCCGCCTACAAACTGCACTATAGGAAGGGCCGCCGCCATGGCGAAACCGCCCAAACCGGCGGTTTCGGTAATAGCCGAGTCCCCTATATCCGGGTTAGCGTCGTTCTCGGTAAAGCCGGGGAAATAAAGCCCTTGGACCCGCTGAGCCGGTCCTGTGAACCACCGATCCCCCAGACCGCTTACTTTAATTCCAAATTCGGTTCCATTGCGCGCCATAACCGTGACTACCGTGCTTTTAGGTATACCATGGGCCGCATCCAGCATAGCTTTGGCAGCCGGCATGGATAGATTTAAGAAAAAGTGGTCGTTGCCATTAATAAATTCCAATACCTGCCGCAGATCCGACAAAGGATAGCCGGTCTCTAAAATATGAGGAGCTATAGCCCGAACGAAGAGGGAGGTGGCCGCTTTGTTGCGGTTGTGTACCTCATCGCCCATATGTAAGGCCTGAGCAATGAGAGACTTGAGGTCCAGTCCGCCGGCCAGCTCCAGGGTCTTTTGGAGCACCGGGGCCAACACTTCGGCCATCCAGTGCAACCTGTCCAGGACTTCCCGGCTATACGCCCCATAACGCAGAACCTTTCCCAGACCTTCGTTTAAGGTACAGTAAGCGCGGTTGCCATGGGTCTTATTCTCTACAATAAATACCGGCATAGAGGGAGACACTACGCCCGCCATGGGTCCAACGCTAGAATGCTCGTGGCAGGGCGAATAATCTATCTCTCCTGAGGCGGCAAGCTTCTCCGCCTCTTCCACCGACGTGGCCCAGCCTTCATAGAGCAGCGCGCCTATTATGGCCCCTCGCAAAGGCCCTGACATCTTTTCCCAAGTGATAGGTGGTCCGGCGTGCAGTAGCATACGTTCTCCCAAACCTGGGATAACATCTTTTGCCTTGCCAATGCCGACTAAAACCGGCTGGGCAGAATTATATCTGTCCAAGGCTATGCGGTTCGCCTCATCTATATCTTCCCGTTCCGACAATTTGTCCAGAATTTTAATAAGTTCTATTTGGCCCCGGGCGGGTGGTTCCCACCTCACCCGGTACACAGTGGCTCCCTGGGCCTGCATGGAGCGGGCAAAGACTTCGCTGCCCAGGTTGATTACCTTTAGCTGGGGCGGCCAATTTGCGAGTACTGGCATAACCTTTCCCCTCCTTATCCCCGGATCATCTTAGCCACTAATTGTGCTGCCGCATAGTTAGAATACAGAACCGTCGCCCCTGCCTCGCGCAAAACTCTTTCCTGTTTCCTCAAATCTTGCGGATCACCCTCGGTACCCACCAGCACCGCCACTTGGATAAGTTCCCTACCACTCTCTCTAGCCAAGGCGTCGGCCTCTCTAACTGCTTGCGCCATCACCCCTGCCGGGTCCGGATGACAGCCGTATCCCAGGACCACATCAAATAATAGAATACTCACCTCCTCATCCCGCGCCTCGCGCAGATACCGCGGAACCCGGAGGCCAGGTTCCAACATAGGATGGGGCTTACCCCTTGTGAAATAATCGTCGCCCAGGTCCATACAGGAGTGGGCAAAACTTTTTTCCGGATCGGGTAAAAGGAGCTCGGATTGCCAGGCTATATTGGAATAAACCTTTAGTCCCTCCCTGCCCAGAATAGTGAGCGTTTCATCACAAAGAGTGCCTCCGCTATATAGGCCTCTCAAGTACCCTTTAACCGGTTTACCTCCGGTCAATTCCCGCGCGAGCGATTCTATCTCTTCTTCCGCATAATACATTCTCCGTCCCGTTTTCCCTTTGGCCAGGGTGCAGGCTAAGGCCGCGGCTTCTTCCAGGCTACGGGCATATTGCACTTTGCCCCTATCCTGACCGTCAATCTCTCCCATAAAGCACACCACCGCCGGCTTGGAGCCCTCCTCCAGCGCCCTGACCACCTTTTCCCGCACCTCGGGCGACGGCGGCTTAGAAATGACCACTTTAACCTTCGTATCTTCATCTTGCTCCAGAAGTTCCAGGGCCATCAAAGTAGTTATACCGCCTACCTCCCGCCGGAGGTCGCGCCCGCCGGTACCTATAGCGTGGGTGATGCCTTCACCCAGGCGATCTATTACCGCCATAACTTGCTGTAAGCCTGTTCCCGCCGCCGCTACTATCCCTATGTTCCCGGGCTTTACTTTGTTGGCAAAGCCCAGCCCCAGGCCTCCGATAACTGCGGTACCGCAGTCCGGCCCCATTACCAGCAGGCCCTTTTCCTGCCCCATTTGCTTCAAGGCAATTTCCTCTTCTAAAGAGACATTGTCGCTGAAGAGGAATACGTGCAACCCCTTTTTTAAAGCTTTCCTGGCTTCTCGGGCGGCATACGGTCCGGGAACCGAGATGGCCACGATACCCGCCTGCTGAGCAGCAGCTTCCTCCAGGGAGCTATATATTTTCTCCCCTGCTCCGCTCTGTAGGTCGGCCCTCCGGCTTAACCTGAGTTCTATTAACTCCTGTGCCCGGGCGAGGGCTTCTTCGCTCTCTCCGGCTATAGCTATTATCAGATCGGCAGCCGTAGCGGTTTCCGCCTGGGGTCCATAAAGGTTAACGGCCTTCAAACTTTCTTTATTGAGTTCCGTTCCCATGCCTACCAGAGCTTCTCTCACTCCGGTCAATCTTTGCACTTCCTGGGTAAGGCTCATCAGGGTCACGGAATCATAGTAAGTATGGGTCTTAACTATTATCCTTTTAAGCACCAACTATACCTCCTTTGCCATTCCAGGGCGAGGTATAATCCTAAGGCCATATCAAATCCCGAAGTGGCGCCTAGGTCGAACAACCGTTCCGCAGCCGTCTCCGGCTTTACCTTCCCCATCCCCAGCAAAGAAGCCAGGGCAGTTTCTACAAATTCGTGGCCCCGTCCCTTTAAGGCCTCTTCTATGAAAAAGGCGCTCAAAGGATGGGTGCTATTTAATATCCGCCGTACACTAATCTCCCACAAGCCCGGACCCAACCCCAGGGCCTTTCTTATAACTCCCCTGGCCATACTTAAGCCCAGGATTAAATCATCACCGCTGGGCGTGAGCCCCGGCCCCCACCCCAATATCCCCGCTAAAGCTTGCTCCAGTTCGGCTCTCTCCGGCGCCACTACCGAAAACTCGAGCTGCTCCAGGAGGGTCTCTGCCTTCGACCCCTCACCCTGGAGGAAGCCTTTAAAGGGTGAGGCTGTTCTCCGGCCAAGCAGGGCCAGCTTGAAGGCCCGCAGATTGTGCGGGTTAAGTGAAGGCAGCCTTTTTATTCTCTCCAGCGGACTTTGCCAGGGTACACTGGAGCTAAAGTCTACTATAACCTCCGGACCAACCCTCAGGCAGTCTCCCGGCAGCAGTTCCACTTTTTGGCCGGGAGCAAGGCCCCAGGAGGAAAAAGAGACTTCCTTCTCTACTGCCAGGGTGGCATAAACCGCCCCCCCACCTCTTCCCAGAGGCAGCAGAGTTAAAAATCTCTGGCCGTCCCAAAGATTGATGGCCCGGGGGAAAACGCTATGCACATAGAAATCCTCCCGTCCCGACAGGAGAGCTGCAAAGTCGCGACCGGCACATACCGCCGTCAAGTATTTACCCGCCATCTTAGGATCCGGGTACAATGGTGGTCCCTGCCCGTCCCTGGAGGGCTTCCCGGGCCTCCTCCAGCAAACCGATGATGGCCCTTTGACCCCCTTGTTCCAGAAAGGCCATGGCCGCCTCCACTTTGGGCCCCATACTGCCCGGCGGGAAATGCCCCTCCGCCAGATAACGTCTGGCTTCCTCCAGCGTCATAAGGTCTAATTCACGTTGGCCCGGCCGGCCGAAATTGAGGGCCACTTTTCTTACGCCGGTCAATATTAGCAGCACGTCGGCCTGGACATCCAGGGCCAGCCTGGCCGCCGCCAAATCCTTGTCAATCACCCCTTCCACCCCGGTCAAGCGGCCCTTGGCGTCGCGGATTACCGGTATACCTCCCCCTCCGGCCGCTATTACTATCACACCCTCATCCAAAGCTTTTCTAATGGCCAGCTTTTCTACGATTTCTAGCGGCCGGGGAGAAGCCACCACGCGCCTCCACCCGCGCCCGCTATCCTCTACCAGATGGTAGCCCTTGGATTTTTCCAGCTCCCGTGCCTCTTCCGCCGTATAAAACGGTCCCACCGGCTTGGTGGGATGCCTAAATGCCGGATCGTGGGGATCGACTACTACTTGGGTTACAAAGGTTACCACTTCCTTCTGCCAGCCTCTTTCCTGCAACGCATTACGCAGTTGTTGCTGGATGCCGTAACCCAGGGAACCCTGGGTATTGGCCACACATACATCCAGAGGCATCGGCGGCACCACATGTTTAGCCAGCTCGTTCTTAATGAGCAAATTGCCTACCTGGGGGCCGTTCCCGTGAGTAATAAGCACCTTATAACCGGCCACCACCAGTTCGGCAAGGGAATCCACTGCCTGAGCAATATTTCTTAATTGCTCTGGAAAGGTTCCCCGTTCGCCGGCTTTAGTTATGGCATTACCGCCCAAGGCGAGGACTAACGTCTGCACGCTTAACACTCCCGAAAGTAATACCGATTTTTCGGTTTAAGTTTAATGTTCCAGATAGTTGCGCTCAAACCTTTGTAAAACAGTCATAAATTTGACCGGCTAAATCTATTGATTTTCCTCTCCCTCTATTCTGTTAATATTCTCTTCTTTGTATTTATACTAAATTTTTGTACTTATAGTGGCTTATAATGGCACCATAACTCCTACGCCACCCGCAACGGATGCCGTGTTCGGGTACTCCACAGTACTTAATAATAGCACCATAACCCCTACGCCACGCAACCCTCCAAGAGCGCCTCCGGGGCAGACTACGAGCTTGCCGCAGGTGAAGGCGGCCCCCTACGACGCGGCCTTGTAAGAGCATTTCCCCGCGGTCAAATCGGACTCTTCTCGAATACTTTAAATAGCCGCAAAGCAGTCTGCAAAGTAAGCCGCTGTTCGGGATCGTCAGGGTCAAAACCGGTGAGTTGCTTAACTTTATTCAACCTATAGAGAACCGTATTGTAATGTGTATATAAAAGGTCGGCGGTCTTTTTGATATTGCAATTGGTCCGGAAGTAGAGTTCCAGTGTCTTAAGCAACTCTCCTCCCTTGGAACTATCGTAGGAATGCAGTGGCCCTATTATTCCCCTCACAAAATGCTTCTGCTCCTCCGGTCCGGCCTGTCCCAGGAGCAGGCCATAGACCCCCAAGGAGTCATAGAGGATGTCCTTCGCGGGGCCGAAAATAAGTTGACCCAATTCCAAAGCTATCTTAGCTTCGCGATAAGTTTTTCTTAATCCGGCGACCCCTTTCCCCGGCCGGCCAATGCCGGTAGTAACCACCCACCGCGAAAGATTCTGGCGGATCTTTTTGATAATTTCACTCACCCAAGCTGTAACTGCTTCGCGCGATATACCTGTCGGAGACAGGAAAAGCAGAATGCCGCTGGAGTGGCTGGTCAAAATATATTTAAGCTTATTCCGGCGACAGAATTCGTCCATGAGGGTAATGGCCTGGGTTTTTATCGACTGAGAAACCCTTTCGTATTGGGTTATGTTCTCCGGCTTCTTGCCGGGCGACACGCTCAAGAGAATCCCCACATACTCCAGCCCCAGATCCCATCCAAAAGTTTTGCCCCGGGCAATAAACTCTTCCTCATCCGGGTGTTCCGCAGCAAACAATTGATCTAAGAATTCGGTGCGGTATTTTTGTTCTACCTGGGCAATGCCGTGATAGCGAATTATATCCAGAGCCATAAGCAGTCCTACCCGTTCCAGGTTCAAAAGGTCTAAAAAGGAAAAACTGTGGTCGAATTTTACCGCCGTTATACAGCCGTAGTGCTCGTTTCCCACCACCAAAGGTACTCTGATCATTTCCGCCTGGTAGCCCTCGCCGTCTACCCTCTCGCGCTGGAAAGACATAACAGGCCCCTCTATCTTGTCGGCAAAGGTTTCCGTGGCCACCACCTCCGGAGCCCGCTGCAGCAGGCTCAAAATGGAAGTTTCTTCCCCCTTGCCCCAGGAGGTTCCGGCTATCTCTTGCCTCAAGTTTAGCGCATCCTCCACACGTACCACCGCCTTAAGCAGTTCGGCCAGAGCCGCCGTCATCTCTTTTAGGCCACCGCCCTCTAGGATCAAATGGGCAAACCGGCGGTGGACGCCCATGCTCCGACGCACAAATTTGGCTTGGCGGTTTACTATCTGGGCTAAAACTGCGGACATTAAATCCGAGAAACTCACTTCATACGGCAATTCCAGCAAAGGTAAACCATGCAGATCGGCGGCTTCTACCATATAGGCCGGTACGGTTTCAATATATCGCTTGGGTTTAAAAGCCAGGGCGGCTAAACCTTTGGCGGCCAACTTGGGCACTAACTCTTTTTGGGCTTTAAGATCATCGCGGATGGCGTAACCCGTAGTGAGAAGTAGATCTCCCTCTCTGACCCAGTTCAGAATGTCGGGGACTTCCATCACATTTACATTAGTAACCACCCGGTGTAAACCCTGCACTCCGCCGATAAGCTTCACCTGCTTAAACTCTGCCAGGCTGAGGAGCTCTTCTACGGTTATCCCTACTTCCCGCCACATAAGACCAACCCCTGAGCTTATATTTCCTACGGCCGCAAGGTGGCTACCGCCCGCCGGGGCTTCAAAAGAAAATCCAAAGCCGCCGAAATATGGGGAAAAACGGCGTCGGCAGCCCGGAGAGCGCCGGTAGCCACTCCTTCTTCCCCTAAAACCAACAACCCCAGCGCCGCCTTCTCCAGCATTAAGGCATCATTCCTTCCGTTACCGATGGCCGCCGTACGTGACGGCCCCAGGTTTTCCACCAGGCGCGCCTTATCCGCACCGCCCTCCTGAGGATTTATGCGCACCAGCCTTACGGGCAGCTCCGCGCATTCCCGGGCCGCGCTGCCGAAAGTATCGGCCGTAAAGACGTAAAGCTCCACCTGCCGGCTCAAAGCTTCCAGCCTTTCCTTCACCCCCGGCAGCAGGGCTCCATCGAGGGCCAGGGTACCGTTAAAGTCCAGCACCACATACTCGAGGCTTATTTCCCGGTCGGGCAGCTCAATTTTCAGCATCAGAGACCTCCTCCTTCCACCCGTGGCGGTACCGCCGGGGGCCGGGACCTCTTTGCCCCCAGCGCCGGCAGCGAGGACAGGTGAAGGTTTCCTGGTCCTCGTTTCCGCTCACTTCCCATTCGTGACCGCAGAGGCGGCAGCGCACCCGGTCCGGGCTTAAGCGGAAGCAGCCTCCTTCCACGCGAATGGCCTTCCCGTTGATCAGGGCTTCGGCAATCTTAGCCCGGGCGGAATTGAGGATACGGAAAAAAGTGGGCCGGGAGACCTCCATGCGGGCGGCGCAATCTTCCTGTTCCAGACCTTCCAGGTCTTTAAGGCGAATAGCTTCCAACTCTTCGACGGCCAGCACGACTTCTTCCAGTTCGTTCAGCGGTACGCCGGCCGGCTTGAAATAGGTGGTCTGCGGTAAAAACTCTACCCGTCGACATTTGGGGGTTCGAGGCACGTTTTTCCTACCTTCTTTCCTATACTTTCATACTGCTACTTCTTAAGTGAGACTCGGCAACTGCTCGCGGGCTAAAGTCTTGTAAGGTCCCGGCCGGCAGGCTTACGGGCTACCCGCCGGCCGACGGCACCTCCACCGGTAAAACCACAATCCAACTCCGAAAAAACTGTGCCTGCTTCACTCTTCGCCCCGCACCAATTTCAAAAATTCCTCCTCATCCAGCATGGTTATCCCTAATTCCCGTGCTTTGTCGTACTTAGAGCCGGGATTCTCTCCCACCACCACATAATCCGTCCGGCGGCTGACGCTCCCGGCTACTTTGCCGCCGGCACGCAAGATCAGGTCTGTAGCCTGCTGGCGGGTAAGGTGGGGGAGAGTGCCGGTCAAAACAAAAGTCTTGCCGGCCAAGGGGCCTGGAGTTCCCGGTTCAAGCCCCACTTCCGTTTTTACCCCGGCCCGTCTAAGTTTCTCCAGCACTTGGAGGTTAAGGGGCTCGGCGAAGAAAGCCCGCAGGCTCTCGGCAATTTTAGGGCCGATATCGGCGAGAGAGGTAAGCTCTTCTAAGCTGGCCTGTTGTAAGCGGTCTAAGGAACGGAAGTGGGTAGCCAGCACCCGAGCCGCCCTTTCTCCTACGTGGCGGATGCCTAAAGCAAAGAGCAGTCTTTCTAAGCCGCGCTCCTTGCTGGCCTCAATGGCCGCAATTAGATTTTGGGCCGACTGCCGACCGAACCGCTCTAAGGGCAATAAATCCTCTACTTTAAGGTAGTACAGGTCACCCGCATCCCGGATGAGCCCGGCTTCCAGAAGCTGAGATACTATAGCCGGCCCCAACCCCTGGATATCCATAGCCGGCCGGGAAGCGAAGTGGATGATGCGCTCTTTTACCTGGGCAGGGCAGGCCAGGCCCCCGGTACAACGGTGAGCAGCTTCCCCCGGTTCGCGGATAACCTTGGCCCCGCAAGCCGGACATTTTTCCGGCATGTGGAACTCCTTTTCTTCCCCTGTCCTGCGCTCGGGCAAAACTTTTACCACTTCCGGGATCACGTCTCCGGCCTTTTGAATCACTACGGTGTCGCCCAGGCGCACATCCTTCTCGCGAATAATATCTTCATTATGCAGGGTCGCCCGGCTCACGGTGCTGCCGGCCAGGCGTACGGGTTCCAGCACCGCCGTCGGCGTCAGCACCCCTGTACGGCCCACCCGCACCATAATATCCCGCACCCGGGTTATGGCCTGTTCCGCCGGAAATTTGTAGGCCAGGGCCCAGCGCGGGCTCTTAGCTGTGGCCCCCAACGAGCGCTGCAGGGAAAGATCGTTGACTTTTATCACCAGACCATCGATCTGGTAGGGGAGGGCAGTTCTTCTCTCTAAATTCCATTGAGCCAGCTCTTGCAACACTTCCTCTATATTGCGGCAGTAACGCCGGTAGGGGTTGACCGGCAGTCCCAGTTCCGCCAGGTAGTCCAGGGCTTCCCTGTGGGTCGCAGGCCGAGGAGCGTCGGTAGTATATAACACTTCATAGACAAAAAGCCCCAACGTCCGGGAGGCCGTAACCCGGGGGTCCAATTGGCGCAGGGACCCGGCCGCAGCGTTACGGGGGTTGGCAAAGGTGGGTTCTCCGGCTTCCTCCCGCTCCCGGTTGAGGCGGGCAAAAGCCGCCTTGGGCATATAAACTTCGCCGCGCACCTCCAGCCGGGATACCGGCCGGCGCAAGCGCAAAGGCAGGGTCCTTACCGTACGCAAGTTGGCGGTAACGTCTTCCCCTACCTCTCCGTCTCCCCGCGTAGCCCCTATGGCAAACTCTCCGTCCGTGTAGGTGAGGGCTACGGATAAACCGTCTATCTTAAGTTCCACCACATAATCTACTTCTTCCATCCCTCCGGCGAGTTCCCGTACCCGCCGGTCAAAGTCGCGTACCTCTCCGGGAGAGAAAGCATTCGAAAGGCTCAGTAAAGGCTGGCGGTGGCGTACGGTAGCGAATTCCGGCCGCGGCGCGCCGCCTACCCGCCGGCTGGGAGAATCAGGGGTGACCAGATCAGGAAACCGCTCCTCCAGCTCCAGCAGCTCCCGCATCAGGGCATCATATTCCTCATCGGTAATCACCGGGGCATCTAAAACGAAATAGCGATAATTATGTTCCTCTATAATCCGTCGCAGTTCGGCCAGTCGTTTTTGGGCTTCCTCCCTGGAAAGACCCATAACTTCTCACCTCATACTTTTTGTAAAGGCGCGTAGCGCAACAGCAATTCTTTTAAACCCAGCTCAGGGAAAGCCACCGTCACCTGAGCATCTTCCCCCTCCCCCTTTATACGCACGATTACGCCGATGCCGAATTTGGCATGCCGCACTTTATCTCCTACGGATAAAGAAGTTGCCGGCAACTTCACCCCCGCATCCGGCTTGGGGGAACCTCTCCCTTTACCTCCGGGCAGAACCTTCAGTTCCGGCCGGGGTAAAGTAGATTCGGCTTCTTTCCTAACTTCTTCCCTCACCTCCGGCTGGCCCCAGAAGTGCAACAACTCCGGCGGTATCTCTCTCAGAAACCGGGAAGGGGGGTTGCTCAAAGTAGTACCATATAAGTTGCGGCTGGCAGCATAGGTGAGGTACAGAACCTCTTGAGCCCGGGTCATGCCGACGTAACATAGGCGGCGCTCTTCTTCCAATTCCTCCGGGTCGGTAGTGGAACGAACATGGGGAAAAACACCCTCTTCCAGACCGGCCAGGAATACCACCGGAAATTCCAGCCCCTTAGCCGTGTGCAGGGTCATTAAAGCCACGGCCTCCCCGCCGACGTAAGTATCGGCCTCGGCCACCAGAGCCACCTGCGCCAGAAAGCCCTCCAGCCCTTTATCCTCTGCTTGGGCGTCATAAGCGCGGGTAACGGTTAACAATTCCCGCAAGTTTTCTAAACGCGCCTGGGCTTCGGGCGTTTTTTCCGCCTCCAACTCCGCCAGATACCCCGTTTCCTGCAAAATAGTTTCCACTATAGCCGTTATCGGCCATATATCTTTCTCCTGTCGTAATTTATCCAGCAACCTTCCCAGTTCTTTTAAGGTCGTTGCCTGTCTGGACAAAAGGCCGGGAATTCTTTCCGGCTCCTTTAGGGCGTCCAGGACCGTAATACCCTTTCCCTGGCTGAAAAGTTCCAGCTTCACCCAGGTACCCTCGCCGATGCCCCGGCGGGGCACATTGATGATGCGCTTGAGGCTCAAACTATCGGCCGGGTTGGCTATGACCCGCAAATAGGCCAGGATGTCTTTAATCTCCTTGCGCTGGTAAAACTTCAGGCCCCCCACAATTTCGTAGGGCAATCCCATTTTTATGAAGGCTTCCTCCAAAGCCCGGGATTGGGCATGGGTACGGTAAAGCACGGCAAAAGCTCCTAACGGCCTGTTCTCTTCCCGATGGCGCCGGTAGATTTCCCGGGCGATGAAGAAGGCCTCATCCTGTTCGTTCTCCGCCTCGTAAAGGTGGAGAAGTTCCCCCTCCCGCCGCCTGGTCCAAAGGCGTTTCTCCTTGCGTCCGGTATTATTCTTTATAACCTCATTGGCTGCCTGTAGGATAGGCCAGGTAGAACGGTAATTCTCCTCCAACAGGATTACTCGGGCGTCAGGGTAATCCTCCTCAAAGGCCAAAATGTTGCCTATGTCGGCCCCCCTCCAGCCGTAAATAGACTGGTCGGGGTCACCCACTACACATAAGTTTTTCCCGTCGCCGGCCAAAAGCCTCACCAGGACATATTGGGCGTGGTTGGTATCCTGATATTCGTCGATCAAAATATGCTGCCAGCGCTGCTGATAATGGCGCAAGACCAGAGGATTCCTCTGGAAGAGGGCCACCGTAAGCATGATGAGATCATCAAAATCGACGGCATTCAGGGCTTTGAGCTTCTCCTGGTAAAGGCGGTAGACGGTGGCCAGCTTTTGCTCGGCATAAGTGCTGGCCGCTCCTTCATAATCGGCCGGTGTATAAAGAGCATTTTTGGCGCTGCTGATGGCCGCCGCCACCGAGCGCGGCGGAAATCTCTTTTCGTCTACGTTAAGCTCCTTCAATACTTCACGTAAAACCGCCAGTTGGTCGTCGGTATCGTATATTACAAAGCCGGGTTTATAGCCTAACAGATGAATGTCCCGCCTTAAAATACGTACGCAGGCCGCATGGAAGGTACTTACCCACAGGTAACGGGCGTCGCTACCCACCATTTTTTCCAGCCGCTCCTGCATCTCGCGGGCAGCTTTATTGGTGAAAGTGACCGCCAATATGGCCTCCGGCGGCACTCCCTCCAGCAACAGGTGCGCCACCCGGCAGGTAAGCACCCGCGTCTTGCCGCTGCCCGCACCGGCCAGAACTAACAGGGGAGCTCCCCGGTGACAAACGGCCGCCCGTTGTTGGGGATTCAAATCATCCAAAAAGTCCAGCAAAAGCTTCACCCCTCGAGAAGGTTATAAGTGTTTTCGCCGCGCGCCTACTAATTTCCTGCCGTTATCCTTTATTTTAACATTTCGCGGCCGCCGGTCCAAAATAGCCATTACCCTGGGAAATACATATAATGCAACAGATGACTTCACTTGCGGAAGAGGAGGGTTCTGATGCTCTTTTTAACTATGCCCGCCGGTGCCGGCCCTGCCGAAGACCCCGGCGAACAGACACCGGAAGAGGACCGGAGGAAGGAGCAAGGCGTCCTGGAAGAGAATAATGCTACCGCGGGCGACGCGGGTAGTAACCGCTCCTCCGTCACCCTGGCGATTTACACTCAAAGCTTGCTCAGGGAAGCCATTTTGAGCGGTTCGGCTAACAACCTGTGCCGGCAATTGCACCTCTGGATAGAAAAAATGCGCCAGTTTCTCCATTATGCCGACACAGGGGTAGAGACTCTCAATAACATTGTGGACGTCGCCCGGGGGAATCTAGCCTCAACGGCGGGTCTGCAAGCCGCTCCTGAAGGACATATGGCCTCGCCGGCTATACCGGCATCTTCCCTTAAGCTTTTCTGGGAGCTTATACGCACACCTGAATTTCAGCAGTTCTTCGGACGCCTGGTGGCCCAGCTATTGCAGCCTCCCAAAATTGTGGGCTCTGGTTAATCCCAGAGCCCTTTTTTAGCCCAACCAACCGGCATTCACCAGGCCGGCTCCTTGCTCCCAAGCGCTCAGCCCGGGAAGTTTGCAGGCCGTCTGCTTTAAAATTTTCCGGGCCTGATCCGGCCCCAGCTCATTTTTACTGCCCAAAATCAGCGCCAAAACCCCGCTTACATGGGGAGCGGCCATAGAAGTTCCGCTCATAACCCGATATTGACCGCCGGGGTAGGTAGAAAGCACCTCGGCCCCGGGAGCGGCCACGCTGACTTCCGGCCCCCGGCTGCTGAAACCGGCCAGCTTATCCTCCCGGGTAGTGGCGGTCACCGCCAGGACACCGGGGTAGCGAGCGGGATACAGGACTTCGCCTTCTTTATCTCCCTCATTGCCGGCCGCAGCTACTAAAAGTATGCCGGCCTGTAAGCAGGCCTCTACCGCTTTTTGCAAAGCGATGCTAGGCTGCTTGGTGCCAAAGCTCATGTTTACGATCTGCATTTTATTTTTACAAGCCCATTCCAATCCGCTTATGATATCCGAAATAAAGCCTCGGCCCCGATAGTCAAATATCTTTACCGCGTAGATTTGTACCTGGGGCGCTACCCCCACTACTCCAAAAGTATTGTCGGCGGCGGCTATGATGCCGGCCACATGGGTGCCGTGGCCGTTGTTATCTCCCGCCGTCCAGCCCGGGAATTTAAGATTAACCCTTTCTACCAAATTGGCCTTCAGGTCCGGATGGCCGGCATCCACCCCGGTGTCCAGCACCGCCACTTTTACTCCCGCCCCCGTCGTTCTAGGCCAAGCTGCCGGAGCCCCAATACGTTCCACTCCCCAGGGAAGAGTTTGTTGATTCCTTGGAGCCGGGCAGGGGAGAGCGCAGGTCTCCACCGTCGCATCCTCTTCCACCAGTTCTACCTCGGGCTCCTGGGATAAGGCGTGCAGTTTCCCCTCCTCCCGAGGGAAAGTCGCTACCAAAGCATGGATCAGCGGCAGCTCTTTTATTACCCGACCCCCAAAGGCATGTACTGTCCTGCGCCCCTGGACTAAAGATCGGCCCTCCTGGAAAATAATAATTTTCCGTACTTCCTTAGTCGAAGTGGCTGCCAGGCTAAAAGTCCCGGCCAGCCAAACCAACAGAGAAGGGAAAAACAGGAGAAAAGGAAGCGTAACCATCCCTCCCTTCGGATTACTTTGATATATGCTATTCAGGAAGCGGGGTTTAAGTTAAAGCCTTAGGGTATCCTAAAGAGCCTTCCAAGTGTAACCACTGCTCTGCTGGCTGCATAATCTAAAACTAGATAACGGGAGAAATCCCCCAAAAAAATATCTAGGGAGGAATGCTTAGATGACCCTGAGCCCTGAATTCTTCTGGTGGTTTTTCCCCATCATTATCATCATTATCCCTGTATTCCTAATCTTCTTCATCTGGCCCTTGACCTCAGCCGCTAAGTAACCCAGACCGCCTCTTATTTACACGAGGAGGAGGGAGCCTGCCGGCCCCTCCCCTTCGGTTCTTATACCATCCTTCCTATACGAACCTTCCGAAATATTGCTTAAATATTACTTATGCCGGGGTACCGGAGCCGGTATCTTTCGGGTATCTTTCGCGCGAAATTCCCGAGCCGTATGGCTCCCTCTCGCCACTTTAAGCGGGGTTCTCGAGCAATGCAACACCCTGTCTTTAGCGGCAGGCCGCAGGGCTTAGGCCCTCGGCCCTGCCCCCAGGTTTAGTTTTGCCTGCGGCTCGCAAAGATCGCCTAAGCGGTCCTGCGCCAGCCTCCCGGCATTTTCATTCTCTTTCGGGAGCACCTTCTTATACCCGCATACTGCCAAAAAGAAAAGCCCCGGTTTTTCGGGGCCATTGGGATTTTCCTAGCGTTTCTGCCAGTCGGTGAGAAAACGCTGCAAATCCTCGGGGATCTTACCGCCCATGTCTTCGGCCAACTGGGTATAAAAGTCGGCAATGTTCTTTTTTATTTCGGGCGAAAGGCTCTGAGTCATCTGAGTAACGAATTGGGCCAGCCTTTCTTTGTTACCCATATCCTCCGGTTTGAGGCCTGCTTCCAGGAGCAATTGCCGGATGGCTGCCGGATTATCCGGGGATAAGCCCATTTCCCGGAACAAGTCTGCCAGGTTAGTGTTCCCTTCAGCCAGGGCCGCCGCTAGGCGCCGGCGCAATTCTTCTAAATTAGCTCCCATTCCTTCCTCACCTTCTTGACAAGTTATTTGAGCAGGTTAATCACCTCTTTCCATCTCTATTCAGCCGTTCCGCAAAAAGTACTACCTAAATTATCCTTATTATCCTTGAGCCGGCACCAGGTTGGCTGCTAAAACCCCTACTATTTCACCGCTTTCTTTTTTGACGGGCACGGATACCGTAATAGCCAGACGGTTAGTGGATTGCGTTATGTACGGCTCGGTGGCAAACTTTTGGCCTTCCATAGCTGCCTGGAACCAGGGGCGGAAAGCCCAATTAGCTACTTTAGTGGGCGGTCGATTATATACGGGCGTACCGTCAGGCGAGGTGACGATAAGGGTCTGGATTACCGGAGAGCTTTCAAAGGTTCGGTCCAATAAGGACTTCATCTGGCCCACATCCATCTTCTGCACCTCGGGTCTGGCCGCCAGCTCTTCCAATATGGTTTGGCCCTGCCGGATTAAGGTTTGACAAGTAGTCTGGTCCCAACCGCCCCGGGTGTAAGCGGAGGCCAACTGGAAGAAATTCTCCGCCATACGGGCCAGTTTTTGCACACTTTCCTCCATTTTACTCATGGCCGCCTGCTGCTCGTTGGCCGAGGCCGTGACTTCTTGAATACTGGCGGCCGTCTCCTGCGCCACCGCGGCCATCCGGGTCGCGTCCTCGTTCACCGTTCGTACCTGCTCGGCTTGCCGATGCGCCCGATTATTTATCTCTTGCATAGCCTTGACTGCCTGATCTATGGCCTCAGCTATGGCCTGGAAGGCAACCTTGGCCTTCTGGCCTCTTTCTATATTACCTTTGACCAGTTCCACATTCCTCTCCACCTGGGAGGCCGTTTCCCGCGCCTGGACCTGGATTTCTTCCGCCAGCCTGGTAATATTTTGCGCTGCTTGAGCTGACTGATCCGCCAATTTGCGCACCTCATCAGCTACCACCGCGAAACCCCGCCCCTGTTCCCCGGCTCGCGCCGCCTCAATGGCCGCATTGAGGGAAAGAAGGTTGGTCTGCTCCGCGATGGCCGTGACTACCCGTACAAATTCGCCGATGCGGGACATTTTTTCTTCCAGGTTGTGCATCTGTTGGGCTGCACGCTCATTGGAACCGGCCGCTTCCTCAATCTCCTGAAGAAGCTGTTCTAAGAGGTTTCTCCCCTCCTGTTGCTTTGTCTGAACTTGGGCGGCTACCTGGGAACCCGACTGGGCGTGGCGGGCAATTTCTTCCGCCAGGCCGGTCAAAACCGTCATGCTTTCGGCCACCCGCTGGGCCGCACCCGCTTGTTCGTCCGCACCCCCGGCTATTTCCTGCATAGCCGTATTTATTTCCCGGAGGCTACTGTGACTGGCTGTGGTTCCTTTAAGGAGCAAGTTGACAAAGTAATTCAGCTCATCGGAGCTGCGCTGCATATGGCCTATAATGCGGAAAAAACTGTCCAGGACTGCGGTAACCGACTGCTTAAAAGCCACATGCAAACCCAAGCCGGAAAAGAACCGGTCCGCCTTTACCGGGTCACCTTCTCCTAAAATTTTCAGGAAATTCTCCAGACCGGCCAGCGGTTGCAGCCATTTGCGCCAGAGGATTATGCTGCTCAGCAGGCTAAGTCCGATGGCCAGAGCCACCGCGGCCAGAGCCGCCGACAAAAAGTTCTCCAGGCGCACGCCCTGCCGTGCGGTAAGCAGAGCTCCGATAACAGTGGGCAGCAAAGTTAAAATCAGCAGGTAGCCAAAATATCCTATGAGTTGGGAGTAGCGTTCACGCCAGCTCATGGTAAGTGTTCCCTCCTCTCCCTAAATTACGGAATATTATCCCTACCGGGGCCTCGGCTCGTGAGGAGTTCACTCCCTCCCCGGGCCCTTACCGGCGACGCCCGGCCAACTCCTCCGCCAGCCTGCCCGGCTCAAGCCCGTGATAGGCCATAAGAACCAAGCTGTGGTAATAAAGATCGGCCATTTCATAAAGAACTTCAGCCTCAGTTTTGTTCTTGGAAGCAATAATCACCTCCGCCGCTTCTTCGCCGATTTTTTTTAAAATCTTATCCTGACCTTGATTAAAAAGATAGGCGGTATAGGACCCTTCCGGCCGTGCAGCCTGGCGTTCTTTAATCACCCGAAAGAGGTCCTCCAGGATTTTACCTAGATCTGGGGATACCGCTCGGGGCTTGGCTTCTGCCGCCTCCGTCTCGGAGGCTGGCTCTCCTGTATTTCCACCTTCGGGAGCCCGAAGAACTCCTGTCCCTGGGACCAAGGAGTTATGAAAACAAGAAAACTCTCCCTCATGGCAGGCTACGCCTTCCTGCCGCACCTTAATCAGCAGAGCATCGCCGTCGCAATCATAAGCTATACTGAGGATGTGCTGATAATGCCCTGAAGTCGCCCCTTTATGCCACAGTTCCCGCCGGCTGCGGCTATAAAACCACGTCTGTCCTGTAGCCAGGGAACGCTCCAGTGCCTCCCGGTTCATATAAGCCAGCATTAATACTTGTCCTGTTGCCGCATCTTGGACTATGGCCGGAATAAGACCTTCGCGGTCGAATTTCAATTCTGCAGGAAGGGAAATCGCCATCCTAAAAGCTCACCCCACTTTAACCGGCGTTATAGACCGGCCGTACGGGCACCCCGTGGTCGGCCAGGTATCGCTTGGCTTCGGCAATAGTATAAGTGCCGAAGTGGAAAATGGAAGCTGCCAGCACCGCGTCCGCGCCGCCAATGGTCAGCCCGTCCAGCAGGTGTTTGAGTGTCCCTACCCCGCCGGAAGCTATAACCGGGATATTGACGCTGCTGCTCACCGCCGCGGTCAATTCCAGATCATAGCCGTCCTGCGTACCGTCACAGTCCATGCTGGTGAGTAAAATCTCCCCTGCCCCCCGGGCGGCCACCTCCCTGGCCCAGGCCACCGCCTCCCTGCCTGTGGGCCGTCGCCCGCCATGGGTCACCACTTCCCACCGGCCGGGTCCGCAGCGCCTGGCATCGATGGCTACCACGATACACTGGCTGCCGAAACGCCGGGCGGCAGCCTCTACCAGTTGGGGATTCTCCACCGCCGCCGTATTTAGCGAAACTTTATCCGCTCCCGCAGCCAGCATCCGGCGAATATCCTCGAGAGTCCTTAAACCGCCTCCTACCGTAAAAGGAATGAACACCTGTTCCGCCGTGCGCCGGGCCACCTCCAGCATAATCTCCCGGCCCTCGGCCGAAGCCGTAATATCCAAAAAGACCAGTTCATCCGCGCCGGCTCGGTCGTAGGCCGCCGCCAGTTCCACCGGGTCGCCGGCATCGCGTAAATTTAAGAAATTTATTCCTTTGACCACCCGGCCGTTATGCACGTCCAAGCAAGGAATAATGCGTTTGGTCAGCACTCGTTTTCGCCTCCAGAATCTTGCCGACCGGTCCCAGCAGGCAAATCTTGTCCCGCCGCAACCAAAGCTTCTTGCAGGGTAAACTGCCCGTTATAGAGGGCGCGGCCGATAATCACACCTTCTACCCCTACGGATTCCAGTTCGCGCAAAGCGATTATATCTTTCAAAGTAGCTACTCCTCCGGAAGCTATAAGGGGGAGACCGCAAGCTGAGGCCATCTGCCGAATGGCTGCCAGATTAGGCCCTCGCAAGGTACCATCCCGGCTGATGTCGGTATAAATAATCCTCTTTACCCCCAGGGCGGCCATCTCCCGGCCCAGATCCACCGCTCTGCGCTCGGAAGTAACTCCCCAGCCTTTAATGGCCACCAGGCCGTCCCGGCTATCAATGCCCACCGCCATGGCTTCGCCGTAAGCCTCGCAAGCCCTGGCCACCAGTTCGGGCTCTGCTACCGCTGCCGTCCCCAAAATTACCCGGGCAGCTCCGGCCTCCAGTAGAGCCTCTATTTCTCGCAGGCTGCGCACCCCGCCTCCCACCTGCACCGGGACGCCGGCCGCAGCGATGATTTTCCGGATAATAGGCAAATTTTGCAGCCGTCCTTGAAAAGCCCCATCCAGATCCACCACGTGCAACCAGGAAGCACCTTCCTTTACCCATTTTCCGGCCACTTCTACCGGGTCGTCGGAATAAACCGTTTCCGCCTCCGGCCGGCCCTGGTACAGGCGCACACACCGGCCCTGGCGCAAATCCAGGGCGGGAAAAACGATCATCTGTATACCATCTCCCCAAAATTGCCCAACACTTTAAGGCCTAAAGTACTGCTTTTTTCCGGGTGAAATTGTACGCCGAAAATATTTTCCATCTGGACGGCCGCCACCACCCGGCCGCCGTACTCCGTTTCGGCCACTACCATCTCCGGCTCGCCGGCTACTACATGGTAAGAGTGTACGAAATAAAAAAAAGACCCTTCCGGTAAGCCCTTAAACAACGGGCTGGGCCGGCAAAAGCTCACCTGATTCCAACCCATATGCGGCACTTTAACTCCCGCAGGTAAACGCTTAACCTGCCCTTTAAGCAGGCTCAAGCCCGGGTTTAGCCCCCCTTCCTCACTCTGCTCGAACAGGAGTTGCATCCCCAGGCAAATGCCCAGAAAAGGCGTGCCCCGGCGGCAAACTTCCTCTATGGCTTCCTGCATGCCGCACTTTTTTAAAGCGGCCATAGCATCTCCAAAAGCTCCTACTCCGGGCAGTATTACCCCTGGTGCGGCCTGCACTTCTTCCGGTTTATCGGTGATTACGGCGGGAAAGCCGAGGGCTTCCAGGGCTTTCTGTACGCTCAAAAGATTGCCCATGCCGTAGTCTATAATTCTGATGGGTTGCAAGCTGGATCACGCCCTCAAAAAATTTTTCCCTCTTACTTACTATCTCAAGGATTAAAGGATTGACGGTGGAATGGCACCTGCATTACAGTACACCCTTGGTAGAAGGCACTCCTCTAGCCTCCGGATCGAAGCTTGCGGCCTGGCGCAGGGCACAACCCAGGGCTTTAAAGAGAGCCTCCGCAATGTGATGGCCATTGCGGCCCGCCAGTTTTCTTACATGTAGGGTCAACCCAGCGTGGTTGACAAAAGCTCGCAAAAACTCCTCCAGTAGCTCTGTCTCTAAATTCCCCAGACGCTCCACCGTTATCTCTAGTTCACAGGCCAGGTAGGGCCGACCGCTTAAGTCTATGGCTACTTGCACCAGGGCTTCGTCCATAGGAATAAGAGCGCTGCCATAGCGGGTTATCCCTTCTTTCGTCCCCAGTCCCTGGGCTAGGGCCTGTCCCAGACAGATTCCCAAATCCTCTACTGTATGGTGGCTATCCACCTCCAGATCACCTTTGGCCTCCACCCAGAGGTCAAAAAGACTATACTTCGCGAACTGGGCCAAGAGGTGGTCGAGAAAGGCAATGCTGCTGGTACCTTGGAAATTTCCCTGGCCATCCACGTTTAGCTCTACTTTGATATCCGTTTCAGCGGTCTGGCGTACCACAGATCCCCGTCGTATGTTCCCTAGCCTATCTTCCATGGTCGCCTGTACTCCTCTCCAACCGCTCCCGGCGTAAAGCTACAGCACGAGCGTGGGCTTCCAGCCCTTCAGCCTGGGCTATCACTTCCACTTCCCGGGCTACCTTAAGCAAACCTTCGGCGCTGTAAGCAATAAGGCTGCTCTTTTTAAGGAAAGTATCCACGCTTAAAGGAGAATAAAAGCGGGCCGTACTTCCTGTGGGCAGAACATGGCTGGGCCCGGCCAAATAATCGCCTACCGGTTCGGGCGAAAAGGGCCCCAGGAATATAGCCCCGGCATGGGTTACCCGCCCCAGCCACTGCCAAGGATCAGCCACATATAGCTCCAGATGTTCTGGGGCCAAGTCATTGGCTACCTCTAGGGCCTGTGCCATATCCTCCACCACTATTGCTGCGCCATAATTTTCTAAGGCTTGAGCAGCTATAGTTCGCCGTGGAAGATCGGCCAGCTGCTTTTCTACCTCATCTATAACCTCTTGGGCCAAATCCCTTTCCGGAGTAATGAGCACTGCTCCGGCCAAGAGATCATGTTCGGCCTGAGAAAGAAGATCAGCCGCTACCCAATCGGCCCGGGCCGAAGCGTCCGCCACCACCACAATTTCACTGGGCCCGGCCAGCATATCAATGTCCACCCGGCCGTAGACTTCTTTCTTGGCCAAGGTAACATAAATATTCCCCGGGCCCACAATCTTATCCACCGGCCTTACCAATTCCGTGCCGTAGGCCAAAGCAGCTATCGCCTGGGCGCCTCCCATTTTATAGATCTCCGTTACTCCCGCTTCCCGGGCGGCTACCAGTACCAAAGGATGAATGCTCCCATCGGCCCGTGGAGGAGTAGCCAAGACAATCTCCCTTACCCCGGCTACTTTAGCCGGCAGAGCCGTCATCAATACGGAAGAGGGGTAAGCTGCTGTACCCCCCGGTATGTAAATCCCCACTCTCTTTAAAGGGCGGCAGAGCTGTCCTAAAACATCGCCGTTCTCATCGGTCATCAGCCACGAATGGGTCAACTGCCGCTGGTGGTACTCCCAAATATTCTCCTTCGCCCGCCTGAGGGCCGCCACCAGGCCAGCCTCTATCACTTTATAAGCTGCTTCTATTTCCTCCTGCTTTACGCGAAAAGTTTCCTCTGTCAGGGAAACGCCATCCAGCTCCCGGGTAAAACTGAAGACGGCCGACTGGCCTTCTCGCCGGACCTTCTCCAGGATAGCCCGTACCCGTCCGGCCGCTTCCTCCTGGGCGGCCAGACGTCCCGCCCACAGGTTTTGCCACGATGCATCCTTTCCTTCTATAAGGCGCAACACTTATCTTACCCTCTCTTAATTTGGGTTAAAAGGCCGATTTATTACGGGACCATTATAGCAGAAAACAGCGCGAGCGGTAAAGGATAGTTAAAGGGGACAGGTTCCCTTATTCCAGCTTCACCTCCTCTCCAGAGCGTATAATTAGAGCGTATAATTACAATAGGTTCTCATCCCTTAAGAGGGCACTTCGCAAGATCCTCTCGGCCACCAGAAGCATTTTTTCGTTTTCTAAAGCGTAAGCTAGACCATGGTCATCAGCAAGTTCCTCTAGCCCAATTTTCACGCTTTTAATTCAACCCGGCGGCTGTTTCCGGACTCAGAGCTATGGAAGCAGGAAAATGTTTGATGTTAGAAGTCACCACCTTCATTTTTCGTACCGAAGCTGTAGCGGCAATAAGACTGTCGGCCAGGCCCATGGCCTTCCCCTTTTCAGCCCATTCCCGCCTTAACGCCGCTGCAGTGCCTGCGATTTGGCGGTCAACAGGGATGATTTCCCAGTTTTCAAGCAGGGTTTCGACCGCTTTTTGAGCCTTAGCGGTTCGCGCTCCGGTCAAAAGTTCATGATACACTATCACGCTGGTAAACGCATTCCCCGATGATATCGTAGCTTCCAGCCAGGTGCTGACAGATAATGAAAGCCTTCCGGTGAGGTGATCGATTAACACGCAGGTGTCGATCAAATATCCCATGATGAGTTCACCCTGTCCTTGGCGCGCAGTTTTGCAATCCATTCTGTGGCTGAAGTTTGGGTCCATTCAAGCGCATCCTCAGAGGTTAGTACTCCTCGCGTTTCTTTAAAAGATTTGACTTGCATCTCACGGCGCAATTTTTCAATCACAGCATCCACGATGAAACGGTTGCGGTGGACACCGCGGGTTTTAAGATATGCGGTCATTTGTTCCACTACTTCTGCCGGAAATCTAATATGGAGCATTTTTGTCTCGGACATGTTATAACACCTCCTGTTATAAACAAATATAACAAATACCTGCCCAAAATACAACGTCGACCTTCGGTTGCCGCTCACCGTACATTACGTAAGCCCGCTGGGATAGTAAGTTTTTTATCGAAATTAACCTAATGCCAGAAGGAATCCGGTGAGGAAGGGCGAATATAATAATTAAATTGTCTTACAGTTCAGCTCTCTATATGTGTGTATGTTATATGAATCTTTGTGTGTTTATGCTATACAAACCTTCAGGGGGTTATCATGAACCGCAGATATATCATCCGCAAAAAGAAATTATATGAAGATGTCATAGAGCAGCTCATCCGGCTGGTGGAAACGCAAAACTACCGGGTCGGCGACCGCTTACCCTCCCTTCAGGAGCTAAGCGCTATGTTCCGCGTGGGCAAGCCAACCGTGCGAGAGGCCCTGTGCGTTTTGGCTTCTACAGGTTCCCTGGAAATCGTCCACGGCAACGGGGTATTTATCAGGCGCTTGCCTTTGAAGCCTTGCGAGCAGATGCCGGTGCCCCTGGAGGATATTGATAATGAACAGCTTCTCTATTGGCTGGAATTAAGGCGGGCCATAGAAGTAGAGGCCGCGGCTCTGGCGGCGGAACGGCGAGAGGAAGCCGATCTCCGGTCTATAGAGGAAGCCCAGCTCCGATTAGAAACAGCATTGCAGGACGGTAACAGTCAAACTATTGCCGATTGGGACTACCAGTTCCACTACCGTATCGTCCTGGCCACCCATAACCCCATTTTCATCCAGGCGGCCGAGAATATAGCCCAAACCTTGCAGGCGTATTTTGAACCGACCTCCCGCCAGTCCCTAGCCCTACCCTGGCGCAAAGAATTGATGGCCAAGGAACACCGCCAGATTTGGGAAGAGATAAAAAACCGCCGGCCGCGCGAGGCGCGCCGGACCATGCTGGAGCATATAACCAACGTCGAACGCAAAGTGCTGCTGCTCGATAAGGAGACCGATTCTCCCTAACCGGATGGAAGTGGAATGGGGAGCTTGGGGTACGGAAATAGCCGTATTTTCATGTTTGGTTGTGCGTACCGCCCGGCGGGGCAGTAAGGAAAGTTAATCAGATTAACATTTTCCGTCTTGGTAGTCCGGGCAGTTTCGGACCAATTTCCAAAGCGGGGTCAATGCAGCAAAAGAAGCCGTTTTGTACCATGGGGACGCAGTTTTTCAGCGGCCGCAGGAGGTGAAGTAAAACACGCGAAACCGGCTCTTAGGCTTACGCGGAGGAAAAATCAAAGAGATTACCGGCTTTAACCTGCGAGCAGTGGCCGAGTCTTACTTTAGAAGCACCAATATTCATTCAGGAGGTTTTTGATCATGTTTAGATTACATGGAATCTATGCTCGGATCGGCCAGTTTCCTGCTCCCCAGCCTGGTTCTGGGAGCTAAAGGAGGGACCCTGGCCCTGGCCAATGTGTTCCCCAACCAGTGCGCTGAGGTGCAAGAGTATTTTGAGGCGGGCCACCTGGAAGCGGCCCGGGAGATGCAGCTTAGACTTCTGGAGATCAACGCCGCCGTTACCACCCGCTGGGGAGTGGCCGGCCTTAAGGCGGCCATGGACCTGGTGGGGCTGTACGGCGGCCATCCCCGACTGCCCCTGCTTCCCCTGGGAGAGGCCGAAAAGCAAGAGCTTAAAGCCATCTTGGCCCGCACCGGTTTTTTGTGCCCGGGCTGAAATAGAAATTCTAGCGGCACTCGCTGGTCCCCGGCAGGAAAATACCGGGGACCCCTCCCGCTAAACTGAGTCTTTATCTTCACCTCGCTTCTGCCTCTATCCTGTAGGGGGAGATTCCTGAGCACTTTGGCCTCGCCAGTATTCGCTACTTTTTATTGCTGGCCGCGCGCAATTTTTCCACCAGAGGATGCAAGCGCTGATAATGGATGCGGTAGCTGACGCGGTTGGCGATAAGCCGGGCTGTCGCCGGAAAAATGGGGGCTATTTCCACCAGATCGTTTTCTTTTAAGGTTCTACCGGTAGAAACAATGTCTACTATGAGGTCGGCCAGCCCTACCTGGGGAGCCAATTCAATATTGCCGTGGAGTTTGATTATTTCCACCTGGTACCCCATATCGCCAAAGAAATTAGCCGCTACTCGGGGAAATTTGGTGGCTACCCGCCGGCTCGCGGCCAGCAAGTTCTCCACCGACCGGCCGGCCTCCTCCCACCGCTGCCGGGGCGCTGCTACTACAAAACGGCAATAACCGAACCCCAGGTCTGCCAGTTCGAAAACATCCGCACCGCTCTCCGCTAAAGTATCTTTTCCTACTATGCCCAGGTCCGCAGCTCCGTACTCTACATAGGTAGGGACATCGGTAGGCCGGCAGACAATATAGCGCAAAGAAGCTTCCGGGAAGGTAAAAACAAGCTGGCGGGCTTCAGTAGAAACGCCTTCCGCAGGCAAACCGGCCGTGGCCAGAAGCTTCAGGGCATCCTGCCCCAGTTTCCCCTTGGGCAAAGCCAGGGTTACCAACACTTCCTTCATTCCTCCTCACCCCCGGTCACCCAGACGAGGGTGAGGTTGCGGGCCGTAGCTTCCGCGGCAGCCTCTTCCTCAGTGGAGAGATGCCATGCCAGTTCCACCCGCGCCCCAGCTTGCCGTAGCTTTCTCGCCCGGATAAGAGCGGCACCCGCATCACTACCGGCTACCAGGTACGCCGGGGTAAGGGTAGTCGCGCTCGTGCCGTTAATTCCTTGGGCCGCCAAAACCCGCTCCAGCCCTAGCGCAAAGCCGGTAGCCGGGCAGGGGTAGCCGAACTCCTGTAACAATCCGTCATACCGTCCTCCGCCCAGCACCGGAAATCCCAACCCGGCGGCATAACCCTCAAACACCAAGCCGGTGTAATAATCAAAGTCCCGCAATATTCCCAGGTCGAGAAAAAGGTACGGTCCCAAACCGTAGCGTTCCAATATCTCCAGCACTTCTTCCAGCTCGGCCAAAGGTTCCCGGGCCGTCTCCATCCTTAAGATGGGTCCCGCAGCTTTTAGCGCTTCCCGGCCTCCGCGGAGGGTGAAGAGCAATTCCAAACAGCTCCGGGCCTCGCCTTGGAGCCCATACTCATCACAAAGATAACCTAACCTGACCCAATCTTTGCCTACCAGAGCTTCCTTAACCCTGGCCAGAGCCTCCGGGATCAAATCCAGATCGGCCAGCACTCCCTTGGTAACCGCCACCTGGCCCAGGCCCACGCGGAAATCTTTTAAGCCGGCGGTCAGCAAAGACTCCACCGCCAGGGCCACTACCTCCGCATCCGCTCCTGCGCCTCTAGCTCCCAAAAGTTCTACTCCCGCCTGGTGAAATTCCCGGCGTCGGCCCCGCGCCGGATCCTCATAGCGAAACACCGCAGCACTATAGCACAGGCGCAAAGGAAGCCTTTCCTTCTTGAGACGGGTGGCTACCAGCCGAGCTATGGGAGCGGTCATCTCCGGCCGCAAAGCCAGAACCCGGCCTTGCCGGTCGATGAACTTGTATAGCACATCCTGGCTGCCGGCGGCCTGGCCTGCCTGAAACACTTCTACAAATTCAAAGGTTGGGGTTACCACCTCTTGGTAACCCCAGCCCTGAAAAAGCGCCAGCAGCTTGTTTTCCAGTGCGCGCTTGGCCGCCGCTGCCTCCGGAAGAAAATCCTCCACCCCTTCCGGCAGCTGCCATTGCCGGTTATTATTCAAAGCGGCTTCACCCCGAAATAAAGCGCAATCTAGTCCGTCGCTACCGTAATAATATCACCTCGCCTTAAGACGGGGCAAGATCCATTTTGCCTTTATGGAACATATAAAATTTCGGTAGGTAGCGGCAGGAGAAAAGGGGGATAATGACGTCATAATTTACCCTGGTCGGACGGCCCAAGATAGTTGGCACTGCAGCTACACCCTGTGCTGACGCCACATAGCGAGCTGGATCTTTCCTGCCATAGCTCCGTACGGCCCGTGAGGTCACCTGCGAAATTCCCCGCGAAATTCACCGTAACCCACGATAAAACTCCTCTTCCGTAATCTGGAGCTGCCGGGACAATATGCGCTTCCAGAGGTGCTTGGGGATCTCTTTATGCAGGGCCATGCTTACCCTCGTCCGTAGTACGGTACCATCTGGCAGCACCTTCTCGTAGTAGAAATGGTCGGTCTTTCGCACCAGCACCCAACCGTTTTTCTCGCAGTAGGCCTTTAAGTCTCTGAATTTTGGTGGCATATTATCTCTGGCATACTACTTCTACCAGGGCCCTGACCTCTTCATCGCTATCGCACAGGGCGATGCGTAAGATATAGGGCAGGTGGTGGCGACGGTTGGGCGCATTCATAAAAAGCTGGATGCGGTCCAGGTAGTCCTGGACGTAAAGTTTTAGCTCCCGCACAAGATCACTTACAGCTTCCTCCAACGAAGGCGCATTCACGGCTAACCCGAGCTCATCCAAGGCAAGGGTGATGGAGCCATCGTCCTCCTTAAGAGCTTCGGCCTTCAAAGGGAACTTCTCCAACACGGGCTTTAGCATATCCTTGCGCAGGAGGAGGATTTCCTCGCCCCGGCCCCTTCTGATAATTGCAGGCTTAAGGGCGTTATAGATGCTGTCGTACAGGGTGCTGAATCGACGGCGGGCCTCGGAAAACTGATGCTCCTCAAGCATGGATTATCACTCCAGGTATATTATACCCCTCCTTGCTCAAAATGTCCAATTTGCTCAATCGAAGCAGGCTTCATTGTATGCTAGAGCCCAAGTCCCACCTTCGCGCATCTGGCGAGCACCCTTTCCACCAGCGTTTAGTGTTGTCAGCCCATCGGGACTTCCTATGGATAGCGGGAACACCTAAACAGGCTCTGCGGAATACCGAACCTCGGCGCTTAACGCTATCTCTAATTAAGCCTCAAGAGCTATAAGAGGGATTTTACCCGCAAAATCGGACTTTGATCGTGCAACGGCTAATCTAAGGAGTGGATAAACAGGCCGCTTCGCAGCTTGGGCTCAAACCATGTAGACTTGGGCGGCATTACTTCACCCGCATCAGCTATCTTCATTACCTCGTCAATTGTGGTGGGAAACATTGCGAAAGCAACCGCCATGCCTGCTTTTACCCGGCGCTCGAGCTCTTCCAGCCCCCGGATGCCTCCAACAAAATCAATCCTTTTGTCGGTCCGCGGATCTTTAATGCCGAGGATGGGGCTCAGGATATTATCCTGGAGTATCGATACATCCAAGCTTTCTACCGGACCCAGTCCCGCCGTAATCTCTTCCTTGGCGGTCAGTTTATACCACTTGTCCTGCAGGAACATGCCAAAGGTATTCTTCCGCTTCGGCCTAAAGGGGTTTGAACACGGGCAGGGTTCTATAACGAACTTTTCCGCTACTTTATTAAGAAACTCTTCTGGAGTGAGGCCGTTTAAATCTTTCACCACCCGGTTGTAGTCCATAATTTTCAGTTGCGCGTCAGGGAAAATCACCGCCAAGAAGTAATTAAACTCTTCAGAGCCGCTATAGTTCTTCTTCGCCTCCCGGCGCTGTAAAGCGACTCTGGCCGCAGCTGCGCAGCGGTGATGGCCGTCGGCAATATAAAAACTGTCTAGTTCGGCAAAAGAAGCAATGAGTTCTTTAATTACCTGCTTGTCATCCACCAACCAAACCGTATGGCCGATCCGATCGTCGGCGATAAAATCGTAAAGAGGTGGGTTTTCCTCCAACCACCGCGTGATAATGGCGTCAATTTCTTTCCTGGCCCTATAGGCGAGGAAAATGGGACCGGTATGGGCATTGCAGTAATCTACATGCCTGACCCGGTCTAGTTCTTTTTCCAGTCGGGTATGCTCGTGCCTTTTTACTTTATTGTTTAAATAATCGTCAACTGATACAGTGGCGACCAGACCGGTCTGGCTGTGGTCTCCCATAGTCAGCCGGTAAATATAGAAGCAGTCTTTTTCATCCTGAATAAGGGTGCCCTCGCTTATCATTTTATTTAGGTTGTCCCTGGCTTTTTCGTATACCCTCCGGTCGTAAAGGTCAATCCCCGGTTCCAGGTCTATTTCCGCTTTGTCGACGTGCAGAAAGGAATAAGGATTCCCGCTGGCTATTTCCCGGGCTTCCTCCGTATCCAGAACGTCGTAGGGAAGGGCTGCTACTTTCTCCGCCAAATGTTTTACCGGCCTTATGGCGCGAAAAGGCTTAATAACAGGCATGTCTATTTCCACCTTTCTAAGATCAGAAGACAGGGTTAAATCCCCGCTTTAAAGCAGTTCGCTTTGAATGTGCGATAATGCCTACGAAATACAATATTACCTTTAAAGTATTAATAAAACAAGTCCCCGAGAGCCTGGCGCATCCCCACTTTTTGCAGGGGAAGCCTGTTTAGGCTTGAAAACAAGCAAGCAAGCTCTCGCAGCAGCCAAGGTTTTAAGCGTGTCGAAAGGCTAAGAAAGGCCCAAACCTTTTGAGAGGCCTAAGGGCAGTAGGTGGACTAGACAAACCGTTGGCTTATAGCACTCTTGAAGGTCCTATGGAAAACCACCTCTTTACCTATGGCTTCCAACCCATGGTTATATCGCCTTTTAGAGATAACCCGTAAAGTATGCACCCTAACATTTTCTCGATTATACACCTTATAACATGTAAGGATTTATAGATTTTAAGCTTTACTCCACTTAAATTTTTTAGTTTTTAACTGATTTCCTGTTGACAGTCATATGACTGTCATGTATAATAAGGCTTAGGCTAAACCCGAAGGAGGTAAACCCATAGTGGTAAATCAAGAAAAAGAGGGCGAAGTCATTGTAAATTTCCATGTCACTGGAAAGTTGATCATCAAGTTTGAAAACCCAAAAGCCGATACTCTAAAAATAAACGCCGATGAAATTATTTTTTCTGAGCTCGACGAGGCCCTCGCAGACCTAATCGCCCCACTGCCTCTCACTCAAAAAGATGCCGACAAAAAGAACGAAATCGAGGAACAGGCCCGCGCCTCAATGTCTCGCCGCAAAGCACTGGAAAGAGCCATAAAGCTGCTCATGGAAAACAACGAAAACGTCGTGGTCCGCAGGGGTATTAAATCCGAAGGCGCAGACATCATCGTTGAAAAGGGGCATGTAGTCCGGAAAATCAATTTGTACTTAAGCAAAGTTTACGCCAACCTTAAGAAGGCTTCCTGGAGCGCAATCTTTGAGAAAGATGTTAATGAACTTGATTATTTCCTTTTCGCCGTAAACGATACCGAACCATATTTCCTGCTTTTCTCTCGGGAACAGATAGCAAAGCTCCTGGAAGGAAGAAACAAAGACAGCAATGAAAGACTCCATTGCTCTTTCCGTCGCGAGATTAACGGACACGTCTATGAGGTAAGGGGGGATAAACCGGTAGACGTAACCTACGCTTTAAACAATTTCGTCTTGCCAGACCTCTCCTGAGTTTTTTTAAATCTACGGTTTTAGAGGTATCTTAAGGGCCTCTCCAGCAACTTGACGAGTTTAGCAAGTAAGTAGCATAAGCCCAAAAATAAACGAAAGGGGGAAGTGGCGGCAGAAGGGGCCGCTACGGTTTAATATGCAAAAAAATGTTCCTGTCTTCGATCAAGAAAATCTCTCAAAGAAAACCCGCCATTTCGTACAAATCATGACAGCCCTTTCGGAGTTGGACATCTTTCTCTACCCCGGTTCTCTCCTTGCGTTGGAACTGAAAGAAAATGATTATCAAGTCTTAAACCAATTCCTGTGGGACAACGTAATACGCCCTATAGCTGAAAAAGAAAATGTAACACCGCAAACAATTCATTCCAAAATTACACGGTCCCTGGGCCTCAAAGATATTAGAACCTTCAACGAGCTGGTAACTGCTTACTTTCTGCTGGAAGATAATACCTTAATGGAAATAGCGTTGAGAACACTCCCCAACAAAAACAATAAGAAAAAGCACGATAATGATTACGAGTGCCTCTTGAACCTACATAAAATCCTAACGCAGCGCAAAAAACCTCAGGATTAGCAGTTCGTGCTTCCGTAGCCGCTTATGCTTCTTCTTCAGCCTTATAGCCTCGTGACGCAGGCCGGTTATGAACCCGGTCATTATCCGGACTTCTTCATCGATACTGTTCTTCATTATCTGGTGAAACTAGCATAAGAGGCCAGATTTTCCTCCCTGTAAAACACCGGGATCATTCCAGATCCCGGTGTTAATATATGGAAGTGCCTATTTTTATGGCTTCCTCAACAGTTAACTTTCCCTGGAGCTCCAGCTTGATATGACCGTCAATCCACATCAGGCGCACCAGCCCACTTTTATGCTCAGCCATTTGGGCCTGGCATGGGCCAATCATAACCTCTCTGATCACGGTATCTTCCCTGTCATAGGCATAACCGGTTCCCAGTTCATCTATAAAGTTAAACTGGGTAAGGGTGCAATATTTTCCTTCCGGCCCTTTATATTGCATCACCACTTCCGCGGTTTGAGGGCTTTGTTTTTGATACGTAACCTTTAGCAGTTGGAATTCTTCGGGTAAGTAGGCTGGAACTTTCAAAGGAAACGGAGCCTGTTCCCGGGCCTCCTCCAGTGTTACCTCAACCGGGGCCTCAAGGGGTATTTCCTTTAATCCTTCGGAGGGCGGGGAGAGCTTCAGAACATCATCTTTGCTTACTCCGCTGCGCAGATTCATTACCGAACCGTGAAGAAGCACCGTGATACTCTCTTTCACTTTATAACCCAGCGCTCCCACTTTTCCGGGGTTGACCAGTGTAAAAACGGTGGCCACCAAGAAAAGAAGGGCTACCGCAACGGCCATGCGGGGCATACGACGGGTAAAGGTAGAGGAGGAGCCCTGTTCAACCGGTATTTGATTCATTTTCCTCTTAAAGCGCGCCCAGGCTTCCTCAACCGGTGGGGGAGTGCAGTCCTCTACCCGCGCTTTCACCACCGCACCGATAATAGTATCCAGCTCTTCATCCGTATATTGCTTCATATCCGGCTCACCCCTTTATTTAAAGATGAGTCGCATCCCGGCTTCTTGACCGTGGCACCGGCATTATAGCTGCAAAGTTTCTTGCGTAAATATACACGGCCCCTGCTCAGGTGAGATTTTACCGTTCCCTCCGGCAGGTCCGTGGCATGGCTAATTTCTTTGATACTCATATCGTATTGATACCGGAGGATGAATACTCTTTGTACTTCCACGGGAAGCTCCTCTACAAGATTCCATATGGCCCGCAAATCCTCCTTTTCAATGACCAAGTCTTCCGGCAGATATTTCCTCACCTGGTGATGTACCATGTCGGCCTCCCCAAGCACCGGAAGCCGGCGTGTCCTACGTAAGAGAGAACGCGCCGTATTAAGGGCAATCTGGATGAGCCAGGCGTTGATTTTGGCCTCGTCCTTCAACTGCTGGAAATTATTGATAGCTGCGAGGAATGTCTCCTGCACTACATCCTCGGCCAGATGATTGTCCCGGGTAATGAAATAGGCTGCTTTAAAGACAGGATGGTAAAAGTGTTCAAAGAAAAGTTTGGCTACCTCTTCCTGCTTTTCCCTAAGTTTTTCGAGGAATTTTTCATCCTGCTCATCCATGGAGATTCCTCCTCCAAGGTAGCCATTTAAAGCTTCCTTTGTTAATATTCTCCTGTTAATATTCTCTGTTAAACAATATTCCCCTTTTCCTCTGCTCAACTTTCATTCTTGTTTCCATACTTGCCCTCTGGGTGCCTGAGTACCGATATAACCATGAAGCTTTCGACAGGCCTACCCCGAAAATACTCCTTGGCTATTTTCATCCTTCTGCTGGTGCTGCCTTAGCAGCATGAGGGTCTGCCCCGAAAATGCGCTCTTTGCCATTTTCATCCTTCTGCCGGTGCCGCAATGGCGGCATGAGCGTCTACCCTTATTCGCTATCTTCCCATACCTTATTGCCTTCATCATCTAATCCTATCACGCGTATTTTCCCATCCCTATTGGGGTAAAATCCTGCCCTAACCACTAAAAATCCTTCACCCTTAACCCTTTCCCGCATTATTACGTTATCAAGAAAATGAACTTCTATTGCGGTTATATTGGGGTTATACACCAATCCATACACTACGGTATAAGTTCTTGCTACATCCTCACTTTTATGCGCATCCCTTCCTAAATGCATATCAGTAGAGGGAGGCAATATTGGAGAAGAAGATATACCAGGAGGATCGATCACCCAACCGTTTCCTGCGCGTTCCAGACGTACTATATAATCCTTTTTGCTGTCTCGGGCAAAAAACACAATACCGTTCCCCAGAGGTTTTTGGTCAATTATACGTATTTCTTGACTGATAGAAAACAACGCCTCTTCAGGAGCCGCAAATATCGTGGCCTTTTGAGGAATGCATCCTTCTACCAGGATGAGCAATATCGATATAAACATAATAAGGCAAAATCGCCATTTTATGTTAGTTCTTCTTGGAGCAGTATAATAGCTAAAAATTGGCATTACGGCCAGCTCCTAATGCAATATAAAATTATTTAAATAAGGGAAGGGGCTACTTGGAAAAAGAAAAATAGGGCTGAGCCTCTTCTATCTTCGGCTAAAAAGCTCAGGCTCCGTAAAGCCCCAGATTTATAGATAGAGCTTTGATTTATCTAATTCAAGGTTTAGTTCCTTAAACTTATTATTCATTTTGACCTCAGCTTCAGATTTCAACTTTATTCTCAAATTTTTCCATAGCACCTGTTTTGCTTGGTATTTTTCCGGTCCATCTTGTGTCATATCAAGATCAAGCCCCTTCATTGCATGTTCGAAAGATTTAATGAAAGTCAGAAACCGGAAGGCATTATACCATTCATAAGTATTCCAGTAATCCTCAAGAGACATATTGGCCGCTTGGCAAAAAAGCTCAACCCCTTTTCGATATTCATCGCTGGCAGCATATTGCTGTTGTTCCTCGGCAACAAACCTTTTTACCTCCTCCCCGGTAGGCAAAAGTCTGTTCTTAATAGCATAATCAAAAACAACTTTTTCCTCCACCAGAACATTAAACACTTCGGAATAACTTTGATGGTGCCCACCCGCTTGATTTAATCCCTTTCTAAATTCTAATTCTCCTATTGTAATAGGAATACCATTTACCCATGCCACGGTTTCATCTGAAGTAACCCCTGCACTTTTTATAGTCTTAACGGCATCTTTAAGGAAATCTGGGTTGCTTTGCATGAATTCCCCTATAGGTCGAAAAAACTCCTCTAGTGTTTTTTGCCCCTGCGCATAGGTTGTGTTGCTGTTAATATTAATAAATAATGGATATGCTTAACACCAAAACTAAAACTATAAATAACACTGCCAAATATGCACCTGTTTTTTTGTTAAACATACACTGGACCTCTCTTCTCTTATTTGACCCGTTAGTGCGGGTTAAACAAAAGTATCATAGTTGCTGAGCAATCACTAGTGTTGCATAAAGAAAATATAAACTTGTCAAGAGCCATGATGCCCAA
>JBNATU010000026.1:0-42158 GCA_049701195.1 Neomoorellaceae bacterium
CCGCGGTTTTTTCCCTTACCATTGGAGGTTCTCCCTTTTTCCGTTTTTTCCTGCTTATGGTAATCTATCCCTTTTTCCTAGATTTATTTTACTGCTACATTTCTGGCGCACGCTCAATTTAGGAATCAGGCTTACCGGAGCTTCACCGACCACATAGAAAACACCGGTAGCCCTACCTACTAGCCTCGATTCTACTGTCATCACGGCTTCAGCATGTATAATGTTCTTTCCTTCGTAAATGACTTTTCCTTGGCATAATATTTCTTCCCCTTCTTTAACCGGTTGCAGGTAATTAAGCACTAAGTTTACAGTCACGGCCAACTTGCCTGTAGCGCGTACCGCCGCGCCCATCACCGTATCGGCCAGGGCTGCGAATACGCCTCCGTGGAGGTTATTCCAGGGGTTAAGGTGTTTATACTCCACTTTGAGTTTGGCTTCACTCAGCCGGGGCTTAAAATGAATAAACTCTATGCCCAGCATCTCTATAAAAGGATTGCCCATTTGTCTCTCTCCTGTTCCCGGGGTAATTATAAGTTAACATAATCCTTCTATAATCCTTCAATCCTTCAACGATGCATAAATAAAAGACCATTTCTCTCTTCTAGGAAATGGCCTAAAAGCTTGAAGCACGGACCGGATTGGATCCGCATTTTTGGGTAACAAATTCGCCGCTTGCGGGCGCATTCCTCCCTGCGGCTACAAGTTTCGTCATAGGCGAACGCCATGCTCCTTTGCGAAATACAACTGCCCTGGATTTGTGTTTATGAAGGCAGAAGAATGCCTGAAGCTAGCGGCTAAAGTAAAGAACTACGACGGGAAGCCGCGGGAGTGGCTGACGGCCAGGCTGGAAGAATCCTGGCAGGAATAGCCGGGGAAAACACTGCTAAGGTGGCTTGAGGAACAAATGCAAACGTATGATTCGCGTAGACATCCCTATCATAGTGCGGTAAAATATGGATAAGAGAGGGAGATAGGGGTGGGGGTCGTGCCTGACGATATTATTCAGGAGGTCGAGAAGGGGAAGAAAGAAGAAAGAGGTTGCCGCCGGTGAAGGCAGGACCCTAGACTTCAGCTTTTATCTTGTCCTGGACAGGATAGAGGGCCTGCGACAGGAGATGAAGCAGGAGATCGGCCGCTTAGACGGCAAAGTGGATGGCCTACGGCAGGAGATTAACAGTGTTCGCCAGGAAATGAAGCAAGAAGTAAACAACCTGCGGCAAGAGATGAAGCAGGAAACAGGTCGCCTGGATAGTAAAGTAGAGGAGTGGGCTTCCTCTTTCATGCTTGGACAGATATTCAAGGCCGCTCCTTTGGAGAGGCGGCTTTTCTTTTTTGGGGAGGTTTCCTATGAGAAGAATTCTGATTGCCCTGATTTTGGCCGTTTCCCTGTTCGGCTGTAACTTGGCCAATAAAGCAGAAAGAGCGGATTTCCAAGATAACAGTAAGCTCCAGGACACTATTACTAAGGGACAAGACACTACTAGCGCGCCAAAGGGAACCGATATCGGCCGAGCGCAGGCAGGCGACCAGGGCCGCGCCAATTCTTCTGATACTCCTACAAGCAGCGATCTAAATGCCGACAACGGATGCGGGACTTATCCTAAAGAGGTTAGCGATCTAATAGAGACCATGAAAACCATAGAAGGGGGTTCATGGGTAATCATCGGTGATCAAACCTTCATGGTAGTGAGCAGAGGCCAGAAACCTACCGCAGGTTATGGCGTAACCATCAAGGACGTCAAGACCGAGGGTGATAGGGCCGTCGTATATGTATTGTTTACAGACCCGGATAAAGATAGTGCTGTAGCTGAAGTTATAACCTATCCTTACGCAGTGCAAGCCATTAAGGGACGGTTCACCGAGGTGGAATTTCAGGAAGTCAACCGCAAGATCGAATATATAGCCCGCGTAATCGGACTTAAAGACCAATACCTGGCAAGGGGCAACGGCAATATTCGCCTCCTCTCGCAACAGTTTTACGATAGCAAAATCGTCATTACCGGCATCGCCCGGGTATTTGAAGCCACCGTCAATTATGAATTACAAGACGCACAAGGCGAGGTATTGCAGCAGGGTTATACCATGGCCGCCTCCGGTGCACCGGATTGGGGTTTCTTTCAACTGGAGCTCAATAACTGCCCGCCGGCAACGGCTAAAATAAAAATATATCAGGTCAGTCCCCAGGACGGTTCTCACCAGGATGTGGTCACAGTAGCGTATATAAAGTAGCCTCAAAAGCGAGAGCCCCCTTTTGGAGGGGGCTCTCGCCACAGGGACGCTTATTGCTTTTGCTGCTGGGCCTGCTGGAAAACTTTGTACTGGGGCTCCTGGCCTTCCAAGTAGTTTATCCGGCCTTTAAGGCCCTGGGTGATGTTTTCGAGCTGATTGGCATAATCCACGAACTGCTTCTTAGCATTCTGATCCTGAGTTTCCAGGGCAAAGCTTTTTAAGTCGGCTACCGCCCCTTCCAGCGAAGTAAGGCACTGGTGCATACGCGTTCCGATAGTCATAGAGAGAAACCTCCTCCAGAGTGTAGTCCCTGTCAATTCTATTTTCCCCTTAAACCGGAGAAGTATTAGGTGTAGATTTTGCTGCCGGCGAAAGAATTGATCATGTTTGGCAAAAGGAGGTATAATTAAGAAAAAGAAAATTGGTCTTTTGGGTTAATTGGGGATCTATAAATATTGGTAACAGGGGAAGTATATTATTCTACAGGGGAGGAGGCCTGGCGCTTCCGCTGATAAAGTATAATGCGGAGAGCGCCGGGTAAACCCGAGGGGAGGAGAAGGGAATGAACCTGGCCGAGACTTTGGTGGGCGAAAAGGTCCTGGAGCAAGGGGTAAAATTCATCTTGCGCCATCCGGAGCGCAACTTAAACGGTTTGTTGGCCGTGGCGGAGAAATTGGCGCGGGACCCTTATCATCGCGAGATGGTAGCCAGCGTCAAGCGCGTTTTACAAGACAGCGAGAGCAACTGGTACAAGTTTGCCCAGCGGCTGCTCACCCAAACCCATCCTCACATACGCGAGCGCCTGGCCGTCAACTTTTTTGTGAATGCCACCTTTATAGGAGTGCCGCGCCAGAAGGAATGGGCGGCCAAGCTGGGGGTAGCGGTTCCCTGGGCCATTCTTATGGACCCCACGGAAAAGTGCAATCTCAATTGCCTGGGCTGCTGGGCCGGCGATTATCAGCGCACCCAGGAGCTGGACCTGAATACCATGGACCGCATAATCAGTGAAGGGGAGAAGTTAGGCATCTATTTTATCGTCTTATCAGGCGGTGAACCGCTGCTGCGCCGCGAAGACATCCTGGCTCTGGCGGAAAGGCATCCCGAACAAGTATTTCACCTCTTCACCAATGGGACTCTGATCGACCGGGATTTCGTTCAGGAAATGGTTCGCCTGGGCAATATCACGGTGGCCATCAGCCTGGAAGGTTTTGAAGAAACTACCGATGCCCGCCGGGGTAAAGGTGTTTTCCAGAAAGTAATGCAGGCTATGGACCTTCTGCGGGAAGCCGGCACGGTATTTGGGGCCTCAGTAACCTATACTCGGAAGAATACCGAAGAATTGGGTAGTGAAGAGTTCATAGATATGCTGGTGGATAAAGGGGCCGCCTTTGTGTGGTTTTTCACCTATATTCCTATAGGTAAAGATGTGGACCTCCAGATGATGGCCACTCCCGAACAGCGGGCCTGGATGTTTAAGCGGATAACCTATTTTCGCCAGACGAAGCCCATCTTTTTGGTGGACTTTTGGAACGACGGTGAAGCCAGCAATGGCTGTATTGCCGGCGGCCGGCGCTATTTCCACATCAATGCTGCCGGTGAAGTAGAGCCCTGCGCTTTCGTTCACTACAGTACCTGCAATATTAAACAGATAAGCCTGGTGGAGGCCCTCCAAAATCCCCTGTTCCGCGCCTATCAAAAACGCCAGCCCTTCAATCCCAACTTGCGCCGCCCCTGCCCCCTGATCGACAACCCCGAGATGTTGCGGGAAATAGTGTACGAATCGGGCGCCTACTCCACTCAGCTTCAGGATCGCGAAACGGTAGATGAGTTTGCGGAAAAACTTGCGCCTTACGCTCGGGAATGGGGCCGGATTGCGGATCGCCTCTGGCAGGAGCAGCGTGTCTAAAGGGGAAGCAGGGGATACGGTTTTTTGCCGGCCAAGCTGCAAGCTTGGCTTTTTTATGTATTAAGTGCTAAAATAGCTTTAATCCCCACGTGCATAAGTTTACACGCATAAGTTAAGTAAGTTAAGGAAGGTAGGAAGGATATGGAGAGCAAATACAATCTTGTGGGCTTGCCAGAGGCGCTGAACTTTACCCGCCAAGAAACAAGGGAATACTATAAGCGTTACATTAACCCCGGCCTGGTAGGTCTTTTGAGCTTACTGGATTTTGACAAACAATTTGTTCGGGCCGAAGGAGTTTATGTTTGGGACAAGGAGGGCAGGCGCTACCTGGACTTCTTGGGAGGGTATGGTGCCTTAAATCTGGGGCATAACCCTCCGGAAGTTCTGGCGGCCTTGGAGGAGGTGCGGCAGCGTCCCAATCTCCTTCAGGCTTCCTTAAACCCTTTGGCTGCGGCTTTGGCCCACAACCTGGCCGAAATTACCCCCGGGGACCTGAGCCGCGTTTTCTTTTGCAATAGCGGTACGGAAGCCGTGGAGGGGGCCTTGAAGCTCGCACGAGCGGCCACGGGTCGGTCCAAAATCATTTACTGCGAAAATTCCTTTCATGGCAAGAGCTTCGGCTCCCTCTCGGTAACCGGTCGCTCCAAATATCAGAAGCCCTTTGCACCCCTGCTGCCCGGATGTGAGCCGGTGCCCTTCAACGATGGGGCGGCGTTGCAGCAGAAGCTGGCTAAAGGCGACGTGGCGGCCTTTATTGTAGAGCCTATTCAGGGAGAAGGAGGCGTCATAGTCCCGGAGGACGGTTATCTGGCCGAAGCCCGGGAACTCTGTGATAAGTACGGCAGCCTCTTGATTATAGATGAGATCCAGACCGGTTTCGGGCGGACAGGCTATCTTTTCGCTTGCGAGCATGAAGGCATAGTACCCGATATCATGTGCCTGGCCAAGTCCCTGGGCGGAGGAGTCATACCCCTGGGCGCTTATATAACCCGGCCGGCTATCTGGGAACGGGCTTACGGAGGCCCCGACAGATGTCTCTTGCACACCTCTACTTTCGGGGGCAACACCCTGGCCATGGCTGCCGGCCTGGCCGCGGTGCAGAGTATCGTAAACAACGATCTGGCCGGCCAGGCGAGGGAAAAAGGGCGTTTCTTCCTGGAGCGCCTTAGCCGGCTAAAAGAAAAATCTCCGCTTCTTAAAGAAGTGCGCGGCCGCGGTTTACTGGTGGGACTGGAATTCAACCAGCCCTCGGGTAGCCTTTTAGACCGGTTGACGCTGGGCAAATTGAGCGAGCTTTCTCAAGAGTATCTGGGCTCGCTGGTGGCCGGGGAGCTGATGAATAAATACCAGATTATAACAGCCTATACCCTGAATAATCCCAATGTAATCCGCTTAGAACCCCCGCTTACCGTCGGTTATGAGGATCTAGAAAAAGTAGCCGGGGCCTTAGAGGAAATTCTGCTCCACCGGGGTCTATTAGGCGTGGCCTGGAGCAGTACCCGGACGGCCCTGGGTGCGCTCCTAAAACGGGGGAATTAGAATAAATCCCGGCCTTTCCCGGGAGACTAAGAAAAAAGTCTTGCGGGAGGTGGGGAACTTGTCCCCGGAAATAATCGTTTACACTACTCCGACTTGACCCAGTTGCCAATCGGTGAAAGAGTTTCTTTCCCAGAGAGGCCTGGAATTCCAGGAAAAAGATATTACCAAAGATGCCCAAGCCCAGGAAGAGATGTACCGGCGTACGGGTTATATGGCTGTTCCCACCATAGTGATAGGAGATGAAGTAATGGTGGGCTTTGATCCCCAGCGATTAAGCAAAATGCTGCACTGACAAGTTCAAGCGCAATAGTGCATAAGACCCGGTTAGAGGGGAAAACTTATCATCAGAGTTGCAGCACAACAGGTGAAAGGGGGAGCCTCTATGCCGGGTTTTACCCAGGCGGAGCTGATGCAACTGCGCGAGAACTTAAGCTCGGAATTACTGATGATCCAGAAGTGCGGGCTCTATGCCGCCCACTGTACCGATCCCCAGCTCAAACAGCTATTTAGCTCTTTACAGCAAGCTCACCAGCGCCATTACCATACCCTGATGCGCCACTTGGGCGGTCAGCAGGTAATGTAGGGGGGGAACAGCATGCCGATTCCCGGATGGGACGACAAAGCCATGGCCAGCGATTGTCTGGTGGGGCAGAAATTTTTGGCCTCCAGCTATAACCTGGCCATAACCGAGTGCGCCAACGACAGCCTGCGCCGGGATTTCTTCAACGTCTACCAGGAAGAGCAAAACTTCCTCAAGATGGTCTTCGATTCCATGCAAGGGCATGGTTGGTACAACCTGCAAATGGCTGATATGCAGGACATCAACCAGATTCAGCAACAGATGAGACAGGAGGCCATGAAACTCCAGGCCCAAGGGGGGATCAATCCCCAGATGGCCGGAGGGGGCGGTTTCCAGCCCCGAATTTAAAGCCCAAAACCAGGAAGAAGTTTGAAGGTCCCTGGCCGGTTGCCGGAACAAGGGACCTTTTGTTTTACTCCGGCCTTAACTTTCAAGTCCGGCGAACACAAATAAATTTCTATAATGCCGAACGAATTTCTTTTCGGTCTTGCAGGAAAACCAGCGGACATGACGAACTAAATATTATAGCAAAACTAACGAACAACGTACGACAATGCAGAACAGGATGATTGAAGTTGGATGTGCGAGATTTCCTGTTCGCCCCGCTGACAGGTTGTTTATACGTTTTTGAAATTACCGCCAGAGAGCCGGGCGTGCTGGCCGGTACACAAAAACTTCAGGCAACAGCCAAAGAGCTGGGTTTAGACCTCGAATGGCAAGCTGAAGAAGGCTCGAAGTTGGAAGAAGGAACATGTGTATGCCGGGCCCGGGGTGATGCCTGGCAGGTAACCAGGGCTGAGGAAGAGCTCTTGGGGTGTATCGGTAAGACGTCTGGCGTAGCCACCGCGGCGGCGGAAATGGTGGTGCAGGCCCGGGGCAGAGCACGGGTGGTCTGCGGTGCGTGGAAGAAAGTGCCGCAGGAAATACGCCGGGATATACGCCAGGCCATAGCCACCGGCGGTGCGGGAATACGCTTGGTAGACGATCCCTTTCTTTATCTGGATAAAAACTACGTTCGCCTGTTTGGTGGGATAGGGCCGGCAGTGCGCCGGGCTCGGGAGCTCCAGGGGAGAATAGTGGTGGTGCAGCTGCGTGGCGAAGCCGGTTCTCTGGAGCAGGAGGTTTTGGAAGCCGGCCGTGAAGGGGCACACATCCTGATGGTAGATACCGGAAAAGTAGAGGATCTGGCGCGGGTAAGGGACATAGTTTTAAAGGAGGGTCTGCGGGACAGAATTAAACTGGCCTTCGGAGGTAGCGTAAATAGGAGCAACCTGGACCGGGTAATTGATGCCGGCGCGGACATTATAGACGTGGGGCGGGCCATTATAGATGCTCCCTTGCTGGATTTTAGTTTGGATGTGGTAGATAGGGTCAATAGGAGTGGATAAGAGCTATATATCGAGGTAACAGAGGTTATACACAGGGCAAAAAGCTAGGCGGACTACCAGGTCGTAACGGAGACCTTGCGTAACAAAGTTAATGTTAAGGTAGTTAAGGTAGTATAGAGGGCTCAAAGACAGAATGTGGTAGTAGAAAAGGTATGGGCCAAGCCGCGGGGGAGAAAAAGATGGAATGGGATTTGTTAGAAAAGACTACCTTTTGGGTCGAAGACATAGATCTCCAGGAAGCCGACCTGGAGCTGGTAGCGGCTGCCGCCGCGCAGGCCCTGGGCCTTGAGGCCCACGAAGTCCTGGTGGTAGACGTACGGCCGGGCCGGGTGGCCTTTGACATATTGCGGCGACGGGTACAGGCAGAGGCGGTGGCCGGAAAAGAGAAAGAGATTTTGGAGCGGCTAAAGGAAGTTCCGGGAGTGCTCTTAGGCCCGGAGGCCGGGGTTCACTCCGAAGGAGTGTTGGGATTGATCGCCCTGGAACCCGCTCAGGCCCGGGAGATACTTTCCACTTCAGCCCGGCTGGCAGCGGAGATAAGCCGGGCGGTGGCCCGGAGGGCCTTAATCTTCGCTTCCGGGAGTGAAGTGCTGGAAGGGAAGATTCGCGATACTAATTCTCCCTATCTTCTGGAGGCCCTGACCCAAGCCGGCTTCCAGGCGGAATTTGGAGGCATCCTGGAAGACGATATAGTGGCCGTAGTCCATAGGTTGGAAGGAGCCGTGGAGCGGGGATACGGCCTTATCGTGACCACCGGCGGTGTGGGAGCGGAGGAGAAGGACTGCAACGTGGAGGCTATTCTGCGCCTGGATCCTCAAGCCTGCACGCCCTGGATATTGAAATTTACCCCGGATAACCACCGGCACCACAAAGAAGGGGTGCGCATAGCCGTGGGCCGGGTGGGGATGGCCCGACTGGTAGCCCTGCCGGGGCCCCACGAGGAGGTGCGGCTGGCCTGCGGGGCCCTGCTGGAGGGCCTGGCCCAGGGCTTGGATGACGCCGGTTTAGCCGAAAAAATTGCAAAGGTTTTGCGGCAGCGGTGGCAAGAACGTATGGGAAAAGGAGGAAGCTAATACCATGGATTTTCAGTCCCTAGCCGCCAGACTATTAGAGGCTGAAGCAACTAGGACGGCCATCGAGCCTCTTACCTCCACTTACCCCGGCTTGACCGTAGATGACGCCTACCGGATACAATTAGCCGGAGTGGATATGAAACTCAAGCAGGGCCGTAGAATAATAGGCAAGAAGATCGGGCTTACCAGCAAAGCCATGCAGGACTTGCTCGGCGTAAAGGAGCCGGATTATGGGCACCTGCTGGACCACATGTTGCTCCTGGAGGGTGAACCCTGCCGGAGAGAAGAGCTGCTCTGGCCGCGCATAGAAGGCGAGCTGGCCTTTATCCTGAAGGATACCTTAAAAGGCCCGGGGGTGACCATCGCCGACGTTTTCCGGGCGACGGAAGGCGTTATGCCGGCCATAGAAATAGTGGACAGCCGCATCCGGGACTGGAAGATAAAACTGGCGGATACCATAGCCGACAATGCTTCCAGCGCCCGCTTCGTCCTGGGGAGCAGGATGGTGCCGGTGAAAGAGCTGGACCTCCGCCTCTTGGGCATGGTTCTGGAGAAAAACGGCGAGGTGGTCAATACCGGAGCCGGTGCTGCGGTGTGGGGCCATCCGGCCGCAGCCGTGGCCTGGCTGGCCAACAAACTGGCGGCTTTTGACATAGCCCTGGAGGCGGGCGAGATCATACTTTCCGGAGCCATAACTGCGGCGGTAGACGCAGCGGCGGGGGATGTCTTCAGTGTGTCCTTTTACGGGCTGGGTACTCTTAATTTACGGTTCGTCTAGCCATAGTTGTAGAGCTATAGTTACCTGGCTATAGTCGCGACAGCACAGGGCTAAAATGTTGCTGTTAAAAGGGGGCTAATTCGGTGGACAGAATAAAAGTGGCCGTTATAGGCCCGGGGAACATCGGTTCCGACCTGATGTATAAGATCCTGCGCAGCCGGTATCTGCACATGGAAATGATGGCGGGGATTGTAGAATCCGAAGGGATTAAAAGGGCGCGCTCTTTAGGAGTCCGCACCACCACGGAAGGTATCACTCCGGTACTGGAAGACGAAAGCATAAAAATAGTTTTCGATGCTACGGGAGCTAAGCACCATCTCCAGCACGCTCCCCTGCTGAAAGCGGCCGGCAAGATCGCCATCGACCTTACGCCGGCGGCCATAGGGCCCTATGTGGTGCCGCCGGTCAATTTAAAAGATTTGTATGAGGCTCCCAACCTGAATATGGTGACCTGCGGGGGCCAGGCTACCGTGCCCATAGTTTACGCCATAAACCAGGCGGCCGGAGCCCGGTATGCCGAGATAGTGGCGGCCATAGCCAGTAAAAGCGCCGGTCCGGGTACGCGGCAGAACATCGACGAATTCACCCAGACCACAGCTAAAGCCCTTTGTGCTATCGGAGGGGCCAAGAAAGGCAAGGCCATCATTATCTTAAATCCGGCGGAACCGCCCATAATCATGACCAACACTATATACGTGGAAGTAGAAAATCCGGACGAGAAGGCCATACGCGAGGCCGTAGCTAAAATGGTCAAGGAAGTGCAGAGCTATGTACCCGGCTACCGGTTGCGCGTGCCGCCTATTCTGGATGATCACAAGGTAACCACCATCATCGAAGTAGAAGGTGCAGGCGATTTTCTTCCCAAATACGCCGGCAATCTGGACATCATAACAGCAGCAGCCGTGGCAGTAGCCGAAAAACTGGCGGCCAGGATGCTGGGAAAGGAAGCGGTAGCATGAGCAAGGGACAGTTCATTCATCTGGTAGATACCACTTTGCGGGATGGCAGCCACGCCGTAGCTCACCAGTTCACCCGAGAGCAGATCAGGGCCATTGCCGGCGGGCTGGATGATGCAGGTATCGAATACATCGAAGTTTCCCACGGAGACGGTCTGGCAGGATCCTCTTACAACTACGGCTGGGCCGCTTTAAGCGACGAGGAGATGCTCCAAGCGGCGGCGGAAGTTATTCATAAAGGGAAGCTGACGGTGCTGTTGCTTCCGGGGATAGGTACGCAGGAGGACCTGAAACTGGCCATCGATTGCGGGGCCAAGGCCGTGAGAGTGGCTACCCATGTAACCGAAGCGGATATAGGCGAGCAGCACATCGGCATGGCCAAAAAGATGGGGCTCGAGGCCTTCGGTTTTCTTATGATGTCCCATATGGTACCTCCGGAGAAAGTGGTGGAGCAGGCCTTGCTATTTGAAAGTTACGGCGCGGATTACATCTATATAGGCGACTCCGCCGGGGCCATGCTTCCCGACGAGGTGAAGGCCAAAGTGGAAGCGGTGGTGGAGAAAGTCAGGGTGCCGGTAGGCTTCCACGCCCATAACAATTTGACCTTGGCCACGGCCAATTGCCTGGCGGCTCTGGAAGCCGGGGCTACCTTCCTAGATGGCGCCTGCCGGGGCTTAGGCGCCGGAGCGGGCAATGCTCAAACAGAGGCTCTGGTGGGGGTGCTGGACCGGGCCGGTTACCGGACCGGCGTGGATTTCTACAAAATCATGGATGTGGCCGAAGACATTGTAGAGCCCCTCATGCACCGGCCTCAGGTAGTGCGCAATGCGCCCCTGATGCAGGGCTATGCCGGGGTCTATTCCAGCTTTTTGCTTCACACCTACCGGGCGGCCGAGAAATTCGGCCTGGACCCCAGAGATATTCTGGTGGAACTAGGAAGGAGGAGGATGGTCGGAGGGCAAGAGGATATGATCATTGATGTAGCGTACCAACTGGCACAACAGAGGGGAGGGAGTTAGAAAGTGAAGGTCGTTAACTTACTGGCGGTTGTCGACCAGGAAAAGTGCCGGGCCTGTAAAACCTGCGAGAGGGTTTGCCCGGTACTGGCCGTTGCCGTGGTGGACCGCAAAGCGGTAGTCGATGCGGACCGGTGCCGGGGTTGTGCGGCCTGCGAGCAACGGTGCCCGGAGTACGCCATCACCATGGTAAAGCGCGAACAGCCGGTGGTAGTGGGAGTGGACGTGGGAGCGGTGGATTACTCTCGTATACAAGAACTCTGCCGCAAAGCCAAACTTCACCCCGAGCAGATCATCTGCTACTGTACGGCTACCCGGGCAGAGGAAGCCGCGGCAGCCATTCTCCAGGGTGCGCGTTCCCCCGAGGAGGTATCCTTCCAGACCGGGGCCCGTACCGGCTGCAAGGTAGAATGCATCCAGCCTATTTTGCGCCTTTTGGAGGCCGCCGGTATAGAGCCTGTGCCGCCCAAAGGAGGCTGGCAGTGGTACGGCCGTACCCCCACTGTATGGGAAATACCGGAAGAGGTGAAAGAGAAGTACGCTAGCCGTGGTTTCTATTTTGAGGAGGACATAAAGCTGCTGGACAGAGTGGTGGCAGCCCCTCTGCAGGAAAGGAGTGATTCCTGATGCGTCCCCCTATTCCGCCCATACCTCCGCGAAAATCCCAGTACGGGATTGATCCGTCGCTCGTAAAGAGGCGTGTATCTGAGTTGCCGGGTATGACTTCAGTATTGCTTAAAGAGCTTTTCCCGGATTTGCCGGAAGTTATTTTCCCCGGCAAAGAGGGGGTGGCTGCCGTTCGCAGGGCTACCGAGCAAGCCTTGCAAAAGGTCGATATGAGCATGATAAAGCCCGAACACTCAGTAAATATTCTTGCTTCTCATCATGGCTTTACCTTGTTGGGCGGCGAGCCCTATGCCGAGATGCTTAAGACCCTGAAGGATGTAATTCAGGAACGCACCGGGTGCAAGAATATTCGCCTGCGGGCGGGTGTGGGCCTGCGGTTCCGGGAGACGGAAGAATATATCAAGCGCTACGGCCTGGACCAGCACTTCGAGGGTAAGGCCATTGGAGTGGCTCCTATTGACGAAGGTATTCCCATAGAGACGGAGATCGGTACGCTATACGGCATAAAGAAAGTGTACGATGCCGACTGGATAGTCCACGCTCATAACTCCGATGTACGCGAGGTTCATTTTCACCGCCAGGTGGACCGGGCGGTAAAGCCGTTCGGCATGTCTTATGCCCGTATCGAGACCCGCTCCACTTACCACCAGAATCTGGGTCCCCGGGCAGCTAACTTCACGGCCAGAGCTATTTTCGATTCTCCCTTTGTCCAGAAAAAGTTTGCCTTCGCCTCTTTCCTTACAGTAGCCCCTAACGGGATTATGGGGGTGGATGCGGATAACGATCTTTATGCATTAAATGACCGTATCACTATTCTGGGGTGCCGTTACTACGGCAAGATGATGACTCTCTTCGGAGAGATTGATGAGTGTATAGCGGCTTTAGATTTTCCTTGCCCGGTAGTGTATGTCTTTTCCGCGGGCGTAATTTATGCCAACTTTGCCGGGGCCAATACGGATCTCTATGACCTGGATATGCCTTTACCGGCCTATACCTGGTACACGGAGGCTTTCTACGGGAAGCAGGGCAGGCCGCTCCTTAAAGAGATACCTCCCCTCAATCCGGCCATCAAGATGTGCGTGCATAACTATGCCTGGACGGGATACCCCAGCGCCTTCTTCAGTGAGCACATTCCTACAGTGGTAGTGGGCCAGGAGCAGGCGGACCTCTTCAACCGCGACCCGCAGAACCTCACCTACATGAAGCATGCCGTGGTAGCCGAAACCACGGAGACCGCCATGGAATTCGCCTACAAAGTGACCGGCACCCGTAAGGTTCTGATCTTCGATGGGGCCATGGGCGGGATTAACGTGAGCGAGCCTTTGGCCGAGTTCCTGTTGAAAAAAGCGCCGGAGGTAAACGAGCGGGTGGAGAATGAGCTGCTGCCCAAGTGGCTGCGGCAGAGGGGTGTAGAGTTGTCAACGCTGAAAAAATGCGCCAGCTAAGGTAAGTATTGCCCCTCTGGTTTTACGGCCGGAGGGGCACAATACTTGAAAAAAGAAAAAATTGGAGGAGGGAATGCAAATGTCGATTGTTACAGGTGCTTCTAGCAAAAAAGAGCCCATGTGGGAGAAGGGTCCAGGTTTCCAGGAAGGGCTACGGGAACTATGGAGCAAATTGAATGCTAACACTATTACTGCGGGTATTGTGGCCGCCATTTTCGGTTGTACAGGGCCAGCATTGATTATTATGAATGCTGCCCAAAATGGAAAACTTACGGATGCTCAAACCATTTCCTGGTTGTTTTCAGTTTATTTCTTTGGGGGACTCATCAGTATTATTTTGGGACTTTATTACAAGATGCCCATCAATGGAGCTTGGTCGATTCCTGGTGCAGTTATGCTGGCTTCTGCTCTTCCGCTATTCCCGTTCAATGAAGCCGTCGGCGCATATTTAATTGCAGGGATACTGGTATTGCTTTTAGGCGTCTCGGGTTTAATCGGAAAGGCTATGCGCTGGATACCGCTACCCATTGTGATGGCCATGATTGCCGGTGCTATGTTCAGGTTTGGATTGGGAATCGTTACCTCTACCCAAAAGGCCCCCATAATTGCCGGCGCTGCTTTGGTGGCATATTTTGTAGGCTACAGGCTCACTAAGAAAATCTCTCCCATATTGTGGTCCTTAATTGTCGGGGTTGTTGTAGCCCTATTAACCGGGGGTTTTCAGTTTGCCAGTGTGAAGATAGCCTGGATACCGCCACAATTTTTTGCACCGGCTTTCTCGGCAGGCGCTTTCTTTGCCATAGCCATTCCCTTGGCGGTACTGGTCATAGGGGCTGAAAACGCTCAGGCCTATGGCGTGCTTACGGCACAGGGATATAAGACTCCCATTAATGCTATGACGGTCATAAGCGGCATTGGGGGTATGGTAACCTCTATTTTTGGAGGACATAATGCCAATATTGCAGGACCTATGACTGCTATCTGTAGCTCCGAAGAAGCCGGACCTGACAAATCGGGACGGTATGCCGCTACCATAGTCAATGGTATTCTGTTTGGCGGTTTTGGACTTTTTGCCAGTGTTGCTGTTCCTTTTGTTAAAGCCTTACCATCCGACTTAGTAAGCTTGTTGGCCGGGCTGGCTATGATAGGGGTATTGCTGAGCGCTTTTGAACAAGCTTTTTCTCCTAGAAAGTTCAGGTTTGGCGCGTTTTTCGCCCTGGTTATTGCCATGTCTGGTATAACCGTACTAAAAATCAGTGCTCCTTTCTGGTCTCTGGTCGGTGGTGTTATTGTTTCTCTGATAATGGAGCCTAAGGACTTCGAGGGCTAATTCGAGGGGGGAATGGGGTGGCTGCTCGTTTCTTCCATCGTTTCCAGAAGATCCAGGCGCTTATGGGAGAAAATAATCTGGATTTATTACTAGTAGCCAACCGGGAGAACTTAATCTATTTCACCGGTCTTACTCAGATAGAGTGCTTGGCGGTCCTCATACCGCGGGAAGGAGACCCCTGTGCCGTCACCCTTTGGCTTGATGCAGAGTATGTGCAGCAGGGATCGGGCTTAACCACTTACGGCTATTTGTTCCCCCAAGAAAGCCTGGGTAGTAAGTTGGTGGAAAGGATCAAGGCTTATGGGTTCCGGACGCCGCGCATAGGCTTTGAAAGGTATTTCGTACCTTACGCCGTGTATGAAGCTTTAAGGCAATCTTTTCCCGAGGCGCATTTCGTGAATGCGGCAGACCTTTTTTACCGTGTTCGGGCCATAAAGGAACCCGAAGAGGTGGAGAAGATCCGGCAGGCGGCAGCCGCCGCCTGCCGGGGCATGGAGGCTGCTATAGGAGCGGTAAAGCCCGGAGTAACCGAACTAGATGTGCTGGCAGAAGCGGAGTACGCCATGCTGAAAGCCGGCTCAGAGGGCTCTCCCTTCCGGCCCCAGATAGTTTCCGGAGAACGCACCCTTCTCACTCACCCTTGTGCGAGCCATAAAAAAATTCAGCCGGGTGAAGTAGTGGTTATACACCTGGGAGCCACCTATGAGGGCTACTGTGCCAAGATGGGCCGTACGGTAGCCGTGGGAGATATTACACCGGGCCAGGAAAGGGTTTATAGGCTCCTGGTGGAGGCCCAAAAGAAGGCTATAGACGCTCTGAAGCCAGGTGTCAGGTCGTGGGAGGTGGACGCTGCTGCGCGGGAGGTCATCAGAAGCGCAGGGTATGAGGAATATTATCTCGATGTAGTAGGATATGGGGTGGGCCTCCGACAATCCGAATTCTACCCTATTATAGGTAAGGGCCGTATGGAGTTAATAGAGGCCGGTATGGTGGTTGACCTGTTGTTACCTACTATTTACCGCCGGGACGTTGGCGGCCCCAGGGTAACAGATGTAATCTATGTGGGGCCTGCGGGTAATGAGATCTTGACGAATTATCCGAGGGAGCTGTTCAAAATAGATGTAGAGTAGATGTTTCGAAAGTATAGTTCAGCATATACAAACAGAGAAGCGGACCTTCTGGTGCACGAGGTTGAACAGAAGATGCATCTTCTTTTGACAGACATAAGGCAGGCCACTGTTGCTAACGAGGAGACGGCTCAGAAGGTCTCGAAGCTTGCCAAACAGATGGAACAGGTTAACCGCTTCGTGGAGACCTTGACCGGCATAGCTGAGCAGACAAACCTTCTGGCGCTGAATGCGGCCATCGAAGCGGCTCGGGCAGGGGGTACGGGGCGGGGTTTTGCTGTTGTCGCGGACGAAATAAGGAAGTTGGCTACAGGATCGGCTGAGTCGACCTTGGAAATTGTATCCCTAGCCCGGGGTATTAGAGAAAAGGCGGAAGAGGCAGCAGGTGAGGTGAGTGACAGAGTAAGCCTGGTACAAGGGAACTTGGAGAAGGGAGAAGAAGTCGTTTGCTCTATGAGGCGCCTTTCTGAAGCCTTTTCAGAGGTGGTTCGGGCGTTAGACATTATCGGTAATAAAGTTGAAGAGCAAGCTAACAGGTTACAGGCGATAAATCATGAGGCCGGCAAGGTGGCTGCCGTGTCTGAACAGACGGCAGCAAGTTTTGAAGAGGTTACAGCCTCGGCGGCTGAACAGAGCGCGGCTACACAGCGGATGGAGGAACACGTCAACCGGTTGGTGGTCATGGCTGGTCGTTTTCAAGATCTGGCGAACCAATACACTCGAGAGAGCTGGGATAAAGAAACCCGAGAACGTCTGGTGCAGGAAGGTCTGAAGGTGCTCGGCAATCTGGCCGAAAATCCAGATATCAAAAGCTTAAGAGTGGAGCGTTTAGCTGGCGTCTTTGATAAAACCTTTCAGAGCTGTTCTTTCCTAAAAACTCCTCTGCTTGTTGGTATAGATGGCCGAGTCATATATGCCAACTTCCAAGTAGACAAGAACATGGATTGGTCTTTTCGCCCGTGGTTCCAAGGGGCGTTAAAAGGGGAGCGTTTCGTTGGGCAACCATATGTGACACTAAATACTAATAGGCCAGCTATTACCCTATCCTGCCCTGTAAAGAAGGAAACCGGAGAAGTAATAGCTGTTTTGGCTGCTAATGTGGATAAGAAGTAAAGAAGTCTTATCGAATTGGGTTGAAGTTTTTATAGGCGAAAGTGAAGTTATAATTTTCGACATTATAGAACGAATTAACTGATGGTACTAGAGGAAATCTCAGGCAAAAGTAGAATTATTAATTATGAGAGGATGGTGAAAGGCATTCTACTATACCGAATAAATTGCTATAGGAGACTCAAAGGCATTCAAGTACGCTGGGGAAGGGGGCGAGAATTTTCATATAAGTTAGAGCAGGAAAGTGTGGTGGAAGACATGGCTGGGGTCAGAAAAAGGGAGTGTTAGAAGAGGTGGTAAAAAAGCTGAAAAAAGAGGGGGGAGTGTAAAGAAATTTTACAGAAATATCATGGTTACAGAGATAATTATTAATAAATCTAGTAATCAAACTTAACAAGATTAGGAGGTATAATAAAATGTTTCCGACCCTTAAGGTAGTAGAATACTATACCCCTCAGAAGGTGGTCTTCGGCGTAAATGCTGTGGACAATATAGGACGTTACATCAAAGATATGGGTATCCAAGGAAAGGCTGTAATAGTAACTGACCCCGGAATCGCTCAGGCCGGGATTGCCGACCGGGTAGTGCAGGCCCTTAAGAAGGAAGGTTTGGAAACGGCAGTCTTTGACCAAGGTAAACCTGAACCTGACAACGTGGTTTGCGACCAGGCTGTTGAATTTGCCCGCAAAGAAGGCGGAAAGTTCGTTGTGGGCTTGGGCGGCGGCAGCGCTATTGATATTGCCAAAGTGGTCGCCCAACTGCTGGTGTTGCCCGGCAAGACTGAGGATTATCTGGTAAAGACCACTTTCCCGCAAAAAGGTGCCCCTATTGTTGCCGTTCCCACTACTTCTGGAACCGGTACAGAGTGCACCATGTATTCTGTAATTACTTTTGCTAAAGATGGTATAAAAGGCTTTTTTGGTACACCCTACATCTTGCCCGATCTGGCACTGGTAGACCCCACCCTAACTACAAGCATGCCGCCCAAAGTCACCGCTTCTACAGGCGCAGATGCTCTAGCACACGCTATCGAGACCATGATGGCCAAGCAGGAAAACCCGGTTACCGACGCCCTGGCTCTGAAGGCAGTGGAATTTATAGCCGAGGCGCTACCTGTGGCGGTGTATGAAGGGAACAATCTGGAAGCCCGGGTCAAGATGGCCTATGCCTCGATGATGGCCGGTATGGCCTTTAATGATCCGGGTATTGTGGAAGGACATGCCTTGGCGCATACTCTGGGTTCTGTGTATCATGTACCGCATGGTGTGGGTTGTGCAGTAGCCCTGCCTTACGTTATGGAGTATAACATGGGGCATTGCATGGAGAAGTTAGCTTTAATCGCCGAAGCGCTGGGCCAGAATACTGCCGGAATGACCGTTCGTCAGGCTGCCCAGGCTGCCGTATATGCCGTAAAGCAGCTCTTGGAAGATGTAGGTCTGCCTAGTACTTGGGCTCCATTCGGCAAAAAAGAGGATATTCCCAAGCTGGCTGACATGATGGTCGAGAGCCCGTGGATTACCGCCTTCTATGGATGGTGTAAACGGTCCATGACGAGGGATGCGGCGGTAGAATTGCTCACCAGAAGCTTCGAAGGCCGTCTGGGAGAGAAGCTGTACTAGATCCTTATGCGGTGGGGTGGGGGAGAAAAACTTTTTCTCCCTGCCCCCCTTCCACCTAAAAAGTAAAGTAATTAGTAGGTGCTGGCAAAACTGGGTGCTGTCCAATGCTGAGGCCCTTCAACTTATCTTTGGAGGTGACTGTACGTGTCTAAAGTGTTGATGGTAGATCCTTCTTTATGTACCGGGTGCCACCGCTGTGAGATGTGGTGTTCACTCACCAAGTATGGCGAAATAAATCCTTCTCGCAGCCACATATATGTAATACGTCGAGAGCCGGCAGTAGATGTGCCTGTAGTATGTATACAGTGCGGCTTATGTATAAATGCTTGTCCTACAGGGGCCCTCAAGCGGGAGGGAGCTACCGATGCAGTGGTAGTGGATGAAAGTATATGCACCGGTTGCGGCACGTGTGTGAAAGTCTGCCCTTATGGGGTTCTTAGGGTAGACAGTGGGACGGGTGTAGCAGCCAAATGTGACTTGTGCGGTGGCTCACCAGCCTGTGTTAGCCACTGCCCGCAGCGGGCTATCAGGTATGAAGACATAAATAAAGCTGCGGCCAAGCGTCGGGAGCTCTGGGCCTCGGCCCAGGCAATCAGGATGAGAGGCTAGAATGGGAGGTGTCTGAGTTATGTGGTATGGCTTTGCCGGCAAGCTTTTGCGGGTAAATTTAACCACCGGGGAACTTAAGGTAGAGGAACTGGATAAAAACGAATTGCGTAAGTATATGGGCTGCGTCGGTTACGCAGCTAAGGTACTCTATCAGGAGATGCCTGGTGGGATTGATCCACTGGCTCCCGAAGCCAAAGTGGTAGTAGCTACAGGCGCGGTGACCGGTACTCTATGTCCCAGCGGTGGCAGTTACGAAGTGTGTTACAAGTCACCTTTGACCGGTACGTGGAATCAGGCACGCTCTGGTGGAGCTTTTGGTCCGAAGCTTAAGTATGCTGGCTTTGATTTTGTGGTTATCGAAGGTAAAGCAGCCGAACCCGTTTACCTGTTTATGCAGGACGGCAAGGCAGAAATTAGACCCGCCAAACACCTTTGGGGCCTGAACGTGGAAGAAACTACAGAAGCCTTGATCAGGGAACTGGACGATCCTGAAATATCGGTAGCGGCTATAGGTCAGGCCGGAGAGAACGGGGTCTTATATGCGGCATTGATGAACGATAGGGGACGGGCTGCCGGCCGGGGCGGTATTGGCGCGGTGTTGGGAAGTAAGAACCTAAAGGCTATGGTGGTGAACGGTCACGGTGGAATAAAGGTGGCTCGTCCAAAACAGCTAGCGGAGGCCATTGAAAAGGCCGAGAAGTGGTTGCAGAACTATCCCTTCGCTTCTATTCCTGCTTTAGGTACAGTGGGTTTGGTGTCTTTATTTAATAGTTTGGGGACACTGCCCACGAAGAATTTCCAGACCGGCCACTTTGAGGGGGCTGATCAGATCTCCGGCGAGACACTTAACCGGAAATATCAGATCAAACGGCGGGCCTGTTACGGCTGTAGTTTCGCCTGTGGACGCTACACCTCGGTGAGCAGCGGGAAGTTTGCCACTCCTCCTATGGAAGGTCCGGAATACGAAACGGTAGACATGCTGGGAGCTATTTGTAAAGTGGATGACCTGGAAGCCATTATAAGGGGTAATTACCTCTGTAACGTCTACGGTTTAGATACTATTAGCACCGGTTTGAGCATTGGGTTTGCCATAGAATGTTATGAAAAAGGGCTGATCACCGATAAAGAGACGGAAGGAATGCCTTTGCGGTGGGGCGACGGTGAAGTAGTGGTAAGGCTAGTGGAAAAAATCGCTCACCGGGAGGGAATCGGAGCGTTTTTGGCTCAAGGCGTGAAGCGTATGGCTGAAACGCTTGGGCCTCAAGCCGAGGAGATCGCCGTTCATGTGAAAGGGCTGGAAGTACCAGCTCACGAGCCCCGCAGTGAATCCAAAGTACTGGCTATCCAGTACGCTGTTTCTCCAAGAGGAGCCTGCCACATGCATCCCAACTGGGCCAGCACGTGGGACTTCGGTCAACTTGATTGCGGTATGAGGGAGTTCGGTTTACCTTGGCCACCGGCGGGAATGCAGGACGAATCTCCCCAAAAAGGGCTGGTTTACCGTTATGTGGCATTACAAGGGGAAATCAGTGAGATCCTGGGAGCCTGTATTTTCTATTCCTGGGGCACGGAAGGCAGTTGCATTACGCCACAGCTTTACGCCGAAATTGTCAGCGCTCTTACTGGATGGGATGTTACGGCAGCGGAATTGGTATCGGCTGCGGAACGGTCTTGGAACCTGAAACGTTGCTTTAATGCCCGGGAAGGTTTTACGCGGAAAGAGGATAAACTGCCCAAGCGCTTTTCCCAGGCTATTCCGGATGGTCCTTCAGCAGGAGCCAAGGTGGAGAGGTTGGAAGTTATGTTGGACGCCTACTACGAGGCCATGGGTTGGGATAAACGCACCGGGCTCCCTACTCCTGAAAAACTAAGAGAGTTGGGTTTGGAGTTTGCTATTAAGTCGTAATTGCGCAAGATGGAGAGGCATAGGAGGCACCGGTAAGGATGCGGGTGAAAGTAAAGTTATTAGGCGTACTTTCTTTTGCCTATCCAGCCTTTGGCAAATTTCGGTATATCGAATTAGAGGAAGGGAAAACAATCAAAGAACTGCAAGAACGTTTGGGGTTACCCGATAATATGGTTTGCCTCGTCTCTGTTAATGGGAAGATGGTAGGCGAAGAATATAGACCAGTGGAGGGAGATGAAGTTGTATTCTTTCCGGCGGCCAGTGGGGGCTAACGATATTCTACTGCTTAAGAACTGATTAAATTTTAAAAAGTGGTTTGGCGCTGTAATAAAAAGGGGAAAGGGGCTGTATTTCCTCCTTTCCCTTTTTTGTTTCTGAGGAAAACCTTAGCGAACTTTATTGACCACCTACATTTCGTACCCTAGGATAAAAGGGTTTGGATTTTACCGATAACTTCTGCTACTACCTCCGAAGGGGCGGTGCAAATAAACTCAGCCTGCCGCACCTCCCAATCTAGGCTTTTTATTTGATCCGCCAGCACAGCGCCAGAAACTTTTAGATTGTCAGATAACAATACTTCGAAAGGATAACCTTTAATTTTAGAGGTTATGGGGCACATGAGGGCTAGACCAACCTTGCCGTTATAAGATTTTGGCGATATCACTAAAGCTGGTCTTTTGCCTGCCTGTTCGTGCCCGGCTTGAGGGTTAAACTGGAGCCATACGATATCACCGCGCGCAGGGATGTAACGTTCTAATTGTCCTACCATAGTTCCCGTCCTCGCGGCTCGCCGGTGTCTATTTCTCGATGAATATTTTCAGGGCTAATTTGGACCAAAAGCATTTCGAGGTCATAACTCTTAGGACGTATAATAAGGGCATTATTATCTATCTCGAAGTATATTTCCTCGCCTTCCTTAAGTCCCATCTGCTGGGCTATGGGTTTAGGGATCCTTATCCCTAGGTTGTTGCCCCATTTTTGGACACGTGCTCGCAAAGGGAATCGCCCCCTTTGTCATTGTTTAAACATAGTATATACATCTAAGAGGTAAAATTCAACCCTTATGGGCCTTGCCCTGCAAAAAGTAGGGTGCGCCTTACCTTCTAAAGAGTACAATCCCGTGTTCTATCGGTATCCCAAAATCCTATGTACCTCGTGTGGTACATCTGCCGGCTTCCGAGCTTAAGGAATGTTGCTAAAAAGGTACGAAAGAGCCATCGCAGGCCGGGCCGTTTTCTGTAAGAAAGCGGCCTTTTCTTAAGTATATTTGCTGGCATGAAAGTTGCTAAGTCTAATATTATTGTAGAGGATTTTTGTACCACCCAAAGCACAACATTTTACAAACGAGAAATAAAATAGAGGATCGGGTGATGGAATTGCTCAGCAGTCCACCAAGCACTTATGGGCTTAAGAGCCCTAATCATAGTAAACAGGAAGATGCACGCGCAAAGGAAATACTGGAGCAAGCAACCGCAGCAGCGTCTCTCATTTATGCATTGTTGGGTGAAAGAGGAGTAGTAGGGGTGACCGATACTGCCAGGTATCTTTGCTCCAAGGAGCCTCCCCATTCCCCGGTGAGTGCAGGCGTGAAGCCGGGCGACCCGGTAAAAGAGGGCACGGTCACCTGGGAGGCTCTAAGTACGGGCAGGAGGGTGGAACGCCAGGTTTCCAAAGAGAAGTCTTTCTTTGGAGTGGGCTACTACGCGATGGCCCTCCCTATCATCGAGGGGGGGAAGGTAATCGGGGCTCTGAATCTCATTCTTCCTACGGCTGCGCAGGATAAATTAAAGGAGATCGCCGGCGAGCTTTTGAGGGTTTCCACGGAAGTCAGGAAAGCCGTTGACAGCGTGGCCGAGGCGGCCACCGAACTGGCCTCCTCCGCCCAGGAGATGGTAGAGCTTTCGGCCGAGCTGCATTCCGGCATAGAGGTTCTAGAAGAAGTGATCGGCTTAGTGCACGAGGTGGCCGAGAGGACCCATCTTTTAAGCTTAAATGCGGCCATAGAGGCCGCCAGGGCGGCGGAACACGGCCGGGGGTTCGGAGTGGTAGCCGCCGAGGTGAGGAAACTGGCTGAAAGAGCCAAGCAGAGCGCCGCCCAGATGGCAGGACGAATCAAACATATGAAAACGGTAATGCAATCCGTCACGGAGAAGATTAACAGCCTGGGCCACATGAGCGAACAGCAAGCTGCGGCCTCGCAGGAGATAAGCAGTATGATGGCTACGCTCAATGAAAACGCTGTGGAGATAGAGGGCGTCGCGAAAGGAGGTATATTGTAAGCAACGGGCCATCCTTTTACGGCGTGCCGATTATTTCCCAAGATGGCTTCTCGGGCGAGAGGCACTTATTAAGGTAACCCGAACATGTATAGATAACTAGCCAGAGCGTTCCGGGCCGTGGGTTTAAAGCTGCAGGAAAAAGCGAACTGGTGAAGGAGGTGAGGCTCTGGGGTTAAGATAGCCAAATATTTTTTAGGCGTAGTAGAATGCCGCAGAAATACGTGTAAGAGACGACCGGTAGCCCAGTGTTTTCTTAAGCACATTAAGTATTAAGTACATTAGTACTGAAAGGAGAAAGGGATAGATGGCTCATACTAAGCGGTTTTATGGTTGGACCTTAGTGGCAGTTCTATGGGTCATATACCTGCTAAATATGGGATTCCCCCTGTATGGAGGTTCCATCGTCAACACCTACATGCTTCAGGAAATACAAATGAGCCGCAGCACTTACGGTTTTGCTTTTACTTTGTTGAACTTCTTTGTAGGAGTGCCGGCGTTTGTAGTGGCCGCGTCGGTAAATACCCTCGGTGCCCGTTTGACCTTTGTGATCGGTTCAGCACTCATCCTTTTCGGCGGGGCTTTAATGTCGTTCCTGGTAAAACAACCCTGGCATTATCTCGTGGCTTTTGGTTGCATTATCGGTGCCGGCATGGGGTTCAGCACGGTCGTTCCCATAACCACCTGTATCACCAGATGGTTTAAGCGTTATCGCGGGAGGGCCATGGGTATCGCCATGACCGCTTCCGGCTTCGGCGGCTTTATCGCTTCGCCGTTGGTCAACAGGTTTATAACCGCTACCGGAGGAAACTGGAGACTGGCGTGGCTTTTGATAGCGGCTATAGCCGTCTTAACCGGTATCATAGCTTATCTTTTGGTAAGAGAACGCCCGGAAGATCTCGGCCAGGTTCCTGACGGCATAGCTGAGGATGCTGGCGCGTCTAGGTCTTCCCTCCATACTCAATATCCCTGGACGGCAGAAGAAGCCTACAGGACGGCAGCCTACTGGCTTATCGTTATAGGGGCTCTAGGAACTTTTTATCCCTTCTTTTTCATGAGCGCCCACTGGGTACTCCATCTTCGCGGGCTGGGGATTTCTGCGGCTAATGCGGCCTGGGCTATGGGGCTTTTTACCTTATCCAGCATTGCCGGAAGGTTATTAGGAGGCTTTTTGGTCGATTACCTACCGGCCCGTTATGTTTTCGTAGTAGGCACGGTTTCTACCCTGGCAGGATCCTACTTGGCCATAAACGCGGCTCAACTTCCTCTTGCGGTGGCGGCTTCGATCCTTTTGGGTGTGGGTTTTGGATGGACTTACGTGACCCAGTCTACAATGATGGGAAACTATTTCGGGCCGGCTGCTTATCCCAAGCTGAACGGCACATTGCTTACCGTAAGCCATATCGTCGGTGTGTGGTCTGGGGTTATTGCCGGGAAGCTGTTTGATATATATAAGAGCTATACTCCGGCCTTCACCATCCATATATTAATCTGCCTTATAGCCATTGTAGCCGTGTTTTTTGCCAGACCGCCTCAAAAGACTGCGGCTTAATGATTAATAAAAAAGGGCTACCCTTAGTGGAAGGGGTAGCCCTTGGGGATAAAGATAGGCGTCCCGTAGCATCTTGGCAGGATCGGCAGAGGGATAAAAAAATTAAGAAGCGCCTGATAATATCCCGGGGGCGGGGAGGTGATATGGAAGGGGGATATTGAAAAATAGGCTTAGGAATGTCGGGGAGCAGGATAAAAAGGTGTATTATGGTCCGCTTTAACCCAAAACAGCTCAGGCTTTGGAAAAGGGGGAGGAATTTTAGATGGTGTATAACATCACCCGGACCTCGCCGATCCTCTTCGGTGTGGGCGCGGTAGAGCAGGTAGGGGCCAAGGCTAAGGAATTGGGATGCCGGAAAGTAATACTGGTTACCGACGCCGGCATAAAGAAAGCAGGTATAGCCGACGAGGTAAGCAAGCACCTGAGTTCGGCAGGCATAGGAGTAGTCGAATACGACAAAGTGCCCTCCGATCCGCCGGATACTATCATTGAAGAAGCTGCGGCTATTGCCCGCGAGGAGCAAGTAGACGGAGTTGTGGCCGTGGGTGGCGGCAGTGTTTTAGATGCCGCCAAAGGGGTCAATGTCTTATTGACCAACCCGCCGCCTATCACCCAATATTACGGCCCCTTTATGGCCCCCAATCCCGGAAAAGTACTTATCCTTCTACCCACTACCTCCGGTACCGGTAGCGAAGTGACGGCTATAGCCGTGGTGACCAACAGCCGCAACAACAAAAAGGGTGGTGTAATAGGTCCTTACTGTATGGCCACGGTGGCCATAGTGGACCCGGGCTTAACGGTTAAGATGCCGCCTGGAATCACAGCAGGCACAGGTATGGACGCTTTTTCCCACGCGGCGGAAGCCCTAACCAGCGGCCTGGCCAATCCGGTGTCCGATATATTGGCCGAAAGGGCCATAGAGCTCATATATCGCTACTTGCCCATAGCCGTAGAAAACGGTTCCAACATGGAAGCGCGGACCAACTTGGCCTTGGCTTCCATGATTGCGGGCATTGCCTTTAACGATGCTTTGCCGCACTACGGACATGCCGTGGCCCATACGGTGGGAGCCCGCTTCCATGTGCATCACGGTGTAATCTGCGCTTTAGCTCTCCCGGGAACCCTGGAACTGGTGGCCGACGTAGTGCCGGACAAGATAAAGATCATAGCTCGAGCTATGGGGTTAGAAGTTGAGGGTGATGCTGCTGCGGTGGCCCGGAAAGTAGCCGAGGCCATCAGGGCTTTCAACGCCAAAGTAGGCATTCCCAGCATGAAGGAACTGAAGATAGATAAAGCGGAACTGGAGGCCCTAGCGCCGGACGTATTGACCGATGACACCGCGGCTTTTGGCCCCAAGAAGATAACCGTAGAGGAAGCCCGGAAGCTGCTTCAAGCGGCCTACGAAAGCTAAAGTATAAACGCCGTTGAAGACCATGCCAGGTGCCATAAGGCAAAAATCGCCGATCTCCAGGCTGGGTTCCCCTACCCGGCGTAAGAGATAAGATTCCCAAGGGCGGTTCTACAGGGTGCTTTTCAACTGTAGGACCGCCTGCAAGGACGTAAAAGAACAACTCGGAGAAAACTTTAAAATACCATTCTAGGGAGGGGATGACCGGTGACCACCCTGAAAGGCGGATACCGGGGGAAAATACTTAAAGTAAACCTGACGCGCAAAGAATGGAAGGTGGAAGACTTAGATCCCCAAATTGCCGCCTCCTATATAGGAGGAGCAGGACTGGGGATTAAGCTCCTTTATGACTCTTTGCGTCCTGGAGTAGATCCTTTAAGCCCGGAGAATGTGCTCATATTTGCTGCCGGGCCCATGACGGGGACCGACGCGCCGTGCGCCAGCCGTGTAGCCGTCACCGCCCGTTCACCTTTGACCGGCGGCCTCGCCATGGCCTTGAGCGCCGGGCATTTTCCGGCCGAGTTGAAGTTTGCAGGCTTTGACGCCGTTATAATCGAGGGCAAGGCCGAAAGCCCGGTGTACCTCTACATCAAAGACGGGGAAGTGCAGTTCCGGAGCGCCGAGCGGCTATGGGGCATGATGACCACCGACACCCAACTGTTCATCAAAGAAGAAGTAGGGGATCACAACGCCAGAGTAGCCTGCATAGGGCCGGCCGGAGAGAAACTCTGCCGCATAGCCTGCATCATCAACGAGCGGCGGGCTGCCGGGCGCAAGGGCGTAGGCGCGGTAATGGGCAGCAAGAATTTAAAGGCCATTGCGGTACGCGGTACGGGTAAGGTTGCGGTAGATGATTCCTCGTCCTTCTCGGCCGTGTTGAAGGATATGCATAAGCTCATGCGGGACGACCCGGCCCTTTATCCGTCTCTGGCGAAGTTCGGCACTTCCGTAGCCGTGGAAGTAACCTCGGCTATGGGTATCTGGTCGGCGAAGAACTGGATGGACACCGGCGTTTTTAGCCCTGTGGATAAGATCGGCGGCCAGGCCATGGACCAGTTTACCATCCGACGGAATCCTTGTTATCGGTGCCCTGTGGCCTGTAGCCAGGTCAGGCTGGCGCGGCACGGGAAATACACCAACGTCCTTACCGAAGGCCCCGAGTTTGAAACTATATACTCCCTGGGCAGCAACGTGGGCGTAGATGATCCCGCCGCGGTCATTGCCGCCGACCGTCTGTGCGACGAATACGGACTGGACTCCATCTCCACCGGCGTGACCATAAGCCTGGCCATGGAGCTTTACGAGCGGGGAATACTCAGCCGGGAAGAAGCCGACGGGCTGGAACTGCGCTTTGGCAATCACGAAGCGGTGCTGGAGCTTATCACCAAGATGGCCACCCGCGAGGGATTGGGGGACATTCTGGCCGATGGGTCCCGCCTGGCGGCCCAGCGCATAGGCCGGGGTGCAGAAAGATACGCCATGCACATAAAAGGATTAGAGCTGCCGGCCTATGACATTCGCGGGGCTAAGGCCCACGGACTGAACTATATCACCTCCTACACCGGGGCCGACCATAACCGGGGCTATGCCTTCCAGGAGATCTTTGGCGTACCCATACCCGAGCCGGTAGACCGGCTGGCCGTGGAAGGGAAAGGCAAGCTGTGCAAGTGGAACCAGGATTTTGCCGTGGCCTGCTTCGATTCACCGACCTTCTGCAATTTCCTCAACTCGGTGCTCGGTTTTGAGGGTCCGAGGATTGTGGCCGGACTTTTGAATGCGGCATCCGGCTTGAGCTTGTCCCCTGAAGATATATGGAAGGTAGGCGAAAGGATAATGAACCTGGCGCGGGTGTTCAATGCCCGGGAGGGCTTCAGCCGCGCCGATGACACCCTGCCCCCGAGGCTCATGGAGGAGCCCCTAAAAGGCGGAGCTTCGGCCGGCCAGGTTATATCCAGAGAAGATCTGGACAAGATGCTGGACGAATACTACGAGGCCCGGGGCTGGGACAAAGAGACGGGATTGCCCACCAAAGAGAAACTGGTGGAGCTGGGCTTAGAGGATACGGTAGAGGCGGTGGAGAAGGCCAGGGAGGCCCTTAAAAAGAAGTAGGATCGGCTGTAATGGATAGACGCCCGCAAAGGGTAATAAATAAAAGTATTGGGCACCTGATAGCCTATCCCATAAGGTTCCTCGGACTGCGGCCCGCCGGCGGCAGCCGGTATAACGCCGGTGATCGGGCGGGCCGTAGCCCTGGAATAATAATTTTATTCTAGGAGGCGAAACCCAATGAGGCCGTTAGCCCAAGATCTGTTGTGAAGCGGTTGAAGCGGCATCAAGTTTGTGAAATATTTCAAGGGCCGCACGTCGAGAGCAGGTTATACTTTCCCAAATTTAATAAAGCAATTTAAAATAAGGAAAGGAGTCATTATTATGCAACAAGATGTAGGCAAAATCAAGCTGGCCATACTGAGCATCGGTATATTGATGATGGGCGTAATAGCCATTGCCAGCGGACTTGCGGTAATCGCCCAGCATTTTAGCAATTTATCCCAGACTTCCATCCAACTGCTCATAACCCTTCCCTGCATCGTAATTATCGTAGCTACTCCTATAGTGGGCAAGTTGCAGGAATACATTGCGATGAAGACGCTGGCTTTGTTCGGTATACTGTGCTTCCTGGTAGGAGGAGTCGTGCCTGCTTTCCTTACCTCTTTCTCCCTGATATTGGTATTCAGGGCCGTATTGGGAGTAGGCGTAGGAACAGTACAACTAGTGGCCCCTGCTCTGGTGGCCGCCTCTTTTGCAGGAGATGAACGTTCTAATGTTATGGGACAGCTCACTTCGGCTCAGATGATAGGTTGCGCCATAATGGTTTTTGTCAGCGGCTACCTGGCCATGATGGGCTGGAATATAACCTTTTATGTCCACCTTATCGCCCTTATTTCTCTGATCTGCGTGGCGGCGCTTCTGCCGAAGACGGAGCCGCCTAAGGCTGCCGCTGCGGGAAACGAGCCGAGCGAGAAGGTGCAGCTCACAGGGGCCGCCTACGCTTGGACGATCACCATGCTTATCTATTTCATAGGTGGAATGATTTTGGCTACCTACCTGGCTTTCCTGCTAACCGCGCACAAGTTGGGGACTGCCGCGCAGGCCGGGCAGGCGACCATGATTTTTGCCATCGGAGGATTTTTGATGGGACTTATCTACGGGAAACTGGCCCAATTTGCCAGAAATGCCAGCCTTGCAGCAGGACTATTTATGGGAGTAATAGCTTGCCTGATAATTGCTTTTGCGCCGAATATACTTCTGGTGTATCTAGGTAGCTTGATCTACGGTTTTTCGGTTACCACCGTATATGCCAGCATTATGGTAGGCACCTCCATGTCGGTTAAGCCTGCTGCCGTGCCGTTGGCTACTTCCATTGTGGTGGCCGGCCAGAACCTGGGTTCGTTTTTATGTCCGTACATCATAACTCCCCTCTCGGCTTTGATGGGTTCTGATGTCAATATGTTCGCTTTTGTAACCGGTGCCATCTGGTTTGGAGTAATGGGCGTTATCGCCCTGATCTGGGGCATGGCCCAAAACGCCAAAAAATCGCCTTCAGCTCCAATCAATGCTTAAATATTTTACCGGCCGGTAGAGCCAGGTAAAAGCCGGCCATACTAACAGGGCCTCACCTACGGCCTGGTTGGACTAAGGGTTGGCAGCCCGCCGCCGAGCCGTAAGGTGAGGTCTTAGTTTTGCAGAAGACCTAACTGACCTAAAGAATTTTTGCAAGATAGCAGGAGTTTCCTGAAAGACGTCGAATAATATTGTGTGCTAAAAATAAAACAATGTTTTATTTAGCAAAACATAAGGAGGTACACAGGTGGAAAGACTTAATTCCATACTCCAGTGGTTTGAGAGTAAAATAGCGGCTGTATTGATATCTTGCATGTTGATTCTGGGTTTTCTACAAGTCTTTAGTCGATTTATTTTAAAGAGTCCCATTCCGTGGACGGAAGCCATGTTAACCTATATGTTTGTATGGTTTAGTTTTATAGGGGCGAGTCTAGCTGTTGCCGAAAAGGCCCACTTTAGCGTGGAGATAGTAGTGGCACGTTTTAATCCCCTCTTGAGGCGATGCGCCGAAATACTTGTAGAAATTTTGATAATATCTTTAGCCGTGCTGATGATTTACAAAGGTATGGTTTTGGTACTGGAAAATCGAAATCAACTTATGGCAGCCATGCCTTTTACCATGAGTTGGCCCTATTTGGCTTTACCTGTTAGCGGTTTATTTATCATCATCCATGCGTTGACGCATATTATCCGGCTCCTAAACACAGGAGGGGAATAGTATGGCTGCTGTACTATTTATAGTATTCATTTTAACTCTTCTTATCAAAGTTCCAGTATCATTCAGTCTCGCTATCGCCGCTCTGGCAGCGCTTACCGTAGCAGGCCATATAGACACTACCGTGATTGTGCAGCGCATGTATACAGCGTCGGAATCTTTCGCGCTCATCGCCGTACCTTTTTTCATACTGGCAGGCGGTTTTATGGATTCGGGAGGCATATCCCGCAGGCTGGTGAACTTCGCTTCTAGTTTAGTAGGACATGTTAAAGGCGGATTGGCCATGGTGAGTGTGGTGGCCTCCATGTTTTTCGCCGGTATATCGGGATCTACTGCAGCGGATACAGCAGCCATTGGAAGCATTCTTATTCCGGCTATGGAGAAGAAAGGGTACGGCAAAGATATGGCCACCAGCGTGCAGGCTACGGCAGGCTCCATCGGTATAATAATTCCGCCCAGTATTCCTATGGTTATATTAGGCATAACCGCAGGAATATCGATTGGAGGCTTATTTCTTGGAGGCTTTATCCCGGGCATACTAATGGGCGCGGCGTTAATGGCCACCAGCTATATTTTGGCATGTAAAAGAAACCTTCCGGCCGAGCCTAGAGCGTCTTTTAGAGAGGTGGTAAAGAGTTTTTTAGACTCAGTGTTGGCCCTTATGACTGTAGTTATTATTATGGGCGGGATTCTCAGCGGTATCTTTACGCCTACCGAAGCTTCTGTTATCGCCGCTCTATATTCCTTCATAGTGGGGTATTTTGTATACAAAGAACTTAGCTTAAAAGACCTACCTCAGATTATGGGCCGTACGGCAGTAACTACCGGGGTGGTCGTCCTTTGTATCGCAACTGCCTCTAGTTTCGGCTGGATAGTAGCTGCGGAACGCATTCCGGCTAAGATTGCTGAGGCCATACTTTCTATTTCGTCTAACAAATATGTGATACTTACTCTGCTCAATCTCCTTATGTTGTTCTTAGGAACCTTCCTGGATGTTACACCTATCATAATCATTGTCATACCTATAATATTTCCTATTGCCATGCGGTTAGGAGTATCTCCCATCCATTTTGGCCTCATGACCATTGTAAACATGGCTATAGGGCAATGTACTCCACCGGTGGGCATTTCTCTCTTTGTGTCTTCTGGTATCGCCAAGGCTTCTCTCGGCGAGATTCTAGGCACGTATTGGAAGTATCTTTTGGCTATGGTGATAGTGCTATTCATCATAACTTTTATCCCGGGGCTAGTGACTTTTATTCCCAGCATGGTCATGGGAATTAAATAAATTATAAAACCGACTAAATAAGAAGAAGGAGAGGATAATCTATGGGCAACCTTTTGTTCAAGCGGACCAATACCCACAGGGGCTACCGGCGGGTAATATCTCCTGCCAATACCGACCTTAAATACCTATCGTACAGCCGCCTGATCCTGGACAGAGAGTTACCGGAGGTCACCCTGGATACAGGCGAGGAAGAGTGGTCTCTTATGTGCGCAGGCGGAAGCGGAGAAATAGAGTTTTCCGGGGCAAGCTACAAATGTGCTAAACACGATAGCTTCTATATCCCCCGACGTCAAAAGTTTACCGTACGCACCTCGGGTTTTGTGGACTTCGTTATAGCTTCTGCACCGGCGGAAAGGGATACGAGTTTTTGCGCTATACCCTTTGCTGAGGTATCCGGGGTACACCATGGTAGCTCTGATAATTCTACCCACCGCATCATATGGACGCCTATAGGGGACAAGGTTGACGCTTGCCGACTTCTCTGCGGTTTTACAGAAGGGGATTCGGGGCATTGGACGAGCTGGCCGCCCCACGAGCATGGCTCTACCAGGGAGGAGATCTATGTATATGAACTCCCTGCGCCGGGGTTCGGCATCCAGCTTGTCTTTAATGATATTTTCCATCCCGAACATATGGAGGTGGTAACTGATGGAGACGCCGTAGTTATACCTTCGGGATACCATCCCAATGTGGCGGCTCCAGGAACGAAGATGAAGTTTTATTGGCTCATGGCCGGGATACGGCCGGACAAGGATAGGGAGTGGGCAGATGTAGTGGTTCATCCCCATTACCAGGGTATGAAAATTTGATTTTGAAAGGAGGAGTTAGGAATGTTAAAAAGATGTATCGGGCTCCTTATGCTAGGTGGTCTTTTGGCCCTTTTTGCCGTAGGATGTGGCCAGTCGGGGACGAGCGCTGGATCTGGCTCCCAGCAAGGGGCCCAGGTACAGGAACAGAAGCCGGCAGCTAAGAAGGTTTTGAAGCTGTCCTCGGTTCTTCCTGAGGGGCATCCTACCCATGAGGCCATGGTGTTTTTTGCCAACCAGGTTAAAGATAAGACAAAAGGTGAAATAGAGATCCAAGTGTTTCCCAACAGCCAGCTAGGTGAACAGCGGGATGCTTTGGAAGGGATGAAGGTTGGCACATTGGAGATGGCCATGGTGGCGGCCGGCCCGCTAGGGCAATTCGTACCTACAGTTGATGTATTAAACTTACCGTATATCTTCCGGGATCTGGATCATCTTCACAAGGCCTTAGATGGAGACCCGGGAAAGAAACTGAGCGGCGATATCCAGAAAGCCGGTTATGAATTTTTGTTCTGGATGGATTCCGGTTCGCGAAATGTAATAAACAACAAGAGGCCTATTTATAAGCCTGAAGATTTAAAGGGCCTGAAGATAAGGGTAATGACCAACAAACTTATGGTGGATACATTGAACCGTATGGGCGCCATAGCTACTCCGATGGGCCAGGGCGAGGTCTATAGCGCTCTGCAACAGGGAGTGATAGATGGTTGGGAGAACAATCCTCCTACTCTGTTGACGCTAAAGCTCTACGAGGTTTCCAAGTATTTCTCCTGGACGCGCCACTTTATAATACCCGATGTTGTTTTGATGAGCAAAAAGGTGTTCGACGGTTTAACCCCGGAACAGCAGAAGGCGGTTAAGGAAGCGGCTTCAGAGGCCATGGCTAAACAGCGAGAACTTTGGGCGAACTTCGAGACCAAAAGCGTAGAAGAGCTTAAGCAGAAAGGAATACAGTTTAACGATGTCCCAGATATTACTCCTTTTGTGGAAAGAGTAAAGCCTGTATGGGAAACTTATACGAGCAAATTTGGTACCGAGCTTGTTGAAGCTATTCAAAAAGTGAAGTAGACTAGTAACGGAAATGTAAACTCCAGGGCGGGTACGATTTTCTAGTACCCGCCTTTTAGAGAGGGTAAAGAAATTGCGAACGTGCGTTAGAACGCTTCGGATACTAGAAGCCCTGTCTTCCGGTGAAAAGCTAAGTGTAAGCGAATTGGGAAGAATGTTGGGGCTTCACAAAAGTACCGTATATAGATTTTTAGAGACCTTATGTCGGGAAGGTTATGTGGTACAAGATCCCCATGACGAGAAATATCGCTTGAGCTTGAAGATACTTCGCTTGGGACATAATCTTCTCTCCAACTTAGATTACAGGAATGTGGCACGACCTTATCTGGAGCAACTTGCGGCCCAAACCGGGGAGACAGCTTATCTAGCCGTCCTTGATGAAGGACAAGTGCTCTACCTCGACCGGGTTAGCCTGACGGATAAGTTGCAGACTATGTGCAAAATTGGGGATCGGAATTTTGTCCACTGTACGGCTTTGGGTAAGGCGCAAATAGCTTATTTGCCTGAGGAAAAGGTGGAGCAGATCATTTCTATGTGGGGCATGCCGGCCCTTACAAGCCATACTATAACCGACTTGGGTGTACTAAAGGAACGCCTTGCTGAAGTTAGAAAGTTAGGTTATGCCGTGGATGATGTGGAGGCCGAGGATGATGTCCGTTGTGTAGCCGCGCCTATCCGGGACTATACAGGTAATGTAGTGGCTGCTGTTAGTGTTTCGGGACCTTCCTCGCGTGTTACTCTAGAACGAATACACCTGGAACTGGCTAAAGCTGTAGCTCATACTGCAAGGCAAATATCTCTGGAACTCGGGTATATTGACTCTTAAAAAGTTGGCGTAAGAGGTAAGTGCGTAGGCCCTATACTATAGTTCTCGTGTATTTGGAGGTGTTTAGAGTGAAAATAGCCTCTCTTTTTAGTCTGACGGATCGGGTAGCTTTGGTGACCGGCGCGGGTAGCGGTATAGGACAAGCTATAGCCCTGGGATTGGCTGAGGCTGGAGCCAAGGTTATAGCCGTGGGCCATACTAACATTGAGGAGACCCGCGAGAGAGCCGCTACCCTTGGTCTATCTGTTATTCCCATCACTGCGGATTTAAGTAAGGAAGAAGAGATAAAGGCTACGGTGGATTTTGCCCTAAAAGAGCTGGGCAGGATAGATATACTGGCCCATGCGGCAGGGACTATCCGCCGGGTACCGGCTGAAAGGCACTCTCTGGAGGACTGGGATACGGTATTGACCTTAAACTTAAGGAGCGCTTTTCTGTTGAGCCAGATGGTGGGGCAGGATATGTTATCCCGGGGCTACGGGAAGATAATCCATATCGCTTCCATGCTCACTTTCATGGGTGGACTCAATGTAGTATCCTATTCAGCGGCTAAATCAGGGATCGCAGGTCTGGTCAGAACCTTGGCCAACGAATGGGGCGGCCGGGGGATAAATGTCAATGCCATCGCTCCCGGATGGATAAAAACCAAGCTCACTGCAGCCCTTCAGGCGGATGCTAATCGTTATAATACTATTCTTGCGCGCATACCGGCCGGCCGCTGGGGAGAACCGGAAGACCTGGTAGGCGCAGCCATCTTCCTCGCTTCCCCGGCTTCCGATTATGTGAATGGGCAAATACTGGCGGTGGATGGCGGGTATTTAGCCCGGGGATAGAATAAAGATGTTTTATACCAAGGCGTTTCCAGTATAAAGGTGGTATGCAGAAATATGAAGGCCCTTGTTTACCGTGGTCCCAAGGACTTGAGGGTAGAAGAGGTACCGGTGCCAGAGCTCAAAAAAGGGGAAGCCCTAATAAAAGTAGCGTATGCCGGCATCTGTGGTAGCGACCTTATGATCGCTTCGGGCAAACACCCTCGCGCTCGTGCTCCTTTGATCTTGGGACACGAGTTCTGTGGAGAAGTAGTCGAGGTTAATGACCCTGCTGATGAGTTTTTAATCGGACAGCGAGTCGTTGTAGAACCTTTGTTGACTTGCCAGCGTTGTCGACCCTGCCTGGAAGGGAATTATCATGTGTGAAACCCTGGGCTTCTTAGGTATAGATGCTCCGGGAGGCATGGCCGAATATGTGGCCGTTCCGGTAAAGAACCTATATCCTATTGAGAACCTTTCGTACGAAGAGGCTGCTTTAGTAGAGCCGGTGGCTGTAGCTGTACATGCTGTCAGACGTTCGGGGTTTAAAGTAGGGGAGATAGGTGTTATATTAGGCGGTGGGACTATCGGCCAGCTTGTAGCCCAGGTATTGCTTGGGGCAGGAGCTGCGGAAATTATAATTTCGGAGACTAGCCCTTACAGGAGGGAATATTTGGGCCGGCTACCTATTAAAGTGGTAGATCCTGCGAAGGAGGGCTTAAAAGAGAACACAGCAGATGTGGTTTTCGAGGCTGCTGGAGTGGCGGAAACTATAAGTCAGGCTGTTAGTGTGGCTCGTGTGAGAGGTACTATTGTACAGCTAGGGTTACCCAAGACGCCTGTTCCCTTGGATTTGGTCAAGGTGGCCTTTAAGGAGCTGTCCTGGATAGGCACCCGTGTGTATAACCGATGGGATTATCTAGCGGCTATCGAGCTTCTACGCCGCGGTAAAATCAAGAGAGACACTTTAGTAACCCATGTACTGCCTCTGGAGGAGGGGGCATGGGGTATTGAGCTGGTTAGCCAGGGTCAAGGGATAAAGGTGCTTCTTAAACCATGACCGATTAACCTTCTCAGGCGATTTTTGGGGTTTTTTCGCGTTTACCCTGTTGCCATTTCCCTAAGGCTGCTTGTGGCCCGTGAGATTTAAAGTGCAGGTCGCTAAGAGTTTATACTATACTAACAGGGCCTCACCTACGGCCTGGTTGGACTAAGGGTTGGCAGCCCGCCGCCGAGCCGTAAGGCGAGGCCTTAGTTTATCGCAATGCTCAGGGACCGCCGTGCTACCTTATTTTTTTTCGAGCCAGCAGGAATCTTTAATTTTACGTAGTATAATATAATATCAAGATGTAAGCACAAGATGTTCGGCTATGTTATCTGAGGCATCGGAGAAGAAACGAGATAAGTCGAAGGGATAAAATATACAGTAGGCCGATAAGCCTAAGGAAGATATGGACGAAGATGACGAAGATATATACGATGAAGATAAGATATAGATGAAGGTAGGGAAGATATAAAATGGGGCTTCATCAAGGCTTGAATATGGACCCGCGCATACCTCTTTACTACCAGCTTATGCAAGTATTCCGCCAAGAAATTGAAGAAGGCAAATTCCAGCCGGGCGATCTTTTCCCGTCAGAGAATGAACTTTGTGAGAGGTTCGGGGTGAGCCGTCCTACGGTACGCCAGGCCATAAATGAACTGGTCAGAGAAGGCCTGCTCCACCGTGTGCGTGGCAAGGGAACCTTCGTATCGGAACCAAAAATCCAGCAGGATTTTATCCAAAGACTGGTCAGCTTCACCGAAGAGATGGAACAGAAGGGCCTTAAGCCCACCACCAGAGTGTTGTCTTTGGAAGTAGTGCCCGCCTCTAAAAATGCTGCTGCTTTCTTGTCTCTGGCCTATGAGGAACCCGTATACCGCCTTGAACGCCTTAGGTTTGTGGAGGGCGTACCCATAGTAGTAGTCACCACTTATGTTCCTCAGAAGTATTGTCCCAATTTGCATGAGCACGACCTGAACAACAACTCCCTATACCGAACTCTGGAAAACTCCTACGGTATTCGTGTATCGCGAGCCAGGCGTATCCTGGAAGTCATTGCTGCCACGGAGGAGTATGCCGAACTTCTGGAGACCGAGGTGGGGGCACCATTACAGCTTTCTAAGACCGTAGCGTGGGATCAGTACAACCGGGCCGTCGAGTTTTCCGTGGCTCGCTATCGAGGAGATAGAAGCCAGTTCATCATCGAACTCAGGCGCTAGAGGAGCGGGAGCTGGACCTTTTTCCCATACCTCTTGGGGTAGGGGCGCAAAAATAAACTCTTCCGTGAGGATTTACCTTACAACGATGGGGAATTTCCGAAAATCTACCATTATATGAAAAGGAGGCAAAATTATATGACTTTTAATTTCGACAATAAAATAGTGGTAATTACCGGAGCAGGTCTGGGTATAGGAAGAGCAGCGGCCTTATTGTTTGCCAGGCACGGCGCCAAGGTGACCGTAGCCGACGTTAACGAAGAGCATGCCCGGGGGACGGTGGAGTTGATAACTCGAGAAGGAGGAACAGCCTGCTACTTTGTGACGGATGTTACACGAGAGGACCAGGTTAAGAAGTTGTTTGAAGAAGCGGTGGATAAGTGGGGACGAGTGGACGTGCTGGTTAATAATGCCGGTATATACTACCAGGGAACCGTGGTAGAGACCCCCCTGGAGGTATGGGAGAGAGTCATGGCGGTCAATTTAAGAGGGGCCTATCTTTGCTCCAAAGAAGCTGTGCCTATTATGGAAAAGCAGGGTGGAGGGGTGATAATCAACGTATCCTCGGAGGCGGGCTTAGTAGGTATCAAGGGTCAAGTAGCGTATAACGTGTCCAAGGCCGCCCTCATTGGCCTTACCCGGAGCCTCGCTGTAGATCATGCTCCCCTTATTAGGGTTAATTGCCTGTGTCCGGGGACTACGGCCACACCTTTGGTCGAGGAGGCTGTGCAGAGGAGCGATAATCCCGCACAGGCCAGAAGAAACTTAGAGCAAATACGGCCCATGAGTAGACTGGGTATGCCCGAGGAACAAGCTGCGGCGATTCTGGCCCTGGCCAGCGATGAATTGGCTTATGCTACGGGAGCGGTACTTTCGGTTGATGGAGGATATACTGCACAATAAATTAAAAAAACCTTGAGGTAGGGGGGAGAGAAAAGAAGGAATCTTCGATGGGATATCGAATTATAATATCAGGATGTAAGCACAACCTGATATCAGGCTGCTAGGTTGCTAAGAGAGGGGGGAGGGATAAGGGAAAATCTTTTTTAGAGAGAAATTCTGTAAAAAGCCTTAAACCCAAGAACATTATAACCTCAAGGAGGTCGGGCTATGTCCAACAAAAACTGGCGAGTAGTTTTACCTGTATTGCTCATGGTAGCTCTCTTGGCGTGGGCAGGCGGATGCTCTAAGCAACAGGCTCCCTCCTCGGGCACGAGCCAAAAGGAGTTCAAGCTGCCGGATAAAATAGTCATCGGCTGGGCGCCGCCGGACATAACCGGCGTATTTAAGACGGCCCAGGATTATTTAGAGCGGGCTGCTCGTGACGCCAAGGAGAAGGCGGGGCTCAATGTGGAAATCATCACCCGTGCGCCGTCCTCGCATACCGAGTATGCTACCCAGGTAGCCATACTGGAAAACTTTATACAGCGGAAAGTGGATGCTATCGTGGTTTCACCTATAGATGTGGAGCCTATCAAACCGACTATAAAGAAAGCCAACGAGGCCAAAATACCGGTCATAGTGGTTAACCTCTTGCAGCCTATAGAAGGCGTGGATGTAGCTTCCTATATAGGATTTGATAACGAGCAGGCGGCAAGGGTCAGTGCCTATGCAGTACTCGATTATCTGGGCGGCCCGGGAGTCTTGGGGAAGGGCGAGAAAGTGAACGTGCCCCCGGAAACCTACCTGGACGAGGAGTGGTGGAAGAACCTGTATAAGAACGTAGATCCTAACAGCATAAAAGGTAATGTAGCCATCATTGAGGGGGTAGCCGGCGATTACTTCTCCAATGCCCGTACTAAAGGATTCAAAGAAGTCATAAGCAGATTCTCCAATGTAAAGGTACTCACTGTGCTGCCTGCTGATTGGAACCGTGAAAAGGCGGTGAAAGCCGCAGAAAACATACTACAAAACTTTAAAGATTTGGATGTAATCTGGGCCGAATGTGCGGAGATGGCCCTCGGAGCTAAGAATGCGGTCTACGCGGCCAACAGACAAAATCAGGTGGCCGTATTCAGCAACGATGGAACTCCGGAATCGGTTGATGAGATAAGAAAAGGAACTATTGTGGCCGAGACGTGGCACGGATTCCCCGAGTGGGGATGGTACGGTACTAAGTTTGGCGTTATGCTGAAGCTGGGAGTACCTGTTCCTCAGATCTTTGATGTCCGACCGAGAACAGAATATAAGGATAATGCAGACATGTTCTATCCCACGCCTAAGTTAGAACCTATCGACTGGAACAAGATTATTGAAGAGGCCAAAGCTCAGGCCAAATAAGCGGAGAGCCCAGGAAGGTATAACTTAAGAGGAGTAGGGCAACAGATACCCTACTCCTCCGCTTGAAAAAGCTGGGGAGGGAGGGATTGGTCTTGTCGCCTCCGCTCGTTGAGTTAAGGGGGATAAGTAAACGCTTTTTCGGGACCCAGGCTGTAGACGGCGTTTCACTAACTATCCATGAAGGCAGCGTCCATGTACTTCTCGGGGAGAACGGCGCTGGAAAATCGACGCTCATGAAAATCCTGGCGGGGGTGGTAAAACCGGACGCAGGAGATATTCTTATCCAGGGCAAGAAGGTGGAGATCGATAGCCCATGGGATGCGTTAAGGTTAGGTATTGGAATGGTTTTTCAGGAGCTTACATTAGCGCCTAATTTATCCGTATTCGAGAATATATGTCTCGGAGGTTTGCCCCGCAGGGGTAACAGCCCTATGGTGGACTGGAAGGTTGCCCGGGATCGCGCCCGGGCGGCGCTGGAAAGGCTCGGAGTGGAGATTAATCCGGACATCAAGGTGCGCAACCTGGATGTGGGACAGCAGCAGTTGGTGGAGATAGCCAGGGCTATTTCCAGAAATGCTCGCCTCATAATCCTCGACGAACCCACATCGGCCCTAACCAACAATGCGCGGGAAAAGCTGTTTTCGGTGGTCAGGTCGCTAAAGAGGGAGGGCGTATCCTTCATCTATATCACCCACCACCTGGAAGAGGTGCCGATGATCGGTGACGTGGTCAGCGTGCTACGAGATGGCAAGCTGGTGGCTACCAAGCCGGCTAATGAAGTGGACGAACAGATGCTCATAAAGATGATGGTGGGCAAGACCTTAGAGGAACAGTATCCTAGGGAGGAGTCCTCTCCTGGCGGAGTTGGCCTGCGGGTGGAAGGCCTTGCAGCCGGGGATCGGGTAAAGGAGGTAACTTTTGAGGTTCGCTATGGAGAAGTTTTGGGCATCGCCGGGCTTATGGGAGCGGGAAGGACCGAGGTTTTGGAAACGATATTCGGCCTGCGCAGGATGGAACGGGGCAAAGTGTGGGTAAACGGTGTGGAATTTCTACCTCGATCTCCTGTGGAGGCTATTCGGGCCGGTGTGGCACTGGTGACGGAGGACCGTAAAGACAGCCTGGTGTTGCAGAACTCTATAAAGTTTAACTTGACCTTAGCTAGCTTAAAGTTCTACAGCAAGGCAGGAGTGATGAACAGGAGCAAAGAAGCTAAGAATGCCTGGGAGTTGGTCAAACAGCTCAAAATCGAGCCTCCTCAACTACTGCGGGGGGTCAGGACCCTAAGCGGCGGCAATCAGCAGAAAGTGGTCTTGGGCAAATGGCTCTCCAGTGGAGCGCGCATTTTTCTCATGGACGACCCTACAAGGGGTATAGACGTGGGCGCTAAGGTCGAGGTTTACCGACTGATAAACCAATTGAAAAAGAGCGGCGCCGCTGTAGTTATCGTATCCTCCGAGATTCCGGAGCTTATGGGAATATGCGACCGTATAGCCGTCATGCGTGCGGGACGGATAGTCAGGGAGTTTAATGCCGGGGCTGTTACGCAGGAGGCCATTTTGGCGGCAGCGATGGGAGGTACAGTAGCATGAAAAGTGTAGAGGAAGTTACTGCTGGGGCCGATACCTCAGTAAAGAAAAAAAGTACCGCGGTTGTGGAACTCCTGGGTAGAGGTGCTGCAGGGTTGGCGCTGCTTCTGCTGGTAATCTATCTTAGTTTAGCTACGCCGAGCTTTCTTGACCTGAGAAACTTTCTGAATATCGCCAGGCAGTGCTCTATTAATGGCATTCTGGCCGTAGGGCAGACGCTGGTAATTATAACCGCAGGTATAGATCTTTCTATCGGCTCGGCCATGGCCTTGGCGGGCTCGGTCATGGCTGTAGCGGTGGTAAAGCACGGTGCGCCCGTATTTCTGGGCATACTTCTAGCCCTTATTACCGGGACCCTCGTGGGACTCATTAACGGTTATATTATCTCCAAAGGCAAGGTTCCTGACTTTATTGTAACTCTTGGAG
>JBNATU010000027.1:0-40574 GCA_049701195.1 Neomoorellaceae bacterium
GTCTTCCATATATTGCCTTGCAGTACGCTAAAAATTTTTATGCAACGCTAGTGCTGAGCAATATTAATAATATCCTCGTTTATAAGGTGGATCTCTTGCAGTTCTTCAATGCTTCTCTTAGAAAGATCTGCCTGGGTCAGATCATAACTTACGTGCCCATATAATTTCTGGAGCTTAATTAAATCCTCATAGAAAGCTTGAACTAAGTCTTTTTGCCTTACGGGTAATGGGGCTTCGCGATATCTGTTGGTTAATTCCAATATCTTCTTGTTAATTTCCTTTAAAGCCTCCCTCGTTTCAAACATATAGTCCAGGTAAGGAATGACTTCCGGACTAATTAACTTGTTCCGCAATGTTTCCGGTAGATTTTCAGCATTCTTTAAACTTCTTAGGACAAAAAGATCATTAGTTTCGGTAAACATTTCGATTAATGAACTCAGTTTGTTCAAGTTTATAAGGTTTAGTTCTTTATTTGTATATCCAGTAATTAACTCCAAACCCCTATATAAAATTTGTCAACTCGAAATTCAAGTTGTTATGCCACGAGGCATACAACCAGCTTTCAAACAGATGAGTAGTAGCACTGTTTGAACCGCAACCAGAAACCCAGGAAAATATTATTATGGTAATAATTATCAGTAGAATTCTTTTGATCAAAGCCATACACCTCACTATGGAAATCTTAATTAACAAATGTCCTTGATGTAATCCGCTTAGCGGCCTCTTCACTGTTTCTCCCCACTATGTTTATCCCGGGTCTGCTCATGCTTATAATATCATAGACTCCGAAAAATTCCTTTAGGTTGCAGGAAAAAATATTTTTTTCCTGCAACCTAAAGGCTATTTTTTGCGTCTTATTTTAGGGTAAGAAGTTTTAACAATTAACCTAAATGGGGAGGATAAAAAATGAGGAAACTTTTGCTCCGCTGGGTGGTAGTGATCGCCGTTTTCCTCTTCTGGTGTCCTGAGATGGTGTTGGCCGCCACCGCTAAAACCAGCCCGCCGCCAGAACCCAATATGTCCACCATGGAACAAATAGGAATTGAGGCGCTGCAATATCTGGTCGATGGATATAGTGAGATTTATTCCCTGTCGGCCGGCACAGTCAGACTTTCCGGGGAGACTGTAGCTTCCCAGCCGGTTGATAGCATCTTGCTTCGACTATATCTCCAAAGATGGAACGGTTCCAGTTGGGTAGATATGGGAAGCTGGGGGTTTGAAGGCTTTAATTCTTCCAGTATCCGCGGCTCCAAGATCTTGCAGGTGGTCGGTGGATATTATTACCGGGCTAAAGGCTTCCATCAGGCCACTGAAAACGGGACTCCTGAGTCTTTCTACTCCTACTCCAGTTATATTTTTGTGGAATAGCCTTCATTAACGCGATGCGGATATATGATTAAGGTTTTTATCAGCCAGCTTTTAAGCCCTTGCCGACTTCGGCAAGGAAATTTATGGTCCCTCCTTGCGATGGACAGGTGCATACCCAAGAGTGCGGAATAATAGAGTATAAGTACGGTACTTATGGATTTCTTTTGCTCAGGTTTGGCTATTCATAATTTAACTCCTGGAAAAACTTTACTGCAACTAAAACACTTTTTGCTTCGTCTATACTAGCAAAGGTAAATCAAGGTTCGACCTCCGAGGAGGAAATCCAATTGGATGACGTGGAACAGATTATCATACAATACGGGAACAGTGTGTTGCGCCTGGCCTACTTTTACCTACAAGACCGGGGAATGGCAGAGGACATAGCCCAGGAAGTTTTCCTCAGGGTCTGGCAGAAGCTTCCCACCTTTCGCGGCGAGAGCGACCTCAAATCCTGGATCTTGCGGATCGCAGCCAACTTGTGCAAAGACCGCCTGCGCTCATGGTCATGGCGTAGGGTGCGGCTGATGGAGGAAGAGTTTTGGGAAACGCTCCCAGTCGGCGCTAACCCGTCGGCCCAGACCCTGGCCAGGGAAAAACAGGCCGTTCTGGTGAGGGAGGTTATGCGCCTGCCGGTCAAGTACCGTGAGGTGGTAGTACTTTTTTATTACCACGGGCTGGATAGCAGGGAGATCGCCCTAGTGTTGGACAGTAAAGAAGGCACAGTCCGCAACCGTCTCGCCCGGGCGCGGGCCATACTTAAGAAAAGTTTGTTGAAGGAGGGCATCACTGGTGCGTAACTTGGAGCAACTTCTCCAACAATTGCCGGAAGCAGCCGATAACACCCTCTTTGCCGGTTGGGAAATGGACGAAAGACACGTTAAAACCATCCTGGCGAGATTAGAGCGGAGCAACCGGAAACCGTCCCGCCAGCTTTACCCGCTGCTGGCAGCAGCAGTCATGCTGGCCGCCCTGGCCCTGGTTTTGACGGCCAGCATCCCTGTGGCGCGGGCCGCGCTTCAGCAAGTGTTGGCCGAGGCGGCCCTCTGGGTGAAAGCCAGGACCGGCATCCCCATTTATCTACCCCAGGGCTGGCCTTTACCAAACAAGGAGACAGGTACAGGTGGACCTACCATTAACTATTACTTTGAGGTTTTTTCTAATATGGAGGGCTACAACATAAACATATATACCGTCGAGGAACCTGTACCTCTCAATCAGGTCGCTCAGTTAAAGACGCCTTTAAGCGAAAGCCAGTACGTGGGTAGCATCAGTGGCAAGCTGCGCAAGAACGCGCCGGCGCTGCCCGTCTGGGATCAAGCCAAGTCCAAAAAGGCCACTCGGTTAGAGTTGCCTGGAGGTGTCATAGCTTACAACCTGGATCAGGTGGAGGTCTTCTGGGAGAAAGGCGGCTGGCGCTACTGGGTGTTGGGCCACGATGCTCCTGACTACGCCGAAAAATTAGCTGCGGCTGTGGGCGGTACCGGCCAGGTACCAAAAGCTGAAGGGGGCTGTGTCAGGATAGTTGCTGGTAACGCGGTAACTGTCTACGTAGCCTGGAACCTGGGGGAGTACCAGTACGAACTAGTCTATCGGGGAGAGGATATAGCCCGGGCGCTGGACATAGCCTACAGCGCCACCCAGTGGATAGAAACGAATATGCCCCCACCTGATTAAAGCCCGAAGTTTAGAGTTATGCAACACCCTTAAAGAATAAAAAAATGGCGACAGGTGTTTAGTTATCCCGCCGCCCCAAAATTGCCTGATTGCATTTTGTTTAAGGACCGTAGCAGACTCGGTTGTAAGTTGGAAGCGTGTTATAAGGCACTGGGGAAAGATAGCCAAAATAGAAAGAATCTGGTTGTCCTGTATTAGGATTAATCCACCAGCCACTATATGCGGAAGCCAATTTGTATGCAGCCTCACCGTAACAGGATGCTTTTGTAGGAATAGGCCAGCTTCCACAATTAGGGCCGTAAGGTTGAAAGGAACCGCTCATACCGCATATAGCACCGTTCCATCCGGTCGCACTTAGCTTATAACTAAAGGTAATAGGGCGAAAGAGTGCGGCAACTGGACTTTGTGACAGGTAAGGCGGGCTGGCTCCTCCTGGCAACAGCGGACGGCCAGGGAACGGAACTGCTGAAGAGCACGGACGGGGGGTCAACCTGGCAACTGGTTCCGATAGATATTGATGCTGGCCAGCGGGAGTAACGAGTAGCGTCAGGCAAAGCCTTGGACAAAAGACGCTGGCAGATAACGTACGTGGCGGTGTTCCCTGTGACTTGGAGGGAATCTTATGAAAAAGCCTGTGACCGTACTCCTGTTTGTAGTTTTAACGCTGTTCTCCCTTCTCGGTTGCGCAAAAGTCTAGGAGGCTAATCCCGGCGAGAGGACACCGGCCTCTATACCTGGCTAATGGTTATGAAAGCAAAACCAGCGCATTGCCTGACTGTGTCTTGCGGAGTTCTCGCCATAATTACCGGCCTGATCTATACCGCTAACTTGGAAATGATTGAAGAGGTGGTCCAGGTGACCAGTTTTTCCTATGAGCGTGAAGCCATAGATTACCTTGCCGCTGTCGCCAAGGGATTCCCCCAAGCGAAGGTCTATCGCGGCCAGGGCGCCGCCAACCGCTTCGACGTACCCGACTGGAACCTGCCGGTCCTGCAGCGGTTCCAGTTTGGCGATTTCCGGCTGGAAACGCCAGACGAAACTATCATCGTAGAAACCGAGAGCGCCGGTGGAGTGACCAACCTGGTCAAGTACTGGCCGTTTTTGGCCTCCGGAAACGTGAAAAAGCGGCTGATCCTTCTGCACCTGTTCCAAGTAGCCAGTGAGGGGGATTACATAGCCCATCGCCGCCTTTGGGGCTACCTGGTTGAACGGATGAAGGAGGACCTCCAGACGCGCTGTGGAGTCCTCTACGGTCAGCACTGGGAGGCACACCTGTTTACGTATCGCTCCTTGGAGGAACTGGAAGCCATTCGGCACTTGCTGCAGGAGAGGCTGGCGGGGCGGTAAAAGGTTTAGGTTCAGCGGAAAAGTGACGCCGCAAATCAGAAATGAGAAACTTAATATGCTTCATCATCCTAAAGCTTTCTCCAAGAGACGGGACAGAGGTGCCAGCAGCCATTCCATCCAGTCGGTAGGATTGGGCAGCGGTATATTTAAAACCATAGCCAGACTTAAAGCCAATCCTAAAGACCAGACTATAGCCATAACCACCAGTTCCCGGTAGCGTTTTTGGCGGTATAAGGGTACGGCGTCTCCCCAGGCTATTAGCAAGAAAGCCAGCAGGATCAACACAATAAACATTTACCTGCCTCCTGGCGAAACCGTTTTGCCTCCTGTATTACCCTTAGCGGCCAAGGGTCCGTAGCTCATACCGGTACGCCTGATCTGTATTTGGCTCTCCACCTTTATTTCGGCGCCGGCGAAAACTTCATTCCAGCGGTCCTGCACCTCTTGCCAGGCTTTAGGTTGCTCCCGGTGAAGAACTTCGCCGAAACCGAGAAAATCCAACTTCCACTCTTTTTGAGCCTTGTCCAGGGCCGCCCGGGTCCTCTTATCCAGTTCTTGCCGTAAAGCATCTTCTAGGACGGTAATTTTCCCCGGCTCGATTAAAGGTTCCTGACAAGTATGCTCTATCAGGTCTCCCTCGCCGCGGATCTTGACCGTAAAGACAATCCCCTTCTCTGTTACTTGAGGCTTTACCTTGGTTTGGGCGCGGTGAAAGCGCACCGATATCTGCCCCTCCGGATGGTCAGGGCAGGCAAAGGTGATCACCCCCTCCTTCACCTCCCCGCGCAACCACATGGTACCCAAGGTTTCCAGTTGATCCAGGTAACCTATCAACTTCCCTTCCCTAAAGACACCTGCCCCTTCAAACTTTATCGCCGCCGCCCCGGCCTCCTGCCGGCTCCCTCCGTCCCCACTGTCGCCGCTCTGTCCTTTCTCTCCGCCCCGGCGCTGGGTTTTACTGCCGCTATGTTCCTGCTGGGAAACCAGAACAACCTTGGGGAGAACGATATTATCTCCCTTGGCCTGCCACATGGAGAGCACATCTTTTAGTTCTACTTCCAAGGTAACATGACTGTTCAAGATTCCGGTAATTATTTTTCCGGGATTCAGTTCTATTCCCGGCGGTAGATCCAAAACTCGACGCGCCTCGCCGGGGGTTACTATGACCGCCGTATCCAGCCGCATCTGCCGGTCGCGGCTAAACCAATCCAGCCAGTGGAGCCCCCTCCGGGCCAGTTGGTCGCCGATTATAATAACCCTGTTGTGCGCCCAAAAAATACGCCGGGGAATATGCTCTTCTATGCGCCGCGTGGCTTCGGCGAAATCTTGACCTACACCCGTAACGATTTCTCCGGGCACTCTGTTGGCCCCGCCCCCTCCCCCTCCCATAGGCTGGCCGCCTCCTATCTCCCGAGGATTGATTATAAAGACGCTCAAACGCACCGCCTCTTCTCCCTCGGCGTCCAGAGCAGCAGCCATAATGAGAGCCAGCTCCTCTATTTCCCGCCGGCTCCAGCATCCGGTCAGGATCAGGCCCGTTAAGGCCAGTAAAAGCAGCAGGGACAAGGGGCGAAGGCAGGCTCTCATACTCCGCCTCCCTTCTTCCGGCGGATGGCCGCCACCAACATTAGACCGAGAGGGACGGCAAACTCCCATAGTAGGGACCAGGCGGGGAAAATCTTTTCTAAGAAAGAGAATACCTCGCTGATATTGTCGAAAAGCAAGACGGACAGAGCCACCATTAAAGCGGCCAGCGGAGCGCACAGGGGGCGGTACTCGGTGAGGTCGGCGACGGTGGCCAGACCCAGAGCCGCAATGTAAAGGTTTAGGGTCACCTTAATGAAGACCCCCGCCACCCATATAGCCATGAACAGGACTTCTACCCGTTCCAAGAAGTTGGCAATGCTGATCAAACGGGCCATAGAGAAGGCCATAAAGCTGAGCCTCCCGGCTTCCGCAGCCCCGAACACCAGGACGCCGCTCAGAACCATGGAACTCAAGAAGAGCAGGACCCCGGTCAAACCGACGAGCAGGCTTTCCCTGATTTCCCAGGGCGGATTAATAAAGGCTCCTATGGCGGTCATCACTACTATTTCGCCGGTAAATCCCCACGCCAGCATGGCGCCCGATAGAACGGGCCGGAGGCCCTTTTCTAAAATAGGGAAGAGATTGCGCACGGACATCTGTGGGGTGACCAAAACCAGGACGATAAGGAAAAAGGCTACCATGAGGGGCATTACGAACTCGGCGGACCGGGCGATAACCTCCACTCCGTTGCGCGCTGCATAAACCGCTACGGCCGTTATGGTGACGGTAAAAACCAGTAGAGGGGTTTCCGGCATAACGGCAGTGACCAGAAATTCGCTAAACTCCCTTAAGATAATAGCGTTCAGTTGGATAAAGGCCAAAACGTAGAATAAGGACAAAAGTTTGCCTCCAAACTTCCCCAAGACGAGCTCGCTGTATTGGAAAAGACTGTTCCGGGGAAAGCGGACAGCCAGCCAGTACACCACCAGGCCTAAGGGCAAGGTAAGGGCTACGGCCAGGACGACGGACAGCCACGCATCCTGTTGGGCCCTACGGGCCAAAAGAGCAGGCAAAAACAGGATGGCTGTGGGGAGAATACTGAACCAGAGTAAAATGGCCCCCTGCCAGGGGCTTATGAATCCTTCTTCCCGCACACTCCTCACGGCCGGCGGCCTCCCCGGGGTGAACGACGTTCTCCATCCGGAGGGGCCGGTTTCAGCCCTTCCTCCTGTCGTACCAGGTCCCTATACCCTATCTGCTCGGGCCGCGTATCCTGAACCCAACGCGGCGCCCGGATAAAAACATCTTTAAAATCTTGAATATGATAAGGCGCCACGGGAGAAAGGTAGGGTACACCGAAGGAACGCAGGGTGGTGAGGTGGACGAGTATGGCCAGCAGGCCCAACATGATGCCGTAGAATCCCAAAACGCCCGCCAGAAGGAGCATAACAAAACGAAGCAGCCGCACGGTGATGGCCATGGAATATTTGGGAAGGGCAAAGGAGCTGATACCGGTCAGAGCCACCACGATAACCATGGCTGGCGAAAAAAGCCCCGCGCTGACCGCCGCTTCCCCTATAACCAGGGCGCCGACAATGCTCACCGCCTGCCCTACCAGACGCGGCAAGCGCAATCCGGCCTCCCGCAAGACTTCAAAAGTCAGCTCTATCAGCAAAGCTTCCGCCAGCGCGGGAAAGGGTATGCCTTCCCTCTGAGCCGCCAAGCGTATGAGCAGGTTGGTGGGCAACATTTCCTGGTGAAAAGTGCTCACCGCCACATAGGCGCTCGGCAGAAGAAGGGCTACGTTTAAGACCACAAATCTGACTAACCGTAAAAAACTGGCCAGCCAGTAGCGCTCGTAATAGTCCTCGCTGGCCTGCAAAAACTGGACAAATACCGTGGGAACCAGCAGAGCAAAAGGTGTATTGTCGATCAGCAGGGCCACCCGGCCCTCCAGTAAGGCCGCGGCTACCTTGTCCGGCCGCTCCGTATGGTCTATCTGGGGGAAGGGAGAAAGGGGATTGTCCTCGATGAACTCTTCTATATAGGCGCTTTCTAATATCCCGTCCGCATTAATACGTTCCAGGCGGCGGCGTACTTCTTTCAAGAGAGCCGGGTCGGCCAGAGTCTCCAGGTACGCCAGGGATACGTTGGTCTGGCTGTAGCGGCCCAGGGAAAGGTTTTCTATCTTCAGAGCCGGGGTCTTCAGACGCCTGCGTATAAGGGCGGTATTGGTCCTCAGGTTTTCCACAAAACCCTCCCGCGAACCGCGCACCGATCCTTCGGCCAGTGGTTCGGTGATGGAGCGGTGTTCCCAGGAACGGGTACTGGTAGCCAGAGCCTTATTATAACCTTCAAATAGAAGAACGGCATCACCGGTCAGAACATGGTTGACTATATCGGCAATAGTATCTATCGGCGCCACATCGGCCATGGGCACTATAATCTCCATCAGGCGGTCCCACGGTGCCGTTCTATCCGCCAACGTTCGGCTCAAACCCGGCGGCGCGTGTTGCAATGTGCGCAAAAGGGTATCTTCGATAAGCTTTTTGTCGGCCAGCCCGTCTATATACACGACGGCGGCCTTGGCCTGCCCGCCGATGAAGAAATCCCTCTTTACTACATCGCTGCTGTTTTTAAATATTTCTTCCAACTGTCGCAAGTTATGGCTTATATCCGAGGTAAGGGTATAATGATCGAGAGGGGGGTAAGGGACATCCTTTTTCCCCTGCCCCCCGGAAGAAGCGCTTTCGGCAGAACCGGCCTTTAAGCGGCGCCAGAGAGCCGGCCGCAAGGGTTTGCGAAAGGGGCCAGGCACCGGCTTTCCCCCTTATCACCAAGGAATTCTTTTTTATTTAGCTTGGCCTGTGGGGGAAAGTTTATGCGCTCGCCGTCCAATATCGCGGCGGTAGTGCTTGCCAGGAAAATCAATAACTTCGGCTGCCGCATAAGCCAGGTCCAAGGCCTCCGCCAGGGTGGTGCCTCGTGCCGTGACCCCCAGGACCCGTCCGCCGGCGGTAACTACCCGACCATCCTTTAAAGCCGTACCGGCATGAAAAACTTCGACCCCTGGCGGAACTCTGTCCAGCCCGGTGATCACTTCTCCTTTAGGATAATCTCCGGGGTAGCCGGGTGCTGCCAGGACCACGCAAACCGCTGCTCCTGAATGCCACTCGAGTTTAACCCGGTCCAATTCCCCTTCCAGGGCAGCCAATATAATGCCGACCAGGTCGCTTTTTAAGAGCAGGAGCAAAGGCTGGGTTTCGGGGTCGCCGAAGCGGCAGTTGAACTCCAATACCTTAGGCCCTTCCGGGGTGAGCATCAACCCGGCGTAAAGGACACCGCCATAGGGCTGGCCGGCTTCCGCCATGGCCCGCACAGCCGGCTTTAGAATGGTCTGCAAAACTTGATCGGCCAGGCGGTCGTCATAGAAAGGTACGGGAGCATAAGCCCCCATGCCTCCGGTATTGGGGCCCCGGTCGCCGTCAAAGACGCGCTTGTGATCCTGCGAAGCCAGGAGGGGCAGTATATGTTCGCCGTCGCAAAAGGCCAGCACGCTCACCTCTTCCCCTGTCAATCTCTCTTCCAGCACTATCCGCTTCCCGGCCTGGCCGAAACGGCCTCCCAGCATTTCCTCCACTGCCTTCAAAGCCGTAGTTTCATCTTCGGCTACCACCACGCCCTTGCCGGCGGCCAATCCGTCCGCCTTGACCACCACCGGAACGCCGTGTTTCTCTATGTAGCGCCGGGCTTCTTCCAGGCTATCCACCACGGTGTACCGGGCAGTAGGAATATGGTTTCTACCCATAAGATCTTTAGCCCAGGCTTTGCTGCCCTCAATAGCCGCCGCTCCCCGGCGGGGACCGAAAACCTTTAAGCCCGCCGCCTCAAAAGCATCTACGATACCGGCCACCAGGGGAGCTTCCGGACCTACTACGGTGAGGTCAATATCCGCCTTACGGGCGAAATCCACCAGGCCTTCTATATCTTCGGCGGGTATAGGAACACAAACCGCCTGGGTGGCAATGCCGGCATTGCCGGGAGCACAGAACACCTCGGTGACCATGGGGCTCTGGGCTATTTTCCACACCAGGGCATGTTCCCGCCCGCCGCTGCCGACCACCAGGACTTTCATGGCTTCACCGTCCTTCCCTTTTTATATTGTACTTTAATATATTGCACTACTGTTTATCACTACTATATTTGTAACGATTTGTAACGTACTACCCCGGACTTGGGTTTACGGTTGCTCTAACCGCAAGTCCCCTATACCTCATCTCCACACCATCTCCACACCATCTCCACACCATCTCCACTCCACCAAAAAATACTCTTCTACTTTTCATTGTTCGTGGTGAGGGTGCCCTCCTGCATGAGCGGCTCCACCGAAAATAGCTTCGCCCTAAGCCGGCATTGTTTTGCTTACTCCCTGGTCCTCGAGGATCAGCCTATAGCTTAGCCTTGAGCTCAAACACCCAGGGTTACCGGGCCTATGCGATACCCCTCCCTTCTTTCCCAGCTCCCACCCCGCTTACCGGCGGGTTTCACCCGGGCTTTGCCCAACCGTTAGGATAAAGTCGCCCGCCGACAAATACCGAATGTTATTTTCGGAGGGGTAAATTCAGTGCCGGAAATGCCGTATGCCCGTAAAAACCATGGCCAGACCATACTTATCGGCGCACTCTATGGATTCAGCATCTCTTACAGAGCCGCCGGGCTGGATGATGGCCGTGACCCCCACTCGGGCCGCCTCTTCCACGGTATCGGCAAAGGGGAAGAAGGCATCGGAGGCCAGAACGGCTCCGCGCGCCTTTTCCCCCGCCTGTTCCAGGGCTATGCGGGCCGCACCCACCCGGTTCATCTGGCCGGCACCCACCCCCAGGGTTACACCCTTCTTGGCCACTACAATGGCGTTGGATTTAACATGCTTTACTACCTTCCAGGCAAAAAGCAGGTCTTCCAGTTCTTCCTGAGTAGGCTGGCGTTTAGTTACTACTTTAAGGTCTTGGACTTTAACTTCATAAATATCCGGGTCCTGCACCAAAAAGCCCCCGCTCACCGGCCGTACTTGCCGGCCCAATCCCGCATCCCGCCCTTCTCCGGCGGCGAGCAAGCGCAAATTGGGCTTGCTTTTTAGTATCTCCAGCGCTTCCGGGGTAAAAAGGGGGGCTATGACGGCTTCGAGAAAGATTTGGGCCAGTTCTTCCGCCATCTCCTTATCTACCGGACGATTGCAGCCTACAATGCCGCCGAAGGCAGAGACGGGATCGGCTTCATAAGCCCGGCGATAGGCTTCGGCTGCGGTCTGGCCTTTAGCCGTCCCACAAGGATTGGTATGTTTGATTATGGTAACCGCGGGTTCCGGAAATTCCCGCACCAGATTCCAGGCGGCATCCAGATCCATAATATTATTATAGGAAAGCTCTTTCCCCTGGAGCTGGCGGCTTCCGGCCAGGCTGCCGGCGGGTACGCGGGGCAGGCGATAAAAGGCGGCTCTCTGGTGGGGATTTTCGCCGTAACGCAGGTCTTGCATCTTTTCCCCCACCAGGAAAAAGGAAGGCGGGCAACTGTCTTCGCCATAAACCTCCCTTTGCCAGTACAGGGCTATAGCCGCGTCATAAGCCGCCGTATGGGCAAAGGCTTCGGCCGCCAGTTTTCGCCGGGTGGGCAAGTCCACTTCCCCGTGCCGGCGCAATAAGTTTAACACCTCTTCATAGCGGGCCGGATTAACTATTACGGTTATATATTCATGATTCTTGGCCGCCGCCCGCACCATAGCCGGCCCTCCTATATCGATGTTTTCCACCGCCTCCTCTACCGTAACCCCCGGCCGGGCAATGGTCTCTTGAAATGGATAGAGGTTAACCGCCACCAGGTCGATGGGTTTAATGCCCCACTCGGCCAGCTGGGCTAAATGTTCGGGCGTCCTGCGGGCTAGGATGCCGCCGTGTATCCGGGGATGCAGGGTTTTTACCCTTCCGTCCAAAATGCTCGGAAACCCGGTTACCTCCTGCACCGGCGTTACGGGTAACCCGGCTTCTTCCAGGACCCGGGCCGTACCCCCGGTGGAGAGGAGCTCCCACCCCAACTCCACCAATCCCCGGGCGAATTCGATCAAGCCTGTCTTATCCCAAACGCTAAGTAAGGCTCGGCGCGCCATTCTAATCATCCTTTCCGGGAATAAAGTTTGTTCGCGACCTCTCCGTTATACTCTAGCGTATCCCCAGTTTTCGTTGGTGAGGCCTGCTTGGCCTTGAAAGCGAGCGAGCAAGCCTTCGCGGCTAGCCAAACTTAAGCTTGGCGAAAGGCGGAGGCAGGCCCGAGGCTTTTGAGAGGCCTGAGGCCGGCAATTGAGACAGGAAGTCGAATTTGCCGGGAAGCCTGCCGGAGCCTTGAGCCAGGCGTTTAGTTTGGCCCGCGAGGGTTTCCGGAGCGAGCGCAAGCCAAGCAGGCCCAGATCAGGCCCAGATTAAAACTGGGGATAATTCAGCGTTATACTTCCTTGCGCACATACACCCGGCGGCCCTGTACCCTCACCCGGCCCTCCGCTATCCAGCGGATGACCTGCGGCAAAAGGCGATGCTCTTCCACCAGTATGCGCTGAGCCAGGGTTTCCGGCGTGTCATCCTCTTCTACCTTTACGGCAGCCTGAGCGATTATGGGCCCGGTATCCACTCCGGCATCTACGAAGTGTACCGTACAACCTGCGATCTTTACGCCGTATTCCCAGGCTTGCCGCTGGGCCCCTACTCCAGGAAAGGCCGGCAGGAGGGCGGGATGGATGTTGATCACCCGCAGGGGGAACCGGTCCAGAAAGGCCTGGCTTAAAAGGCGCATAAAGCCGGCCAGCACCACCAGTTCGACCCCCGCTTTTTTAAGCCTGTCCGCCAGGGCCAGATCATAGGCTACCCGGTCGGGGTAAGCCTTGGGGTCTATAAACTCCGTCGGAATCCTGTGTTCGGTAGCTATAGTCAAAGCCCGGGCTTCTTTTTTGTCGCTGAGCACCACCTTGATTTCGGCCGGAAGCTCTCCCGCTTCTATGGCCCGGATGATGGCCTCCAAGTTGCTTCCCCGGCCTGAGGCCAGTACGCCTATAGGCAAGGACAAGGTACTCACTCCCCTTTATGTCGGGGCGCTGGCGTATCACCAGTTTTGACCCTAGGCCTGCTTGGGCTTAAAGCTCGCTCCGGAAACCCTCGCGGGCCAAACTAAACGCCTGGCTCAAGGCTCCCGAGAGGTTCCCGGCCAACAATTCGACCTCCCGTCTCGGTGGCCGGCCACAGGACTTATGCCCTCGACCCCGCCTCCGGGCTCGTACGGCCTGCGGCTCGCAAGGCTCGCCTAAAGTCACCTTACGCCAGCATCCCCGAGATTTTCATATTTCCTTCGGAAGCACCGTTAAGCTAGAGGGGGGTAAAACTTTATTTCTCTCTCCCCCTCCAGCACTTCGCCTACCAGGTAAGCCCGTTCCCCGGCTGCCTCCAAGCGGTTCAAAACCGTGGTTACGTCGGCTTTTTCTACCGCGGCCAGCATCCCAAGGCCCATATTGAAGGTGCGATACATCTCCGGCCAGCTTATGCGCCCTGCTTCCCGAATTAGATGAAAGATGGGCGGAACGGGCCAATTTTCCCGGTAAAGGCGCAGAGCCGTCCCCGGAGGCAACATGCGGGGCGGGTTTTCTATAAGGCCCCCGCCGGTAATGTGGGCCAGGCCCTTGATCAGGCCCTCCCTGATCAGCGGCAAGAGAGATTTTACATAAATGCGGGTGGGTTTTAACATCTCTTCTCCTAGGGTACATCCCAACAAGGCTATTTCCTCCTTTAGCTCCAGGCCGGCCTCTTCCAGAAGGACCCGCCGCGCCAGGGAAAAGCCGTTGGAATGAAGGCCGGTGGAAGCCAGTCCGATGATAGCTTGCCCGGGCCGGACCCGGCTGCCGTCCAAAAGCTCCTTTCTCTCTACTATACCCACGGCAAAGCCGGCCAGATCGTATTCTCCCGGAGCATAAAACCCGGGCATTTCCGCCGTTTCGCCGCCCAGGAGAGCGCATCCGGCCAGGCGGCAGCCGGTCGCCACACCGGCCACAATGGTCGCCACCTTTTCCGGGTTAAGCTTGCCTACCGCCAGGTAATCCAGGAAAAAGAGAGGCTCGGCGCCGTGGACTAAAATATCGTTTACGCACATGGCTACTACGTCCTGTCCTACAGTATCGTGGCGGTCCAGAAGAAAGGCTATTTTTAACTTAGTGCCTACCCCGTCGGCGCCGGCTACCAGTACGGGCTCCCGGTACTGACCGCTCAGAGCAAAAAAGCCGCCGAAGCCCCCGATGTCGCTTAGGACCCCCGGACGCCAGGTGCTCTTCACCTGTTCCCGCATTAATTCTACGGCCCGGTTGCCGGCGCCGATATCCACTCCGGCGTCGGCGTACGTCCAGCTCTTACCGCCCACTGGGTTCCACCTCCCTGCCCCAACCTAAAGAGGAATAGGATAATAGCCGGTAAAACAGGCGGCGCAATATTTTTCCGCACCTTGCCGTACGGCGCTAAAGAGCCCCTCCAGGCTCAAATAATAGAGGGTATCGGCTCCCACCAGGCGCCTGATTTTTTCCACGGGACAGCGGGCGGCAATAAGCTCTCCGTAGGCGCTGGTATCTATGCCGTAATAGCAGGGGTGAAAAACCGGGGGAGAAGCTATCAGAAGATGCACTTCCTTTACCCCTGCTTGCCGGAGCATGTGTATAATGCGACGGCTGGTAGTACCCCTGACCAGAGAATCATCGATTATGATTACCCGCTTGTTCTGGAGAATGGGCCGGATAGGGTTCAATTTCAACCTCACCCCCAAATCCCGCAGCTCCTGGGTGGGCTGGATGAAGGTCCGGCCCGCATAGCGGTTCTTTATCAAACCTTCCACCAGAGGCAGACCCGTAGCCTCGGCATAGCCGCCGGCCGCCGCGATGCCGGAATCGGGCACCGGTATCACCAGATCGGCCTCCACCCTGCATTCCCCTGCGAGGCGTCGCCCCAGCTCTCGCCTGACCAGGTATACATTTTCTCCGTCCAGGGTGCTGTCCGGCCTGGCAAAGTAAATAAATTCGAAGATGCAGTGGGCGGGCCGGGAAGCCCTCGGTCCCTGTAGCGAGGAAATTCCCCGGTCATCAATTATGATTATTTCTCCGGGCTCCACATCCCGCACCAGTTCAGCTCCGATAGCATCTAGGGCACAAGACTCCGAAGCCAGTACCCAGGCCCCTCCCAGCTTGCCCAGGCATAAGGGCCGCACTCCATAAGGGTCGCGCACCCCGAAAAGCTGCCCTTCGGTGATGATAACCAGGCTATAGGCTCCTTTTAGCTCCTCCATGCACCGGATAAGGGCTTCGGGCAAAGGCTTTTTCTGATACCGGGCCAGGAGATTCACAATTACTTCGCTATCGGTAGTAGTTTGGAATACGGAACCTTCGGCTCCCAGCTTCTGCCGTAAGAAGGCGGCATTGACCAGGTTGCCGTTGTGGGCTACGGCCACCATGCCCTGCCGGATGCTGGCCACCAGCGGCTGGGCGTTGACCAGGGAGCTGGCCCCGGTGGTGGAGTAGCGCACATGCCCGATGGCTACCTCACCTTTTAGATTTTTGAGGCTGTGGGGCTCAAAAACCTCCGCCACCAGGCCCATGCCTTTATGGATTTCAATCCCGGTCCCGTTACCTACAGCAATGCCGGCGCTCTCCTGTCCGCGGTGTTGCAAGGCAAACAGGCCGTAATAGGTTAACCGGGCTACATCCAGCCCGGGACCGTAAAGGCCGAATATCCCGCATTCTTCCCGGAATTTATCTAGACCCTCAGCCGGGCCTCCAGGCTTCCCCGCCATACGGCTTCCATCTCCTCCAAGTCTAGGTTCACCAGGCGCTTTCCACCCGCGCTGATATTTAAGGTAGGGCCGCCGCAAGCACCTAAGATTTTCACCGGCACCTGGAACTCGCTAGCCAGGGCTAGAATATCCCCCACTTTCTCCGGCCGTGCGCTGAGTATTATCCGGGAGGGACTTTCCGAGAAAAGAAGGCTGTCGGCCCGTAAGTTTTCTTCCAGTGTAATGGCCGCACCTATACGGCCTGAGATAGCCATCTCCGCCAGGGTTACAGCCAGACCTCCCTCAGAGCAGTCGTGGGCTGCCCGGACAAGTCCCCGGCCGATACACTGCCGCGCCATTTCCTGGACTGCTGCTTCCCGCTCCAAGTCAAGCGCCGGCGGCCGGCCGGCCACTATACCGTGGATGAAGGCCAGATATTCGCTACCGCCCAGTTCGTCCTGCGTCTCCCCCAGGAGGAGCACTACATCGCCTTCTTCCTTAAAACCGGGAGTACAACGCCGCTCCATATCCTCCAACAGTCCCACCATACCCACCACCGGGGTAGGGTAAATGGCCTCACCGTTCGTCTCATTATAAAAGCTGACGTTTCCCCCTACTACCGGAGTATTAAGCCGGGTGCAGGCCCGGCTCATCCCTAAGACGCAATGGTAAAACTGCCAGGCTACTTCCGGCTTTTCGGGGTTCCCAAAGTTAAGGCAATCGGTTACGCCTAAAGGCCGGGCACCTACGCAGGATAGGTTGCGCGCAGCCTCGGCCACGGCCAGGGCTCCTCCCCTTTCCGGGTCCAGGTAACAATAGCGCCCGTTGCCGTCGGTGGTCAGGGCCAGGCCCTTTTTCGTCCCTTTGATGCGCAGGACGGCCGCATCGGCTCCCGGCCGGATTACGGTATCCGTGCGTACCATATAGTCGTACTGCCGGAAAACCCATTCCTTGCTGGCGATGTTGGGCGAGGAAAGCAGCTTAAGCAAGACCCGATCGTAGTCTTCCGGTTCCGGCAGGGCGGACCAGTTATAGGCTTGCAATTCGGCCAAGTAAGCGGGCGGCCTTTTCTCCCGCACGTAAACCGGGCACTCTTCGGTTAGATAGCGCACCGGTACCTCGGCTACTACCCGACCTTTTTCTTTAACCCTCAATATACCATCATCTGTTACCCGTCCTATCACCACTGCTTCCAGGCCCCAGCGGGCAAAGATAGACTTAACGCGCTCTTCACAGCCTTTTTTAGGCACCAGCAGCATACGCTCCTGGGATTCCGAAAGCATTACTTCATAGGGAGTCATGCCTTCCTCCCGCCTGGGCACCAGGTCAATATCGATCTCCATGCCGGTGCCGGCCCGCGAGGCCATTTCGGCGGAAGAGCTGGTCAGGCCGGCCGCGCCCATGTCCTGCATGCCTACCAGGAGATTCTCCTTTACCACTTCCAGGCAGGCCTCAATTAAGAGTTTCTCCCGGAAGGGATCGCCTACCTGTACGGAAGGGCGTCGCTCCTCCGAAGCTTCGCTCAGCTCTTCGGAAGCAAAGGTAGCTCCATGTATGCCGTCGCGGCCGGTACGCGCTCCCACTACCATAACCGCATGGCCCGGACCGCCGGCCCTGCCGCGCTGGATCTTATCCTGTTCGATCAGGCCCACGCACATGACGTTAACCAAGGGATTGCCCGTATAGCAGGGAGCAAAGACCGCCTCGCCCCCCACCGTAGGGATACCGAGGCAATTGCCGTAAAAGGAAATGCCGCTCACTACCCCGCTCAAGAGATAACGGCTTTTGGGGTGGTCCAGGGGCCCGAAACGTAAAGAGTCCAGCAGGGCAATGGGCCGGGCGCCCATGGCGAAAATGTCCCGTACAATACCTCCCACACCGGTGGCGGCACCCTGAAAAGGTTCGATGGCCGAAGGATGATTGTGGCTTTCCATTTTGAACACTACCGCCTGGCCGTCGCCGATATCTATAATGCCCGCATTCTCCCCCGGCCCTTGTAAGACCCAGGGAGCGCCGGTGGGAAACATTTTCAAGACGGGTCGGGAATGTTTGTAGCCGCAGTGTTCGGACCACATAACGGCGAACATGCCCAGTTCCACGTAGTTGGGCTCGCGCCCGAGGAGCTTTTGGATGCGCTCGTACTCCCCGTCGGTGAGGCCCATCTGCCGCCAGATCTTTTCTTTCATAGCCTTCTCCCCTTCGTCCACCAGTCTACTATGGAAGCGAAAAGCTCCCGACCGTCCGTCCCGCCCAAGATCTCCTCCGCACAGCGCTCCGGGTGGGGCATGAGCCCCAGGACATTGCCCTCCTCGTTAATGATGCCCGCAATATTTTCTACGGAGCCGTTAGGATTGGCCTCCGGCGTTATCTCCCCCTCGCGAGTACAGTACCGGAAGACGATCTGCTTATTTTCGTTTAAGCGATGTAAAGTTTCCGGGTCGGCATAATAATGGCCTTCATTATGGGCGATGGGCATACTCACTACCTGCCCCTTTTTAAAGCGGTGGGTAAAAGGGGTGGCCTCATTTTCTACCCGAAGATAAGTATCCTGGCAGCGAAACTGGAGGCAATTGTTGCGCAGCATGGCGCCCGGCAACAGCCCCGCTTCCAAAAGAATCTGAAAGCCGTTGCAGATGCCCAGCACCAGCCCGCCCCGGCGGGCAAAATCTATAACCGCCGGCATTATAGGAGCAAAGCGGGCTATGGCTCCTGCCCTCAGGTAATCGCCGTAGGAAAAACCGCCGGGCAATATCACGCAGTCGTAGCCTGTCAGGGTGGTTGCGGCGTGCCAGATATAATCCACCGGTTGCTTTAAGACCGCACCCAGGGCGTAATGAACATCCTGGTCGCAATTGGAACCGGGAAAGACTATTACGCCGAACTTCATGGTGCCGTCACCTCAAAGGTGTAATTCTCGATGACCGGATTGGCCAGAAGCCGGCGGCACATCTCTTCTACCTGCTGTGCGGCCTGCAACTCATCGAGAGCCTCCAGGCGCACCTCCAGGTATTTGCCCACCCGTACCTCCTGCACTCCTTTATATCCCAAGGCCAACAGCCCTTGTTTGACCGCTTCTCCTTGGGGGTCCAGTACCCCTGCCTTCAGGGTAACATGAACCCTGGCTAAGTACAAGTTAGCCATGTTCAACCCACCACCTTGCTGATCCGTTGGTAAACTAAGGCATAAGCCTCCTCAACACCCCCGAGGTCCCGGCGGAAGCGGTCCTTGTCCAGCTTTTCCCGGGTTTCTTTATCCCAGAAGCGACAGGTATCCGGAGAAATCTCGTCTCCCAGCAATATTTCCCCTTGGTGCAGGCCGAACTCCAGCTTGAAATCCACCAGGATAAGCTCCGCAGGCTCTAAGAGACGCCGGAGGATCTCGTTAATCTTTAACGCCCGTTCCTTGAGAGTCTCCACCTGTTCCGGGGTGGCCAGCTCCAGCGCAGCAATGTGATATTCGTTGAGCAAAGGGTCATGCAGCTCATCGGATTTATAGTAAAATTCCAGCACCGGCCGCTTTAAATCCGTACCCTCAGGCAACCCCAAACGCTGGGCCAGGCTGCCGGCCGCCACATTGCGCACTACTACCTCCAGGGGGAGGATCTTAAGGGCCTTGGCCAGTATCTCCCTGGGGCTGACCAGCTCCACAAAATGGGTAGCGATACCCTCCCGTTCTAACGCCCGGAAGAGAAGGGCCGAAAGCCGGGCGTTGATCTCTCCCTTGCCGATTATGGTGCCTTTTTTCAGCCCGTCAAAAGCGGTAGCGTCGTCTTTGAATTCTATGAGGTACAGGTTGGGATCTTCGGTAAGGTAGACCCGCTTGGCTTTTCCCTCGTAGAGCAATTCCTTTTTCTGGCGCATGTAAGCCACTCTCCTTTCGCTAAAGTTAATAGCTGATTCTCTCGCCCAAAACATTTATTCCAGGCCGGCGCGCCGGAAAATATAATCCACCTGCTTCAGGTGATATTGATAGTCGAAAAGTTCTTCGATTTCCGCGGGGCTTAAGCAGGCGGTAATCTCGGGATCTTGCAGAAGCAATTCTTTAAAGGATACCCCCTTATGCCAGGCTTCCAGGGCATGGCGCTGAACCAGGGCATAGGCTTTTTCTCGCAAAAGTCCCTTGTCCACCAGGGCCAGAAGCACCCGCTGGGAAAAGATGAGCCCACAAGTGCGCTCCAGATTACGTCTCATGTTTTCCGGGTAGACGTTGAGGCCGGCCATTATCTCCGTAAATTTGGCCAGCATGTAGTCCAGCAGGATGGTGCTGTCGGGTATGATTACCCTCTCTACGGAGGAATGGGTGAGGTCTCGCTCGTGCCAGAGGGCCACATTCTCTAACGCTGTCAGGGCATGACCGCGCACTATCCGGGCCAGGCCGGCCACCCGTTCGCACATAATGGGGTTGCGTTTGTGGGGCATGGCCGAGGAACCCTTCTGCCCCCGGGCAAAGGGCTCTTCTACTTCCAAAATGTCCGTCCGCTGGAGGTTGCGGATCTCCGTAGCCATTTTCTCCAGGGAGCTGGCTATAACTGCTAAAGTAGTCAAATACTGGGCGTGACGGTCCCGCTGGATTATCTGGGTGGAAACCGGAGCCGGCTTAAGTCCCAGCTTGCGGCATACGTATTCTTCTACGAAGGGGTCCACATTCGCAAAGGTGCCCACGGCGCCGGAAATCTTGCCTACGCTGATCATTTCCCGGGCCTGCAACAATCTCTCCCGGCTGCGATCTACTTCCATGACCCACAAAGCCATCTTTAAACCGAAGGTAGTGGGCTCGGCGTGAATACCATGGGTGCGGCCCATCATTAGAGTGTACTTGTGTTCTCTGGCCCTGGCTACCAAGACCTCGCGCAAATCGTGGAGCCGTCGCAAGAGCTGGTCTGCTGCTTCGCGCATTTGCAAGGCCAGAGCCGTGTCCAAGATGTCAGAAGAGGTCATGCCCAGGTGAATATATTTAGAAGCTTCTCCCACCCGCTCGGCCACGGCTGTAAGAAAGGCAATTACATCGTGGCGCACCGTGGCTTCGATCTCTTTAACCCGGTCCATATCGAAAGCGGCCTTGGCCTTAATTTCGGCCAGGGCCTCCGGCGGTATTTTCCCCAGTTCGGCCCAGGCTTCACAGGCATAAATCTCGATCTCCAGCCATTTACGCAGTTTGGTCTCTTCATCCCAAATGCGGGCCATCTCCGGCAGGGTATAGCGCTCAATCATGGCGCGCTTAGCCTCCTTTAGGATTAGTTTCTCCCGAAACTCGCAGCCTTTGATCTTTGGCCTCTACCTCCCGGGCCAGCCTGTCTTTATAGGCTACAAATTTCGCCCGTAGAGAGCGATCCTTTATGCCCAGCATCTGCACGGCCAGCAAAGCGGCGTTGGCCGCGCCGTCTATGGCCACCGTAGCCACCGGGACGCCGCGCGGCATCTGGACGATGGAGTAGAGGGAATCCTGCCCTCCCAAGGACTTGGTCCGGATAGGTACACCTATGACCGGCAAAGGGGTCACCGCCGCCAGTACGCCCGGCAGGTGGGCGGCTCCTCCTGCACCGGCAATAATCACCTCCAGCCCACGCGTCGCGGCCTCACGGGCGTAGGCCAGAGCCGCCTCCGGCGTGCGGTGGGCGGAAAGGATGCGCAGCTCATACGGCACTTCAAACTCCGCCAGCACCTCAGCAGCCGCCTGCATTACCGGCAGGTCGGAATCGCTGCCCATGAGGATCCCCACTAAAGGCTGTCTCATCCTACCACCTCTTCACAATATTAATCAACCAAAATTAATTAACCCAGGCCGGATAGGTTCTAAAACATGCTGAAACCTACCCGCCTGGGTTTTTAGTCCCTCCGGTGTGGCACCACGGGGTGCCTGTACCACTCGGACCTGTCCGCAGAAGGCTTCCTTCTGCGCGGAACCCTGAGGTACACTTTCAGCCTGTCAGCCAAGGCCCTTAATTCTCGCCCGCTCATTGACAGACTTATTCCTTTTATTCCTTTGCCGAACAGAGCATATTTTATTTTCTACCTTTACAACATGTATCATACCAAACCTTAAATCGAACTGTCAAGAAAAGCTATCCAGACGACTGAAGAGGGAGCTTCTGTGGTTCGGAGCACAAGAGGCATTATACCAGCCCACGCTGGAGAAAGATCCTCGAAGAGTAAGACTTGGGAAGAATTAACGCGTATTTCCTTGATGGATCGACTTTCCTAGCCCCAAAGAAATTAAGTAAATGGCCATTTGATTTATACTTACATTATCTTCTTTGGCCTTCATGGCGATGGCTTTATGCAAGGATTTAGGTAAACGTAAAGTGAACTTGCCGCTAAACTTTTGTTCATCTCCAGGCTCGGGAATATCCCGGTTCAAGGCCAGAGCAGTTTCCAGCCAGCACCTCTTAGCGTCCTCTAAATTCCTTAATGCTTCTTCGGGGGTTTCTCCATCCGACATGCAACCCGGTAATAGGGGTATGCTGGCCAGCCACCCCCCGCCCTCCTCTTCGGTAAGACGACGTAAAGAGACTTCATAGTTAAGGTTTAGGTAATAATCCAGATGCTTTTTATCGACCATCGGCTTTCCCTTCCTTAAGCTTCTCAATTAGCCGTAACGCCTGCTTAACATATACAGCTTTAACAGGTCTCCGGCGTGGGATAGTGAGAATTTCTTCCAGTTCAGGGTGGTAGTAAGTGTAATGGCTTCCTCCTTGATGCCGGCACCCAAAGCCATAATGCTTCAGTATCCTGTCTATATCCTCCCAGGGGACATCCTTAGGATTTCTTTTTATAGTCCGCAGCAATTTCTCGATTTGGCCCATTTATTTCTCCTGCCCCTAGGGAAATAGTATCAAATACGCCACCATTTATCAAGGGTAAAAGCACACATGAAGCTGCCCAGTGGATCTAGGTAATTTTTTTGATGCCCCACCCCCTTCACCTTTGCTCTGCTTTTCCTCCCGAGCGTCGAGCATAGCCGGGCATACCACTGTTCCGGCGGGCCGGGCTATAAGCTGCCCAAAGAGCAAATAGTCCTCTGCCTTGGCCCCTTGAATGTAGCCGCAGACTCTACCAACAGGTAGTTGACATATTCTTTGCCGTTTTTACCCTTGCGTACGGTTTTGTGGATATACATAATTGCAGCGAAAAAAATATTTTTCCCCTGCAACCTAAAACGTTTTTTCGGAGTCATATATAACAGAACGGATAAAACAGGTAAGAGGGTGATTCCAGTGGGCTAGACTCGCACTTTCAGGTATTCTTATTAAAACCAAAAACACTACGGATGTACCCCGTATCGAACAGGTAAAGAAAGATTTTCATCCATTGTAGACTAGGCCGGGTGGTCAGTGCGGTTGACCGAGGCTTCGAACCAGTCTTAAGCGGTTTATCCAGCCCTGTTATATTAAAGGAGACGGAGGAACCGCTACCTTCATTTTCCACGATTTTTAGGACATCGCCTCTGCAAAGAAAGTATTTCCTGGAGGAGGGCAATATTATGTCCATTAGACGAATCTTCCAACTTATAGTAGCCATGATGACTTTTATGTGCTTGTGTTTAGTAAATCCTGTATATGCAGCAATAGGGAACTCTGAAAGTGTTAAAGTAACTTATATTTCCAACATGGCAGGAATCTCACTTAATTTGCCTGGAGTCCTACTTAAACCTATAATGGCAAACTCATTCCAAGGATATGGAGAAGACAGAATTTGGATTAGCTTTGATGTATTTGATGATAATATGGCAAATAAAGTAAAACAGATCCTAAAAAGAAATGGCAGAAGAGTATACATTATAGGGCCCAATTTAGATGCTAACATTCTTTTAAGAGAAGCTGGTATCAACAAATTACAGTTGTTACTGGATCAAGACCCTGATTATAACGATGAACAAGTAGTGGCATTAGGAGTTGAAAAAATAGGAAACGGCTACTTTATAGATCTCTTAAGGACACCCGGTGAATATAACGAAAAGGAAGTGTTGAAATCTTTGGCTAATCTCACCACAACTACTCCTGGTAGCTCATCTGAAATTATAACCCAAGGAGTTGACCAATTTGTAAAGGTATACACTTTAAGGGATACACATACTTATAATCCTTATGGTACTGTTGCACAGGTGGGAGAGATATATTTCCAGACTAACGAAAATGATAATTATAAGGATTACTGGTATGTTCATTGGTTTGATGAAATGAAGAGTGGTTATTGGGCTTATGGTAGTAACTGGAAAAATCTTGAATATACTCATCTAGATCGTATGTCAGATTCTTACGGAATGAAGTTGACATCTTATGGGCCCCAATCATCTTCGGGTACTAGTTTTAGTGTCACCTTGGGGTCAGGAGGGGTATCCTGGACATTTAACACCAGTAGCTCAGTGAATTGTACTATCTCTGGAGGAATTACAAGTAACTATATACAATGGAAATTTAGGGGTTCTTGGGGTTTGCTGCCGGATCATGTAATATTTGAGCCCGGTGATATGTTTTATACGCCTCAGGGGGGAGATGCTCTAGTGCGCTCTGAATGGACAGCAAAATGGCAAACGCTTGATGGTTTTAATAACTACGAGCGCTCAGGAGGGTTAGGGGCACTCGTTCAAAATCCTCATTAATAAAGGTAATTAATGAAGGAAGTAGGTGTGCATATCTTGCAACCTTGGTGGTTAGCAGCTTTAATTCAACTTTTAGTCAAACTTTTTCCAGTGATTATTGTTACTGCATTGTTTTTCTGGTCAATAGGAATACTCTTTCCTTCAGAGCAGAAACAAACAACTGCTAGAGTGGTCGTATTTAAACTACTAATTTCCTTGTTACTGGCAATATGGTTCTTGAATTCATTAAACCTTTACCTGGGCCTAAGATAAAGATAGCATCGCATACTAACTTCCACCGCATGTCTAAAGCCAGGGGGTTCCCGGGGCGGCTCACGCCGCCTCGGGAACGCCGCTCGCCGCCTTGAGTATACCGTAGGCGGATCTGATGCGGCTTTACCACCGGTATCTTGACCATGAGGACCACCTTACTTGACCCCTATAGGGTCACCTCCTTGAGATAGGGCGCGACGCCAATGCGGTAGACACAAGCCAGGAGAGCTAATGTGCCAAGATGCCCCCTTCAAGCTTTTCTACCCAAGTACAAGATCAAGGGTATAGCAAGCACCTGCGTTACCACCGAAAAAGCCACCATGTAGGTGATAGAGCGGTCATATAATAGGCCGAGCAAGGCGCTTCCCAGGAACCAAGATAGACCATAACCGGTATTGAAGATACCGTAGGCTGTACCCCGTCTGTCCGGAGGCACCATGCCCGCGATGGCCGCTCGCAACACCGACTCCTGCGCACCCATACCTATACCCCAGATGGCGATACCCACCAGAACCAGCGGCAAGCTTCCCCAAAAAATTAGGGGGGCAAACAGCGAAGAGAGCAGAGCCACTACGCCCAAAACATATACCCCTATACGGTCGAAAAGATAGCCACAGGCCAGAGCAGCCAGGGCATCCACTCCCATGGCCATGGCATATAACAAAGGTATGGCAGGGCTAGAAATTAAAGAACCCCGAGCCACATGGAAGGCGATCAGAGGATAATCAACATAGCCAGCGGCGATAAAGGCCACAGCTAATAAGTAAAGCCAAAACCTTCGGGGCAGACCCTTCTCTGCCGGGACAGCAGATGCCCTTTCCAACTCCTGCGGGGCCGGATATAGGAGCCTGGCTATTAAAAGTACCGTGATGGCCAGAATAGCAGGAATCAGAAGCAGGGCAAACCCTGTTCTATAACTGCCTTTCCAGTATAGCACCAGGGTCACCAACAAAGGACCGAGCAGGGCGCCTATCTGGTCTAGAGCCTCGTGCAAACCGAAGGTCCATCCCTTCCCCACTTCGGAAGCAGCGTGAGACAGCATGGCATCCCGTGCAGGAGTGCGAATAGCCTTGCCCAATCTTTCGGCGATTATTAAGGCTGCTGCCACCTGCCACACGCCTGCCAGAGCCAAAAGAGGTACCGCCAGGAGGTTTAGAATATATCCCCCTATGGTGAAGGTCCAGTATCTCCTGGTGGCGTCACTCAAATAGCCGGAAACCAACCGTATCCCGTAACCGATCAGCTCACCTAAACCCGCCACCAGGCCCACAACCGCCCCACTAGCTCCCAGCATGGCCAGAAAGGGCCCGGTGATGCTGCGGGCGCCTTCATAGGTCAAATCCGAAAGAAGGCTGACCATCCCCAGGAGGATTATAAATTTGAACGCCCTACCTTGGCCCCGCACTTCCGCAGGAGAGTTTCTACGGTTTTGCAGGATATTCACTCTCCTTCATCCCCTTTCTGGTCTCCCCTTCACAATGAGCACCGGGCAATTGGCCAGCCGCACTACGGCTTCGGAAACGCTGCCCAAAAGAAAACGCTTGATGCCGCTCAAGCCCCGAGCTCCCAATACAATTAAATCATAGCCTTCTTCTTCCGCCAGACTCACCAGTTTATCCGCCGGGTGGCCTGGAACTACTTTGGTGTTTAGTGTTATCCCTTCCCGGGCCGCCAGCTCCCGGGCCTGCTCCAGGACTTGGGCAAAAAAGTTCCGGGCATCTTCCAGGGCGCCGTTCACTTCGTCTCGAGTATCGGCAAAATCGGGCAGGTGGGCCACAGAAACGGCCGTAATTTCAGCCCCATACTTTTGGGCCAGATCCAGAGCTGCCTTCAGGGCTTTTCTAGCATGGGGCGAGCCGTCGTAGCCCAGCAATATTTTATGGAACATGTGGATGACCTCCTTGGTAATTTGCGATGCTTCCGAAGCAAGACTCGGCAACTGCTCGCGGGCTAAAGCCTGTAATCCTCTTTGATTTCCCCCTCCCCCTCAAGCCTAAGAGTCCTTGAAGGACAAAGCTTCAACCGCAGGAAAATCATCCTTGTTTCGGAAGCACTTATTTGCTACTAACGAAATTGTAACTCAGTAAATCTTGTAAGGCATCTGCGTTACAAAAGCCACCCTAATGGAACACCCGCTATTTCCCCTCTTTTTCTCTAGGAATCAAAGTGGGCCATCTTTGGTTTTGCTCAAGCTCCGGAGTTAAATCGGGTCTGAAAAAAGCCTGGGCTATAAGGGTGGGAACCACAGCGCTTAGGATAACCACCGTTACCAGGACGGTATACTGCTGCTGGCTGATAAACCCATGGCTCAAGCCAAAGAGGGAAGAAATGGTGCCGAAAGTGAGCCCGGTGGACATAAGCAGGGTAGTATACATGCCGTCCTGCGAAGAAAATTGGAAAACTCGAGTTGCCGGCCAAACCCCTATAAATTTAGTAAGCACCTTTACGAAAAGCAGCACCAAGATAGTCGCGGCTCCGGTCACTACAGCGGGTAAGGAGACGTACAGCCCGGCCTTCAAGAAATAAAAGGGAGTCAAGAAAGAGAAAGCTATGGTCCGCATCCTCAAGGTTAGATTTTTCTGCTCCAGGAAGAAGCCCGCCATGGCCAGCCCCAGGAGATAGGCGGGCAGTACCGCTTCGCTGTTGGCCAGAGAAGCCAGGCCTCCCAGCAAAAAGAGTAGAAAAAAGACGTACTTGATCTCCATCTGACTTACGCGGTTACCGTATTTCTCTAAGAAGGATCGGCTAAAACGGGGGACAATAGCCAGTACTACAGCAGTCACTACTAGGAATAATAGCATCCAGGCGTTGAAGTTGGCAAACAAAATGCCCAAGGCTACTACAGTTCCTAGATCCGTTATAAAACAGGCGGCCAGGATAATACGGCCTAATTCAGTTTGGTTAAGGCCTGTTTCCACCATGACCGCGTATACCACCGCTACCGAGGTGGTGGATAGGGCCACACCCGCAATCTCGGCTGCCGGGAGGGTCCAGCCCAGAACATAATAAGCGTAAGCGAAGGCCCCGGCAAAGGGCAAAAGAAAAGATAAAAAGCCTATGGACACGCTTTCCTTAAACTTCGTGCGCAGGACTACCGGGTCCACTTCAGCGCCCGCGAGAAAAGTCAGCAGGATGCTTCCGGTACCTGCCAGATAATTGACCCAGGCATTGGTTTGCAGGCCTAAGAAATTGCCGGCCATTACCCCGACGGCGATCTCCACTAAGGAGATGGAGATTCCCGTCCAGCCCGCCACCAGGCCGCTCATCAGAGCCAATCCCAGCCATTCGGCCGCTATCAGCCATGTGTTCTCCATATAAGCTACCTCCTCCCAATTGGTGTGTTACTTCCGAAGCAAAACTCGGTAACTGTTCGCAGGTTAAAGCCGGTAATCATCTTTGATTTTCCCCTCCCCCGCAAACCTAAGAGCCTTCGAGGGACAAAGCTTCAACCGCAGGAAAATCATACTTGCTTCGGAAGCACCATTGGTGTTACCTGTAACCGGTATGAGCTGCGAAAGGTGCCAGGGGCCTAAAGGCAAAAATAAATAGCTCCCACCGATCCGCGGCTAATTCGGTAGGAGCTATCAGCTCAGGCATGAGCATTAGGCGAGCTCCATCGCCTTTGTGCTTCACTTATTATAAATTATGTCACCCTCAGGTATTCTTTGTCAAGTCACGCCGTTTTGAAGAGAGGGCATTGGCCTTGTACCCCATCTGCAAAAAACAACCTTCAATTTATGGAGACTGACTAGCGTTGCATAAGGAATATCAACCTGTCAAGGGGCATTATATCTTAAGCATTGTACCTTAAAAGTAGCTGAAAACGGTTTTCTAGACTATACCCATGTCCTTAAGACAAGCTATTACTGCTGGAGGGGGATCTTGAAACAACCATTCAACTTTGAGCCAAAACCCAGGTATCACTTCTGACCGGTAAATGCCGGCAGCATCAGGTATTATGGTTTGGTAACGACCATTATCTCCCAAACGATAAAACTCCGCTTGCTGTCGGTCGGGGTCAATAAGCCAATATTCTCTGACACCGGCAGCTTCGTACTCCACGTACTTTTCTCCCCTGTCTCGGGCCAGACTTTCGGGGGAAGTAATTTCCACGATCAAATCAGGAGCCCCATCCATATAAGTTTCTTTTAAAAGGTGCAATCTTTCAGCACTAACGTAAAGGAGGTCTGGCTCTCTCCCCCGGCGCAGGGTTTCCGGCAATTGGACCAAAAAAGGAGCATCTAAAACTCGACCTGCTTTGGGGGAATATAAGAACTCACGTATAAGGCTGTATAAGAAACCCTTAATCTCCTGATGTTTCCTTGTTGCCGGGGTCAAGATAATAACCTCCCCGTCCACCCACTCTGCCCAAGTGTCCTCGTCGCACCAAACCTGGAATTCCTCGAAACTCATCTTATCCCGCGGTAAAGGTTTATCTGTATCGTAAGTTAAGGCTGCCTCCCGCATTACGGCATCCACCTGCTCTATGCCCCCCCTTTCAAAACCGGCTCTCTCTTTCTTGCGTCTTTGCCGGAACATATACCCCTTATTTTTAGTATACCATATATCTCTTACCATATATTGCTTTTTTCTTTCAGCCTTGCCCCATTTCGGGAATCTGTCCTGAAACACCAAGATCCTACCGGACAAGGCTTGGGAAACTTCTAATCCCCGGAAAGTGCAGTGGGTTATGTTTCGGCTACCATTTCAGCCAGGCCGAGACAGGTGAAGGCCGGTACGGCCACTTCTGAATAGCCTTCTGAGGAAACTGCTTGCAGTCATTTGGAGATTTCACCCAAAAACCTTAAACCATGCCATGTGCGCCCATAAGTTAGGCCACCCCTCAGGCGGGTGGCCCTGGCACTTGTATTTTCCCCTATGTGTTTACAGTTAGGCTCTTGAACTCCAGAACCTTATTGGTGATGGCCACTTCGGTCGGCAGGCGCTCGATGCTAGAAGCACCGAAGAACCCGGCTACACCTTTCGTGCGTTCAAGTACATATCTGGCGTCCTCAGGTTCAGAAATTGGCCCGCCATGGCAGAGGACAATGATGTCCGGCTTCACCTTCTTGGCCGCATCATGGATTTCCTGGATCCTTTCCACACACTGGTCGAGCGTCACGGCTGTCTTTGCTCCGATAGTCCCTTTGGTAGTCAAGCCCATGTGGGCCACTATAACGTCTGCTCCCGCCGCCGCCATCTTTTCCGCTTCTTCGGGATTGAACACATACGGCGAAGTAAACATGTCCAACTCATGGGCTTTCCTTATCATCTCCACTTCGAGATCATAACCCATCCCAGTTTCTTCCAGGTTCTTCCTAAACACACCATCGATGAGGCCCACCGTGGGGAAGTTCTGCACTCCAGAGAACCTCATCTCCTTAAGCTCACGCAAGAATACATCCATGATCCTAAAGGGGTCGGTTCCACACACGCCCGCCAGTACCGGGGTGTGTTTTACCACCGGAAGAACTTCGGACGCCATTTCCACCACTATCGCGTTGGCGTCGCCGTAGGGCATAAGCCCGGCGAGGGATCCGCGCCCGGCCATGCGATAACGGCCGGAGTTGTAGATTATGATGAGATCGACGCCTCCAGCCTCAGCGCACTTGGCCGAAATGCCGGTACCGGCCCCCGCACCGACTATAGCCCTGCCTCGGGCCATCTGCTCCCTCAGCCTGGCCAATATTTGTTGTCTGGTAAAAGCCATGGTTTATCATCACCCCTCAAAAATTTATATTTTGTTCTCTTGCCGGTGCATAAACTCTATCAGCTTTTCTGCCATAGCAAGGGCAAACTCGGGATCATTGATATGAAGGTCGAGTTCTACGAGCTCTACCTTATTTCTGTTAATATTTTGCCGGATGGCGGTAAATAAGGCAGTGTCTTCTTCCGGTCCGTAAAACGGCCCGCCTTCCCGGTCATAAGCAGATACGCCTTTCAACGGCAGGAACAGAGCGGTAGGTCCGTTGGCCATGTTAAGCTTGTGGGCGATGATCTTACCCAACTCAGCATTCTCTTCCACGGTGGTACGCATCAGGGTCACGCTGGGATTATGTTTGTACAGATTTCGGCCCCGGAACTTCTCGGGAACGGTGTCCCAAGGGCCAAAATTAACCATGTCCAGCGCACCCACCGAAACAACCTGGGGTATCCCCACCTTACCCGCAGCTTCTAAGCGGGTGGGTCCAGCACTTAAGACTCCGCCTACCAGTTCGTCGCACCACTCCGTCGTAGTAACATCTAACACACCTTTAATGAACCCGGATTCAATCAGGCTTTCCATAGCCCGGCCTCCAGTGCCGGTAGCATGGAAGACCAGAACCTCATATCCCCGCTCTTCCAGGTATTCACGTGCCTTGGTAACGCACGGGGTAGTAACGCCGAACATAGTGGCGCCGATAAGTGTTTTCTCCTCCCCCACCGCCGGAGGCTCACCTTTAACCATGCCTGCTACCGCATAGGCAGCGTTAGCCAGGATGCGGCTTGACAGTTTGTTGAGCCCTCCAATATCCACCACAGAATACATCATGGTGATGTCCTTTACGTCTACATAAGGACGCACATCGCCCGAGGCCATGGTAGATACCATGACCTTAGGCACACCTACAGGTAGAGCTCGCATCGCGCAGGTAGCGATGGTAGTGCCTGCCGAACCGCCCAAACCGATTACCCCAGCAACTTCCCCGCGTTCGTATAATTCCCTGACAACCGCAGCAGCGCCCCGCATCATCGTGTCTATAGCCTGTCCCCTGTCCGCTCGTTCGACCAGGTCTGACAAGCTACTCCCACCGGCTTTAGCCACCTCGGCGGCAGAAATATCAGGCGCGAATTGCGGCTTACCCATTACCCCACAGTCTATGATTAGGGTTCCCAGCCCTGTTTTCTGGATAACTTCTTGGATGTACCGAAGCTCTCGTCCCTTGGTATCTAAAGTGCCAATTATGGCTATTTTGCCGCCCATTTTGTATTTGCCTCCCTGCTTTAAGAATTGGGCTTTCAGAAGTGGGGTACACTAATTTCTCTCAATCCTACTACTATGTTTAATGCAAATTTTATGCCAACGCGATACGAGCCTAAGAGGTTCGCTACGCCTTCTTAAAAAATCCAGAGTGGGAATCGGATTGCTCACTGCTGCCATAACGTGGGAAAAAAGCTCTCACTTGGCCCCTCCCTGGGAAAGGCTTTTCACGCTCTTTCTTTTTGCCTTAACCCGTATCGCTTTATTTTGTTATATAAAGTACGTCTAGATATGCCCAGATATTGAGAAGCCTTAGTCTGGTTCCAGGAGAATTTCTCTAAGGCATCACGGATAAGTTCTCTTTCCAGGGTAAGTAAATTTTCGCTTGCCTTCCGGATTGCCTGCCCATGTATACCCTCTTCTTCACAAGAACTTCCTGCGTTTCTGATATAGGCAGGCAGCTCGTTAAGGCCAATAACTTCTCCCTCCGCCAAGACCGCCGCACGCTCCAGCACATGTTCCAGCTCCCGGACGTTACCCGGCCAGTCATACCTCATAAAACAGTCCAAAGCAGCAGGGGTCAACCTTCTAATTCTCAAGCCGAACTTTTCGTTTATCTCCCGCAGGAAGTGGTTTACCAGTAAAGGTATGTCCTCTTTGTGCTCACGCAAAGGAGGAGTGTTTATGGTGACCACGCTTATGCGGTAGTACAAGTCCTCTCTAAATCTACCTTCCGCCACCGCCTTGCGTATATCCACGTTGGTAGCACAGATTATACGCACATCTACCTTCACTGCCTGACTGCCGCCCACCCGGAAAAATTCCTGGTCCTGGATGGCGCGGAGCAGTTTGGCTTGCGTTTTCGGACTCATTTCTGCTATTTCATCTAGAAATAGAGTACCTTTGTCGGCCAGTTCAAAAAGCCCGATCTTCTTATAACTTGCGCCGGTGAAGGAGCCCTTTTCGTGTCCGAATAGCTCGCTTTCTAGGATGCTCTCCGGCAGGGCGGCACAGTTCACTTTTATGAAGGGATTGTTAGAGCGCGGACTGTTGTAATGGATGGCCCGAACCACAAGCTCCTTGCCGGTTCCGCTTTCCCCCACTACAAGTACGTTGATGTTTTTATCGGCCACCCGGCTTATGATGTCGTATAGTTCCTGCATAGCCCGGCTTTGGCCTACTATCTCATCAAAACGCTTTTTGCGCAGAAGCTCCTTTTTAAGCATTTCATTTTCCCGAAGAATATATGCGTAGTTCTTGAAACTATGGGTAGTCTGTTTGATTACGGTTTCTGTGGGTATACGCTCAAAGCTCGAACCGCCTATATAACCCATTGCCGTAGTATGGCGGAAAAAGAACTCGGCGTCTTCCGGCTCCTTTATGGGGCCCCCGTAGACCATCCGAATGGCCTCTGGATTTATACGGCTTGCAGCAGCAAAAATACGTTCCGCTATCCGGGCCCCCTCTTCCAGACTGATCCGCTGCTTAACGCTGTTCTCGCCGCCTACCGTCCAGCCGAGGTGAGCGCATATCACGTCTACCCCTACCCTGGCCATTCTTATACTCTGGTCTTCGTTAAACACGAAGGCTACTGTAAAAAGACCCTTGGTCACCGCTTTACGCATGAACTCGATCTCCTGTTCGAATCCCATACCGTTTTCTTCCATGGCTTGGCGAAAGATACCGTCAATAAGCCCCACAGTAGGAAAATTATTAACCCCATGAAAACCTCGAGATATTATGCTGTCTAGCAGGATATCTTGGTGGATAGTAGGATCTGTAGCGCAAAAACCGAATATTACCGGCTTGTCAGTCACCCGTGGTAAGATTTCCCTGGTACCAAAATCCATAACCAGCTGGTTACTGTTGCAGAAAGGTAACATACAGGCAATTGATGGTACTCCTGCGGACCGAAAGCGTCCCGCGCTGAGAACCAGCAAAAAATCAGCTCCACCCTCGGCCGCCTGCTTTGCCGCCAGGCCCGAACCCACGGCCACCCCTATTATGGGTTTGCGTTTCTTTATGTTAGTCATCAACAAGTCACGTATGTCCTGGCGCATGATAATCATAGAAGTACCACTCCTTGCCCTAAAGGAGTATTTTTGACGGTTGGACTTACCCTCTAAGGTGATTATAGCTTTTATACGAACATTTTCCAATTTGGACTCCAGTCATAGTTTTTTCCATGACTCTCCCATATCGCTAATATACGCCTAACCGGCCATGTCCAGGGGTACAACCATTTTATGGAAAACGCCTAAAGGTATTTCCGCACTAACGTACGACATCACCTAAAATGAAAACAGTATTTTTAGAAAAAATAATTGAAGCCTAAAGCTTATAGGTAAAAGAGATTCTTTTTAGAGCGAAAGAAATACTTAAGGAGACACTGATAAAGGTGGGCAAAGTGTAGGTAGGCATAGTCCAAGGCGGGCTTAAGGAGGGAATATCGCCTGCCTTTTGCAGGGCCGCGCTAGAAAGCTCAGGTGGAAGTTGGGGCTTTTTGACACATTCGATGAAATTCCAGTGGACCGAAAGGCTAGTAAGCTTGTAATATCTCTATCCTTCTGGTAAACTTGGTAATGAATTGAAAATGTGAGGAGGACCTGCTCATGAACGGCTCAGACGTAATAACCGTTATGAAGACACGGCGGAGCATCCGCCGCTTTAAGCCCGAGTCCGTCCCGGAACTTGCGGTACATGAAGTTCTAGAAGCAGCCTGTCTGGCTCCCTCCGCAGGAAATATTCAACCGTGGTTTTTCTATGTGATTTACCGGGCAGAAATCAAAGAAGCCCTAAGCAGAGCGGCGTTCGGTCAAAGATTCGTGGCCGAGGCACCAGTGGTGATTGCGGTCTGTGCCGACCTGGAACGGGCAGCCGCCTATGGTGACCGGGGGCGCACTTTATACTGCCTCCAGGACACAGCAGCGGCCGTTTCTCATATCCTGTTGGCGGCCACCGCCCAAGGGCTGGGCACTTGCTGGGTAGGCGCCTTCAATGAAGAAGAGGTTCGCCGGGTGCTGGCGCTTCCCGCCCACCTTCGGCCGGTAGCTCTGGTACCCTTGGGTTATCCCGCCCAGGCCCCTTCTCCCCGTCCCCGCCGTCCGGTAGAGGAGGTGTCCAAGATCCTTAAATAGAGTTTATTGCTCCTCCTCACCTTTAATTAATCTCTCCAGCAATCTTACCCTCTTCTCTACGTTGTTGATGTGCTCCAGCATGGCCTGCCGGGCCTCCCGGGGCCGCCTTCTGCGTATACCTTCAATAATCTTACGGTGTTCCTCGCTCACCAGCTCCCGGTGCCACGGTAGGCCTCGGGCATGGCTCAAGCTCAATCGCCAGTATTCCTGTAAAATATGGGCGATAGTGGCCGCCGACTGAATGAATACTGGATTATGGGTAGCGAGAGCTATACAATGGTGAAACCGGTAGTCGGTATCGGCCGTTACGCGTCCCTGAGCAGCCTCTTCTTCTACCTGTCTCTCCGCTGCCTCCATGGCCTCCAGGTCCTCATCCTCGCGCCTCTCGGCCGCCAGACCGGCGGCCTCCACTTCTATAGCCCGGCGGAATTCTAGCCAAAACAGCAGGCTCTCAATGTCTACTTCGCTTAACTTGGGTAAAAAATCTTGGGGTTCTACCGGCAATCGCTTAACAAAAATCCCATTGCCGTGTCTGATTTCTAAGACTCCGCTGGAGGCCAGGACCGAGAGGGCTTCACGGAGAGTAGGTTTGCCTACCCCGAACATTTCACTTAACTCCTGAACCGAGGGCAGGCGATCCCCCACCTTATACTCCCCGCTTTTAAGGAGGCCGGTCATGCTCTCGATGACCTCTTCATATAATTTCTTTTTGCGGATCAGTAACTTTTCTTTCATGGCGATACACATCCTGGTCTCTGCATTAGTCTCTACATTAATTCTTAGGACTTACCAAGCCAGGTCCAGGCCTGCTTGGGTCAGTCACGAGGCCTGGACCGTTAGGAAAGAACCTAGCTCTTCTCCTTCTTGACCTCCACCTGCGCCAGCTTCTCGTAGAAACGCACTATGGCGCTATGGTCGGCATCCCCCAGCCCCTCCACCTTGAGAGCCTGGAGGATCTCCATGACTACCGAGGTCAAGGGTAGGGGAACTCCTGTCTCGTGGGCCGCCGCCAGTGCATTGGCCAGATCTTTTATGTGCAGGTTTATCCGAAACCCGGGTTTGAAGTTCCGGGAGATGACCATGGGCGCCTTCATGTCCAGTACGGTACTGCCGGCCAGCCCTCCCCGGATGGCCTGGTACACCAGTTCGGGGTCTACTCCGGCTTTGGTGGCCAGTACCAGGGCCTCGGACATGGCGGCTATGTTGAGGGCTACTATGATCTGGTTGGCCAGTTTGGTTACGTTACCCGCGCCTATCTCTCCTACCCGTACTACGGAGCTCCCCATGGCTTTAAGAATTTCATAGCATTCCTCAAAGTCTTCCTGTTTCCCGCCTACCATGATGGCCAGGGTGCCTTCTATGGCTTTGGGCTCGCTACCGCTTACGGGGGCGTCTAACATGCGTACGCCTTTTTCGGCCAGCTTGGCGGCTATCTCTTTGGTTACCTGGGGGTCTATGGAGCTCATGTCGATCAGTATGGAACCGGGCCGCGCTCCTTCGATTAGTCCATTAGGACCTAGAGCTACTTCTTTTACTTGGGGGGAGTTGGGCAGCATGGTGATGAATTTGTCACAGCGCTCGGCTATCTCCCGCGGTGAGCCGGCAGGTTCGGCTCCGGCCGCTACTACTTCCTCTACGGCCTCCCGTACAATGTCGTAGACTACTAGTTTATAGCCGGCTTTGATGAGGTTTTTGCTCATGGGTTTGCCCATGATGCCCAGTCCGATAAAACCGATTTTTTTCATGCACTCCTGCTCCTTTCTTGGATTAAGGTTATGGTTATGGATGCTAAGTTGTGTGCTTCTCGAGGTTGTCGGTTCGGTATTTACGGTTATGGCGATTGGGGGTTGTAAAATTCTAGATAATTGTTTTTGAAAATCAGGGTATTACTGTTCTAGCTCAGGCTATAGCCGTAGGCGGTAATCCATTGTAAGGAGGTTAGGGTGTCCGGCTGGGGAAGGTATTCCAGGGATACATAGCCTTTATACTCTAGTTTGTCGAGTTCTTTTAGGATAAAGGGATAGTTTATTTCTCCTGTGCCCGGCTGGTGCCGCCCGGGATTGTCGGCAATTTGTATGTGGCCTATCTTCTGGAGGTGTTCCCGTAAGGTGTTGGTCAGGTCGCCTTCTTCTCTTTGGGCATGATATATGTCGTATTGCAGGTACACGTTGGGTAGGTTTATTTGTGCTATGAGTTCTAGCGCCTGCCGGGAAGTGTTGAGGATGAAGCCGGGCATGTCGTAGCGGTTGATGGGCTCTATCATGAGGTTTATCCCGTGCGCACCCAGGAGTTCGGCTGCATAGCGCAGGTTGTCCACCAGGGTCCGCCACTGTTGTTCCTGGGAGCTGGAGGATACGGCTTTGCCCGCCAGGCAGTTCAGGCGGGGTACGCCTAACTCGCGCGCCCAGGCCAGGGCTTGCTGTACTCCTGTGCGGAATTCTTCTTGGCGTCCCGGGTCGCACGCTATCCCCCGGTCGCCCGCCGCCCAGTCGCCGGCAGGTAGGTTAAAGAGTACTACTTGAAGTCCGTTCTTCTCTACCAGTTTCCTTATCTGGCTCATTTCGTACTCGTAGGGAAATAGAAATTCCACCGACCTGAACCCGGCCTCGCGGGCGGCCTTAAACCTTTCTAAAAACGGTACTTCGGTGAACAGCATGGTTAAATTGGCGGCAAATCGGGGCATGTTTATACTCCTCCTTAGGCTAGATTCCTTAGCTAGATTCTAGATGTGCTGTATTTGGTGAGTGCAAAGTTAAAGGCAGCTATATTAGCGCCATACCGTGTCAGGCCTTCCCAAAAATCATTCTAGCATACCCGGATAAAACTTGCCTATAGAGAAACCGAAGCATCGAGCCTTCTCGGCAGGTCCATCTTCACCTGGACCAACCGTATCTGAGTATGGCCCCATTTAAGGCCAGTACGTTCTCAGCCTTGCAATACCCTGTCAATCCATTAGCGCTGGAAATAATGTAGCCTCCCCCCTTGCCGACTCTCTCCAACTTCTCTTTGGCCTCCAGCACAGTCTCCTCTGGCGTGCCCATGGGTAGCGTGTAGTGCAGGTCCATGTTGCCCACCAAGCAAAGACGGTCCCCCCACTCCTCCTTCACCTGGAAAATATCCACCGCTCCCGGCTCTAAATTGGCTATAGCCCAGATGTCCAGTTCCAGCAAATCGTTTAATAACGGCAGAGGATTGCCGTCAGTATGATATATGCGAGGCAAAGCTATATGCTCGGCGACCTTTTTCATATGCGGCAGCATATATTTCCTGAATTGCTCTGGCGAAAACATCGGCCCCCATTTGAAAGCCACGTCTTCAGTAATGTAGACGGCATCAAAGCCCAAATCGTTCACCCGTTGGATAACCTTTATGCACCACTCGCCGATTATTTCCATAGTCTCTTCTATAAAGTCAGGGTCGTCGTACAGAGCATAACAGAAATTTTCGTAGCCCATACTGTTGTAAGTATTAGCTAAGCCCAGACGAACGCCGGCCACTGCCGCCAGCTCATTTTTGCGGGCAAAGGTAAGTAATTCCTTAGCTCTGGTGTAAAGGTCCGGATTTTCGGGGTCCGGCAGAAATTCCTTCAAAGCCTTTAAATCGTCCTTCGTCTTGAGCAGGCTTTCTTTTATCTGCTCTACATCTCCATGTTTCTCCATGATTACAAAGTACGGCGGGCGGAAATCATACGTTATGGTGTCCAAGCAGAGTATTGGATAAAGATCCGGCGAAATGCGCCAGCCTGGAAGCAATACGGTTTTGCGGCCCACAATCCGGTCGGCCAACCCCGGGTGAACATAACTTTCAAACCACGGCACCCGGTCCGGCTGTTTTCTTTGTAAGGCCGTTAGGAATCGTTCTCGCGAAGACATTTCAGGCTTCATGAGCAGCAACTCCTTTTTCGGAAATACTTCGGAAATACTAAAGAACGTACTTAGGGTGATAAGGCTATCTGCGGGAAGGATTATTTAAGGCCCCTTGCCTGGAAGGGAGCTTTACTGAATACGGATATCGAGTTCTTTGATTAGTTTACCGTTATACTCATAGACTTCCTTAAGAAACTTGGCGAACTCGTCAGCCCCTTGGTAGAGGATAGGCTGGGCCAAATCGTTCATGGTCTTCTTAAAATCAGGGTCTTCAGAGATCTTTTTGAATATGCCGTCTAGGTAATCAATAACCTCTTTAGGCGTCCCCGCAGGCGCAGCGACTCCCTTAATCGAACCCCAGCTATGGAAGTCAACACTCTGTTCTCTTAAGGTAGGAACGTCCGGCCAACATGGATCGCGCTGCGGCAAATCTACCGCCAGTGCCCTCAGCCTGCCCGCCTTTATATGAGTCATGACTTCATTGGCAGACCCCCCTCCTATCATAGCGTGACCGCCGACTAAAGTGGTAACCGCTTGAGCGCCACCCTGGTGGGGTATGGGCACTATATTGATTCCCGTCACCTTACCTATGCCTCTCATGGTAATATTCACATTGCCAGTAGCGGTCGATACAGCAGCGGTAACAGGTTGCTTGCTCGCTTTGGCCCAATCTATTAATTCTTTAAGGGTTTTAAATTGAGAACTGGCCGGGACGCAAATTATGGTGGAATGAATGGAAAGTCTCGATACGGCGACAAAATCCTTTAATGGGTCGTAAGGCATCTGCTGCAACTGGGGACCCCACATATCTTCTCCCGACCCGTACCCTATCATCAGGGTGTAGCCATCAGGGCTGGATTTTTTGACGAAGTCTCTTCCTTCCACTCCGCCGGCACCGGCCTTATTAACAATCACTACGGGCTGGTTACAATACTTGGACCAGACTTTCTCCACTGCTCTGGCCAGAGCATCAGTAGACCCACCAGCTGCATAGGGCACAATAATGTTAATAGGTTTTTCCGGAAAATTAACTTTCTTTCCTCCCGCCGAGCCCTCACCGGTCTGCGAGGAACTGCGCCCACAGCCGGTCATCAACCATATAACGGCCAACACCATAAGTAACATGCCCACTGGTTTCCGCCAGCGTTCCATTTTTTCCCTTGAACCTCCTTTGCAATTTCTTATAATCTTTCTAAAGGACTAAAGGTCACTTCCCGCAGATAGCCTGGAGCCCTATCAGGGCCATCGACATAGTAGGGTAATATCCGTAAAAGACCGAAAGAGGTCATCACCTCCCCAAGAGAGTATAATATTTACATTTACAAAAACTCCTATTAGCTGCGCAGCCAGCCTCTAGCAAGAACTTTCCTATTGCTTCACCTGCTTCATCAATTACAACCGGGACTTTTGGCAGGCCTGCCCGGAAAAGGCCGTCCGATTCCCCCGCTGTCTCCTTTTGATCTCCACCGCACCCCACGCTACCACTCCTAGACCTGCCACAGCTGGAATTACCCCGGCCAGGATGAGTTCTATATGTTCTACTAAGGCCAGCCCTCCATCATGAAAAATCATCTTAAGCGCTGTATGAGCCAGCACACCCGCACCGATGTAGATTATGAGCGGGTACCTGTTCATTAGCACGGCCAGCCAGTTGCTCCCAGCTACCAATATGGGGATACTCAAGGCCAACCCAAAAATAACTAGCCAAACATTCCCGTGTGCTGCCCCCGCTACCCCCATCACGTTATCAAAAGCCATGGAGAGATCGGCTACCATTATAGTGATTACCGCGTTCCAAAAACGCGTGCTCGAGGCTACTCTTTCTTTCTCTTCTTCCTCTTTTACCAGCTTCCAAGTGATAAACAGCAAAATAGCTCCACCTATGGCGCTAAGATAGGGTATTCTTAAAAGCAAGGTGGCTATAATCGTGAACATAACCCTAAGCAAAATTGTATTTGTCAATCGAAAAGTTGACCACTTGATCTCTTAAAAGTTGACCACCTG